>WBUN01000020.1 GCA_008933705.1 Hyphomicrobiaceae bacterium
TCCGAACGAACTTCGCGATCGAAAGGACACTAGCAAGTCTATGATTCTAGTGTGGTTCAGATTCCGAAGTCCGCTTCGGAGGCTGGTCGCACGGTGGTAGCGGACTTCGGAATCACCACACTAGGGCCGGCGCATCTCGTGCTCGGCGATGGCGCGGGCGATGATCGCCTCCTCATCCATGCTCGATATCCGCACGCTGCGCGTTGTCTGGTGCGGAAGCCGGGCGACGGCCGGCGCGGAGCTCTGCAGGCCGGCAGGCCCGGCGGCCGCATAGGCTATCGTCCAAGCGGCCGGCGGCCGATCGATGGCAGGTGTCGCGCAGCCGGCAAAGCCGAGGCACGCAAGCAGGCCGAAGCCGAGACACGACCGACGCATGAGCAACATCCATCACCACACCCGTATCGGGACCAGTGAAGCAGATGGCGGTTAAGGGCCGGCTAATGCGTGCGTCGTGCTGGGACGCTGCCAGGTTTTCCCCAGGCCCTCTTGCAGGAATCTGTCATTGTGCCAGATGGTTATGCGGAATTCCGCCCGATGAACCCCGGATGAACGCGCCATTCAGAGTGGGTTCAACGCCCCCTGACTAGCATGTCACTAACCCTGATTGATCTATCTTCCCCGGCGTGATCCAAGGGGGCGCGGTGCGCAGGGTCGCCGCGCCCTTTGGCTTTTTGGACGGCTCGTTCCTGGCCGGACAATTCCCAAAAAAACCTGTTCCATGTCCCGGCATGATCTCCTCGCGCGCTCCGGCCTGCTACTGCTGAGCGGCGGCGCCCAGCCGTTCCACCTCGCCGCGGATGGCCGGGTAGCGTGAGGTGCGCCCCGCATCGAGGAACTGCTTCTGCCGCTCGCTCTTCAGCTCGGGCTGCGGCGGATCGACGACCATTCGGTGCGCTTCCTTCACGGCCTCCTTCGAAACCGGCACGGTATTCACGATCACGCCGGACTGCTTGATGACACCAGTGGTGAACGTGAATTTCGCCGGGCTGTTGTGGATCTGCTCGTTGCGCACGACCTTCTCGATGACATCCTTCTCGAGGACGGCCGTCCACAGCGGCCGATCATCGTTGAGCCACCTCACCTGCCGATTGAGGAAGTCGAGCGTCGGCACGCTCACGCTGGATTCCTTGTCGAAGATGCCTCCGTAGATCTTGGAGACGAGGCCGCGGTCCTCCGCACTGAGAACGCGGTAGTTGGTCATGGAGAATTTGTTGATCTCCTTGTCGAACTCCGCCTTCTTGATTTCAGCCGCCGTGTACTGCCCGATCGAGTCGGTGAGCGCCTTCAGCGCGTCCGTGCGGGCCGGATCGAAGCGGGACACCAGCACGCGCGCGTTCAGCTTGAGAACATTGGCGTTGAAGTTCTCGAGCGACCCCGAGTAGGGCAGCGCCGCGGCCGTCTCCGCCGGGTTGCTGGCGAGGAACTCGTTCACGCGCTGGCGGATGACGTTGAGCATCTTGACGATGTTCTGCGCAACCGCTGAGCGGCCTTCGCCGAACCGCGTCGGATCGTTTGCCGTGCCGGTCTGATAGCCCGCGAAAACCTCCGTCACCAGGCGATCGCAGAAGATCGCCAGGTCGCGGGTCATGGTGCCGAGCGTCGCGTCCTCGACCGAGCGCGCCAGCTTCCTCATGATGCGGTCATCCACGTTCTGGCTGCGCGGGAACGCATCGGCCACCAGCCGCTTCAGGAAATCGGCCAAAGGCGTGTACGCCTGCAGGAAGAGATAGTGCGCATACGCCGATATGCCGTCGACGACCACGAGCTGCCGCGTCTCGAGCGTGCCTGGGACGGAGCTGATGTTCCTCGGAAAGACTTCGTCGAGCCGTGGCATCAGGCTGAGATCAAGCAAAGCCTGCACCTCCATCAGCTTTGCCGGATACTTGGGCGTTCCAATCGTGCCGCCCGCCCCGATATTGTGGGTGTGGCCGCTCTCGGTGTTGACGATCTTGGCGCCATACGGCCACCAGCCCGCAGCGATTGCTGCGTTCTGGTCGATGTTGAGGACGATGCCATCCTCGCTTTGGCCTTGATAGAAGACAATCGGCACCTGCAACCGAGCCCGTGTGCTGCCGTCGGCTGCGTCCAGAAGGCCGCTGAGCGTCTTCAGGTCGGCCTGCAGCGCGGTCAGGTAGGCCGATCCGGGCTTCAGGTCCGGCAGCGTCTCGGGGCTGAAGAGGTACGTTGCTACGCCGCCGACGGTTGCCACCCAACTGCGCAGGCCATTGATAGGCGTGGCCCAGGCATGAATGGCTTTCAGGCGCAGCCCGCCGGCGTCGGTGCTCTGAAGGGGCCAGGTATTCTGCGCGGACGCCAGCCCGCCCGCGCCGAGGCTGACGCGGGTAAGCAGCCGCAACGCCAGAATGCCGCCCGTGCTGTGGGTGACGAGGATGACCTGGCGATAGCCCTTGGCATGCAGCTCCGTCAGCCGCTCGTGCAACAGCTCGACATTGCGGTCCAGCGCCGTCTTCTTGCTGTCGTACTGGAAGCAATCCATGTCATAGAACGGCTCGTCGATCACTTTGAAGATCGACTGGTTCTCGGAGCCGAACGTGGAGGCGCAGTCGCCGTTCCATCCGTGCACGGCGAGCAGGACGGTCTGGAAGTTTCGTGCGTTCGCCTCGCAGTGCGCAAAGGCAGTGGGGCCTCGCCCGCAGCCTCCCTGAGCCTGCGAATCCGACCAGCCGGCCGGCAGCAGGGCCACGAAGAGCGCTGCGAAGCACACCCCGCGGAATTGGCGCATGACAACACCTCCGGAACATCGGCTCGCGTATATGGGGGCTGGTCGGCCCAGCCGGCGGGCGAGAACGTCAATGTCACCTGTTGCAGCGATGCCCGCAGGCACCATGCCCGCTTATGCAGCCCCCTCCAACTCTCAGTATTGACGCCCCCGCTGCAGTTTCCGTCGCATCCGTCCGCCTGCCGCCTCGCAGCGGGCAAGGCGAGCAGCCTTCGATTGCGTCATGCGCGATCTCAGCATCGCCAGCACAAGGATATCAGCGGCGGCAACCGCCGCAATGGCGAGCACGGAAATTGTCACGAGCACCGACACCACCCCTTCCCCGAAATGCGCAGGTCACCACGCTGTCAGCATGGCCAATCTGCCGCTCCGTTGCTGCCTGGTGCCTTGACGAAGATCAACTTGGTCCCGCGATTGACCCGCATCAATGCACCGCGCGTTGTGCTCGGGATTCGTTGCGGGCGCGGAGGAATTGCTGGGTGCAGGCATGAAGCGCAAGTCCGACGACGCGACCAACCTCGAGCTCATGGCCAAGGTGAGGGCAGCGCTGCGCAGCGAGCCGCGTCTCGGTCCCTCCTTCCACGCCTCCGAGCTGCGCATCGAGCCCGACGGGGTGCTGGTCCTGGCAGGCGAAGTGCCGAGCGTTGCAGCGAAGAAGCTGGCGCTCGAGCGCGTGGCAGCGCTGGCCGGCATCACCGGCATCGTCGATCGTCTCCATGTTCGGCCTGCAACGCGCATGACGGACAAGGAGATCAGGGTTCACCTGAGCGACATGCTTGTCGAGGAGCTCGGCTTCAAGGAGCTGGAGATCCGCGAGGCGCAGGCGGACGGATACCGCCTCGTGCGCGGCGTGCCGACGGGCGCGCGCGGCAACATCGATACGGAGGTGCGGGACGGTGTAGTGACGCTGAACGGCCGCGTTCCCGGCCTCACCTCGAAGCGCCTTGCCGGGGCGATGGCCTGGTGGGTTCCCGGCGTCCGCGACGTCGTGAACGGCATCGCCGTCGATCCGCCCGAGGATGATGGGCCGGACATGATTGCCGAAGCCGTGCGGGTCGTGCTGGAGAAGGACCCGTTTGTGAATGCGAGCCAGACACGCGTTGGAGTGCTCGGGACCACCGTGCGGCTGTTCGGGCTCGTGCCATCGCAAACCGAGAAGGACGCCGCGGAGCGTGACGCGTGGTGCATCTTCGCGGTCGACAAGGTGATCAACGAAATCCAGGTTCGCCCTTGAGCCGTGCCATCGAACCGATGTGCTGGTGCGCGTCCGGACTTGTGCCGCGCCGTTCTTTTGACGGCGGGCTCAACGGGCACAGAACAAATTCGCGGGCTGCCGGCAAAGCATCATGAACACCGCGACGAGGTCGATCTCCCTTTTGCGCACCATTGATGCCCCGGCAGGCGAGGTGTTTGCGGCCTGGACCGACCCGGCGCTGATGCAGCGTTGGCTGGCCCCCGAGGTCTCGGCCGGCACGGCGGTCGAGGTTGAAGCTGATGCGCGCGTTGGGGGACGCTACCTGATCGCGGTCGTGGGGCAGCGCGAGGTCCTCTACACCGCAGGGGAATACCGCGAGCTGGCGCCCCCGGAGCGTGTGGTGATGACGTGGAGCTCCGGCGAGCTGCTCGCGCGCTATCGGGACAACCCAACGCTTGTAACAGCCAGGATGCGCCCACTCGGACCGGCCCTCACCGAGCTCGCCATTGTCCACTCCCGCGTGGCAGCCGAGGATGAGACAGGGTTGCGCGAGGGCTGGGCCACCTGCCTTGACAGGCTGCAAGCGCTCCATGCCGGCAACGCGAGGGTCTTCCGATCTCAAGATCCCTGCGATGCCTGAAGCCAGCTCGCAGCAAGCCAGAGCGCGCCGAGCGCCGCTGCGACGGCAAGGGCAGTGCCGGCACCGAGCATGGCCCCAAAGGCGCGCCCGCCTGTCATCGTTCCCAGCACCACCTTCGACACGGAGTTGACGGCAAGCGCGAGGAGAACCGCCAGGGCTGCCGTTTCCACGGAGAGATCGGCACGCGCAAGCCGCGCCATCGACAGGGTGATGGCATCGACGTCGGCAATGCCCGAGGCCGCGCCGAGTGCCAGCACGGACGTGGTGCCGGTCCAAAGCGTGAGCGCCTTCGCCAGCACCATCACGACGGTGAGGAGCGCGCCGAAGCCGAGGACGACGCCCAGGTCGAAAGGATTCTTCAGTTCCAGCGGCTGGAGCATGGCTTTGTCCGCGTCCAGGCCCCAGCGCAGGAGCATGCCGGAGAAGAGGAACTGAACGAAGACGGCGGCGGCCAGCGGCGGCAGGAGCCAGCGCGCCAGCGCGAAGTTGAAGACGCTCGCCACCACCAGCACGCGCACCGCCATCACCGTGCTCGACAGCAGGCTGGCCGAGGCGCACAGGCGCTGCCGCTCCGGATGGTCGTGCGCAAGCTTTGCCATGGTCAAAGTGACGACGGTCGACGAGACGAGACCGCCCGCCAGTCCTGAAAGGACGACGCCGCGCTCGCTGCCGGCGAACCTGATCGCGACGTATCCCGCAAACGACATCGCCGCGATGGTGATCGTCATCAGCCAGATCTCGTGCGGATTGATCGCGCCGAGCGGACCCACCTCGCGATTGGGGAGGATCGGCAGAAGGATGACCGTCATGGCAAGCAGCACGAGGCCGGCCCGCAGCTCCTCCCAGGTCAGCCGCTTGAGCCAGGCGTGCAGCATGGTCTTGAGGGCAAGCAGCGTGGCCGTCGCAACTGCAGCCGCTGCAGCGGCGACCATGTCCACCATGGCGAAGGCGCCGAGAGAGAAGGCCAGCATCGCTGCTACCGCTGTCGTGGCGCCGTACGATTTTGCGTGCTCCAGCTCGCGCAACCGGAACACTACGATGCCGGCCGTGAAGACCGCGAAGGCGAAGCCCAGCGCCACGACCCCCCAATCACCGAGCGCGCGTGCAAGACCTCCCCACACGCCGCCGAGCAACCCCGCAAGGGCAAGGGTGCGCAGCCCGGCGGCGCGCTCGCCCTCCTGCTCCTCGCGCTGCTTCCATCCTCTCTCGATGCCGATGATCAGACCGATGGCAAGGGCGACGGCGAGGCGCTGGATGAATTCGAAGGTGTCCATGACCTGCCATGTTTCCCGGACGGCATCGCCGTGACGAGCTCCACATGGTGTGGGCGGGGGCGGCGTTCGCCTTGACCCTCGTCAATGCCGGGCGCGGGCGCGCGGCTGCGCCGCCGGCGCGCGCCGGACCATGCTCTATCGGGCCTCGGCGGCGGCGTGCGGTCGAAGCAGCGATGTGCCGGTCATCTCGGCGGGCTTCGGCAGGCCCAGCAGCTCGAGCAGCGTCGGCGCGATGTCGGCAAGCAAGCCGTCGGCCAGCGCCGCGCCGCCGCCGTTCATCAGCAGCACAGGCACCGGGTTGGTCGTGTGAGCGGTGTGCGGCCCGCCGGTCTGGGGATCGCGCATCACCTCGCAGTTGCCGTGGTCGGCGGTGACGAGCAGGGCGCCCCCAGCCCGGCCAATCGCGTCGGCGAGGCGGCCAAGGCCGGTGTCGACGGCCTCGACGGCCTTGATCGCGGCGGACAGGCTGCCGGTGTGGCCCACCATGTCGGGGTTGGCGTAGTTGAGGACGATGAGATCGTATTTGCGGGACACGATGGCGGCGACCGCCTTGTCGGTCACCTCGGGTGCCGACATTTCCGGCTTCAGGTCGTAGGTTGCGACCTTCGGGGAGGCAACCAGGATGCGCTCCTCGCCGGGATACTGCGTTTCCTCGCCGCCGTTGAGGAAGTACGTGACGTGAGGATACTTCTCGGTCTCGGCGATGCGCAGCTGGGTGAGGCGAGCCTCGGCCACCACCTGGCCGAGCACGTTGATCAGTCTCTGCCGCGGGAAGATGGGGTGCATGAGCGCATCGAGCCTGGTGCTGTAGGGCATCATGCCGACCGCACTGGCGATCTGTGCCACGTGCCGCCTGGCGAAGGAGGAGAACTGCGGATCGAGCAGGGCGGCGAGAATCTCGCGCACCCGATCGGCGCGAAAGTTGAAGCACAGCACGCCGTCGCCGTCGCGCATGCCGCGATAGCCGCCGATCACGGCCGGCAGCACGAACTCGTCGCCGATGTCGTGTGCGTAGGCATCGGCAATGACCGCGCGCGCATCGGGCAAGCGCGGGGCATCTGCCGCCGCGATGGCGTCATAGGCCCTGGCAACGCGCTCCCAGCGGTTGTCCCGGTCCATGGCATAGTAGCGACCGCAGATCGTGGCCGTCGCAATGAAGGGCGGCAGCTCCTCGAGCAGGCGGCCGACATCCTCCAGGGCCGATCGAGGCGGCGTGTCGCGGCCGTCGGTGAAGGCATGCAGAAGCGTCGGCACATGAGCGGCGGCAAGCACCCGCGCGAGCGCCAGCGCATGGTCCTGGTGCGAGTGCACTCCGCCCGGCGAGACCAACCCCATGAGGTGACAGGTGCCGCCCGTCTGGCGCAAACGCTCGATGAAGGCGAGCAGCGCGGGAGCCGCAGCGATGGTGCCATCGGCAACAGCTGCGCTGATGCGCGGCAAGTCCTGCAGGACCTTGCGCCCGGCGCCGATGTTGAGATGGCCGACCTCTGAATTGCCCATCTGGCCTTGCGGCAAGCCGACGTCTTCGCCCGATGCGCGCAGCAGCGCGTGCGGACAAGCCTCCCACAACCGGTCGAAGGTCGGCGTGTGCGCCTGGCGAACGGCGTTGTCGGCCGCATCCTCTCGCCAGCCCCAGCCGTCAAGAACCACCAGCATCACAGGACGTCGTTGCCGCATTCCGAGCCTTCGCGTTTCAACAGGCGATGTCTCAGCCTTTGTAGATCGGCGCCGGAGATCCCGCCACCCATGGGGACAATGCGTTCCGGCGTCGATGGAATGCCGCTGCGCCGCACATTGCCGGCTTCAGCCTGGGTGGTGTGGGGTTGACGCGGATCAAGACGGCCCGCCCGGCCGACCCATAGATTGCCCCGGTGCTTGCTCTTTTCCAAAGGGGGAAAACCATGCTTCGGTCATTGAAGGTGCTCCCATGTGTCGTGGCCGGCCTCCTTGCTGCGGCCAGTCCGGTCCCTGCGCAGGCGCAGCAAGTCGAGAGCGAGCTGGTTCTGATCACACCGGTCGCCAAGACCCTCACCGATCCGGCGCTGGCCGAGTTCGCGAAGTATGCGAAGGAGAAATGGAATATCACCGTAAAGACGAGCGCCCTGGCGGCAGGAACGCCCGTCGCCTACGGCCGCATCGTGGAGTGGAAGGGCCGCCCTGAAGCAGACATCTTCTGGGGCGGCGAGAGCGCCCTCTTCGACAAGCTGGCCGAGCAGAACCTGGTTGCGAAGCTCGACCTGCCGAAGGCCGTCGTTGAATCCATCCCGGACAGCATCGGCCGGCCGAAGCCCATTCCGCTCAAGGATCCGAAGGGCTTCTGGATCGGCACGGTGCTCGAGCCCTACGGCCTCGTCTATCATCCCAAGCTCCTGCAGCGGCTCGGCGTGCCTCCCCCCAAGGATTGGGACGACCTCCTCAATCCCAAGCTGAAGGGCAATGTCGCCCAGTGCGCACCGACACGGTCGAGCAGCAGCCATGCTACCTACGAGGTTATCCTGCAGCGCGAAGGCGATGCCAAGGGCTGGGAGTGGCTGCGGCGCCTGGGCGGCAACACGGGCATATTCACCGCCCGCAGCCGTGACGTGCCCTCCGTCGTCGCCAAGGGCGAGTTTGCCGCCGGGTTCGCGGTGCCGAGCTACATGGCGTTCGAGGACCGTCTCGCGGGGTTCGACATCAAGTTCGTGGCTCCGGCGACGGCATGGATCACGCCCGAGCCCATTGCCATTCTCGCCGGCTCCAAGCATCCGAAGGCCGCCCGCGCGTTCATCGAGTTCATGCTGTCGGAGCGTGGGCAGCGCGTGGCGATGGAGCGGGGCGTGTTCCCGATCACGCCGAAGTACCGCGTGCAGGGCGCCGCCGGGTCGACCGCGGAGATGGCGGTGGAGTTCACCGGAGGGCTGCGCTCCTACTTCGATCGCGAGGTGACGAACATCTATGATGATGACGTCGCGCAGAAGCGGTATGAGGCGGTCAACGCGCAATTCCGCAAGGACATCGAGTCGGTCTGGGACGAGCTCAAGAAGAAATACTGAGCCATAACGCCTGCAGTCCCGGAGCCCGCCCGCCATGCGCATCGACATAGCCGACGTCACCAAGCGCTTTGGGTCGATGGCGGCCGTGAGCGGGGTGAGCCTGACCATCCAGGAGGGGGAGCTGTTCACCCTCCTGGGGCCTTCCGGCTGCGGCAAGACCACACTGTTGCGGCTGATCGCGGGCTTCTACGCGCCGGATGAAGGCGTCATCCGCTTCGACGGTCGGAACGTCAACGAGGTCCCCCCGCACGAGCGCGGCATCGGCATGGTGTTCCAGAACTTCGCGCTCTGGCCCCACATGACGGTGTACGAGAACGCCGCCTATGGCCTCAAGCTGCGCAAGCTCGGCCAGGCCGAGATCGCGGCGCGGGTGGAGGCGGTCTTCGAGAAGGTCAAGCTCACGGGGCTCGGCAACCGCTATCCGGGCCAGCTCTCAGGCGGACAGCAGCAGCGGGTGGCTTTGGCGCGGGCGCTGGTGCTGAGCCCGCAGATCCTGCTGCTGGACGAGCCCTTGTCCAACCTCGACGCGAAAATCCGCGTGCAGGTCAGGCAGGAGATCCGCAAGCTCCAGAAGGAGCTCGGCATCACCACCATGTATGTCACGCACGACCAGGAAGAGGCCTTGACGCTGTCCGACCGCATAGCGGTGTTCAACCAAGGCAAGGTGTTCCAGGAGGGACCGCCGAAGGCGCTCTACGAGCGGCCGGCCAACCGATTCGTCGCCGACTTCATCGGCATCAACAACCTGATCGAGGGCACCTTCGAGGCGGTCGACGCCGCGCAGCGGCGCGTGCGCGTCAACACCGCCTTGGGCGATCTGTATACGCCGCTCGAAGAGGGATTTCGCGCCGGCGATCGATGCATCCTCTGCATCCGCCCCGAGAACGCAACCGTCGGCGAGGGCGATGCGCAGGATCGCAACGTGGTGAAAGGCCGGATCACCTTCGCTGCCTATCTCGGCCACACGCTGCGCTACGACGTCGAGCTCGCTCCGGGCGTCGTCTTCAAGGTCGACATCCGCGATCCCTGGCACCACGTGCTTCTTCCCATCGGCAGCGCCGTGACGGCGAGGTTTCCGGTCAGCAGCACCGTGGCAGTTGTGGAGGCGGCGGCATGAAGCTCTCCCGCCCCTCTCCGGCGGCCGTGGGGTTCGGCCTGATCTGGGCGTTCCTGATCGTATTCGTGGTCTTCCCGCTCGTCCGCATCTTCTACGATGCGTTCACCAACGAGGCGGGGCAGCTCACGCTGGTCAATTTCCAGGAGTTCTTCACGGACTCCTTCTACTTGCGTTCGTTCTGGAAATCGATGGTGCTCGGCGTGGCTGCGGTCTTCACCACGTCGGTGATCGGCATCGCGGTCGCCTTCCTCCTCATCCGCTACGACTTTCCCGGCCGCGGCCTGTTCTCATACCTGACGATGCTGCCCTTGATCCTGCCCCCGCTCGTCGGCGTGCTGGGCTTCGTGTTCATCCTGGGCCGCGCGGGGACCGTCAACGTGCTGCTGATGGATTGGTTCGGCATGGAGAAGCCGATCAACTTCATGTACGGCACGCACGGGGTGCTGCTCGTCGAAACCGTCCATCTGTTTCCGATGATGACGCTGAGCGTGCTGGACGCCCTCTCCAAGGTCGACCCGACCCTGGAAGAGGCGGCGCAGGGCATGGGCGCCAAGAGCTGGCGCCGGTTCTGGGACATCACGCTGCCCTTGACGACGCCCGGCTACATCTCTGGCGCCCTGCTCGTGTTCATCTGGACCTTTGCCGACTTCATCACGCCGCTCGTCCTCGGCGTGCAGGATCTCCTCGCGCCCCAGGCCTATCTGAATATCATGCAGTTCGTCGATCGCCGCATCTTCCGCATGGGCATCGTCATCTCGGCGCTGCTGGTCGTGCTCGCCATCCTGTTCGTGCTGGCCGCGCGGCAGTACGTGGCGCTGAAGGACTACAGCTCGCTCTCCTACACCAGGGTCCAGCGGCGCCAGTTGGGGCCGGTCATGCGGTGGCTGGCGGTCGGCTTCTTGTCGGTGCTGCTCTTCATCTCCTTCGCTCCCCAGGTGGGCGTGCTGCTCGCCGCCGTCGGCAGGGGCTGGTCGCTGACGCCGTTCCCGGTCGTCTACACGCTCGAGTTCTTCAGGCAGGTGAGCATCGAGACGCCCCGCTTCATCATCAACTCCTTCTTGTTCTCGGGAATCGCCGTGTTCCTGTGCCTTGCCGTGGGCGTGCCCATGGCCTGGATCCTCGGGCGAACGCAGGCGCCCGGTCGCAACACCATGGACGCGCTCACCACGCTGATCCTGGCCATCCCCGGCACGGCCATCGGCATCGCCTACATCCGCGCGTTCAACTTTCCCCTGCCGCTGATCGACCTTCCGCTCACCAGCATGTGGGTGATCCTGCCGCTGGTGCTGGCGGTCCGCCGACTGCCCTACACGGTGCGCGGCAGCCATTCCTCGCTGCTGCTCGTGCACAGGTCCATGGAGGAGGCCGCCGAGAACGTTGGCGCCACCAAGATGCGCACGTTCTGGGACATCACGGTGCCGCTGGTGTGGAGAGGCATCCTGGTCGGCGCGCTGTTCTCCTTCCTCACCTCCATCCAGGAGGCTTCGGCCACCATCTTCCTTACGCTGGGGGGCTGGGAGATGATGCCGTTCGGCATCTTCACCTTCTACATCGCGGGCTCGCAGAGCCAGGCGGCAGCCCTCGGCGTGATCCTGATCGCCATGTGCGCGCTGAGCCTCTACGTGGTCAACCGCATCGCCGGCACGCGCGTCGGCGGGCTGTTCGGGTAGTGTCTCTCCGAAAGTATCACGCCTCGTGGAGGCTCGAGATATGGCACAGATGCCAGCCGCCGCGCCGCGCAGACGAGCCGGGCGCGTCAATGCACCAGCGGCGGGTTATTGACCTCCGGGTGTGAGCTGACGAATTCCTGGAGCGTCAAGGTCAGCTCACGCGCATGCCTCTCGTCGCCGCGCTCACGCGCCCAGCGAATGTCTTCGGAGATCATGTTCTGTATGGTCTTGCAGCCGCCGGGCTGATTCAGCAGATACTGGCCTAGTGCTGCGGCGGCCATGTCGGGAATGTGCTCGTGCTCGGCGAGCGCGTGCAACTCATCACTCGTCAAACCGCACAGCGCAAGGCAGTCCTCGAGCGAAATCATGGCGCTTCCTCCGGATTGGGAAACGCAACACCCCGTGCCCTGCCCCGTCGCTCGTTAACGCTACTGTAATCTCGGGCACGGCATCTGTCTTGCCGATAGTTTCGCAAGCGCGAACACTCTTTTTCAGACCGCCGAGGCGTGTTGGTGCACAAGGACCTTGCTTGACCGAGGTCAAGGCAATCCATTGTGTCTGTCGATGTGATCGCCGACCAGACAAACGAGCCGGCGCAGTGTCGCTCTTGCGAGCGCAATCGCTGGCCGTCTGGCTCCGGCATTTGCCTGCATGCGTCAGGCGAGCCGCAGGGGACGGGGGATTTGATGCCGGAAACCAGCGGAGGTGAAGTCCTCGCCCGCATGTTGCAGGTCGAGGGCGTGGACCGCGTCTTCGGCATCATCGACGGTTCCTATTTCGGCTTCTACAGCAGCCTGCACGAGCTCGGCATCGACATCGTCACGCCGCGCCACGAAAGCTGCGCGGCACACATGGCTGGCGCCTATGCCCGCCTCACGGGAAAGCTCGGCGTCTGCATGGCCAGCAATGGCCCGGGCGTCGCCAATCTGCTGCCCGGGCTGGTGGTCGAACAAGCCGAAGGCAACCGCGTCCTGGCCATCACAAGCTCCCGCCGGCCCGGCATCATGTATCCGGACCGGGGTGGCGCCTACCAATGCTTCGATCAGACCGGCGCCATCTCCCGCTTCACGAAATGGAGCGAGCACGTCGTCGCGTTCGACCGCGTCGCCGAGCTGATGCGCACCGCGTTGCGCCATTGCCATGATGGTCGGCCCGGTGTGGTTCACATCGACGTGCCTGAGACGGTCATGAACGGCAAGTTCAAGGCCAATGTGTCCCTGTGGGCGCCCCACCAGTACCGCCCGACGCGTCCCCTGCATCCTGCCCCTGAAGAAGTGGATCGTGCGGCCGAGCTTCTCATCCGCGCCCGGCAGCCCATCGTCCATGCCGGCAGCGGCATCATCCATGCCGGAGCCTACGAAGAGCTCAAGAGCGTCGCTGAGCTGCTGCACGCGCCGGTGACGACGAGCTGGGCCGCGCGCGGCGTGTTGCCGGAGACATCTGATCTCGCCCTCCCCATGATTCACGTCAAGCTCAACACGCAGGCACGCAACGATGCCGACGTCGTGCTGGTGCTGGGCTCGCGGCTGGGCGAGACTGACTGGTGGGGCAAGGCGCCGTACTGGGGCAGCCCGTCGGAGCTCAAGACGATTCAGGTGGATATCGATCCAACCATCATCGGGGCCAATCGCCCCGCAGACCTCGGCGTGGTCGCCGACGTCAGAGTGTTTCTATCCCGGTTGCACACGAAGCTTCTGGAAAAGCGAGCAGAAATCAACACCTCGGCGCGGAAGGCCCAGGTGGAGAAGTACGCAGGTGCTCGGCGCAAGGAAAGGGCCGAACTGGACAAGGCATTGGCCGACAAGTCGGCGCCGCTGAACCCGGCGCACATTGCCCACGTGTGCCAGCAGGTGTTTCCCGAAGGCACGCCGCTGGTGCTGGATGGCGGCAACGCCGTGATCTGGGCAAACTTCTATCACCAGATGCGGGTGCCCGGCACGCTGCTGTCCACGTACAAGTTCGGCATGCTGGGCGCAGGCGTAGGCCAAGCGCTCGGCGCCGCCAGCGCCAGGCCGGGGCGGCCAGTCTGCTGCATCATCGGCGACGGCGCCATGGGCTTCCATCCGCAGGAAATCGAGACCGCGATACGCAACGAGCTGCAGGTGGTCTTCCTGGTCGTCTGCGATCGCCAATGGGGCATGGTCAAGATGGGCCAGCAGTTCGCGCTCAGGCCGCTCAAGACCTTGATCATGAAGTCTCTGGGTCCGGATGAGACCATCGCGACCGATCTCGGCGAGATCCGCTTCGATCGCCTGGGTCAGAGCATGGGCGCTCACGGCGAAAGGGTTTCCGATCCCTCCGACCTCAGGCCCGCCATCGAGCGCAGTCTTGCAACCGGCAGGTGCTCGGTCATCCACGTGGACGTGAACCCCGTGCGTCATATGTGGGCGCCCGGACTCATGCACTTCAAAGACATGCATCTCGAGCCCAAGGGCAAATGAACGAACTCGACGCTGTTCGCCTCAACTTCAATCCCCAGTCATTGGCATTGCTCAATGTCGTGCTGGGGCTGGTGGTTTTCGGCGTTTCCCTGGATCTGAAGCTCGGCGATTTCAAAGCCGCACTGGCAATGCCAAAAGCGCTGCTGATCGGGCTTTTGGGACACCATGTGATCTTCCCGGCATTCACCTATGCCCTGGTATTGGTGCTGCAGCCTCAACCGAGCATCGCCCTCGGCATGATCCTGGTGTCCTCCTGTCCCGCGGGCCATATCTCCAACTTCCTCACCCACCTTGCTCGCGGCAACACCGCGCTGTCGATCAGCATCAGCGCCTTCTCGACGGTCGCAGCGGTCTTCATGACCCCCCTCAACATTGCGTTCTGGGGCAGCCTCTACCCACCATCCCAGGCGATCTTGCGAGAGGTTGCCGTGAACCCCATCGAGATGCTGGTGGCGGTATTTCTTCTCCTCGGCCTGCCGTTGACGCTCGGCCTTCTCATCTCCCACCACTACGCGGCGTTTGCGCAGCGCGCGCAAAGGCCGATGAAGATCTTCTCCATTCTGGTCTTCGCCGCCTTCGTGATCGGTGCCCTTGCGGCGAACTTCGCCAATTTCCTGCGCTACGTCGGTTTCGTCGTCGTAGTAGTGTTCGTACACAACGCCCTCGCCCTTGCGAGCGGCTATCTGCTGGCGCTCGCCAGCGGCCTGCCGGAGCGCGACCGGAGGGCCGTTTCGATCGAGATGGGGATCCAGAATTCGGGTCTCGGGCTGATCCTGATCTTCAACTTCTTCGACGGCCTCGGCGGCATGGCGATCGTCGCCGCCTGGTGGGGCATCTGGCACATCATCGCGGGTCTAACCGTTGCTGCGGTGTGGTCGCGGCGGCCGCCGCCGGTGCCGGCATGAGTGGCCCGCGCGTGCTGGTGACCGGCGCCGCCGGCTATCTGGGCAGCGTGCTGATTGCGAGCCTCGGCGCCCCGGAGCCGAGCAGGCGGCTCGAGACTCTGCTGGCAACGGATATCCGCGAGCCGGCGCCGGCAAGCCGCATGCCCGGTGCAATCTATGCGGTTGTTGACGTTCGCTCGCCCGCCATCGCCGACCTGATGCGCCATCACCGGATCGACACCGTGGTGCATCTTGCTTCCATCGTCACCCCGGGCAAAGGGAGCAGCCGGGAGTTCGAATACAGCGTGGACGTGCTCGGCACGCGCAATGTCCTGGAAGCCAGCGTGACTGCCGGCGTGCGCCGCTTCATCGTCACGTCGAGCGGCGCTGCCTACGGCTACCATGCCGACAACCCCAGCTTGATCAGCGAAGATCAACCGCTGCGCGGAAACGAAGAGTTTGCGTATTCCTGGCACAAGCGCCTGGTCGAGGAGATGCTGGCCGAATACCGCCAACGCCATCCGCAGCTGGCACAGGTGATCTTTCGCGTCGGCACCATTCTCGGCGACACCACGCGCAATCAGATTACGGCTCTGTTCGAGCGCCGCCGCTTGCTCGCCATCCGGGGTTCGGACAGCCCATTCGTATTCATCTGGGACCGCGACGTGATCGGTTGCATCGAGATGGCGATCTTCACGGAGAAGGCCGGTATCTACAACGTTGCAGGGGATGGTGCGCTCAGCATTCGCGAGATCGCCGCCCGTCTCGGCAAACCGGTCGTGTCCCTGCCGGCATGGCTGCTGCGCGGCGGACTGGCGCTAGGCAAGCGGTTGGGGCTGACGCAATACGGACCGGAGCAGGTAGACTTCCTGCGCTACCGGCCGGTCCTCGACAATCGGCGCCTCAAGGAGCAATTCGGCTATCGGCCGCAACTCACTTCGGCCGAGGTCTTCGAGCTGTTTCAGCGCTCCCGTCGGCTGGAACGCCAGGGATGATCTGCAGGTGGGGGCCATGGTGGCAGGACGACATCGTCGACTCCTGCCTCACCGAGTGACAGCAGCCAGCGCGACGTTCTGGTTTGCGTGCCAACCAAGAGGAAGGAGCATTGTCAGGAAGAGGCTGCCGGTCGCGGCGGCTGTTGGACGCAGCTACGGCAAGCAACGTCGACAGAGGGGCCGCGCCATTGATTTCCATCAATGCCGAGGAGAGGACGGCCGGCAATGGATTGGCCTGGAGTAGCGACTTGCCACCGTGATTGGCCATGCGGCTGGAGAGTTTCAGACACGTTGTTGGCGGGCTTCTGGCGGGCCTGCTTCTGTTGGCGGTGTCCGGTCCCGCGGTCGCGCATGGCCTTGTCCGTGACGGTCATGCGACCGCGGCCGGCGGCTCGCTGCTGAGGCACGCCGGCGCCGGGCCGACCTCCATTCGCATCGATATTGCGGCAACGCGGACGCTGATGCGCGAAGCCGCGGCTGTGAATGCAGCGCCTGCGCACGCGCGTGTGCCGAAATCTTCTTCGGCGACCTCTGACGTGCAGGGGCGACTTGTCTCCAACTCATTGTCGTCCGCGTCCTGCGGCCAGGCTGAAGGGTGTGGCTGCTGCGGCGCCGAGCCGGACTGCTGCGGCATGTCATGTTGCATTTCGGCGCTGGCAATCGGTGCGCCAGTCCTGCCCGGTATCAACGGGCCTGCATTGACGATACCAGCATCCGAGCTCGTCCAAGCGGGCCTTTTCGGGATGCTGTTCCGACCGCCGCGCGCTTTGGCCTAGTCGGCCGGCCAAGCCCGCGCCTGCGTCGATGTCGAGACGCCGCGGCGATGCTCCAAGCGAGCCTGATCAGATGCCGTGACGCGTGAGTGAGCCGGTGCGCCGCGCAAGCCCAAGTGCCGCCGCGGATCCGACGGCATGGGCACCCGAGACACCAGATCGATAGTCACTTCGATGAACGTTGGGCTTGTCGCAGGACTGCGACACGACCAGACGCCCTGTGGAGGGCGAGACCATGAGTATCGCAAGAGACACCACTCCAGCCCATCATGTCGGGCACATCCCGCTGACGGCACTCGGCTTGAGCCTCAGCAGCTTCTTCGCCATCAGCTTTCTCGCCTGCATCCTGCTGGGCGTCATCCTTCCCGATGTCGGACTGCACCGGCCCTGGCTGCAGTTCTTCCCGGGCTTTGAATGGGTGACTGTGCGCGGCGTCGTGATCGGCCTGATCTGGACCCAGGTGTACGGCTGGTACACCGCACTGATCCTCGGCTCCCTTTTCAACTTCTTTGCTGCGCGCTTCACGTGACGGGAGCTTGCCATGATCGCAACCAAGACAAGCCGGACGGCGGATGCCGCTGCCAGCGGTGCCCGATTCGCCCATGACTGCGAGCACGACGCAGAATGCTGCGGGGGAAAGAAGCGCCGCAAATAGCCTGTTCACCGTGAGAGAGAGACGGAGAAGAGCCATGACGCACCCACTCAAGAATCTATGTTTCGCGACCGCATTAGCAGGGCTGGTTATCAGCTCGGCGGCAGGTGCCTTCGCGCAAGGACCGATGCCTGGGCAAATGCCGCGTCAAATGCCGGGCCCGATGCCGGGCCCAATGCCGGGAATGGGCATGATGGATAGTGGCATGATGGGCATGATGCGCATGATGGCCGAATGCCCAATGATGATGGGCGGCGACATAGCAACCCATGCCGAGGGCCGCACAGCCTTCCTCAAGGCCGAGCTTGCCATTACCGACGCGCAGAAAGCGGCTTGGGACGGGTATGCGGCGGCGCTGAAGAAGAACCTGCAGGCGATGCAGGGAACGCGGCAAGCCATGATCAAGATGATGGAGGCCAAGTCCCCGGTAGAGCGGCTCGATAGCCATATTGCGATCATGGAGGGCCGAGTAGCGGCGCTGAAGGAGGTCAAGCCGGCACTCGGGGCGCTCTATGGCGCGTTGAGCGGCGATCAGAAGAAGAAGGCGGACCAGCTCCTGACCGGCATGGGCTGCATGATGTAGGCAAGCGGATAGCCCAGGGGCCTGGCGCCGTGCGTGCCGGCAAGCCGGTACGCCTCAACTTCCGGCGCGAGGAAACGGCGTCTTGCTCGGACAGAGTTGTGTTCGCCGATTTCGACAAGAGCGCCGAGCTGCCCACGGGAGAAACCGTCGCCGTCGAGCTGCTGCCCAAGGCGCCAGGCGAATATGGTTTCTCTTGCCCCATGGGCATGTTCCGCGGCCGTCTCATTGTTGAATAGGGATGGGACATGACGACACACGATCACTCACCGCATAGACACCCGCGGCAGGCGGCGCCCGAAGGAAGCTTCTTCACATCGCGGGCATTTCTCGTCTTGCTGGGCTTCCTCGCCATCGCGGTGACGCTGCTCCTCAGCGAGCACCGCGCGCACTTCCTTGGCGCGTTGCCTTACCTCTTCCTGCTGACCTGCCCGCTGCTGCATTTCTTCATGCACGGCGGGCACGGCCACGGCGGACACGGTTCGCACGGCAGCAGCGGACGATCTGAGCGTGACGGCAAAGGAGGCTCGACATGAACGAGCAAGCGCCGGCTTACGGCTTATGGGGGTTGGTCCTGATCAACTCCGTCATCTTTGTCATGTTTGCCTTCACCTTCTTCAAGCCACGGAGCGCGCGCGATTGGCGCTCGTTCGGGGCGTTCAGCGCCTTCCTGGTGGCGCTGTTCACGGAGATGTACGGCTTCCCGTTGACCATCTTCTTCCTGTCCGGCTGGCTGCAGAGCCGCTTTCCCAACGTCGACTGGTTTTCCCACGATGCAGGCCACCTCCTGGAGATGGTCCTTGGCTGGAAGACCAATCCTCATTTCGGCCCGTTCCACATCCTGAGCAATCTCCTCATCGTTGCCGGCTTCGTCCTCATCTCGGCCGCCTGGCGGGTGCTCTACGCGGCGCAGCAGAAGAACGAGCTCGCCACCACCGGGCCTTACGCTCACGTTCGCCATCCGCAATACGTTGGCTTTGTCCTGATCATGTTCGGCTTCCTGCTGCAGTGGCCGACGCTGCTGACGCTGGCCATGTTCCCCGTATTGCTGTGGATGTACGTGCGGCTGGCGCGCACCGAGGAGCGCGAGGCAATTGCCGCGTTCGGCGATGCCTATCGCCAGTATGCAGCGCGGGTGCCGGCCTTTCTTCCACACCTGCTGAAGCGCACCGACGCTTCCAGAGCATAGGAGGTCGATGATGGCTGCCACACACGCCCCTTCCCCTTCGTCGAAGTGGTCTTCGCTGCGGAGCCATCCGTCTCTGCCAAGCGGCCTCCGGCGCGGCCTGGTCGCGTCTTGCATTGACGGTGGACGGGGTATTGCGTTGGCGCCGGAAGCGTATGAGGTCGCCAAGGTCTGGATATGCCGTTTGCTGCGCGTTGGGCGGAGGTTCGGCGGGTATCTTCAAGCTGCCGGCGCAGCGCTGATTGCAGCAACGCTGCTGGCGTCGGTTGAGACCGCCGCTGCCGAAATCTCTGCGGCGAAGACAGCAGGGGGGCTCACGGTCTATCTGGGAGTCGTACCCGCCGAGATCGTCAGGGCGCAGCACCCAAGGGGGCCGCAGGTGCACGGGCGCGTGCCCAAGGGCGCGCACGAGTACCACATCGTTGCGGCAGTGTTCGATGCCGCCACCAATGCGCGTGTCACGGATGCAAAGGTGACGGCCAAGGTATCGGGGCTGGGATTGTCAGGGCCTCAGAAGACGCTGGAGGTCATGAAGGTCGCCGACACGATAAGCTATGGCGCCTTCTTCAACTTGTCGCCGGATCTCTACACGATCAGATTGACTATCCAGCGCCCAGGCGGCCAGCCGGTTGCAGTCGAGTTCAAGTACGACCACCGAAGATAAGGGTGAGTGGGCCAAGATCAACATGGTCAGAACACGCTGATGGCGCCGGCGATGAATTCGTCCACCAGCAGCGGGACTCGAGCAAGGGTCTCGGCCGCGATGTCCTCGACGCGCCCCTTGTGCAAATCGACGGGGGCTCCGTCTCGAGTGGCGAGCTTGACCTGAAGCACCGCCGGACTTGTAACCGGGCTGCCGATGCGGCTGGCGAGCAGGCAATGCGCCGCAGCTATTTCGGGAATGCCAGCAACCAGCGCCGCCGACAGTTCACCCGCAAGAACATTGTAGATCTTGCCCACGTGGGTCACCGGATTCTTGCCCGCAGCGGCTTCCAGGCTCATCGGCCGACAAGGTGTGATCAGGCCGTTGATCCTGTTGCCTCGACCGACCTGGCCGTCATCACCTGCCTCCGCGGACGTGCCCGTGACGGTCAGATAGATCCTTTCCGCGAGCGGGTCGTCGGCAGCGTTGACGCTCACCTCGCATTCTGAAAACCCTTGCTCTGCGGCCAGTGCCGCCATTGCTTCTTTGATGGCCGCCTTCTCCGCAAGGTAGTCGTCGATATGAAACAGATGGCGCCCGATCATGGCGCATGCCACGGTGAGGTGTACCGTCTCGTCGCAGCGCAGGCCCATGACCTTCACGTCCTCGCCCCAGGCCGGGTGCTCGCCCTGACGGTCTCGCCCATTGATGTGCTGCTCCGCGCGCAGGACCAGGCGCTCGAGGGGACTGAGCGGAGCGTAGCCGACGCCAATCGAGGTGTCGTTGGCAAGGGCGACGTGCTGCTCAGGGCGGCGCGAGAACAGGTCTTGCAGGTCCTGCGAGCCAGGTTCGATCAGCGCCTGAAACTGCACGTCGCGCTCGGCATCCAGAGCATGCAAATTGGCGCGCACCCAAGAGCGCGATCCCTCGATGGCGATTGCCTTGACGTCAATGCCTTGATCGCCGACACCGGCCGTCGCCCTGCCAGCCAGATAGACCCTGATGGGGGACAGCACTGAACCGCCACCGAAGGCTGGAGCAGCGCGACCGCCGCACAGGAGCGCCTTGTCGACATTGTGGTGCAGAACGTGTCCGAACCGGTGTCGATATTCACGGCAGAGATTGCGCGACAAGGTCTCTGCGAGCGCGTCGCAGATTGTGTCGGGATGGCCGAGGCCTTTCCGTTCGACGACCTCGACCGCGCTATCGACGCTGTCAAGGCGAGATAGGACCAGGGCATGCATGCGTGGACAGCCCATGAACCGCGATGCACTGTCGGTCGCCGCTCCTCACATGCCATTGACGTGCATCAATGTGGGGGATGGCCGAGGGATCAGTCTCCTTTCAGCATCCGCGAATTTGCCGGGACGGCGATACCATGCGCGTGGTCCAGGAGCGAGAGCATGAAACGTCTGGCCATGCGAGCTGAGAGGCGCTGAGATGACCGACAAGAAGCCGCCCATCAAGCAACAGATGAAGTTCGATCTGGTCTACTTCGTAGCGGTCATCTTCGCCGTCGTGTTCATACGCGAGTATTGGATCGGAGAGGACCACAGCAAGACCATCCCCTACAGCGAGTTTCGCAGACTCCTCGACAAGGGTGAGGTGACGGACCTTGTCGTCGGCCCAACCCGCATCGTCGGCTCCTATACGAAGCCCGGCGAAGCCGGCAAGCAGCACTTCTCCACCGTGCGCGTGGAGCCTCAGCTCGCTGACGAGCTCGCCCGCCGCAACATCGCGTTCTCCGGGCAGCCGGAGCCGGGCCTTGTTGCCAACTTCATATCGTGGCTCCTGCCTACGGCCGGTCTCGTGCTGCTGTGGATGCTGCTGCTGCGCCCGATGACCTCAGGACAAGGCGGGCTGATGGGGATCGGGCGAAGCCGCGCCAAAATCTATGCGGAAAAGGACATCAAGGTCACATTTGCGGATGTCGCCGGCGTCGACGAAGCCAAACAGGAGCTGGCGGAAGTCGTTGGCTTCCTGAAAGACCCGCAGACGCACGGCCGGCTGGGCGCGCGCATTCCCAAGGGAGTCCTGCTGGTCGGCCCGCCTGGCACGGGCAAGACGCTCTTAGCACGGGCCGTTGCCGGCGAGGCGCAGGTGCCCTTCTTCTCCATCACCGGCTCGGAGTTCGTCGAGATGTTCGTCGGCGTGGGTGCCGCCCGCGTGCGAGACCTGTTCGAGCAGGCGCGGGCGCAGGCACCAGCCATCGTGTTTATCGACGAACTCGATGCCCTCGGTCGAGCGCGCGGGATCGACCTTCCCGGTGGCGGGCACGACGAGAAGGAGCAAACCCTCAATCAGCTGCTGGCCGAGATGGACGGTTTCGATCCGAGCGCCGGAATCATCGTCCTTGCCGCAACCAACCGGCCCGAGATTCTCGATCCTGCGCTTCTGCGCGCCGGCCGTTTCGATCGCCAGGTGCTCGTCGACCGCCCTGACCGCAAAGGACGTTCCGACATACTGCGCGTGCACTTGAGCAAGATCAGGGTCGCCGGCGATCTGGATGTGGATGCGGTTGCAGCCTTGACCCCCGGGTTCACTGGCGCTGATCTTGCCAACCTCGTCAACGAAGCTGCGCTGGTGGCGACCCGGCGCGGCGCGCAATCGACGACGCTCGAGGACTTCACCCAGGCCATTGAGCGCATCGTTGCGGGCCTCGAAAAGAAGAGCCGCATCTTGAGCCCGCGTGAGCGGGAGATCGTTGCGCATCACGAGATGGGACATGCGCTGGTGGCCATGAGCCTGCCGCAAACGGATCCGGTGCAAAAAGTCTCCATCATTCCACGCGGCATTGCCGCGCTCGGCTACACAATGCAGCGCCCGACCGAAGATCGCTTCCTGATGAGCCGATCGGAGCTCGGCAACCGCATGGCCGTCCTGCTCGGCGGACGAGCGGCCGAGAGCCTGGTCTTTGGCGAGGTCTCGACCGGCGCGGCCGACGACTTGGCAAGGGCTACCGACATCGCCCGCAGCATGGTGGTGCGTTTCGGCATGACGTCCGAGCTAGGCCAGGTTGCGTACGAGCCGGAGACCGGGACGTTCCTGGTCGGCCAGACGCCGATGTGGCGCCCGCGCTCCTATGGCGACGGCACTGCGGAAGCCATCGATCACGCCGTCAAGGGTCTCATCGACGGTGCCTTCCAGAAGGCGTGCGCAATTCTCGAGCGCAACCGGGCGATCCTCGAGGCCAGCGCCCGCGAACTGTTGGCGCGCGAGACGCTGGGGCCGGAGGACCTCGCAAGGCTTACCGCCCAGTTGGACCGCGAGGGCAGCACCAAATCGTCGGCGATTGCCGTGGTCCGATAAGGACGTCCAACCGGCGATCGCCGGGCCGCATTTGGCGGGTGGTTGCATGGGCATTCCGGCAGGGGACCACGTCGTTCTTCATCCAAGCGACCGGATCACAAAGGGGGCGGCGGCTGCCCGAAGGCACATTCGCCGACCGACACAACACTGTCGAATGTGGGATCAATTCAGCGGGGTCAGTCGTGCCTGGAAGCTCTCGCCGCCGACCCTGTCAGTGGTCACGATCACCTTCATGCCCTTGGCGGCCGTGAACTCGCCCGTGGCCTTCAGCATGTTGCCGCCCGCCGGCTTGAACTCGACGTTGTAGGTCTTGCCGGCGATCAGGACCTGGGCCTTGGCGCTGCCGCCATCGGCCTTGACCGGCTTCTCGTCGGCGTCGAGCACGTAGAGGGTGAGCTCGTTACCCTTGGCGACGAGCTCCCAATGCTGCTTGCCGCCACCCGCGTCGACGATGTGGCCGCCTTGGGGACCCTTGGTCCACTTGCTGTCGCTGTGGGCGAAAGCTGGCGCGGACAAAGCGAGGCTCAAGATCACGGTCAGTGCACGCAGCATGCTGTTCTCCTTGGTTGCGGTTGGAGGTTGGCATCAGTAGGCCTCGCTCAACTTGAGCTCGGCCTGAACGGCGGCGAGCCGCTCCAGCGGTTTGGCGCCGTATCTCAGGAACAGAACAGGGGTCAGGATCGTATCGAGCAGCGTCGATGTGATGAGACCCCCGAAAATGACGATGGCAACCGGGTGCAGGATCTCCTTGCCCGGCGCGTCAGCGCCGATCATCAGCGGCAGCAGCGCAAAGCCCGCGGAGAGTGCAGTCATCAGCACGGGCGTCAGGCGCTCCAGGCTGCCGCGCACAATCATCTTGGGCCCGAACGTCTCGCCCTCGCGCAGGACGAGATTGATGTAGTGGCTGATCTTGAGGATGCCGTTGCGGGCGCTGATACCGGCCAGCGTGATGAAGCCGATCATGGTGGCCACCGAGAGCGGCTGCCCGGCGATCCACAGGGCGGCTACGCTGCCGATGAGCGCCAGCGGAATGTTACCCATGATGATGAGCGCCAGCACCGTCGAGCGATAGCGGCTGTAGAGGACGGTGAAGATGGCGCCGAGGGACAGCAGCGACAGGAGCGCAATGAGACGGGATGCCTCCTCCTGCGCCTGGAAGGCGCCCTCGAGCGTGGTTGAATAGCCGGCGGGCAGCTTCACCTCGCTGAGCATGGCTCGAATGTGGCTGATGATGTGGGCCATGTCGGAGCCGTCGGTGTTGGCGAGCACGACGATGCGCCGGCGGGTGTTGTCGCGCTGGATCTGGTTGGGGCCGTCCTCCTCGACGACCTGGGCGAAAGATGAGAGAGGCACGCGCCCGGCGGGCGTCTCCACGATCAGCCTAGACAGCCCTTCGGTCGTGCGGTCGGCATCGGCAACGCGCAGGACGACGTCATAGCGCCGGTTGCCGTCGATGATCTGCGATACCACCCGGCCGTTGAGCAGCGTCTCCAGCGCCTCGGTGACGTGCGACGGGGCCGCGCCGTAGAGCCCGGCCTTCTGATAGTCGACGGCCACCTGCACCTGGGGGATGCGCACCTGTCGCTCGACCTGCAGGTCGACCAAGCCCTTGATGCCGGCCATGCGGGTCTGCATCTGCTCGGCGAGGCTGCGCAGGGTGTCGAGGTCCTCGCCGAAGATCTTGAGGGCGATTTGCGCGCGAACGCCGGAGAGCATGTGGTCGAGGCGATGCGAGATCGGTTGCCCCACATTGACCGCTACCGGCAGCATGGCAAGGCGCGAGCGGATATCCGTGATGACCTCGTTCTTGCTGCGGCTGGAACGCTTGAGGTCGACGTCGATCTCAGCCGAGTGCACCCCTTCGGCGTGCTCATCGAGCTCGGCGCGTCCCGTGCGCCGGCCGACGGTCCTGACCTCGGGCACCTGCAGAATGAGGCGCTCGGCGAGAAGGCCGACCCGGTTGGACTCGGCGAGCGAGATTCCCGGACGCAGCAGCATCGAGATGGTGAGCGTTCCCTCGTTGAAGGGCGGCAGGAACGACCGCGGCAGGAAAGTGGCGCTGAACGCGGCGACGCCTACGGCGAATACCGCCGCCGTCATGACCAAGGCCTGTTGTCCGAAGGCCCAGTCGAGCAGCCGCCGGTTGCCGGCCTTGAGCACGGTCACCAGCCTGGAATCGCCGTGGCTGAGGCGCCGCATTTGCGGCAGCAGGTAATAGCAGAGCACCGGCGTGACGGTGATGGACGTGATGAGGCTGGCCAGAATCGAGACGATGTAGGCCACCCCAAGCGGGGCAAACAGCCGGCCCTCGATGCCGGAGAGGGCGAACAGGGGCACGAACACCAGGATGATGATGGCGGTGGCGTAGATGATGCCGGAGCGCACCTCCTGGGACCCATGGGCAATGACCTGCAAGACCGGCATTGGATGATGCTTAGACTTGTTCTCGCGCAGGCGCCGGAACACGTTCTCGACGCCGACCACCGCGTCATCGACAAGCTCGCCGATGGCAATGGCGAGGCCGCCCAATGTCATGGTGTTGATCGTCAGCCCGAACGCGTGGAAGACGATCACTGTCATGAGCACCGAGATCGGGATGGCGGTGAGCGAGATGGCCGTGGTCCGCCAGTTCATCAGGAACAGAAACAGCACGATAGCGACCACGATGAGCGCCTCGACCAGCACCCGCAGTACATTGTCGATCGAGACCTGGATGAACGACGCCTGGCGGAACAGCACATCGACCGTGGTGATGCTCTTGGGCAGCACGCGCTTCAGATCGCCCAGGGCCGACTCGATCTCCTTGGTGAGCTCGAGCGTGTCGGCATTGGGCTGCTTCTGCACCGTCAGAATGACCGATGGGTGTCCCATATGGCCGGCATCGCCCCGCTTCACCCTGGCGGCAAAGTCCACCGAGGCTAGCTGGCCGAGGCGGACCGCGACGCCTTTGCGATACGCCACGGTCAGCGTTCTCAGGTCCTCCAATCGCGTGGTGCGCCCGAGGTTGCGGATGAGATATTCGCGCGCATGCTGGTCGATGAAGCCACCCGCGGTGTTTGCGCCGAACTGCGCGAGTGCCGTCTCAACCTCTTTGCGTGTGATGTCGAGATTGGTCATCTGCGCCAGATCGAGCGTGACCCGGTACTGGCGCACCTCGCCGCCGATGGGAATGACCTGGGCAATGCCGGGGATGGTGAGCAGGCGCGGGCGGATGACCCAGTCGACCACCTCCCGCACCTCCATCGGGCTGGCGTTGTCGCCTGCGACTGCGACCAGCATGATCTCGCCCATGATGGAGGTGATCGGCGCCATTTGCGGGTTGACATTGCGCGGCAGCTGCTCGCGCACCACGCTCAGCCGCTCGGTGACCTGCTGCCGGTTGAGGTAGATGTTGGTGCCCCAGTCGAATTCGATGTAGACGATCGATAGGCCGACGCCTGACACCGAGCGCACGCGCACCACCCCCGGCATGCCGTTCATGGTCGTCTCGAGCGGAAAGGTGACGAGCTGCTCGACCTCCTCGGGCGCCAGGCCTTCGGCCTCGGTGATGAGCGTCACGGTCGGCCGGTTGAGATCGGGGAACACGTCGACCGGCAGGGTGCGCAAGGTGATCGCGCCGTAGACGACGAGGATCAGGGCCGCGGCCAGAACGAACAGACGGTTGCGCAGACTCAGCGTGACCAGAAGGTTGAACATGGGAGCCCCTCCGGATGTCAGCGGATCTGGTTGAGCAGCGTGGCGCCTTCGGTGACCACGCGCATGTCGGCCTTGAGCCCTGCCGACACCAGCACGCGCTGGCCGTCGAGCGGCTCGTAGCGGACGGTGTGCGGCTCGAAGCGCTCGGGCTCGGATTTCACCCAGATGGTCGGGAGCCCGCTCGGCGCCCGGACCAGGCTGGACGCCGGAAGCACAATACCGCTCACCTCGAGCGTTGACTGCAGGATGACCGTGACCGGCTTGCCCACGCCCAGGTTGGGCGGGGCTTCACCCGTCACGCGGAACATGAGGGGCGCGGCCTGCTGCCGCAACGACGGCCCGAGCCCCGCGAACTCCAGCGCCAGCCGATCGCCCGCGTTCGTGACGGCGAAGGCTTTCCTGAGGCTCGACACGACGCTCGCATCGTGCGCGATGGCCTCGACCCATGAGCGCGCCGGATCGACAATCTCGAACAGCACCTCGCGGGCCTCGACGATCTGGCCGGCAACCACGTTGGCGGCCGACACCGTCCCCGTGATGGGTGCGCGTATCTCTTCGCGCGCCACGAGACTGGGCTGCAGCTCAGCCCGCTTGCGCAAGAGTGCGTTGAGCTCGCCCTCGACCTCGTCGACCTTGACCTGCGGCATGGCCCCAGGCCGCTCGTTGTAGCGCGACAGGATCGTCCTCAGCTTGACAATGCGAGCGTCGGCTTCCGCGATCTGGCTTTCGATGTTGGCTTTGTCCGCGGCCTCGATGTAGGGCAGAAGAGCACCGAGCAGCTCGCCCTTCTCCACGCGCTTGCCGATGAAGGGCAGGCCGCCGGTCGGCGCCTCGATGCGCCCTGGCCGAGCCGATTGCACGCGCCCGAAGCTGTTGGGATCGGCGATCACGCTGCCGACCAGCTGAACCGTGCGAGGAGCCCGGGTCTCAGCGGCCAACACCGTCCTGACAGCCAGCAGATGCTGGGTCGCTTTGGGCACGAACAAGCTGCCGTCGGCCATGCGCTGCGGCTGATCGGTGGCCACGGTGGACGGAACAGACGGCAGCTTGGTCTCCTCGCCGGCCTTTGCCCCGCCGGACGGGACGGCCAATTCCGCCAAGACGAGAAGCAGAATGACGAGGGATGCTCGTTGCAGCCGCTTGACCTTCGATGCCTCTTGCGTCGGCGGCTCGGAGCTGTCGCGATCCTCTGCCGGCTCGACCATGCGCGGCTGCCGCCGGCGCGCCACGTTGGCACCAATCAGCAATGTCAGGAGAATGCCCGCCATCAACGCGCCACCAGCGACAACGAGGGTTCGCAGCTCCAGTACGGCGCTGGTCAGTGAGGCTGGGGCTCCTGCGCCGGCCACGATGCCGGCACGTTGCAGCCGGCCGGTCAGGATGTCCTGATCATCGGGCAGCACCAGCTTGAAGACGATGTCAACGGGTTCCGCCGCGCTGATCCATGGCGCCGAGACCTCGAAAACACCGTCCTCCTTGCCAGCCGCCTCGACTTCGCGCTCGCCGACAGCAACGAAGAGCTTGGCGTTCTTGATCGGCTCATTGGTGGCGAAGCGGTGGAGGAAGATGGTC
The DNA here is from genome assembly GCA_008933705.1 of Hyphomicrobiaceae bacterium. Taxonomy (GTDB): domain Bacteria; phylum Pseudomonadota; class Alphaproteobacteria; order Rhizobiales; family Hyphomicrobiaceae; genus AWTP1-13. The sequence continues at coordinate 28,400 of WBUN01000020.1, forward strand.
AAGCGCCGCTCGCCTGAGAGCACGCCGACGAGCTCGTAGTCGGGGGTGACGGCCACGACGCGAGGCGCCACCGGCAGATTCAGCGGCGCCGGTTTGTCGTGATCGTGGCCTTCGTGAGCGGCTACTGAGCCCACGAGCACAGGTTGAGTGGCCGCAAGAAGCACGACCATGAGCACCTTGGACAGGGCAGCCCTCCAAGTGAGGCATGCGCCCCGGACGGATTGCGTCCGATTCGGATTTGACATGATGATCCCGAGTCTGTCGGCCAATAGCAGAGGTCCAGCCGCGCGCGGCTGGCCGAGCGAATGGTCAGAACAGAGACGAGGGAATCGGCGGTCGCAGGAGGCGGTTTCGCGGAGCGCCTTGCAGCGGCTCCACGCGCGGAAGTGTCACCCGGTCCGTTACGCGGATATGCACCGTGCTGGCAGTGACGACAGGGACGAGCACGCTCGGGCAGCATGCTTCGTGGTGAACGTGCAGACCGGGCTGCCCCTCGTCATCCTGCGGCTCATCGCCACTGGACTTGTGATGACGATGATCTGCGTCGTCAGGATGGACATAGGCCAGGTGAAGATGGATGCTGTGATGAACATGGTCGTCGTCGCCATGCTCATGAGCGTGGACTGCAGGCCGCGAGAACGCGCCAACCGGTGACGCATAGGCCATGCTCACCGCCGGCGCCACGGCAAAGACGACGGCCATCGCCCAGATGAAGGCAATGCAGCTTCGGCTTGCTCTTTTCAGTTGCGCCAGCATGTCGTTCCCGACACTCAACCCGGAAGGACGACTATCCCAGGATGGCATTTCTATGGCGTATATGCGATCCCGGCGGCGAAGTCATCCCCGCTGCCGCAGAGTCCGCGCTTGGAATGCAAGCATGCTCAACAGGCTGTCTCCAGCCGGACACACTGCCGGCTTGGCGACCCCGACAGGATGAAACAGGATCTGAGTTCGCCGCAGGCGGACCGATCCGGCTCTAAGCCGAAATCCGAAGCCACCGCTTTTCAGGAGGTAGAGTATTCACATCGACGCCGGGTGGGAGATCGACAACCGCCGTATCCCGCGTCAAGAGCCCCGCTTTGGACCAGATACACACCTGCAAGGAAAGTGAGATCGCGACCTGCAAGGTGTTCCTCGCACGCCAGACGGCTATCGAAGTGGCCTGCTGCGCTTGGCAGCGCCTTACATTCGAACCGGTAAGCATCCACTCACTCCGCTCCCATCCTCGGATCGCAGAATTCAATGCTTAGGTTCGGCTGTATGATACCTATTATCTTTATTCGCGCATCAATCATTGAAGATCTGCACAGGATACTCATGCGCCAGACATCCACATGGTTGCCTTGACCAAGGGTGTCAAGTAGCAGAGCGATTAGTAAAATGGTGAAGTAAAGCCGGTCTTTTGGTTTCAAGTTTCGGACCGTTGGCCTAAGTGTTTCTTCGTTGCTCGAAGGCTGCCTCGACAACGCAGTGCTTTGATGCCGGAGCGCCGAAGCGAACCCAGAAACCTCCGGAGCCGCACTGTGCACGCCCCCCCTCACTCGCGAAGCCCGGCGAAGAGATCTACCCTCGGGTCCGAGGCCACGGTTTACATCGTCGATGATGATGATTTCATGGGCGACGTGCTCAAGCTCCTGCTCGAGACTGTAGGTCTGCAAGTGCAAGTCTACGCATCGCCTCTCGCGTTCATCGAGGAGTACGAGCCCGATCGCCCCGGCTGCATCGTTCTGGACCTGCGGATGCCGGAGTTGAACGGCATCGAAACACTTGCCCGCCTGCAGGGACAAGCCAGGACGATGCCCGTGATCATGATCAGTGGCTACGGCTGTCTGTCGTCCGTCGTCCGCGCCATGAAGCTGGGAGCGGTCGAGTTCTTCGAAAAACCTCTGGACAAGGAGCTGTTGCTCGAAAGCGTTCAGTATTGGATCCAACGCGATGTGAAGGCTCATGCCTTGTGGCAACGATATCAAGTGATGCGGGCCCGACTGGCGAAACTATCGGAGCGGGAGCGGCAGGTCCTGGACTGCGTGCTCAACGGCATGCCCAATAAAGCGACAGCGCGTCATCTCGGCGTTGGCCCCAAGGCCATCGAGACTTACCGCGCGAACCTCATGCGAAAGATGGGGGTGCGCACCGCGGTGGGCTTGGCGGTTCTAGTTGCAGGCTGCTTGGCGTCTGCCGGTCAGCCCCTCATGTGTCCGACCTGTCTTTGTCGAACTCGATAGGACGGGATCATTGGCGGGGATCCGGCGAGCGCCCGTTGGTTCGTCAGCCGTTCATGACGCTGCAAGGCGTGGAGCGGTGGTCTCGGACATCTCGAGGCTGGTCTGCCGGCAAATAAGGCTCCATTAGCGTCCTCGCCGCACGACCAAGCCGAATATTTCCCGCATTGCTACCGCCAAAAAATAGGAAGCGGGTTCTAGCATCAACATTTTCTATCAACGTTGCCTTAAATGGATTCGCCTTGGGGAAAACCCACTACTTGGTAGGTATTCGTCCGAATAGTCGCCGCCCGGCGTATCTGCTCTACTTCGCTACATCAATGCTTCATTATACCCAGCAAAAGGAGAAAGCCGTGGCAGTAGAGAAGACCATCGCGTCGACGAGTCTCGCTGAAGTTGTCGATCGCATTCTGGACAAGGGCGTCGTCATCGACGCGTGGGCGCGCGTTTCGCTGGTCGGCATCGAGCTGCTCGCGATCGAGGCCCGCGTCGTCGTGGCCGGCGTGGACACGTATCTGAAGTACGCCGAGGCAATCGGTCTCACGGCGGCTCAGCCCGCGTAGTTCGTCCGATAAGTTGCATGCTGCCCGGAGCCACCGCTCTGCCCGGCTGATATCGGACCTGAAAGTGGAGTGAGGGTGTGCTGCAGCGTTGAGGTCGCAGCCGGCCTCACTCCCATTGGGCTTGGTCAATCGATCATGCCGCGAGTTCGCGGACCGTCGAGGTGAGGCCCCTGGAAGGAGGTCTCGGAGGAGGAATGTGTCGCGATGTCTCAATCGAGTAACATGGACCAGCTGACGAGGGAGCTTCGGCGCACGGCGAAATTCCGCGAGGCCGCCATCAGCGACATGCGCCACGCCGTAAGCTGCGCGCTGACGACCTGCGCGACGATGCGCGGCAAGATGGTTCGCCAATACCGCGGACAAACCCAAAAATTCCTGGCTTCCCTGGTCAAGGATGTGGCGGCTTGCCGGAATGCCACGATGAATCACATCGCCCGGCTGAGCAGCGCTCGGCGTAGGACTGCCAGCCAGCTGCGGAGCAGCCTGCGACGCCAAGCCGGCGCCCTCGCGAAGGACACCCAGGAGCTCCGCGGCGCTCTCACGCGCGCAAGAGAGCAAATGGCCGAGTACCAGCAGGGGGCACTCGCTGCCGGTCGCGAGAAGTTGCGCAAAGACATGGCCAGGTTCGTCGGTAGGGCCCATGCGGACCGGATAAAGGCGCGTGAAATCTGGGGGGCCTTCAGAGCGGATCGCGCGAGTTGAGTGAATAAGCGAGCGAGGCGCTGAAGGAACCGGCGCCAAGACGTGTGTCGAGCAAGCGGATTGACGGCCTCGCTCGGAAGGAGCGGGGCCGAGCACTGGGGCAAAGTGATCTGCTAGACGCGCCGCTAGATGGCCCGCTAGCGCGGATGGCAGGCTGGACAAGGGTGCGGAGGCACTATGTATCTGGGCAAATGCAGGATCAGATCTGCGGGGCGCACGAGCGGCAGCATAGAGATTACGCTGCCGCCTGCTTTGCAGACCTTCACCGGGCTTGGCTGCCGCGTCGTTGTACGCGACGGCTTGCAGCCGGAGATCGTCCTGCAGCCCGATTTCGCTGAGGCCCGATTGCTACTCGAGGCCTTGTGGCGGAGGCTGTCGCTTGCTTTGTGTCCGGGTGAATTGGTCAGCGAGATCAAGCCGAGCGCGTTCATATTCACTCTGCTGCCGCCGCGGCATTGGCAAAGGAGCCTGCCGGTCGCCTACGCCGATATCGTAGCGTTGATGCAAAGCGGCGAGGAAAGGGCAGCACGTGATCCAGAGGCGCTTGCCCGCATAGTGTCGGTGCTGGCTGAAGCCATCGGCCGCTCGCTGGGATTGCGGCCTCCCCTCGCCTTCGGCTTCGGCGGCGCGGTGGCCTATGCGGTCACGGAAGTGCCGGCCGGCTTCAGCAGCGACTTCGAGCGAAGCATGACGGCCGGTCTTTGCCGCCAGGCGCAGCTCAGCCAGCGGCCGCCGGTACCGCCCCTCAAGGAAGAATTCTGGCTCGAGTGTGAGCCAGCACTCAGGCGCATCTATGAGCAGTTTCGTGCCTGGCAGAACAGTCCGGGCGAATACGAGGCGGCTCGACAGCAATGGTATCGCGCCTTCCAGTGCGAGAGCATTCCCGGATGCGCAGAGACACGCGCGCCCACCCACGCGCCGTAATGGAGAGACAGCCGATCATGCCAGTAGCTCAACGTTCATCAAGCCATCTCGCCGGAACCACGATTGCGGTGCGACCAAGCACCAATTTTGTAACGACGCCTGCGGTCCAGGAGCTGGCAAACCGGGCCCTCGGTTACCTGCAAGCGGGATTCCCGATCCATTTCCGTGGTCCGGCCGGGTCCGGCAAGACGACGTTGGCCTTTCATGTGGCGGCGCAGCTGGGACGGCCAGTGGTGTTCGTGACCGGCGACGATCAGATGACCACCTCAAATCTGGTCGGCGGGCAGTTCGGATACCAGTACCGCAAAGTCGTCGATCGCTTCATCCATTCGGTCTTGAAGTACGAGGAGGATGCGATCCGCAACTGGTCCGATCACCGGCTGACCACCGCCTGCCGGGACGGCTGCACGCTCATCTATGACGAATTCACTCGCTCGCGCGCCGAGGCCAACAACATCCTGCTTGGCGTTCTGGAGGAGCGGCTTCTGGTGCTGCCGGTTCCCAATCAGAACGAGAGCTACATCAAGGTCCATCCGGAGTTCCGCGCGATCTTCACCAGCAATCCGCAGGAATATTCCGGGGTGCACGACGCCCAGGATGCATTGAGCGACCGGATGATCATGATGGATGTCGACTATTTCGATCGCGACACCGAGCTCGGCATCACCGCCTCCCGTTCGGGCCTGGCCGAATCCAAGGTGGCGAAGATCGTCGACCTGGTCCGCGACTACCGGGCATCCGGCGAGTACGACCAGGCCCCAACATTGCGCGCCGGCATCATGATTGCGCGCATGGTCGCGAGCCAGAACCTGCGCACGTCGTCGGCCGATCCGCGCTTCGTGCAGATCTGCCTCGATCTTCTCGGCGCCCGGTCCGCATTCAGCAGCCGGTCGACGGAAGAGCGCCAGCAGCACCGCAAGATGTTGATGAGCCTTATCGATCATCATTGCCCGGCGTTGCAGGCCGACGATGAACCTGCGGACAAGCAACCGAGGCTTAGGGCCGAGTCGGGGGAAGCCGTGCAACGCAGGCGATCCGCGAGGTCGGATTCGGCGCATCCAGGCAACGGTTCCGCGGAGATGCGCTGATGGCACACGTCAGGGGACTTCACGAGACCTGCGCAATTCCGACCGCCCAAGGCCGGAGTTCCGAGGGACAGCGGAGCAAGCTCACGGCGAAGCTGGCGCGCTTCGACCATCAGCGCGCGCTGCTCGAGCGCCAGCTCGCCGTTTGGACCGAGAAGCAGAAGGTGACCCGCAATCGCTTGAACCTTCTCGAGAAGGAGATGGAGCGTGTCGGCCGGCTGATCCGCGAATGTCGAGGATCGTCCCGTGCCGCCAAGCGGCGCAAGCGGGCGTACGCGCCCGCAACCGATGGGCGGACGAAGGGCGACGTCGCGCAGGCCCGGCACTGCGACGTGAGCGTCGAATACTGAGACGGCCACAATCGGCCAGAAGCAGAACATTGGAGATGCGATCATGCAAAGTCGAAAAGGCCACCCACGCAAGCGTGCCAGCGAGGCGCAGAGCCAAGCCGCCGTCGATATCGGCTTCGGTCCCTTGTTCAAGGGGCTCGGCGATTTCGTCGGGGTTCTGGGCAAACTGGTCGAGGCCGGTGAACAGCAGATCAACCAGACCGGCGAGTTCAAGGTCAAAGGCCTCGGCGAGAAGGCGCACGGCGTCTACGGCGTGAGCGTGCGGGTCGGGATCGGCGGCGAGCCGCACGTCGAGCGCTTCGGCAACATTCGCGCCACCAAGGAAGGTCCAGAGGTCGTCGATGTGCGCGAACCGCTGATCGACGTCTTCGACGAGGAGAAAGAAATCGTCGTTGCCGCCGAACTCCCGGGCGTGACGGAAGATGCGATCAACATCGACGTGCGCGGCGACGTGCTGGCACTCAGCTCGTCCGGCGAGCGGCGCTACGCCAAGGAGCTGCTGCTGCCCAGCGCGGTGGATGCTGCGTCTATGCGGCGGTCATTCAAGAACGGTCTTCTCGAGCTGCGGCTTAAGAAATCCTGAGCCATGCCAAGTGTGATCGAACATTTCTCCCGAACCCGGGTCGACCATACGACGCTGCAAGTGATGGCAGATGCCCAGCAGGGTCTTGGTCGCTTGATCGAGGAGGAGCAATCGGTCATCCGGCATTATGTCCGAGTGGGCACGTGGCCGCACAAATGCGTCAACATGTTCGTGTTCGAGGATCTGCAGCCTCTCACCTCGCAGATCAAACGCGCCATCACGCTATCCTCGGTCATTGCCGAGGACATCGATCGCCGTCCCATGGTCAATGTCTACGATGCCGCCGATCTGTCCGAGTGCGCGGTGTTCGTTAATCGCAGACTGCTCGAGCAAGACGGCGCCTGGGGTGACAGACTATCGCTGCGCGCCCTGCTGGCGCACGAGCACGGCCATCCTCTGGCCGAGAACAAGGCGGTGCAGGCGGCCCGCGCGCTCTCGGTGGAGATCAAGGAAGGTGCTCCACCACGGAAGAAGGTGATTGCCCCTATCCTGCAGCTCCTAGCCGATCGCCTGTGTGTGCATGCACCGCAGGAAGTATTTGCCAACGAGATCGCCATAAGGGCCGGCTTCGGTGAAGCGCTGTTTCATCTCGACCGGGATGTCGTCGAGAAAGCTTGCCTGAGCGTGACCAAGCGGCCAATCCTGGTGGAGAGCCTGGGCAGAAAGGTCGCGAACGGAAAGCTGTGTGCCGACCAGGCCGCGCGGCTTCTGTTTGTCGGGGATCTGCAAGCCCATCTGGGATTTGCGCTCGAGACCGCGCCGTTCCTTCGCGCCGGGCATGACCGGCAAGCCGAAGCCCTCGAGGCAGCATTGAGCCGGGGCGTGTGGGACCATCTCGATCCGGCTGTGAAGCGTCTCTACGAGGCATTGCGCGATCATTATCGGCGGCTCACGCCGGACCTTACATCGGCGCAGACCGAGGCCTGGGCCGGTGAGGCCGTGGCGTTGCTCACCGATGCGCTCCAGCAGAAGAATCTGCGCGTTCGGTTCGAATTGGCCCGGACGCGCGCGGTGCCGAAGCGGTCACGTGGACCGAAATCGGCACCAATGTCTGCGCGTGACAGCGTTCCAGATTCTGATGGAGGCACACTATGAGGCTGGCGCCAGCGCGTTCGCCCAAGGCTCACGCGGAGAGCGACGTCGCCCAATACCTCTACTGCCTCGTACGCTGCAAGGAGCCGCGGACGTTCGAGACGCTCGGAATGGGAGAGCGGGGCGATGTCGTTCACACCGTCAACTTCCGTGATCTGGCGGTGGTCGCGAGCGATTCGCCCCTGCCGCGGTACGACAATACGCGGCGAAACATGATGGCGCATATGCGGGTGCTCGACGAGGTGATGACGGAATATGCCGTGCTGCCCATCCGCTTCGACTGTGTGGCGCCCAGCCCCGATGCGGTCCGGGAGCAATTGCTGAAAGCTCGATATCGAGAGCTGAGCGCGCTGCTCGATGGAATGGAGGGCCGGATGGAAACCGGCCTGAAGGCATTCTGGTACGAGGATGTCGTCCTGCAGGAAATCGTCCAGGACAACCCGACCATCCACCGCATGCGTGACAGGTTGGCGGGGCGCTCCGTCGAGGAGACCTACTACGACCGCATTCGCCTCGGCGAGCTCGTCGAAGCGGAGCTGAAGGCCCGCCGCGGTCGGGACGCAGAAAGTGTCCTCCAACGCTTGCGACCCCTGGCGGAGAAGACGCAGGTCAATCCTACGGTCGGGGACCACATGGTGCTGAACTCCGCGTTCCTGATCGCGCGGGCGCGCGAGACGGAATTCAATGCCGCCGTCCGCGCACTCGATCGGGACATGGGGCGTCGGCTTCTCATCAAGTGCGTTGGGCCGGTCGCGCCCTACAATTTCGTGAATGTCACCATGCGGTGGGCAACCTGACGACCGTCGCCCGCGACCGGCGGGTGGCGATGGAGTTCTGGCGGGAGGCAAGCGATGGGTCTGTTGAGCGGGATCGTGACGGCGCCAATCCTTGGCCCCTTCAAGGGCGTCATGTGGATTGTCCAGACGTTGGCCGAGCATGCCGAGCGTGAACTCTACAACGAAGACAACATTCGCAAGCAACTGGCTGTGCTCGAGGAGCAACACGAGCTTGGCAAGATCACGATGGATGAGCTCGAGCGCGCCGAGGCCGAGTTGCTCGACCGCTTGAACCAGGTGCGACGGATGAAGGAGGGAGGTTAGATCATGCCAGTGGGAAAGAGACGTCCCCGCGAAGAGCAGAGCGTCGTGTCAGCAGCGGCGCAAGCGCTGGCGGTCGAGGCGATTGCCGCGGCCGACACTGCCAAGGCGGAATTGTCGCGCATCGCAGGCCTCGATACCGGTCAAGCTCCCGGCACAGGTGCGCCGATGAGCGTGGCACAAATCGCCGCACGCGCGAAGGCGGAACTCTCGACCATCACAGGGCTCGACGTCGATCATGTGTCGTCCATAGTCAACGCGTCGGACGGTTGGCACGTCACGGTCGACCTGATCGAGCTCAAGCGCATACCGGCAGCGACCGATGTTCTTGCTGCCTATGAGGCCGTGTTCGCGCCCGGCGGCTCCCTGCTGAGCTACCACCGCCGGCGGCGCTATTTCCGCGACCAGATGCTGGACGAGCAATGAGCGGGGAGCGATCCATGACCGAGACGGCGACAAAGATCCGGTGTCCGATAGGCCTCTTCGACCCGCAGGAGGCCAAGATCGAGACGCTGACCAAATCGATCAACGCGGCGCGGACCGCGTCGGAAAAGGTGCCTCTTGCGCACGACCTCATCGACGCGGCGAGCGTGCTGCTGGAATGCGCTAGCTACGACCAGGCCAATCGCAATTGTTGCCTTTGTCGCGGTTTCTCAGAGCTGCGTCTGCAGACGGCGAACTTGATCGCCAGGGTCGGCGCAGTCGGCGACAGGCAGCGGTCGCACGGGTGAACAGAGGTCGACCACGACATGGAACATTCGCTGCAGACCACCAACCTGGCCGACATCCTCGAGCGGGTCCTAGACAAGGGAATCGTGATCGCCGGCGACATCACGATCTCGCTGGTCGAGATAGACCTGCTCAATATCAAGCTGCGTTTGCTCATCGCTTCGGTCGACAAGGCAAAGGAGCTCGGCATCAACTGGTGGGAAGCAGACCCGAAGCTGTCTGCGCGGGCCGACGACCTCGAGCGGGAGAACCACCTGCTCAGACGGCGTCTGAATGATCTGGAGACTACGTCGCAGAGAAAGCCGCCCCGGCGAAGGGCGAAGCGCAGCCAGAACCGGCGCAATGCGGCCCTTGGTGCCGCGGCGGGGAGCAGATGACGTTGGCAAGAGGCAACGGTCGCAAGCCGGATCGGGACCCGGGCCGGGCAACGGAGTCGAAGGCGGATAGCACCCCGCTCAACTCGACCTATCGGGTTTCGGAGGCGCTCGCCAAGGATGTCGGCCGCGGTCTGGCCCGCTTGGACCCGAAGGACATGGCCGAGCTCGGCGTCGATATCGGTGACGTAGTCGAGGTCGTTGCCAAGCAGACCACCGTGGCCCGTGTCATGCCGGCGCACGCCGAGCTGCGCGGCAAGCGCACCATCCAGATCGACGGGATCTCGCGGGCGAACGCAGGTGCGAGCCTCGGCGAGCAGGTAGTAGTCCGCCGTTCCGAGGCGAAGAACGCGCGCACGATCGTGCTGGCGCCGACCGACGCGCCGACGCGGTCCGCGCGCGGACTGGAGGGGCGGTATTTGACGCGCTTGCTCGATGGCATTCCGTTGGTTCCCGGCGACCGGGTGCGCGTCAATCCGTTCGGCACCCAGGTGCGCAACTTCGTGGTCGCCAAGGCAGCGCCCGAGGGCCCGGTGGTCGTCGTTCCCGGCACCACCATAACCTGCGAGGGTGCAGCGCAGCGCCGCGAAGCCATCACCTATGAGGATGTGGGGGGGCTGCACAAGGAATTGCGCCGGGTCCGCGAGATCATCGAGTTGCCGCTCAAGTACCCGGAGGTCTTCTCGCATCTGGGCATCGAGGCGCCCAAGGGCGTCCTGCTCTATGGGCCGCCGGGGACCGGCAAGACGTTGATCGCGCGGGCGGTCGCTCACGAGTCCGGCGTGCATTTCACTCACATCAATGGTCCCGAAATCATCGACAAATTCTACGGTGCGAGCGAGGCGCAGCTGCGCAAGGTGTTTGAGCAGGCGGAGCGGAATGCACCCGCCATCATCTTCATCGACGAGATCGACGCCATCGCGCCCAAGCGCGAGGAAATGGGGGGCGAGCGCCAGGTCGAGCGCCGCGTGGTCGCCCAGCTCCTCGCCCTGATGGACGGTCTCGAGACGCGGGGGCAGGTGGTCATCATTGCCGCCACGAACATTCCCAACTCCCTGGATCCGGCGCTGCGACGTCCCGGACGCTTCGACCGAGAGATCGAGATCGGCATCCCGGACAAGGGTGGGCGGCGGGAGGCCCTCGAGATCCACAGTCGCGGGATGCCGCTGGCCGAGGACGTGGAGCTGGAGCGGCTTGCCGCCATAACGCATGGCTTTGTCGGCGCGGACCTCGCCTCCTTGTGTCGGGAAGCCGCTATGAACGCGCTCAGACGGCTGATGCCTGACATCGACTTCAAGAAGACCGAGATTCCCTATGACAAATTGAGCGCGCTCAAGGTCGAATGGTCCGATTTCGAGAACGCGTTGGCTGAGGTCGAGCCGTCGGCACTGCGGGAGGTCGCCACCGAGATCTCGAACGTGCGCTGGGAGGACGTAGGCGGGGCAGAAGAAATCAAGGAGCTCTTGACTGAGGTCGTGCTCTGGCAGCTCAAATACGATGTGCTCTTTCGGCGGGCCGGTGTGCGGGCACCCAAGGGTGTATTGCTTTGCGGCGCGCCTGGCACGGGCAAGACGTTGTTGGCCAAGGCGCTGGCCGGCGAAACCGAAGCGAACTTCATTGCCGTCAAGGGTCCGCAGCTGCTCAGCCGGTGGGTTGGGGAATCCGAACGCGGCGTGCGCGAGATATTCCGCAAGGCCCGCCAAGCCGCTCCCTGCATCATCTTCTTCGACGAGATCGACGCATTGGCGCCGCGCCGCGGCGGCGGCGATAGCCAGGTAACCGAGCGGGTAGTCGCGCAGCTCCTCACCGAGCTCGACGGCATCGAGGACCTCAAGGGCGTCGTAGTGCTCGCGGCGACGAACCGCGTCGATCGGCTGGATCCCGCCCTCCTGCGGCCGGGCCGGCTCGAGTTCCACATCGAGCTGCCGACACCCGATGCGGCGGCGCGGCGCGCGATCTTGCAGGTCCATACAAGGCGCATGCCGCTCGACAGGAATGTGAACCTCGATGCCGTGGTGAACGGCACGGAGGGGTTGGTGGGTGCGGATCTCGAAGGAATTTGCCGGCAAGCCGCGCTGTTTGCGATTCGCGAGATCGTTGCCCCCGCCTCCGCGTCAGGCGTCAAGGAAGAAGCATCCGGTGAGCCAACAGAGGCCCGCTTGCGCCAGCTAATGGTGAGCAAGCGGCACTTCGACAAGGCGCTCGCCGAACGCAAATTGAGCAGGAGCCAGCCATGAGCGGCATCTATGTCTACGCAATCACCCCGGCCTCAGCGCAGCAGGCGTTCGATGTCGCCGGCCTCTCTCCGGCAGATCCGCGCGTTCGTACAGTGTATGCCAACGGGCTTGGCGCTGTGGTCGGCGAGAGTCCTCCGGTCGATTTCCGTGCCCTGTCGCGCGAGGAGGCTGTTCGCTATTTGCTGGACCATCAGCGCGTGGTGGAGGCTGTCATGCGGACTTCGCCGGTGCTGCCTGTGAGATTCGGCACCGTTCTGCCCAATGACTCGATGGTCGGCAGCCTGCTGGAGCGGGGAGCCCCGGTGCTGGCGCCGCGGCTTGCCGAGTTCGCACACCACATTCAGATCGAGCTGATCGTGTCGTGGAATCTCGACGAGGTCTTGCGCGAGATCGCCGCGGAGGACGAGGTTGCCCGATTGAGAGCTGAGGCGGCGGCGGAGCCCGCCGAGGCGGCCAACGGCTCACGACTGGCGCTCGGAATGCTGGTCAAGAATGCCATCGACCGCCGGCGTGACGACTTGCGTGGCCGCATCTTGGCGGCCCTGCGACCCGTGGCGGCCGATCTTGTCGACAACGCTTTGATGGACGACCGCATGGTCGCCAACCTTGCGCTGCTGCTGCGGGAGCGGGGGAGCGAGCTCTTCGACAAGCGACTTGCGCAACTCGACGAGGAACTCGGCGGGCGGCTGAGTTTTCGCTGCATCGGGCCGCTGCCGTTCTACAGTTTTGCCACAGTTGAGGTAACCTTACCCTCCTTCAAGGTCATCGATCAGGCTCGCCGGACCTTGCGGCTCGGCGCGAGCGCGAGACTTGCCGACATCAAGGCGGTCTATCGGCGGCTGATCCAGCGGCACCATCCCGATCGCGAGATCGCGATATCAGTCGGCCACGATCGGGTCGCCCGGCTGACCGGCGCCTACAAGACGTTGGTGGGCTATGCCGAAGCTCTGTCGGCGATGGTCGGCGACGGCCTGCCTGCTGAGAGCGGATATCGCTTCGACCGCAACACGGTCGAAAGCACGGTCCTGGTGGCAGTGCGGCGCCAGGAACTCGCGGCCTCACGCCTGGCAGGCGTGCGATGAGTTCGGTCAGGCCTGCCAGAAAGGATGCCAGCAAGAGCGTCGTCTATGTCTACGGCGTGGCACGCGTTGCGCCGGACCGGAAACTGGCCCCGCTTCCACGCCAGGGCATCATTGGCAACGCTCCCGTGCGCCGGCTCGTGCATGGCAACCTAGTGGCGTTCGGGAGCACGGTCCCGGCCAGCCGATTCGCTGCGGCCGAGCTGCGGTCGGCGCTGGCGGACACGAAGTGGCTGCGCGCCCGGATTCTGGCGCACGAGAAGGTTCTCGAGCGGCTCCGGTCCCGCTACGACATAGTGCCATTCAGGTTCTGCACGATCTACCGCGACGCAGCCCAGGTATCGAAGGCTCTTGCGCGGCACCGGACCGAATTGAATGAGGCCCTGGATCGCGTACGCGACGCCTCGGAGTGGGGACTGAAACTCTATTGCGATTCGGAGACCGTACGCCGACACCTGGCAGGGGAATCCAGTCTCGTCCGGCGGCTGCACCAGGAACTCGCCGGCGCATCGCCGGGAACCCGGTACTTTCTGCGGAAGCAATACGACCGCGTGCTCGATGTCGAAGTTGCCGCCGCCATTGCCAGGTGCGTCGAGCAAAGCGATCGATCCCTCGCTGCCTGCGCGCGCGAGGGCACAGAGATCCCCGCCCAGCCGCGAGACGTGCATGGCAGGCTGCAAGAAATGGTCGCGAATAGGGCATATCTCCTAGATGCAGGAGCCATGAGTCAATTCCAGCGGGCGGTTGCCGCTCTGCAGGCCAGGTTCGCTGCGCATGGGTTCAGCTTCGAGCTCAGTGGGCCATGGCCGCCCTATCATTTCGTGTCACCCCGGCAGGAAGGCATCCAAGGTGCAGCGCGGTCAATTCGACAGGGATGAGCTCGCCTTGTCCGAACTGCTGGACCGGGTGCTCAACAAAGGCGTGGTCCTGTGGGGAGACGCCACCATCTCGGTTGCCGGCGTCGATCTCATCTATGTCGGTCTCAAGGTTCTTCTCGCCTCGGTCGATACGGCGGAGCGACTGCGCGAGGGCCTCGGTGCGCAATCTACAGCCGACGAGAGCAGGTGAGGGATGCTTTACGTGTATGCCATCACCGACCGACACGAGGAGCCGTTACCGAGCCAACCTGGGCTGGGTGACGAGAAGCTGACCCAGATCGTCTGGCGCGACGTAGCTGCCATTGCAAGTGTGCACGATGGGTCGCTGATCTCGGCGACCGCAGACAAGGTGTGGCGGCACGAGCAAGTGCTGGAAGCGCTCTTGAGCGAGCGGGCGGTGCTGCCGGTGCGCTTCGGGACGCTGTTTGCGTCTCGGCAGCAGGTCGGCGAGATATTGTGCCGAGCCCATCCTGCGCTCGTTGCGGACATGGCGCGTATCCGCGGCCACGTCGAGATCGGGGTGAGTTTTCTGCCGCTCGCCGAGCGCGAGCCCGCGGTGGACACGTTGCCGCGCAGCGACCCGGCCGCGGTCGCGGGGCATGTCGACCGGGATAGCAAGCCGGGACTCGGCCCGGCGGCGACGGCACCGGGGACGGCCTATCTGCGGGCCAGGTTGGTGCGGGAGCGAGCGCGGCGAGACCGACGCCAGGTCCAGCTCGGGATTGTTCGCAAGGCATGCGGAGACCTCGCCGAGCACGCAAGCGCGAGCAAGCTGGACGATGGGCGGGCTGATCGGCCCGTCGTCTCGGCGGCATTTCTCGTGCAGAGAGACCGGCTGATGTCCTTTCGACAAGCGGTGGCCCGGCTGGCGGAGGCTCATCCTGAGCTTGCGCTGCTCTGCACCGGCGCATGGCCGCCCTATTCCTTTGTCACCGCGCATGTGGGCGAGTCAGCAACAGGGGGCGGTCATGACCACGCCGAATGATCGTGCGCGTGCGGGCGGGGACAAGGTGCTCCACGCGCCCGACGATCAGATCGTGCTCGAGCGGTTCGCGGCGGCGCTGAGCGAAGATCGCCGGGGGATGCCGCAGCGCATCCTGGCTGATCCGGACAGGGTCGAGCGCGATCTGGCACGCCTTGTGCTCAGCGTCATTGAGCTGCTGCGTCAGTTGCTCGAGCGGCAAGCCATGCGGCGCGTAGAGGGCGGTGCGCTGAGCGAGGAGGAGATCGAGCGCCTGGGACTGACCCTGCTCAAGCTCGAAACGCGCATGAGCGAGCTGAAGACGGCCTTTGGTCTCGGAGATCACGATTTGAGCCTGGATCTCGGCCCGCTGCGCGGCTTGGTTTCAGACTGCAACTGAGCGTGGATAGTCGGCATCCGTGCACGCCTACAGGCAGCCACCCAACGATGAGCGATCGTGCGACCACCCCAAATCCGGCATGCGCGTGAGTTGCGTCAATGTCGACGCTGACGCCCAGATCGAGCGAAGACGCGCAGGATCGGCCCCCTGCAGCGTCAGCCCGACCTTTGCAGAATTTGACCATGCACGCGAAGCGATGGGAATGGCGCGCGGAATGAAGAACGCAGCCGCCTCAGGTTTCGTCCCCGCAGCGCGCGGTCGCCGCGGGGACGGCCTCGCCGGCGCGCATGAACTGCTCGGCCTCGATGACGCCGCCCGGCGCAATCACGACGAACTCGCTGTCTTCCGCCGCGAGCCTTTGTGGCATCTCCAGCAACCTGTCGAGCAGCTGCGTCGAGCCGGTGATCTCCTCGTAGACCATGCCCCAACGCTTGAAGCAGAAGTCGGCGACCGCCTTGGCCATCGGCCGGCACAGCTCAAGCTCTTCCGGCGAGAACCCGACCATGCACAGGCGGCGGTAGTGACGATACTTCATCTCCACGAGGTAGTCCGCCGTCTCCTCGTCGTAGTCGCGCACGTAGTCGCGATAGTCGTGCAGAGGGTCGTCATGCGCCTCGAGCCAGCCGCGGGTCAGGTAGTATGTATTGGGATTGGCGAAGAACCGCTGCACGTAGCGCTGATGGGAGCCGAGGAAGATCGCCACGCAGTCGTGCGTGCGCGGCACGATCAGTGTGTGCAGCCCGGACCGCACGCCGGCCAGCCCGTTGCCGCACAGCCCGTAGCCGACGATGACGTTGCTTGGCTCGTCGATCGCGTCGAGTTCCGCCTGCAATGCGGCCGCGAGCTTCTTCGGCGTGTTGTGCAGCAGGATGTCGAGGTAGGTCACGGGCCAGCCCTCCGGCAAACGCGGCGCCAAGAGCTCCTGCATCACGCGGCAGGCGACGACGACGGTGGGGCGCTCGTTCATGGACATGTATTGCATTCCGAGGCTGACGGCGGGTTGAGCGGCTTGGGCGTCGCGCAGTGAAACAACGGCGCGCGCTGGCCCAGCGCCGCCGACGCGGCGACGATCTCGGCCACGGCCTCCTCCTGCTTCGCCGCCATGATGTGCACACCGGCAACGCCTTCGATCTGGCGCAAGCCCTCGATCATCTCGGCGCAGATGCGGCGGCCCTCCGCACATGGGTCGAGCGCCCGCTCCAGCCGCGCGATGACGCGATCGGGTATCATGACGCCCGGGACACGCGCCCGCAACCACCGTGCAGCCCTCGCCGAAGCGATGGGACCGACGCCGACGAGGATGTGGCAGCGCCGGTGGAGGTCTTGCGCGCGAACCTCGCGCATGTAGCGCTGCATCAGCTCCAGATCGAAGCAGTATTGCGTCTGCACGAACTGCGCGCCAGCCGCGACCTTTCGCGCGAGCCGCTCGAGGCGCGCCTGCAGCGGCGGCGCCGACGGATTGTCGGCCGCGCCCAGAAACAGCTGCGGCGGCGAGAGTATCTTGCGCCCGGAAAGGAAACGGCCCTCGTCCCGCATCGATCGCGCCGCCGCGACGAGCGTGACCGCGTCGAGGTCGCCGACGAAGCGCGCGCCCGGGTGGTCGCCGTTGCGGACGTCATCGCCGGTGAGGCAGAGCACGTTGCGCACACCGAGCGCGGCCGCCCCGAGGATGTCGCCCTGAATGGCGATGCGGTTGCGGTCGCGACAAGTGATCTGCATCACCGGCTCGCACCCGGCCTGCAGCAACAGAGCCGACATGGCAAGGCTCGACATGTGGCAGTTGGCGCCCGACGCGTCGGTGACGTTGAGCGCGTCGACCGAGCCGCGAAACGCCTCGAGCTGTCGCGAAACCTCGGCCGGGTCGGCGGTGTCGGGCGGAGCGATCTCGGCGGTGACCGCGAACTCGCCCGACGCCAGCAGGGCCTGCAGGTCGCTCGCGACCGGAGCAGCCGATGCGCCCGGACTATGCACGGGTGCGCGGGCCTTTGGCGCGCCGAGCGCGACCCGCAGCCAGCTCGAGGTGCTTTCGAGCCTGTGGTCGAGCTCTGGATTGGGCGCGGGCGGGACGGCTCCGCGCATGCGCTGCCTCCCCTGCCAGCCCTCGACCCAGACGCATCGCATGGCCGGATCGGTCTCGCAGCTGCCGTCGGCGCGGACGCCGCCGCAAGGGCCGTTGCGTATGCGCTTCGGGCAGTTCATCGGGCATGCCATCCCGGTCGTCGACAGCGCGCACTGGCCACACATTCGGCAGTCGAAGAGGAAGCCCTTTGTCGCGCGCTCGATGAGAGCCAGCGGGCGCTCCAGCCGCTGCGCGCCGATCATGCGCGCGACCGGCCCGAGCATCCGCAAGAGCGGCTCCAATGCGCGGTAGAGCCGCTGCATGAGGCCGGCGTTTCGAGCCGCCCAGTGCCGGACTGCCTGCATGTGGTCAAGCCTCCTTCCTCATAGCGGCGCGAGAGGTGCGCGCGTCAACTCCGTGGCGGCCACGAACATGTCCTGGAACTCCGCACGAGTGGACAGTTCCAGCACCTTGAGACGCCGCGACAGCCGCAAGACCCGCCGGCGCTCGCGGGCATCGAACAGCGCCATGCGCGCGCCATCGCCTGCGGCATTGCCTATGGAGCGGATCCTGCTCACGTCGATGGGCGGCACGAGCCCGATCTCGAGGATGTCCTCCGGCTCCAGATGATTGCCGAAGGTGCCGGCGAGATAGACGTGGTCGAGCTTCTCGACGTTGTGGGTTCGCAGCAGCAGCTCGATGCCCGCGCGCAACGCAGCTTTGCCGAGCTGCACGTTGCGCACATCCTTCTGCGAGATGACGATGTCGCGGCCGGTGCGCGTGCGGCCGGCAGGCGCGAGCACGAGCTCGTCCGCAAGCCCGGCGCCGTTGGTGCGTAGCTGCGGGTGGAAGCCTGCGGCAGCGAATGCGCCGTCGGGCTTGAGGATGCCGGCGCCGACCAGCGCCGCGACGCCCGAGATCACGCCCGAGCCGCACAGACCGATGGGGCGCGGATCACGGCTGCCGTCCGCCTCGGGGATCGCGCTCCAGCGGATGCGGCCCTTGTCGTCCACCCAGATCCGCTCGATGGCGCCGGGCGCCGCGCGCACGCCGCAGCGGATGTGGGCGCCTTCGTAGACCGGCCCCGTCGCGCAGGATGTCGCCGCCAGCAGTCCTTCGTGGGCGAGCACCACCTCGCCGTTGGTGCCGATGTCGACCAGCAGCTGGCTGCCGCGATAGAACTCGGGCCCTCGCGTCAGCAGTGCCGCAAGCGTGTCGCCGCCGATGTAGCCCGACGGCATCGGGAACACGAACACCCGGGCGCGCCGTGCGATATCGAGGCCGAGCCCGGCCGCCTCCAGTGACACGCCCTCTGAGAGAACCGGCAGATAGGGACCCCGCCCGAGGGGCTCGGGGCTCACTCCGATGAGGATGTGCTGCATCGTAGGATTGCCGACGACCACGGCATCGACGATATCCGAGGCGGCGATGCCGGCGGCTTGCGCCCCCTCCCGGGTTAGCCGATTGAGCTCCTCGACGATCAGCCGCTGCATGGTGAGCAGGCTTGCCGGCTCGCGCTGCACCTGCGTCATGCGCGAGATCACGTCCTCACCGTAGAGCGCCTGCGGATTGGCGGCCGTGCTTACGCTCAGGATTTCGCCGCGCGCCAAGTCGCAGAGAAACACGACTATCGACGTCGTGCCGATGTCGGCAGCGATCCCGCAGAGCCGGTTGCGCCGGCCGGGCAGGAGCTGGATCACCTCGCGCCCGCCGTACAGCGTCGCCGTGACCTCGCGCGCCGTGTCGAAGCTCGGCTCGCGCGAATAGTCCGCGATCGCCGATACGGGGATCGCGCGCGGTCTGCGCCTGCGGGCGCCCGCGAGCGCCTGCTCGAGCCGGCCGCGCAGTGGCACCGCGCTTTCCATGCTGGCAGGCTCGACATCGATCGTGAAGCGGGCGACCAGCGGCCGCGGCGTGATGTCGGAAACGGTGTAAGGCTTGCGCGGCGGGCTGCGCACCGCCTCGCTCTCCGGCGGGATCAGTACGGTCGCATCGCCGGCCACGTTCGCCATGCAGGCGAGCCGATAGGCGCGTCCCTGCATGTCTGCGGGCAGCAGGCTCTTCTCCTCATCGCACGCGGGCGAAAGCGCATCGGCCGCGCTGCGCCCGGAGTCGATCTCGACCAGACAGCTACCGCACCTTCCCCGCCCGCCGCACACGGATTTTATGCCGACGCCGCCCTTCCACGCCGCGTTCAGCAGCCGCTCGCCCTCCGCGAGTTCGACCGCGCGCGAGCCCGGCTCGAAGATGATACGGGGCATTGGCGGGCTCCTCGGCCGGATCATCTCCTCAGGCGGCGATGCGACCGGCGTTGAACTCCTCGATGAAGGCCATGCAGTACTCGTCGCGGCCGAGCAGGGCTTCAGCGGCCCGGAGCGACATCATCAGCTTGGTGTCGGTCGGGTCGACGATGACCGAGTCCATCCCTCGTGCCATTGCTGCGACGAGGAAGGTGCGATTGAGGAGCGCGCGGGCGGGCAGGCCGTGCGAGACATTGGTCAAACCACAGATGGTGTGTACGCCGGGATAGCGACGCATGATCTCGCCGATCGCATCAATGCTGGCGAGCGCCGACTGCGGATCGACGCCCACCGGGAACACGAGCGGATCGACATAGATGTCGTCGAGCGGCACTCCGGCCGCCGTGAGGCGATCGACGAGCTCGGCGGCGAGCCTCAGCTTGCCCGCGGCATCGGGCGGCGGCACGCCCTGGCCCTGTGCCAGTGCGATCACCTTGGCGTTGTGCTCGCGCACGAGCGGCAGCATCTGCTCGAAGCGTCCCGTCTCCAGGCTGATCGAGTTGATAATCGGTCGCGCCGATTTCACCTTCGGCAGCGCGGCGGCGATCGCGGTGGGGTCAGGCGAATCGAGGCACAGGGGCAAATCGGTTGCGGCCTGCGCCACCTCGACGAGCCAACACAAGAGCTCCGCCTCGCGTCCTGGGAATGTGCCGCCGTTAACGTCGATGTAGCTCGCGCCGGCCTCGGTCTGGGACTTCGCCTCGCGCTGGATGGCGGCGATATCCTGCGCCTCGAGCGCGGCGCGGATGGCCCGACGCGAGGCATTGATGCGCTCGGCAACGATCAGCATGGCACCTCCACTCACCCGGCGATTCTGCGGCGGATCACTTGTAGACACCGTATTTGCGGATGGTGTCGGCCATCACACGGACATTGTCGGCCTTGCAGTAGTTGGTGATGCTGTTCGCCGACGATATGATGTAGCCACCGCCCTTGCCGATCTTCTCGAGACGGTCCTTGACCTCCGCCGCAACCTCGCCAGCCGTGCCCCTGGGCAGCGTGTAGTCGAGGTCGATATTGCCGGCGATGCAGACGCGGTCGCCGTAAATCGCCTTGACCTTGTTGATGTCCATCGCCGCGGGCTGGATTGGATGGATGCCGCTCATGCCGAGCGTCAGAAGCCCGTCGAGTATCGGGAAGAGGTTGCCGTCGGAGTGGAAGATCCAGGGCTTCTTGATCTCGCGCGAGACCAGCATCTGGTAGGGTTTGAAGAACTCCTCCCACATCTCCATGTTGATCCACGTCGACTTGTTGTCGGCGTGATCGTCGTTGCACCAGATGAAGTCGAAGTCCATCTTGTTGAGATGCTGCACGACGCGTGCGGACCATTCGGAGAACCGCCGGTGCACCTCCTTGACCAGGTCCGGCTCTTCGTACATGGCGATCGAGAACACATCGAGCCCCATGCACTCGAAGGTGCTGGCGCTGCCGAGCCGGATGCGGGCGAACACCGCGAAATCCTCGCGGTACTTCTCGAGCCACTTCGCGATCTGCTCGTAGCGCCCCGGATGGTCCGGATCAGGCAGGAACTCGTCGAAGTACTTCAGCGAGTCGCGGTCGGTCAGCAGGCCGCGCTTGATGTAGGTGCGCCCGGTCGCGGCATCGACGCCCATGTCGGCGATCCAAGGCGGAGTGAAGTCGAAGGTGATGGCGGAGGGCCGGTACCAAGCCTCCTTGCCGGTGAGGGCCGTGGTCTGCACCGCTTGGCCGTCCTTGGCCTTGCCGCCGCTCGGGAAGTGGTAGCCGAAGCCATCCATGCCGAGGGAGCGGCAAAGTTCGCCGGGCGTATAGTCCGTGCGACCGCCCATCAGCTCGATCTGGATCTCCTCCTCGATGTCGTTCTCCACCCACGGCACCCTGTCGGGCTTGCCGCGCCTGAGCGCCGTCATCACGCGCTCTCTGGGGGTCATGGCTGGCATGGGATGGCTCCTTGCACCGGAAGGACTCAAGCGGCGAGTTGATTGCAGGTCTGGACGCAGCCGTAGGCGTCCTCGCTGTAGAAATCGGCACCGATCTCGTTGCAGAACTTCTGGGTCACCGGCGCGCCGCCGACACCGATCCGCACGCGGTCTCGAACGCCCGCCTCCTTCAGCGCCGAAACCGTCTCCCGCATGCTCTCCATCGTGAGCGTGATCAGCGCGCTCATCAGCACGAAACGGGGAGATTCGCGGCGCACCGCCTCGACGAACTTGTCGGCGCTGACGTCGACGCCGAGGTCCACGACCTCGTAGCCGGCTCCCTCGAGCATCAGCTTGACGATGTTCTTGCCGATGTCGTGGAAGTCGCCCGCCACCGTGCCGATCACCGCCTTCTCCTTGCGCTCGGAGGCGCGGGACGCGACCAGGTGCGGCTTCAGGTGCTCGAGCGCGGTGGTCATGGCGCGGGCCGCGATCATCATCTGCGGCAGGAAGAACTCACCGCTGGAGTACTTCTGGCCGACCACGGACATGGCGGAGATCAGTCCGCCGTTCATGATCGCGCCGGGATCGAGGCCCGCGGCCAGCGCCTTCTTGACCTCCTCGGAGGCCTCGTTCTTCTTGCCGCGCACCACCAGGTCCTTCAGCGACTCGATGATATCAGTCATGTTTGCGGTTCCTCTGCATGGGCGGTGCGGCATCAAGGGAAGCTGATATATCAAGCGTATGTCAACAGCCCATTTCCTCTCTTGATTTCGATCAAGGGTCGCGCATGGGAAATCCGGGCCACGCCGACGCGCGCAATCGGGTCCGTTGCGACATGGCCTGAAGGGCAGGGCCGAGCGTTTGCTGAGATCAGCCATCGCAGGCTGGGAGAGGGCGCCGCGCTACCCCGTCAGGGCGGGGCTCTGCTGTGCGCGATCCGGTCCTTCGCACTCCTTTCTGTGGGAGATGCCGGCCGGGGGAACCTGGCTCAATCAATCAACCGTGGCGCATCGGCGGGATGCGGGTGCCGGCGACCGTATCGCGCGTGAACTTCTCCACATAGTCGAGCAGCTTGTCGCTGGCGGCAGCGGCCTTGGCGCCGTCGCCGGCGGCGATCGCGCGCGCCTCGGCGGCATGCAGGCGCGCGCAGCGCGGCAGGTCGGCGGCCTCCTTGTAGTGCAGGTACCAGAACCGGCGCGAATGGCCGTTGAGGAATCGCATTGAGCGTGAGGCATACTGGTTGTGCGCGGCCTCGGCGAGCAGACCGTTCATCTCGCGGTCGAGCCGGAGGAACTCGATGTCGTCGTTCTTGCGCGCCGCTTGCTCCATGCCGTTGGCGATGGCGAGGAACCTGTCCCGCTCCGCAGGCGAGGCGCGCGCCGCGCCGGCCCTTGCGAGCAGCCGCTCGATCTCGCGCCGTACCTCCAGCACCAGGAGCTGCTCCCTCGGATCCGTGTCCGCGACCAGGATGCCCTTGCGCGGCAGCACCACGACGAGCCCCTCGCGGGCGAGCCGCTGCAGCGCCTCGCGGATCGGCGTTCGCCCGATGCCGAGCTCGGCCGCGAGCGCCTGCTCGGACAACACGGCCCCCGGCGCCAGCCGCAGCGTGACGATCAGCTCCTCGAGTCGCTGGTAGGCCTGCTCGGTGAGCGTCTCACCGCGCGTCGCCGTTGCTTGGATCTCACCGCTCCTCAGTGCCACGGGCACTACACCTGCCTGCGCTTTGCCACCAGCTTGGTGAACTTCTCGTATTCAGCCTCGTTCACAGTATAGCTGTGATCGTCGTCGGGAAACGAGCCCTCCTTCACCTCCTTCACATATTGCTTGATGCCGGCGACAGCCACCTCGGTAAGCTTGGCGAAGCGCTTGGTGAACTTCGGCTTGAAGTCGGTAAAGACGCCGAGCAGGTCGTGGCAGAGCAGGATCTGGCCGTCCGTGCCCACGCCCGCGCCGATGCCGATCGTGGGGATGGTGAGCTGCTCGGAGATGAGCCGCGCGATCCTGGCCGGGACGGCCTCGAACTCCAGCATGAAGCAGCCGGCATCCTCGATGGCGAGCGCGTCCTCCAGGATCTTCATGGCCGCCTCCGCCGTGCGGCCCTGGATCTTGAAGCCGCCGAACATGGCGATGGTGTGCGGAGTGAGCCCGATGTGGGAGGCGGTCGGGATACCGGCATCGACCAGGGCCCTGAGGATGTGCGCCTGGGATTTGCCGCCTTGCGGCTTGACGGCATCGGAAGCTGCCTCCTGCATGAAGCGCGTGGCGTTGACGAGCGCCCGGTCGACGGTGTTGTAGCTCTGGTAGGGCATGCAACCCAGCACGAACGTGCTGGGCGCCCCGCGGCGGATGGCCTGGGCGTGCATGACCATCATGTCCATCGTCGCAGGAATGGTGCTGGGGTACCCATGGGCGATCATGGCCAGGCTGTCGCCGACCACGGCCACGTCGACGCCCGCCATCTCGGCCCACTTGGCGCTCGTGTAGTCGGGCACCGACATGTAGACCATCTTCTCGCCGGTCTTCTTGGAATCGCGGATCTCGGTGATGGTGCGCTTCTCGCGCTTCTTTTCCGGCGTCTTGGCCGCGTCCCCTGTCATGGCATCCTCCCTAGACTGTCAGTTGTCTTGCCAGCGCGGCCAGTCCAAGCCCGAGCGCGGTGAAAACGAGCAGCCCTCTGCGGCCGTTGACGAAGCTGTCGGGCAGCGGCTGCAGCAGCAGGGGGGCGATCAGCACCATGCCTCCGCCGCCGATGACGGCGGCATAGGTCGGCACGCGCCGCCAGGCAAAGGCGAGCGCGAACACCGTGAGGCATGCCGCGACCGCAAGCGTCGACCACAGCACCGCGATGCCGAGCGCCGACGTGAGCGAGGGTGCGCGAAACTCGCGTGGGAAATGCCCGCTGACCGTGAGGCCATACATCGAGAGCACAAGCACCTGGCCCATGAAGACTGCCAGCTCGGCCGGCGGCGGCAGTGTCATCGGCACCCTACTCGCGTTCCCTGGCGGCACGCGGCTTGCCGGCCGTCGCCTCGGGGAATACCCACATCGCGATGACGGCGAAGACGGCGAAGCCGATGATGAACCAGAACAGGTCGGGCTTGCCGTTGGCGTTCTCCCAATGGGCGAAGGCGGTCGCGACAATGATGGTCACGACCGACAGGATAGCCTTGACGTCGTTGGGCATGGCTCACCTCCCGAAGCTCCTCCCCACCGGGGGAGGGAAAGGCGAAGTCAGTAGTTGCCCATCGGGGCGGCGGCCGCCTGGTCGGGCCGCTTGGGCCGGCCGCGCAGGTTCGTCTTCAGGTGATCTGTGTTGTAGCCGTTGAACAAATGCCCGAGCAGGCCGCGGTCCAGGTCCGACGTGCCGAACAACCAGTCGGCGATCGGGAACGTCAGGTTCATGTTGGTCTCCATCATCAGCCGCGCGTTGTGGTGGGCGGTGTGGTGGCGGCGCAGGGTGTTGACGAACGGGCAGTTGCGCACGAACCAGTTCTCATCGACGTGGCAGCAGAAGTGCATGAACTCGTAGATGAGGTACATGCCTGTGGTCGTGCACATGAAGAGCCAGCCGACGTTGGGCGAGAAGACATTGCCGAGGATCAGGCCGCCCGGGATCGACATCAGGATAAAGACGACGAGCGCGTAGGGCGGGAAGACCGTCACACGCCAGTCCTTATGATCGCGGAAGCGCATCTCCTCGTCGGTGAAGAACTGGTGATGGTTCAGCGTGTGCCGCTCGTAGACGGCGCGCAGGCCCTTGATGCTCACGGGACGGTGCATGACGTACTTGTGCACGAACCACTCGAATATGTTGGTGAACAAGAACGTGATGGGGACAGTGAGCCATTCCAGCGGTGTCACGTCACTGATGTGCTGGAGGTAGATGTAGAAGGCGGCAGCGCCCATGGCGTAGATGATGACGACATGCAGATAGCCGTCATAGAAGCCCATGATGCGCGAGCGGTACTCCTGGCGATAAGCCTTCTGGCGATCGGTGATCATGGTGTTGTCCCTTCAATAGAGCGCGCAACCGTCAGCGGTCCTCACATCATCCCGCCGGCCGCGGCGACCTTCCGCTCCTTCGACCAGTCCTCCTCCTGCTGCACGGCGAAGATCGACGTGTAGCCGCCGGACCAGTCCGGAGGCAGCAGGCAGGGCCGCGGATCGTGATAGGCCCATCGCGCAGGCTTTCCGCGAACGATGGCGCCGTAATACTTGGATTGCAGCGGATTGTAGGTGTAGGGCATGGCGTTCGCCGCCGAATAGACGTTGAGCAGCAGCGGTCGGGCCGTCTCCGACCAGTTCGCCTTCGAATGGTGCAGCGTGCGGCAGTTGTGGATGGTGACGGAGCCGGCAGGGCCCTCCAGGTAGACCACCTTGCTCATGTCGATGGCAGCGGCTTCCTCGGGCTTGAGGCAGCCGACCCACTGATCCTTGTCGTTGTACTGATCGACAACCGGACCCTTGTGGCTGCCCGGCAGCACGCCGAGCGGGCCCTGCTCCGAGGTGCAGTCGAAGACGTACGTGCCGGCCGTGCAGGGGCTGTAGTTCGTGTGCGGCCAGAACGAGATGTCCTGGTGCCACTTCACCTCGTCGCCGCCCTTCGACCATTTGAAATTGAGCTTCGACTGATGGAACTTGACGTCGGGTCCGACCAGGTCGGCGATGGCGTCTGGCAGCGGCGAACTCGCGCCTGACGCATACTCCCAATAGGTCGGGTGGTGGTCGTTCATGCTCGAGAGCCGGCGCAGGCGCGGGTTCTCCCTCGTGTGTCCCCTATCGACGTCCCACACCGCATCGGACTTGGTGACGTGGCGGCTTCTGTCGACCATCTCGTCCGTGGCTGCGCGCAACCGGTCGATCCAGCTGTCGGGCAAGAGCCTCTCGAGCAGGATGTAGCCGTTCTCGAAATAGAACTCGCGCTGCCTTTGCGTCAGCACCTTCGGCTTGATGGAAAGAATCTCCTCGGGCGTCATTGCGCTCTCCCCTTGCCGCTGTACCTGCTCATGCTGTGATATATCAGCAATGTATCAAAAGCTCGTCGCCCCGGTCAACGGCTGCTGATCGACCGCTCCCTATTTGAAGCCGAGAAGGACCGACGGCAGCCACAACACGAGCTGTGGAAATGTCGCGACGATGGCCAGGCATATGCCTTGGATGACGATGAAGGGCACGACACCGCGGAACATGTCCTGGATGGTGATCTCGGGCGGGGCGATGCCGCGCAGGTAGAAGATCGCAGGTGCCATCGGCGGAGACAAATAGCTGGTCTGGATGATGATGAGGAACAGCACGCAGAACCACACGGGATCGAAGCCCATGGACTTCACGATCGGGATGAAGACCGGGACGAAGATCAACAGGATCGAGATCCAGTCGAGGATGAAGCCGGCCAGGAAGCACACGAACAGGAAAAGCCCGAGCGTGAGCCAGGGGCCGAGGTTGGCAGCCTGGATGAAGTGCTCGGTCGTCTGCACGCCGCCGCCAGCGATGAAGACGCCGGCGAACATGTTGCCGGCCATCAGGATGGTGAGGATCATCACCGTTACCTTGAGCGTCTTGACGAGCGACTCGTGCAGGACCCTAAGAGTGAAGTCGCCGTAGATGACCGACAGGAACAGCGCACCCAGGGCGCCGAGCGCGGCGGCCTCGGTCGGTGCCGCGATGCCGAACAGCATCGAGCCCAGCACGGCCGCGATCAGCAGCATCGGCGGCCACAGCGCAATGGCCGAGATGCGGCACTTCTCGAGGAACGACGGCTCATCCGGCGAGGGAGGGATGCGCGGGCCGGTCTTCGGCCAGACGATGCAGACCACCAGGATGTAGAGAATGTAGAGGAACGCCAGCAGAAGCCCCGGGACCAACATGCCGAACATCAGGTCTCCGATCGATACGTTCGCGACCGGGCCCAGCAGCACGACGACGACAGAGGGCGGGATAATGGTGCCGAGGGAGCCGCCGGCGCAGATGGTGCCCGAGACCAGCCCCTTGTCGTACTGATACTTGAGCATCACGGGGATGGCGAGGAGACCGACCACGGTCTCGGTGGCACCGATCACGCCGGACGAGGCGGCGAATACGACGCACATCAGCACGGTGCCGATGGCAAGCCCGCCGGGCAACCGTCGCGTCCACAGGTGGATGGCCTCGAACAGGCGCTCGGCGATGCCGGCGCGTTCCAGCATGGCGCCCATGAAGATGAACAGGGGCACGGCCGCCAGCACGAAGTTCGACGCCATGGCGTCGACCTTCTGAATGAACTGAAAGATCACTGATGGCCCGAAGGCCCAGTAGCCGAAGCCGAAGGCCACGCCGATCATCGAAAAGGCGACGGGAAAGCCGACGAAGAGGGCGAACAGAAGCGCCGGAAACATCAGCAAGGAGGCAGCACCCAGCATCTAGTGCGCCTCCGGCATGCTGTCGCTCTCGTAGCTGGTCCGCTTGCCGCGCAGGTAGAGGATCGCCTTGATGATCTCGGCCACGATCTGCAGCACCAGCAGAACGAAGGCGATGAAGAAGATCAGCTTGAAAGGCCAGATCACGGGGTTCCAGGCGGATTGGCCGGACAGCTCGCCGGTCACGAGCGCACGAACCCAGTAGTCCCATAGCGACCATGTCATCCAGACGAGGCACGGCAGCACCAAGGCGACGTAGCCGATGAGATCGATCATCGCCTTGGCGCCCTGCGAGAACATCTGCGAGAACGCATCGATGCGGACGTGCCCGGCCTCGCGCAGGGTGTAGGCCATGCCGAGCAGGGCGTGCGCGCCCATCATCATGTAGCCGACCTCGTACGCCCATTGCGTCGGCGCACTGAACAGATAGCGTGCGCCGACGTCGTAGACGGTGGCCACGATGAGCGGCGCCAGCAGCCACGCTGTGACTTTGCCGCTGAAACCGGAAATGCGCTCGATTTGGCGCAGCAAGGATCCCATTCCGTCCCCCGAAAGCGCGCAAGCAAAGGAAAACGGGGCCGAGGCGCGGAGCCTCGACCCTGTTCCGGTCGATCGTCCGTCAGTACCTGACGTTGCGGTAGGAGGAGGCGTTCTCCCACAGCTTCTCGAAGGCGCGCTGGCTTTCCCAGACCTTCTTGAACCAGGGGTTGGCCTTGGCCTGCTCGTCGGCCCACTTCACCGACATGTCCTTGGTGGCCTTCTGCACCTCCGGCGAGAGCTCGATGATCTCGTTGCCCTGCTCACGGAAGAACTTGAGCGCCTTGGCGTCCTCGGCGCCGACGCGCATCCAGCTCTCGATCGTGACCTGCTTGGCCGCCATCTCGACCATCTTCTTGTCCCTGTCGGACAGCTTGGCCCAGGCCGCCTTGTTGACGCACAGCTCGAAGGGCGCCGATGGCTGATGGACGCCGGGTATGATCACGTACTTGGCGATCTTGTGGAAGCCCATCGAGATGTTCTCGTAGAGCGTGCCCCACTCGGTGGCGTCGATGGCGCCGCGCTCGAGCATCGGATAGGTCTCCGGCCCCGGCGTGGTCACGGAAGCGGCACCCAAGGACTTGGAGATCTCGAGCCACGCGCCGGCCGTCCTGAGCTTCAGGCCCTTGAGATCATCCATGGTCTTCACGGGCTTGCGCGAATGCAGAAATGCCTCTGCCGTGCGGGCGAACAGAGGCATCGACACGACGTTGAACTTCTCCTCGTTGAACTGCCGCCACAGCTCGAGGCCGCCACCCTCGTAGATCCAGTGCAGCATGCGCTCGCTGTCCATGGAGCCCGAGAAGCCGCCAAACAGAACGGTGGTCTTGTCCTTGCCCCAGTCGTATCCGATCCACGTGTGACAGGCCTCGGCGACGCCGTTTGCCACGGCCGTGCGAGATTCGAGGCCCTTGGCGAGGGTTCCGACGGGCAGAACCTGCACCTCGACGCGACCATCGGTCAGCAGTTTGACGCGCTCGGCGAAGGCCTTCGCACCCAGCTCCATGAGCGGTCCGCCGCCCCACTCGGTCTGCATCTTCCAGTTATGCTCGGCTGCGAGCGCCGGCGCTGCGGCAAGCAGTGCGCCGGCTAGGCTAGTTGCTGCAAGCAGCAGCCCGAGTTTCGGTCTCATCTTTCACTCCTTTGACGTTTCCCAATGGTCGGTCTCTTCTTTATTCGGCCGGAATTCAGCCGGAGTTCGCGCCGCGGCCACGGCACCAATCTCACGCCCTCCCTTCTATGTCCCGTATCGCTTGGTCGATGTCGGCGCCGGTCAGCACCCAGTCGTTGTCGAGATTGGCGACAACCTTGCGCATGAAGGGCTCCGACAGGCGTACGGCGCGCTCGTTG
This sequence comes from Hyphomicrobiaceae bacterium, assembly GCA_008933705.1. GTDB lineage: Bacteria > Pseudomonadota > Alphaproteobacteria > Rhizobiales > Hyphomicrobiaceae > AWTP1-13. Next base: position 58,218 of record WBUN01000020.1, read on the forward strand.
TCGCACAGGTGCTCGACCAGTAACGCGAGGGCGAGTTGGAGCGGGCTGGCGCCCTCGTAGGTCCACTCGAAACCCCAGGTCGTGAAGCGCTTGACCTCGTAGTGCTCGGAAAGCCGATGACCGTCGACGGTGACCTCCAGCCCATCGATCGTGCGCTTTCCCTCGAACGTCTTCATGGCGATGGCCACCCGGGTCCTGCAGCGCGCGACACTGATATATCAGTGATGTTACGGACAAGAGACGCGAATTGCAAGGGGATGTCCCTTCCCGGTTCCCCGGCGCCGGCATCGAGCGCGAGCCAGCCGGTCATCAGCTGCGGCACCGCTCCGTCTACTGTCGTACCGCCGCCTCCGTCAGCAGTTGTTTGGCGAGTCGAACCGCCTGGAAGGCATTGGGCGCGTAGCCGTCGGCTCCGATCTGCCGGGCGAACTGCGCGCTGACCGGGGCCCCGCCCACAATCACCTTGCAGTGCGTGCGCAGCTGGCGCTCCTCGAGCGCGCCGATGACCCCTTTCATCTCCGTCATCGTCGTTGTCAGCAGCGCCGAGAGCCCGAGCACGTCCGGACAAAAGGCTGCCACCTCGTCGCAGAACGTCTGGCGCGACACGTTCACGCCGAGGTCGCGAATCTCGAAGCCCTCGCCCTTGAACATCGTCGCCACCAGGTTCTTGCCGATGTCGTGCATGTCGCCGGCGACCGTGCCGATCAGGATGCGGCCGCGCACGCGCCCGCCGCCGGCCGCCAGATGCGGCTCGAGCACGGCCATTCCCGCCGTCACGGCACGCGCGGCGAGCAGCACATTGGGAATGAAGGCCTTGCCCTCCGCCATCCGGTTGCCCACGATCGTGATCGCCGCGATCAGGCCCTGATCGAGTATGGCGCCGGCGGCCACGCCGCGGTCGAGCAGGGCTTGGACGTGGTCTTTGATCGCCACGTGCCTGCCTGCGAACACATCCTCGCGAACATCGGTAAACGTCTCGTCGGCGGCCGGCAGCTCGGTCGGCGCCGCAGACGCGGCGGCGGCCACTGCCGCTGGAGCCGGGCGGAACGCGCCCGCCTCGAGCGGGAGGCGGCCTTCGCGCTCGACGCGCTGGCCGATGCGCTGCAGCCTCGAGAACACCGCCTCGGGCGGCACCTCGTCGGCGACACCGACGACCAGCCGCACGCCGGGAGCGACAGCGCGGAAGAACTCGTCGAGATAAGCCTCGAAGTCGGACTCCGACGTACCCGGCAGTAGCAGCGTCGAGGGGATGCCGCCGAACAAGGTCAAATGCCCGCTCCAACGCCGGTAGTATTGGCTGAAGGGCAGGCGTGTCAGCGGCGCCGGCGTGATCGATTCGGCGATGTGCGCGCCGGAGTCGCGAATGAGGTCCATGAGCCCCGTGTTCTCGCCGTCGGTGTGCACGAGCACGAGCTTGCCGACCGACCCGAGCGTGTGCGCCGCCTTGCGGATCCAGGGTTGGATCTCTTTTTCGAAGTACGGCGGATAGGTCAGCATGTCGTCGAAGTTGGCGCCCCACCAGACGACCTCGGCCGGGGAATCGCGCAGGATCGCGAGCTCCTTGTCGAGCAGCGCTCCGATGCGGTCGGCCAGACCGCGCATCTCGGTGTAGTGGTCCTTGTAATGAATGAAGAACCGAGTTGGATCGCTCAGATCGCGCTGGATGGTGTGGAAGGGCGAGGCATCGAGCGAGCCGATCGCCACCGGCTGGCCGTCCTCGCGCATCTCCTCGTCGGCCCAGCGCCGATAGCGCTCGTAGCTCGGCACCACGTCCATGTGCTCGAACAGGTAGCCGGCCGGAGCGTAGTCGGCGGGCGTCTTGATCAGATGCTCGACGAGTGCCGGGATCGTGATGCCGTTGTTCTGCGACTGGACGTCGTAGTGAGTGGTCGTGCTGACCATGCCGAGCGGCGTGTGATACGCGACGCGCGTGCGCGCACCCTTGCGCTCGACCTTGATCTCGACATCCTTAGGCAGGACGACGTCGAAGGGGACGTCGCGGCTGTAGAAGATGTTGATGCCGCGGTGCAGATACTGCGGCTGATAGACCGGATCGAGCTGGTCGTCGCAGAAGCGGTGGTGGAGGGTCCAGCCCTCGGCACGCGCGATATCGTTCTGCGCATGAGCGGCGTATTGCGGCGGCAGCGTGCCGCGGGTGGAGTTGGCAAGATACCACAGATCGAGCCGCGGCACGTAGGGCAGCCGGTCGACCATCTCGCCGCGCAGCGCAGCCATGACGCGGGACCTGTGCGTGACCATTGCCCTGCCCTCCGCATTTGCACCGTGGCGGCGGTGGAGACGTTACTGATATATTACACGTGTTTCAAGAGTATCTCAGATGCGGCAAAGCCGCACCCGTTTGATCCCGGTGAAGCGCGTTGCATGCCCCCCGCTGGGCCGGCAAACGGCCCTGGGTTGTGGAGCAGCAGCTCAAATACATCTGCGTACAATCGCACACATGACAAAGACAGCCGCACTCTCCATCCGCATCGAACCTGAGCTGAAAGCCGCGCTCGAACGTCTTGCGAAAGACGACAGGCGAAGCCTTGCGTCCTACGTCGAGATCGCGTTGCAGGAGCACGTTGATCGGAAGTCGGCGCGGCGCGGGAAGAGCTAGGCGGAGCGCCCAGCCGGCCTGCCTGGCGACACTCGCGGAATGCCGCACTACCAAAGGTAGGCTTGTCTCGGATTGCCCCCGATGATGCACCGGAGGAAGTGGCAGCCAGCTAACTCATTGATTTCATGGTGACCCCGACAGGATTTGAACCTGTGACCCCCAGATTAGGAATCTGGTGCTCTATCCAGCTGAGCTACGGGGCCGAGCCGTGGCGCCGGGAAGGCAGAACTCTCGCGGCGGGCCGAGGCGCTTATAGCATGCCGTGCGCGCGCGTGTAGGGGTGCCCTGCGCTCCGCAAGCGGTCTGTCCCGACGCAGGCGGCGCTCAGTGAAGGACGGCCCGGATCAGCAGCCCGACCGCGACGATGGCCGCCACCCCGGCGAGCCACAGCAGGACGAACCAAAGGAGCCGCCGCCCGAGGCTCGCGCCTGGATCAGTTGCCATCAGTGGTATCCCGCCTTCATGTCGACCTTGCCGCGGAACACCCAGTACGCGAACGCCGTGTAGGCGAGGATCAGCGGAATGAGGACGACCGCGCCGACCAGCAGGAAGGCGAGGCTGGCATCAGGCGCCGCCGCCGACCAGATGGTGATCGAGGGCGGCACCATGTAGGGGTAGAAGCTGATGCCGAGGCCGATATAGGACAGCACGAACAGCACAAGGGCAGCGAGGAACGGCGAGAGCTCGCGACGCCGGTACAAGCCGAGGAAAAGCACCAGCGCCGCGGCCGCAACCAGCAACGGCACCGGTGCCGAATAGAGAATGGCGGGCCAGGCGAACCAGCGTGTCATGTAGATGGGATTGAGAAACGGCGTGATGAGGCTGACGAGGCCGATCAGGGCGAGCGTGGCGATGCCGGTGATCCAGGCAAGGCGGTAGGCGAAATTCTGCACGGCGCCGCCGGTCTTCATGATGAGCCAGGTTGCGCCGAGCAGGGCGTAGCCGACGACGAGAGCCAGTCCGGTCAGGAGGCTGAACCAGGTGAGCCAATCCCACCAGCCGCCGGCGTAGCCGCGCCCCGAGACGGCAATGCCCTGCACGAGAGCGCCGAGCGCGATGCCCTGCGCAAACGCCGCCAATATCGAGCCGCCGGCGAAGGCCCAGTCCCACAGGAACTTGCCGCGCGCCGTGCGCCAGCGGAACTCGAAGGCGACGCCGCGGAAGATCAGGCCGAGCAGCATGGCCGTCATGGGCGCATAGAGCGCCGGCAGCACGACGGCGTAGGCGAGGGGGAATGCAGCCATCAGCCCGCCGCCGCCCAGGATGAGCCATGTCTCGTTGCCGTCCCACACCGGCGCGACGGAATTCATCATCTCGTCGCGGCCGCTCTCGCTGTCCTTTCCCTTCATGAGGGGAAAAAGGATGCCGACGCCGAGATCGAAGCCGTCGAACAGCACATAGGCCAGCACCGCGAAGGCGATGAGCCCGGCCCAGATGAAAGCGAGGTCGAACATGGCTATGCCCCCTTCCGGTTGTCGCCGGCCGGTGCTGCGGCCCGCAGCGCCGGGGCGGGCATGATGCCGGCGGCGCGCTGCGGCGCGCCCTTCTCGATGTCGGGCTCATCGCTTTCGGGCCGCTTGGACATCAGGCGCAGGATGTAGAACACCCCGGCGCCGAACACGGCGAAGTAGACGATGATGAAGGCGATGAGAGAGGCGGCAACGGCCGGCGCGTCGATGGCGGAAACGGACTGGGAGGTGCGCAGCAGGCCGTAGACCGTATACGGCTGGCGGCCGACCTCGGTCGTGATCCAGCCGGCCAGCACGGCGACGAAGCCTGCCGGGCCCATCAGCACGGACGCCCGCAGCATGGCGGTGTTGTCGAACAGCTTCTGCCGGAAGCGCTGCCACAGGCTCCACACGCCGAGCGCCACCATCAGCAGCCCGAGCCCCACCATGATGCGGAAGCTCCAGAACGTGATGGGCGCGTTGGGCCATTCCTCCCGCGGCCAGGCCTTCAGACCCTTCACGCGGCCGTTCCAGTCGTGCGTGAGAATGTAGCTGCCGAGCTTCGGGATCTCGATGGCGTATCGCGTGGTCTCGCCCCGCATGTCGGGCCAGCCGAACAGGATGAAGGGCGCGCCGGAGCGCGTCTCGAAATGTCCTTCCATGGCGGCGATCTTCGCCGGCTGGTGCTCGAGCGTGTTGAGGCCGTGCAGGTCGCCGGCAAGCACCTGGACGGGCGAAACCAGAGCGGCCATCCACATGGCCATCGAGAACATGATGCGCGCGCCTTCGTTGCCGCGGTCGCGCAGCAGATGCAAGGCGCCAACGCCGCCGACCACGAACGCCGTCGTCAGGTAGGCGGCGAGCACCATGTGCACGAGGCGATAGGGGAACGACGGATTGAAGATGACCGCCCACCAGTCCGTGGGAACGAACTGGCCGACCGCATTGACGGCGTAGCCCGCCGGCGTCTGCATCCAGCTATTGGCGGACAGGATCCAGAATGCCGAGAAGAATGTGCCGACGGCCACGAGGATGGTCGCGACGAAATGCAGGGCCGCGCCGACGCGCTGCATGCCGAACAGCATGATGCCGAGGAAGCCTGCCTCCAGGAAGAATGCGGTCAGCACCTCGTAGCCCATGAGCGGGCCGAGAACGGGTCCGGTCTTGTCGGAGAACACGCTCCAATTCGTGCCGAACTGGTAGCTCATGACGATGCCGGAGACGACTCCCATGCCGAAGGTCACGGCGAAGATCTTCTTCCAGTAGTTGAAGACCGACAGGTAGATGCCGCGACCGGTCAGGAGCCACAGGCCCTCCAGAACGGCGAGATAGCTCGCGAGCCCGATCGTGAAGGCCGGGAAGATGATGTGGAAGGAGACGGTGAACGCGAACTGAAGCCTTGCCAGGGTCAGGGCGTCGAGCAACTCCATCGGCTCTGGTCCCTCTGCTTGGCGGCCGCAACCGGACCGACCGTTGCGGCGACTGAGGCCGGAGAGACGGCGCCTCGGCGGCCTATGCCTTGGCCGGGGAGGGATGGAAAGGCTCCGGCTCCAGTCCATCCGCGTCGGTTGGCTCGGGCCCCGGATCATCGGGCGCCCGGGGAGGAACGAAGATCTTCGGCTCCACGACCTTGTGCACGCGCCGCGGCGGCGCGCCGGCGCGGCTGGTCTCCGCCGCCGCCCCGGATCGCTGCTCTCCTGGCTGCGTGCGCGCGGTGCGAGCGGGCTGAGCCGTCTCTGTTTTCTCCGCTGGCGCATCCATCGTCCGCGCAGCCGCCGCAGGCAGTTGCGGTTCGGCAGGTTTGGGCGGCAGCGGCTCGGGCGGCGCGGGCTTCGCCGTGACGACCTCTTCAGCCGGCTTGGCCGGAGGCGAGTTCGTGGCCGCGACAGGTGGTGCCTCTTGCGGCGCCGTCGTGACCGTTGTCGCGACCGGCGCCGTGGCGCGGGCCGGCTGCGGCGCATGCTCGAGCATCGTCTCCGACGCCCCGAGGCCGACCAGCGCCTCGACCTTGGCGGCGAGCAGAGCTCCGGCAGGCTCATCGATCGCCTCGACCGGAACGCGCCACTGAAAGGCATCGAGCGCGCCCGTCACGGGCGAGGCCGGTGCCCAGCGATCCGACACGACTCCATCGGCGGTCCAGACCGGATCGCGCGGGGCGTTGACGGCACGCGCCAGCCATTCGCGCACGCGGCCGGTGTGGCCATGCTCCTCCGCCTCGATGCGGGCCATCAGCGTGCATACGCGCTGTGACAGGCGGCCATCGAGCAGGGGCTCCAGGGCCTGGCGCGCTTCCGTCCATTCGCGCGCCTCGATGGCGGAGATGGCGAGCGCGATCGGCGCCTCGCTGTTGTTGGGCGTGAGGCGGCCGAGGTGGCGGACGCGGACCAGCCGGTCGCGCGGGCTGTCGCCCGGCCGCACATAGGCATAGGCGGCCGCAAGGTCGGGATGCGGAGACAGCCGCCATGTCTTGAGGAGGACGCGTGCCGCCCGCGGCGTATTGCCCTGTGAGGCGAGGATGCGTCCGGCAATGGCAGCAGCCGGCACGAGATCGGGCGCCAGTCGGTGCGCCTCGAGCGCAAGCGCGAGAGCCTTCTCCGCCGCGCCATCCTCGCCAGCTTGGGCCTGGGCCGTCAGCAGGACGGCGCGCCGCCGGCTGGCGGTGGCCTTGTCGATCAGGCTGTGACGCCGTCCGACCGCGAGCGTGTCGAGCGCCCCCTGCCAGTCGCCGGCCTTGCACTGGATGTCGAACAGCGCCTCGACCGGCCAGCCGAGCTTGGGATTGAGCGCCATCGCCCGCTCGGCGAACTGGCGCGCCGCTTCCTGCGCGCCTTCACGCTGCGCTTCGAGGAAAAGGCCGCGCAGACCAAGCTGCTCGGTATCGCGCGAGGCCAGCATGGCCTCGAAGATGCGCCGCGACGTTGCGCGATCGCCGGTGAGGTGTGCCGCCTGCGCCCGCAGCAGATGCGTCAACGGCTCGTTCGGCAACGCCTTGCGCGCCTGGCCGGCATAGCGCAGCGCAAGCGTGCGGTCCCCCGCGCCAATGGCGATGATGCCGCTCGACAGGGCGTCGAGCCCGCGCTTCTGGCGGCGGCGCTGCAACAGCCGGCCGATCGCCGCCGGGCTGGCCCAGATCTGGCGCAACAGCGACCAGACGGCAAGGGCGGCACCGAACACAACGGCAAGGATGACGAACGCGCGGAACACCGTGGTCTCGGCAACATAGTCCTGCCATTCGATGACGATGGTCCCTGGCCGGTCAGCCAGCCAATGCAGGCCGGCCGCTATCGCCACCACGCCGAGCAGGAAGACGATCAGGCGGGTCATCGCTTTGCATCCGTTGCGGTGGGCCGGGCGCGGCCGAGCGAGATCTTGAGCGACGTTTCGAGATCGGCGAGCGCCTGATCGACGGTCTGACGCGCCTCGACCTTCTTCAACCACTCCTCGGCGGCGAGCGCAGCTTTGGGCGGGAGCTTCTTGCCTTGCTCGATGACGTCGGCGAGCCGCCCCTCCTTGAGGGCCGCCTCCATGCGTCCTACCACCGCCTCGGCGCTTGTGTCGTCGGTGCCGTGGCCGGCCTTGCGCACGCGCACGATGGAACGGGCACCTGACAACAGCCGATCCATCAGTGTGCCGCTGTCGGGCTCCGCCTCGGCATCGAGCGCTCTGTTGGCGACCGAGCGGAACGACTTCGCCAGCTCCGGCACGGTCGACACGCCTTCGCGCATGTAGCGCTCGAGCGGCGCAAGGTTGAGCTTGTCGGTTGCCACTTTCTTCACGGCCGCAAGCTCACTCACATAGGCCTCCCCGCGGTCCATCGCCCGCTTCAGATTGGCCAGCTCGAGCGAAAGCACGACCCGTGATGTATTGGCGCTACGGTCGGCCTCGCTCTTCAGGAAACTCTGCAGCTGCTGCTCGACGGCGGCCAGGCGGGCCGCGAGCGGCGCCACGTCGCCGACCCTGGCTGTGCCCTTCATGCGCTCGTCCAGGTCGCCCCTCAACTGGTCGATGCGCTGGGCGAGGCGGCCCGCATCGGTTCTGACCCCGGCCAGATCGCGGTCGATACGCGCGGCGAGAGATCTGGCAGCATCGCTCTCCGCCCCCGACGTCGCCGGAAGCGCGGCAAGCGTCTCCTCCAGCCTGGTGAGACGGGCGACGATCTCCTGGGGAGCAGTCCGGGCACCGCCGATTCGCGATTCGAGAGCCCTGGTGTCGCCGGCGAGCTTGGACTGCGCGTCACCCAGCGACTTGATGGAGCGGTTGAGATCATCCACCCGGCTGCGCAGGCCGCCGGTGTCGCCCGGGCGCATGCCGAGCACACCCTCGACGTCGGACAGGCGCAGCAAGACATCCTTCAGGTCGGTCGTCGGCGTGCGCTCGGAGCTGCCGCCGAGGGGCAGGAGATAGCTGACGAGAAGCACAAGGACGGCGCCGACGGCGCCGGAGGCAAGGTGAGGCAGAAGACCGGCCGAGCCGAGACGTGCGCCGAGCGCGTCAGCAGTGGTCGACGGCTTCGTGCTCGCTTTGGCCGCATCCGCGCCGGGCGCCTGTGCTGCGCCGGCACCTTTGGCCTGGGAGCCTGACGGACTGACCGCGGGCTTCGCATCGGTCTTCGGACCGGAGGACGGCGCAGTCTCAGGCTTCGCCGGTGCGGCAGGCTTGTCCTTGCTCTCGACCTCTGTGGCTTTCAGATCGATCGTTGCATAGGTGCGCTTTGCCCCCGGGGCCTCGCCGGGCCGAGAGGGCCCTTTCCCATTCTCATCCTTCATGTCGGCCATGGGCTGATTCTCGGTTTCCAGGGGCGGTGGGCGAACCATGCTCACCGCTTCGGATTAACGAAATGCGTCAGCGCATTAGCAGAACTCGCCCGGCCCCGGCTAGCGGTCGGATTGTGCCGTAGCAGCGTCGATGAGGGCAAGCACTTCTTCCAGCCGTGGTGCCGCTGCGACCTCGACACGCACGGGGCCGAGCGGCTCGAGACGGCGTGCAACGGCAGAGGAGAGACAATAATGCACCAGGCTTCGCGCTACGGTAGCAAGGCCATGCTTGAGCATCAGGCCAGCATAGACATCAGCAGTCCGCGGTGACAGCAGGATGACGCCCTCGATCTCGCCCATCGCCAACTGCTCGACGGCGTCCTCCGAGAGCTCGCGCGCTGCAACCATTCTGTAGACGACCGGTTGCAGCACACGAAAGCCGTGCGACTCGAGTTCCTTGCCGAGATCGAAGGCAAGCACGTCGCCGGCAAGGTGCGCCAAGAGACCGACCGCAGGGTCGAGCACCGAGACGATGTGCGTCACCAACTCGTGTGCCGTGCCGGCCCCGGTGATCACGGTCTCGAAGCCTTGCGCGCGTGCTTCTGCCGCCGTCCCCTGCCCGACCGCGAACAGCGGCAGCGTGCGCGCCACGGCCAGGGCGGGGTGAGTCTTGAGGGCCCTCAACGCGTTGCGGCTCGTGGCGATCACGGCCTGCACGCCGTCGAGGTCGATGTCGTCGCAATCCTCGAAGGAGACGTGCAGCAGGGGCTCGACGGTCGCCTCGTGACCGCGCTTCTCCAGCACCGCTCTGAGCTTCAGCGCGTCCGGCTCGGGACGTGTGACGAGGAGGCGCATCAGCCGGACGCGCCGAAGAAGTCGGGCCCGGCCTTTGCGAGCAGCTCGGCTGCCGCATCCTCGCCCATCAGGATCGCTTCCTCGGGGCGCCCCTCGCGGCTCGTCTCATGGCATTGGCGGCCGTCGGGCGTCAGGATCATGCCGCGAAACGCCAGGCGGCGGCCGTCTTGCGCCAGCTCGGCAAGCCCGGCGATGGGCGTGCGGCAGGAGCCATCGAGCTTGGCGAGGAAGGCGCGCTCGGCGGCAACGGCGATCGCAGTCGGCTGATGATTGAGCGGGGCGAGCAACTGGGCGGTCGCGAAGTCGGCGGCGCGGATCTCGATGCCGATGGCACCCTGCGCAACGGCCGGCAGAATCTCCCGCGTCGGAACGATCGACGTGATGCGGTCCGCCAGCCCGAGGCGCCGCAAACCGGCAACCGCCAGCAGCGTGGCATCCGCGACGCCCTCCTCAAGCTTGCGCAGGCGGGTCTCGACGTTGCCGCGCAGCGGGACGATCGTGATGTCGGGCCGCATGCGCTTGACCTGTGCCTGACGGCGCAGCGACGACGTGCCCACGGTGGCACCCGCAGGCAGTTCGGCGAGGCTGCGGGCCTTGTGACTTATGAACGCGTCCCGCACATCCTCGCGCGGCAGCAGGCAGGCGACGGTCAGGCCGGCCGGAAGCACGGTCGGCATATCCTTCATGGAGTGGACGGCGAGGTCGATCTCGCCGGCCAGCAGCGCCTCCTCGATCTCCTTGGTGAAGAGCCCCTTGCCGCCGGCCTCCGACAGCGGCCGGTCCTGGATGCGATCGCCCGACGTCTTGATGACGCGCACCTCGATGGCAGGCGCGCCGGGGCCGTGCGCGGCCTGCAGCCGGGTGCGCACCTCCTGGGTTTGCGCGAGCGCCAGCGGCGAGCCGCGCGTGCCGATGCGGATGGTCAGTGCTTGCAAGATCCATTCTCCCGGTGCTAGGCGGGGTCCCTGACATCACGGGCCCGCCGTTTATGCCTCTCAACGGGTCCGTGCGCAAATGGCATCCCATGGAATCGCCAACGAAAACCGCCATCAAGGCCGAAGCACCGCGGCAAGCGCTCGTGCTCGGCCTGGAAACCAGTTGCGATGAGACGGCGGCGGCCGTGGTCGCGCGCAGCCCGGACGGGCGTGGCCGCATTCTGTCGAGCGTGGTGCGGGCGCAATGGGAGGAGCATCGCGGCTACGGCGGCGTCGTGCCCGAAATCGCCGCGCGGGCACACGTGGAATGCCTCGATGAGATCATTGCCGAAGCCATGCGCGATGCAGGGGTGGCCTTTGACGCCCTTGACGCGGTGGCCGCCACGGCGGGCCCGGGCCTGATCGGCGGCCTGCTTGTCGGCGTGATTTCCGCCAAGGCCATCGCGCTCGTGCACGACCTGGAGTTCGTGGCGGTGAACCATCTGGAGGCGCACGCGCTCACCGTCGGGCTGACCGAAGGGCTCAGGCCGCCGTACCTGCTGCTGCTCATCTCGGGCGGGCATACGCAGCTCCTCATCGTGCGTGATGTCGGCCGTTACGAAAGGCTCGGCACGACGATCGACGACGCCTTGGGCGAAGCGTTCGACAAGACGGCAAAGCTGCTCGGCCTCGGCTTCCCGGGCGGCCCGGCCGTGGAGCGGGCAGCGTCGGCGGGCAGGCCCGGGCGTTTCGAGCTGCCACGCCCGATGCTCGGGCGAGCGGAACCGCATTTCTCCTTCGCCGGCTTGAAGACGGCGGTCCGGCACAGGGCGCAGGCCATGCTTCCGCTGACCGATGCTGTCGTTGCCGACCTGTGTGCGGAGTTCGAGGCTGCCGTTGCCGACAGCGTGGCGGACCGGGTGCGCCGGGCAATCGAGATTACCGACCAGCGGCTCGGGACGTCGGCGCGCCACCTCGTCGTCGCCGGCGGGGTTGCGGCCAACAAGAAGCTGCGTGGCGCGCTGGCCGCTGTCGCCGATGATGCCGGCTATGTGCTGCATGTGCCGCCTCCCCAACTGTGCACGGACAACGCGGCCATGGTCGCGTGGGCGGGGGCGGAAAGGCTGGCGCGCGGCCGGACGGACGGTCTCGATTTCGAAGCGCGCTCGCGCTGGCCGCTCGATCCGGAGGCCACGCCCGTGCTCGGCGCAGGCAGGCACGGCGCCAAGGCGTAACCGGCCAGGGCAAATGCGAAGCTACGCGCGCAGCACGGGCGAGGGGCTGTTGCCCTGCGACTTGCTCAGCCTACGGGAGTACCAGGCCCTGAGCCGGCGGTAGTGCAGGGCGACAGCCTCGGCGCTCTCGTAGCCGACGACATGGGAGACGAGCCTCAGCTTCGTGCTGTGCTGCGGGACGAAGCTCGGGTCGACGTCGCGGATCCAGTGCAAATACTGGTGAAACGCGGCGCGGTCATGCTCGTAAAACTCGCTCAGCGTCCAGTCGCACAGGCCGGAGATCTGCTTGTTCTCCTCCGCCGACAGGGTTCCAAGCCTGCGCTCACGCAGCATGCGTTCGGCGATGACGACGTTTTGCATGTGCTGTCGCGCCAGCTCGAGCCTGGAGTCACGGGACATCGAGGAAGGGGTCTGCCCGATGAAGTAGAGCGGGGCCTCGCACGCTACCTCGGCGAACTTGCCGCCAGCCGCCGCGATCTTGAGCATCAAGTGCTCGTCCTCGGCGTGCTTCACATCCGGGGAGAAGCCGGAAATGGTCTCCAGCATGCTCTTGCGGATCAACGCGGGTCCTAAGAAGCCCGCGTTGACGGAGACGATCTTGAGGATGACATCGTCGTCGAACTCGGGACCGATCACGGGGCCAATGGGCCGCCACTCCCCGTCCACGAGCTCGAGCCGCTGCCACCGCGAGCAGATGACGGCGACATCGTCGGGAACGCTCTCGGCCAGGGACGTCTGCTGCTCGATCTTGCTCGGCGCAAGGATGTCGTCGGCGTCAAGGAACTGAATCCATGTACCGGCCGCCGCGCGCCAGCCGAGATTGCGCGCCGGGCCCGCGCCCTTCCTGCGTCCGGACTTGATGACCTTTCCGCTTATGCCGTGGCGAGCGATGAAGTCCCGCGCCACCGCCACGCTTTGGTCGGTCGAGCAGTCGTCGACGACGATGGATTCCAGTCGCTCGCGCGGGCAGGTCTGCTTCAGCACGCTTTGCAACGCCAATGAGATCCAGGCCTCCGAGTTGTGCATCGGGATCACGACGGACACGTGCGGCGTCATGGCGTTTGCCTCTCACGGCTGTTGCATCGCGCAGGCTGGCTAGTGTCCCGATCGCGAAGTTCGTCACCATCTGCGGCACGCTCCGAACGAACTTCGCGATCGAAAGGACACTAGCAAGTCTATGATTCTAGTGTGGTTCAGATTCCGAAGTCCGCTTCGGAGGCTGGTCGCACGGTGGTAGCGGACTTCGGAATCACCACGCTAGGAAATGGCAATTTTCGGGCTGAAGAACCCCTCCGCAAATCGTTCGGGCGCACGGCATTCCATGCCGCGCAGGCGTGCCAGGCCGCGGAACGTCTCCGCATCGAACCAGTGCTTGGCACGCTGCGTGCCGAAATGGCGTATGAGCAGCTCAATCTTGCCGGCCATCGCCGCTTCCGAGACCGGCACGTAGACGTTGGGACGGCCGAGATCGCCATCCCACTTGGGGATTTCGTATTCGAGGATGAGATGATCGCGGAAAGTGTTCCAGGTCAGCCGATTCGTCTCGCGGTGGTCCTGGTGCGCGTCGTCGGCCTTGTGGGTGAGGATGACATCGGGCTGCACGCGCCCCTTGAGATCCTCGAACCAGGACTTGATCTCGCTCGATTGCGACGGGAAGAAGCCGTCGCGGAACCGAAGGGTCTCGATGCGCGCGCGCTGCGTGCCCTCGAGGAAGTCGACCGCTGACGCCTTGGCTTCGGCCTCGCGCGGGCCTGCGGCAGAGAGTACGCACCAGACGACATCGAGGAGGATGCCGGATGTCTTCCAGTGCAGGATGGTGGCGCCGGCGCCGATCTCGATGTCGTCGGAGTGGGCGCCGAGGCATAGAACGGAAAGGCGCTGGCCCGGTTCGACGAGCCGCAAGCCAATCATTGCGCGGCCTCCAGCGGGGGCTGCTCCTGCCTGGAGAGCTTGGGCTGCCAGGGCATGTGGCCGCGCTCGACCATGTCCTCGAGGATCTGCTTGTCCTTGAGCGTGTCCATGGCGCGGAAGAAGCCGTCGTGGCGATAGGCGATGAGCTCGCCTGCATCGATCAGGCGCTGGAACGGCTCGATCACCAGCTCCTCGCCTTCCTTGATGTAGTCGAAGATCCTGCTGGTGAAGACGAAGTAGCCGGCATTGATCCAGATGTCGGAATCGGCGCTGGCGCGCAGACGCTTGACGTCGCCCTGGCCGTCGAACTCGACGAGATGGAACGTCAGCGGCGGGCGGATGGCGAGGAAGCAGCCGGTCTTGCCGCTCGACTTGAGCATGTCGATCATCTGGGGCAGCGGTGCGTCCGAGAGGCCGTCGCTGTAGTTGGCGAGGAACATCTCCTCGTTCTTGACGTGCTCGCGCACGGCGAGCAGCCGCTGGCCGATGTTGCGCCAGATGCCGGTGTCGACCAGCGTCACGCGCCAGTCGGGCAGGCCCTCGCCCAGGAACTCCACCTTGCGGCCGGAATCGGAGATGATGCAGTCCGAGTAGGTCGATTGCCGCCAGTTGAGGAAGAACTCCTTGATCGTATTGGCCTTGTAGCCCAGGCAGAGCACGAAATCGCGATGCCCGTACTGGCTGTAGTACTGCATGACGTGCCAGAGGATCGGCTGCTGGCCGACCGGGATCATGGGCTTCGGGATGTTCTCCGAGTAGTCGCGGATGCGCGTTCCGAGCCCGCCGCAGAACAGAACGACCTTCATGACACGCTCCGGTTCGGATCGATGGTGTGGACTTCGGGGATCGGCACGATGAACCTGCAGCCCCACTGGCCGACATGACGCATCTGCTGCACGATCTCGTCCTTGAGGTTCCAGGGCAGGATGAGCAGATAGTCGGGCCTTGCCTCGTCGATGGCCTCGACGGGCAGGATCGGCACATGCATGCCGGGCGTGAAGCGGCCGTGCTTGTAGGGGTTGCGATCGACCGTGAAGTCGAGGAAGTCGGGGCCGATGCCGCAGTAGTTGAGCAGCGTATTGCCCTTGCCCGGCGCACCGTAGCCGCAGATGCGCTTGCCCTGCTCCTTGCAGGCGATCAGGAAGGAGAGCAGGTTGCGCTTGGTGCGGCGCACCTGCTCGGAGAAGCGCGCGTAGGTCTCGATCTCCAGGAAGCCCTTCTCGATCTCGTGGCGGAGCAGCTCGTCGACGCGCGCGGATGGCACGCGTGCGGAGCCGGCGTGCGCGAGATAGACGCGCAGCGAGCCGCCGTGGGTCCTGAGCTTCTCCACGTCGATCAGCTTGAGGCCGTGCCGCCCGGCCAGACGCTCGATGGTCACGAACGAGAAGTAGGAGAAATGCTCGTGATAGATCGTGTCGAACTGGTTCTCGGCCATGAGCCGTTCCAGATGCGGGAACTCGAGCGTGATGACGCCCTCAGGCGCCAGGAGGCGCTTCATGCCGGCGACGAAGTCGTTCAGGTCCGGCACCTGCGCCAGCACGTTGTTGCCGATAATGAGGTCGGCGCGTTTGCCCTCTGCGACCAGCCTGTCGGCGAGGCTGGTGCCGAAGAACTCGACGAGGGTCGGAACACTGCGGCCGCGGGCTGCTTCGGCGACGTTGGCGGCCGGCTCGATGCCGAGCACAGGCACACCCAGTGGCAGGAAGTGCTGAAGCAGGTAGCCGTCGTTGCTCGCGAGCTCGACCACCAGGCTCTGGGGGCCGAGGTGGAGGCGCTCCGTGATCATGTAGCAATAGAGGCGCGCGTGCTCGACCCAGCTCGTCGAGTAGGAGGAGAAGTAGGCGTACTCGGAAAAGATGTGATCGGGGGTCACATACTCCTGGAGCTGCACGAGGAAGCAGTTGCCGCACACCAGCGCGTGCAGGGGATAGTAGGGCTCCATCTGATTGAGCTGGCCTGCCGGCAGGAAGCTTTCGCACAGCGGCGACATGCCGAGGTCGACGAAGGTGTGCTCAACCGGCGTGTGGCAGATCCGGCACCGGGGCGCGCTCGCGCCGGCGGCGGCCTGTGCTCTGCCCGTGGAAATGGATGAGATGCCTTCCTGCACGCCGACTGCCCCCTTGTCTGCTGAACCGTTGTCAGCGCGCTCGCAGTTTCCATGCCGCGCATGGGCGTGCCAAAACGGGATCGCGCCGGGCGCCGGCTCACATTTCGTAAAACGCGATCGACTATCGCAAGAATTCAGAAACCGGGCATTTGCGAGCGCGAAATAGAGTAAATGCCGAACCGGCGGGCGTGGCGCCGGCATCAGCCGTGCGCCGAGACTGCTAACCCTGGGCGCCGTTCATCGCCGGGCAGACCTGGGCGCATGGTATAGCGGCCGGAACGCGGCGGGGCCGAAGCGAGCCTGATGAACACGATGCAGGATGCCGCCAGTCACGAGCTGATCGCGCCGGATTTCGTCCGGGCAGGCGCGCGCATCCACGCGCTGGCAGCAGAGCTCTTTCCGATCTGCCGCAGCATCACCGGCGACGGCGTCAGGGTGACTCTGGCGCTGATGCGGCGGCACGTCGACATGGCCGTCCACGAGGTTCCGACCGGCACGCAGGTGCTCGACTGGACCATCCCCAGAGAGTGGAACATCCGCGCTGCGCATATCAAGGATGCCAGCGGCAGGACGATCGTCGACTTCGCCAACTCGAATTTGCACGTGCAGAGCTACAGTGTGCCCGTGCGCAAGACGTTGCCGCTGGCAGAGCTGAGAAAGCACATCTTCTCCCTGCCGGATCAGCCCGACCTCATCCCCTACCGCACGACCTATTGGGCCGAGAGCTGGGGCTTCTGCCTGCCGCACCGCCAGGCGTCGGCCCTGGCCGAAGGCGACTACGACGTCCTGATCGACTCCACGCTCGCCGACGGTGCGCTGACGTACGGCGAATATCTTCACCGCGGCGCGAGCGAGGATGAGTTCCTGTTCACGGCGCACATCTGCCATCCCTCGCTCGCCAACGACAATTGCTCGGGTCTCGCACTGCTCACCCTGCTGGCCGAGCATCTGAAAGGTGTGCGCACGCGGCTGAGCTACCGGTTCCTGTTCTCGCCCGGCACGATCGGGCCGATCACCTGGCTTGCGCGCAACGAGGCAGGCATCGGCAGGATCAGGCACGGGCTGGTGGTGTCCGGCGTGGGTGACGGCGGTGGCCCGACCTACAAGAGGAGCCGCCGCGGCGACGCCGAGATCGATCGCGCCATGGCGCACGTTCTCAAGCATGCTTTCGAGCGGCCGACGCTCATGGATTTCGAGCCCTACGGCTATGACGAGCGGCAGTTCTGCTCGCCGGGCTTCGATCTTCCGGTCGGGCTGCTGCAGCGCAGCCGGTTCGCCACCTTCCCGCAATATCACACGTCGGCGGACAACCTCGACTTCATCGCGCCCGAGCATCTGGCCTCTTCCCTGCAGGCGATCTGGCGCGTGATCGAGATC
Source organism: Hyphomicrobiaceae bacterium (assembly GCA_008933705.1). Lineage (GTDB taxonomy): Bacteria > Pseudomonadota > Alphaproteobacteria > Rhizobiales > Hyphomicrobiaceae > AWTP1-13. Next base: position 75,436 of record WBUN01000020.1, read on the forward strand.
GCGGAGCGGAACTACACGCCGCGCAATCTCTTCCCAAAGGGCGAGCCGCAGCTTGGCCGCCGCGGCCTCTACGCCAGCACGGGAGGCGACAAGGAAGGGCCAGCCAAGGCGATGGCAATGCTTTGGGTGCTCAACCAGGGCGATGGGACCAGGAGCCTGCTCGACATCGCCGAGCGCGCCGGCATGCCGTTCCACGTCATCCTCGCTGCGGCGCAGGCGCTGTCGAAAGCAGGATTGATCGCAGCGCAAGGCGCCGGGCGCGATTGAGGTCGCACTCGCGCGCGCATGTGTCGCTGCATCGCTGCCCCGAGTTTGCCTTGGATGGCCGGCAGGAACCCGCTGCCGTGCCTTGAGTTTGGCGACGTGATAGTCTTATCGTGCGCCCGCGATCGGCGGGCATGGGGACCTGCGGAAACCCCAAGGAACCAGAGGCGATGCTGTTTTTCAATCGCGGCCCTGTCGTGCCGGTGCTGCGCTTCACCGGGCCCATCGGCATGGTCACGCCTCTGCGGCCGGGGTTGGCCCTGTCGGCGGTGGCGGGGCCCATCGAGAAGGCCTTCAGCCTGTCGAAGCTGCCGAGCGTCGCCATCGTCGTCAATTCGCCCGGCGGCTCGCCAGTGCAGTCGCACCTGATCTTCAACCGTATCCGCCAGCTCGCCGCCGAGAAGGGCAAGCGCGTCTACGTGTTCTGCGAGGACGTGGCCGCATCCGGCGGCTATTTCCTGGCGCTCGCGGGCGACGAGATCTACGCCGATCCGTCCTCGATCGTGGGGTCCATCGGGGTGATCTCGGCCGGCTTCGGCCTCGACAAGTTCATCAGCCGGTTCGGCATCGACCGGCGGGTCTACACGTCCGGCAAGGACAAGGGCACCCTCGATCCGTTCCAGCCCGAGCGGCCCGACGACGTGGAGCGCCTGAAGGACCTGCAGCGCAACGTGCACGATGTGTTCATCGATGTCGTCAAGAAGCGCCGCGCCGGAAAGCTCAAGGGCCCGGAGGAGGAGCTGTTCTCGGGCACGTTCTGGTCCGCCACCAAGGCGGCGGATCTCGGGCTTATCGACGGCATCGCCGATCTGCGCACCAAGATGCAGGAGCTGCACGGCAAGAAGGTGAGATTGAGGGTCGTTCCCCTGGTGCGCGGCGGATTCCTGGCGCGATTCGGGCGCCTGCCGGGGTTCGGCGGCACCTGCGACGACGGATTTGCGCTTTCCGGCTCGTTCGCTGATGATCTGCTTTCGGCCGTCGAGACCCGTGCGCTGTGGTCCCGGTTCGGGCTTTGAGGCAACGCGGAGAGGTGTATCGTGCCGCAGCTTGTCGTTCTGGCGCTTGTGGGAGCGGGCCTGTACGCGGGCTATCGCTGGTTCTCGCGCACGTCCAAGGAGGTCGCTGCCGAGTTCGAGCGCGCTCGGGACGAGCTGCGCCGCAAGGCGGCCGGCGGCGTCGTGGAGAAGGACCTGGGCGCGCTCGAATATGATCCGGCGAGCGGAGTCTACAGGCCGGTGAAGCGGGGCTGAGCCCCGCCGGGCCGCGGCGATGCGAATCCAGGTGACTGGCGGCGCCGGTTCCGTATAGTGCGCGCCGCGCAACCCCAAATCCGCCATGTCCCGAACCATGCAGAAAAAGGCCGCCAAACCGGCTCGTGATTCCTCATCCAAGAGCGCTGCAGCCCTCCGGCCCGAGGAATCGTTCCAGGACCTCATTCTCACGCTGCAGCAGTTCTGGGGCGCGCAGGGCTGCGTGATCCTGCAGCCCTACGACATGGAGGTCGGCGCCGGCACGTTCCATCCGGCCACGACCCTGCGGGCGCTGGGCCCCAAGCCGTGGAACGCCGCCTACGTGCAGCCCTCGCGCCGGCCCAAGGACGGCCGCTACGGCGAGAACCCCAACCGGCTGCAGCACTACTACCAGTTCCAGGTGATCATGAAGCCGTCGCCGGCCGACATCCTGGACCTCTATCTGGAGAGCCTGGGCGCCATCGGCATCGACCCGATGCAACACGACATCCGCTTCGTCGAGGACGACTGGGAGAGCCCGACGCTCGGCGCCTGGGGGCTCGGGTGGGAGGTTTGGTGCGACGGCATGGAGGTGACGCAGTTCACCTACTTCCAGCAGGTCGGCGGCTTCGACTGCAATCCGGTGTCGGGCGAGATCACCTACGGGCTGGAGCGTCTTGCCATGTACGTGCAGGGCGTGGACCGGGTGTTCGACCTCAACTTCAACGGCCGCACCGATGCGCGCAAGCTGACCTACGGCGACGTGTTCCTGCAGGCCGAGCAGGAATACTCACGCTTCAATTTCGAGCAGGCCGACACGGAGATGCTGCTGGCGCACTTCCGCGATGCGGAGAAGGAGTGCAAGGCGCTGCTGGAGGCCGGCACGCCCGGGCCCGGCGACAACGACAAGCGCCACAGGCTGGCGCTGCCGGCCTACGACCAGTGCATCAAGGCTTCCCATCTCTTCAACCTGCTGGATGCGCGCGGGGTGATCTCGGTGACCGAGCGGCAAAGCTACATCCTGCGCGTGCGCGAGCTTGCCAAGGCCTGCTGTGCGGCGTGGCTGCAGACGGAAGGGGGCGGGGCGTGACGATGGTTGTCATCCCGGGCTTTGTGCCCCGGATCCATCGATCAGCTTGCTCCGGCGCTTGCGGATCGCTGGATCCTCGGGACGAGCCCGAGGATGACACGTTGAGGCTTGTGACGAGCAGGGCGAGCCAAAGTGAGGACGACATCTGATGAGCACACCAAAGACACTGCTGCAGATGGCCGGCGCCGATCTCAGTCCGCCGCCGCTGGCAGCCTCGGCGCTCGTCATCATCGACGCGCAGAACGAGTATCTCGACGGCAAGCTGGCGCTGCCGGGCATCGCGCCCGCCATGACGGCTCTGGCGCGGCTGTTGGCGAAGGCGAGGGCGGCCGGCGCGCCGGTTGTGCACGTCGTGCACAGGGGGCGTGCGGGCGGGCTGTTCGATCTCGACGGCCGAGGCGGGGCCATCATCGATGCCGTCCAGCCGGCGGCCGGCGAGGCCATCGTGCAGAAGCCGCTGCCCAACGCCTTCGCGCAGACCGAGCTCGATGCCACGCTCAAGAAGCTGGGGCGCACGCAGCTCGTCATCGCCGGTTTCATGACGCACATGTGCGTGAGCTCGACCGCGCGGGCGGCGCTCGATCTCGGCTACAAGGCAACGGTGGCCGCCGACGCGGCAGCGACACGCGATCTGCCCGATCCGGTCGGCGGCGGCGTGATCGCGGCGGACGCTCTGCACCGCGCGGCGCTGGCCGAGCTGGCGGACCGCTTCGCCATCGTGGCGAAGGTGGATCGGATCGCGGGGATGTGAGCGGGCGAGCCTGTGCCATGGCAAACCTCATGAGCGAACGGGCGCGGCGCATGCGTCGAGAGAAGGGGCCTGCAGAACGCAAGCTCTGGCACAGGCTGCGGGAACTGAACCGGCAGGGCTTTCAATTTCGCCAGCAGGCGCCCGTCGGTCCCTACATCGCCGATTTCTGCGACCACTCGGCAAGGCTCATCATTGAAGTCGATGGTGGCCAGCATGGCGAGCCGAAGGGACTAGCCGCCGACAAGCGCCGAACGCGCTGGCTGGAGTCGCAAGGCTACCGTGAACTGCGATTTTGGAACCACGACGTGCTTACGAATATCTACGGCGTCGAGGTCGCGATCCTGCTGGCGCTTGGCGTGTTGAAAGAAGATGTACCAAGTGACGTGCACAATGTGACCATTCCCTCCCCCATCGCGCCGAAGGCGCGTCTCCGACACGACGTGGGGGAGGGACAGGGAGGGGG
>WBUN01000142.1 GCA_008933705.1 Hyphomicrobiaceae bacterium
ACGGTCGTGCCCATCGTCATCATGGGGTTCTACCTGTGGATGGCCAAGCGACAGGGGGCCTTCGATGCGCTGTGAGTCGTCTGCTCTGCCGGCCCCTCTCCCCGACCCTCCCCACGAGGGGGAGGGGAATCCGGTCGAGCCTGTGGCGGGGAGCATGCTTCATCCGCTGCGTGACTGCGCAGGCCGATCCTGGAGTTCAGGCACGTCAGCAAGGGTTACGGCTCCGCGCGGCAGCGCACGGAGGTCCTCAAGGGCATCGATCTCGCCGTCGAGGAGGGCGAGTTCCTCGCCATTCTCGGCTTCTCCGGCACCGGCAAGACGACGCTGATCTCGCTGCTTGCGGGCCTGCAGAAGCCGGATCGGGGCGAGGTGTTGTTCAAGGGCGTCAAGGTCGAAGGGCCGGGCCCTGAGCGCGGCGTCGTGTTCCAGAGCTACGCGCTGATGCCGTGGCTCAACGTATGGGACAATATCGCGCTGGCGGTCGACGCCGTCCACGGCGGAAAGCCGCGCGCCGATCGCAAGGCGCTGACCGAGACGTACATGAGCATGGTCGGCCTCTCCCACGCCCGCGATCGTCGTCCCGCTGAGCTTTCCGGCGGCATGCGCCAGCGCGTAGCGGTCGCCCGCGCACTCGCCATGCAGCCCCAGGTTCTCCTGCTCGACGAGCCGTTATCGGCGCTCGATGCGCTGACCCGCGCCAAGCTGCAGGACGAGATCGCGACGATTTGGGCCCAGACCAAGGCGACCGTCGTGCTCATCACCAACGACGTCGACGAAGCGATCCTTCTCGCCGATCGCATCGTGCCGCTCAATCCGGACGGAACGCTGGGTCCTGCCTACCGCGTGGCGATTCCAAGGCCGCGCAGCCGGGTTGCACTCAACCATGACGCCACCTTCAAGCGGCTGAAGGCCGACATCACCCGCCATCTGATGGAGGCCGGCGAGCTGAAGCGGGCCGCCGCGACGGACGGGCCGGAGCTGCCGAATGTGGTGCCGTTCTTCTCCAAGGAGAGCCAGGTTCCCGCCGCCTACGCCCGCGCTGCCCGCACCATCCGCGACGAGCGCTATCTCGAGTTCAGCCAGCTCGTGAAGACGTTTTCCACGCCGAAGGGTCCGCTCACCGTCGTCGACGGTTTCGACCTCAAGATGCGCAAGGGCGAGTTCATCTCGCTCATCGGCCATTCGGGTTGCGGAAAGTCTACCGTGCTGTCGATGGTCGCCGGCCTGCAGGACGTCACCTCGGGTGGCATCATCCTTGACGGAAAGGAAGTGAACGATGCCGGCCCCGACCGTGCGGTCGTGTTTCAGGCGCCATCTCTGGTTCCCTGGTTGACGGCCGAGCAGAATGTCGCGCTCGGCGTCGACCGCGTCTATCCCGATGCGACGCGGTCCGAGCGCCAGGACGTCGTTCACTACTATCTGCACCGCGTCGGTCTTGGCGATGCCATGACGAAGTACGCGTCGGAGCTCTCGAACGGCATGAAGCAGCGCGTGGGCCTGGCGCGTGCCTTCGCCCTGTCGCCCAAGCTTCTGCTGCTCGACGAGCCGTTCGGCATGCTCGACAGCCTCACGCGCTGGGCGCTGCAGGAAGTGCTGATGGAGGTCTGGACGCGCACCAGCGTCACGGCCGTCTGCGTCACCCACGACGTCGACGAGGCGATCCTTCTTGCCGATCGCGTGGTGATGATGACCAACGGCCCGAATGCCCGTATCGGCCGGGTGGTGGAAATCGACATTCCCCGCCCGCGCACCCGCCAGGCGCTGCTGGCGCACCCGCGCTTCTACGAGTATCGCGAGGCAATCCTCGGATTCCTTAACGAGTTCGAGCACGGGGCGCATTCCAAGTCTGCGCCCGTTGTCAAGGCGGCCTAGGTCCAATCGACATTCAGGATTCCCATCGAGAATCGGTTCTGATTCATTGCGCTTCGGATCAACTGATTCGGAGCGCAGCGCATGGCGAAACGATACGAGCTCAGTGACAAGCAGTGGGCGCG
>WBUN01000021.1 GCA_008933705.1 Hyphomicrobiaceae bacterium
ACAAATTGAAGCACTTTCGACGCCTCGCCACGCGCTACGACCGCCGAGCCTGCCACTTCCTCGCCTTTCTCTGCCTCGCTGGAGCCATGCTATGGATGCGCTGAATGTCGATTCAGCCTAGTGTGGTGATTCCGAAGTCCGCTACCACCGTGCGACCAGCGTCCGAAGCGGACTTCGGAATCTGAACCACATTAGAATCATAGACTTGCTAGTGTCCTTTCGATCGCGAAGTTCGTTCGGAACGTGCCGCAGATGGTGACGAACTTCGCGATCGGGACACTAGCGGGGCGTTGCCGCTGGCCGCGGAGCGTGCGCGCCGGCGTTTGCCGGCAGCACGCGTCGCGCAAGCTGCAGCGCGGCCATCGCCAGCAGGGCAAATCCGGCGCCGGCCAGGAACGTTGCGGGCGCACCCGCCACATCCCACAGGATGCCGGCCAGCACGCTTGAGACGAGCGTCGCCATGCCGGTCACGAGATTGAACATGCCGAAGCCGGTGCCGCGCAGTTCCGCCGGGGCCGTGTCGGCAACAAGGCTGGCGAACAGGCCTTGCGTCAGCCCCATGTGCAGGCCCCAAAGCGCAATGCCGATGCCGAGCGCCACCACGCCTGTTGCGAATGCGAGCAGGATATCGGCCGCGACGAGCGTCGCGAGACCCGCAAGCAGCACGACAGGGCGACCGATTCGGTCCGATAGCGCGCCCGCCGGCCAGGATGACAGCGTGTAGGCGATGTTCATCACCACCATCACGGCGGGGACCAGCGCCAAGGGAAAGCCGGCGGCCTGGGCGCGGAGGATGAGAAAGGCCTCGCTGAAGCGTGCGAGGGTGAATATCGTGGCCACACCGACAATGAGCCAATAGGTCAGGCCGAGCCTCGACAACTCGGCACGCGACAGCGGTGCTCGCACCGTCCGCAACTCCGCCGGGCGATCGGGCTCGCGCACGCCTACGATCAGAACGGTCACAGAGAGAAAGGCAGGAATGACCGCAATCCAGAACACGAACGTGAAATGATTGGCGGTCAGGAGCATCAAGCCGATGGCGCAGAGCGGGCCTAGCACGGCACCGACGGTATCGAGGCTCTGGCGCAAGCCGAAGCCGGCGCCGCGCAGCTCGGGCGGCGTGAGGTCGGCGACGAGGGCGTCGCGCGGTGCGCCGCGGATACCCTTTCCCACCCGATCGATGAAGCGTGCGCCCGCCACCCACGCAACCGACGGCGCCAGCGGGAAGACGGGCTTCGTGAATGCAGCCAGGCCGTAGCCGACGACGGCCAGCACCTTGCGCTTGCCCAGACGATCGCTGAGGGCACCGGAGAAGATCTTGACCATCGAGGTGGTCGCCTCGGCTATGCCCTCGATGATGCCGACCGTCAGCGTCGATGCCCCGAGCACGGTCACGAGATAAAGCGGCAGGAGCGCATGGATCATCTCGGACGAGATGTCCATGAGCAGGGACACGACGCCGACGGCCCACACGCCGCCCGGAATTTCGCGCCATCTCAGGAAGGAGCGACTGCCGTCAACCATGAAGGGCTCCATAGCCGATGTGTGGGCGCGCAGTCTTGATTGAGATCAGCGCCGCGAGAAGGGACATTTCGTGATCGCAGCCTCCGGCGGCGCGCATGGTCGTGGGCTGTGTCGGGCGTGCCTCCATGACGGAATGCGTGGTTCAGCGGCATGCGGCCGCTTGGGCGTGCTCGTTCCTGGACACTTCGCTGTCATGATTGTGCTTGGCGCTTCCATGTATACGAGCAGAGACGGTGCCCTTCCGACCCGGCCAATCGACCGGCAACACCAAGGCGCAACCATATATGCATAGGAAATTGCTATATTTTCTGGCTCAACACGGTGTGGCGGTGTCGATGCGCGGATGCGGACAGATCACCCGCCGGCCGCTGCCGCCGCCATCGCGGCGCAAAGCGCAAGAAGGCTTGCCGGTTCGCCGCGCGGAGTTTATGGAGTAGGCTTGGTCCTAATATGACAACTGATTCATAATTCATCTAGCGTGAGAAACGGCGGGTCGTGAGCAACGAGTACATCCTGCAGACCAGCGGGCTGACCAAGGACTTCAAGGGGTTCACCGCGGTCAAGAATGTCGACCTCAACGTTCGCCGGGGCAGCATCCATGCCCTCATCGGCCCTAACGGCGCCGGCAAGACGACCTGCTTCAACCTGATTACCAAGTTCCTGCAGCCGACGGCCGGCAGGATCCTCTACAAGGGTCGGGATATCACCAGGGCCGCGCCGCACGCGGTCGCCCGCCTCGGTCTTGTGCGCTCATTCCAGATCTCCGCGGTCTTTCCGCATCTGTCCGTGCTCGAGAACGTGCGGGTCGCGCTGCAGCGCACGCTCGGCACGTCCTATCACTTCTGGCGGCCGGAAAGCTCCGTCGAGGTCTTGAATGAGCGCGCGCTGGAGCTTCTGGATGCCGTAGGGGTCAAGGCGTTCGCCGCCTTGCCGGCCGTGGAGCTGCCATATGGACGCAAGCGCGCGCTCGAGATCGCCACGACGCTTGCTCTCGATCCCGAGGTGCTGCTCCTGGACGAGCCGATGGCCGGCATGGGGGTGGAGGACATCCAGCGCACCTCGTCACTGATCCGCCGCGTCGCGAAGGATCGCACGGTGCTCATGGTGGAGCACAATCTCTCCGTCGTTGCCGACCTTTCAGACCGGCTCACCGTGCTCGCGCGCGGGGAGGTGCTGGCTGAAGGAACCTACGCGGAAGTATCGCGGAATCCGCAGGTGATCGAGGCCTACATGGGTACAGGTCATGGCTGAGGCGCTACTGGCGATCCGGGATCTGCATGCCTGGTATGGCGAGAGCCATATCCTGCACGGCATGACGTTCGACGTGAACCCGGGCGAGGTCGTGACGCTGCTCGGCCGCAACGGCGCGGGCAAGACGACCACCATGCGCGCGATCATGGGCATGATGGCCAAGCGCAAGGGGTCGGTGCGCTACGAGGGTCATGAGCTCATCCGCCTCAAGTCGAACCGCATCGCGCGCTACGGCCTTGCCTATTGCCCGGAAGAGCGCGGCATCTTCGCCAGCCTCAACGTGCGCGAAAACCTGATGCTGCCTCCCAAGGTGAAGGACGGCGGCCTACCGCTCGAGCAGATCTATCGCCTGTTCCCCAACCTGATGGAGCGCGGCGCCAGCCAGGGCACCAAGCTGTCGGGCGGCGAGCAGCAGATGCTGGCCATCGCCCGCATCCTGAGAACCGGCGCCAAGCTGCTGCTTCTCGACGAGCCGACCGAAGGTCTGGCGCCCGTCATCGTGCAGCAGATCGGCAGCACCATTCGCATGCTTCGCGAGCAGGGCTTCACGGTCCTGCTCGTGGAACAGAACTTTCGTTTCGCAGCAACGGTCGCCGACCGGCACTACGTGGTCGAGCACGGGCAGGTGATCGACATGATCCCCAATGCCGCGATCGAGGCGAACAGGGAGAAGCTCAAGGCATATCTCGGTGTCTAGGCAAGGAAAGGGAAAGACGATGCGATTTAGTGCAAGAGCGCTGTTGGCTGCAGCGGTGACGGCCATCTGTGCCGGTGCCGGAGCCGCTCAGGCGCAGTACTCCGACGGGGTCATCAAGATCGGCGTCATGAACGACCAGTCGGGGCTCTACGCCGATCTTACCGGGCAGGGCTCGGTGTGGGCCGCAAAGAAGGCGGTCGAGGACTTCTGCAAGGCCACCAAGTGCCACGACAAGATCGAGGTCGTGTTCGCCGATCACCAGAACAAGCCCGACATCGGCTCCAACGTCGTGCGGCAGTGGTACGATGTCGACAAGGTCGACGTGGTCGTGGACGTGCCGACATCCTCGGTCGCGCTCGCCGTCAACAACATCACGAAGGAAAAGAACAAGGTCTTCCTTGTGTCGGGTGCCGCAACCTCGGACCTCTCCGGCAAGGCCTGCACGCCGAATACGATCCACTGGACCTATGACACCTGGGCGCTGGCCAACGGCACCGGCAACGCGATCGTCAAGACCGGCGGAAACACGTGGTTCTTCCTCACAGCCGACTACGCCTTCGGCCACGCGCTCGAGCGCGACACCGAGGCCGTGGTGCTGAAGAGCGGCGGCAAGGTCCTGGGCAAGGTGCGCCATCCCTTCCCTGGCCAGGACTTCTCGTCCTTCCTGCTGCAGGCACAGGCCTCCAAGGCCAAGATCATCGGTCTTGCCAACGCCGGCGGCGACACGATCAACTCCATCAAGCAGGCTGCCGAGTTCGGCATTGTTGCGGGTGGCCAGAACCTCGCCGGCCTGCTGGTCTTCATCACCGACGTGCATGCGCTCGGGCTGAAGACGGCGCAGGGCCTCATCTTCACGGAGTCCTGGTACTGGGACACGAACGACGCCAACCGTGCGTTCGCCAAGGAGTTCGCTGCCGCCAACAAGGGCAACCACCCGACCATGATCCAGGCCGGCGTCTACTCGGCCGTGACCCACTATCTCAAGGCCGTGCATGAGCTGAAGTCGGATGCCGATGGCGCCGCCGTCGTCGCCAAGATGAAAGCCACGCCGACCGACGACAAGCTGTTCGGCAAGGGATCGATCCGTCCCGACGGTCGCAAGATCCACGACATGCTGCTCCTCGAGGTCAAGAAGCCGGAGGAGAGCAAGGCACCGTGGGACTACTACAAGGTGCGCGCAACCATCCCCGCGGCCGAGGCGTTCCGGCCGATCGATCAGGGTGGGTGCCCGCTGGTGAAGAAGTAAGCCGCAGACCATGCGATCCCAGCCGGCCTCAGCCGGCTGGGATACATTCGTTGGGAAGGGATGCGCGCCCATGTTCGATTTGATCGGCGTTCCGCCGCAGGCGCTGTTCGGCCAGTTGCTGCTGGGCCTGATCAACGGCGCGTTCTATGCGCTGCTGTCTCTGGGACTCGCCGTCATTTTCGGCCTGATGAACGTCATCAATTTCACGCACGGCGCCCAGTACATGATGGGCGCCTTCTGCTCCTACATGCTGCTCACCTATTTCGGCATCCCCTACTGGGGCGCGCTGGTGCTCGTTCCGATCATCGTCGGCGCCACGGGCATCATCATCGAGCGGCTGTTCATCTCGCGCCTGTATCACCTCGATCATCTCTACGGTCTGCTGCTTACGTTCGGGCTGGCGCTCATCATTGAAGGCATGTTCCGCAAGCAGTTCGGCTCGTCCGGCCTGCCCTATACCAACCCGATCCCCGGGGGCACCAATCTCGGCTTCATGTTCCTGCCCTACTACCGCGCGTGGGTGGTGGTGTCCTCTCTCGTCGTGTGCCTCGGCACCTGGTTCATGATCGAGAAGACGCAGCTCGGCTCCTACCTGCGTGCCGCCACCGAGCGCCCGGATCTGGTGCAGGCCTTCGGCATCAACGTGCCGCGCATGATCACGCTGACCTATGGTTTCGGCGTCGGCCTCGCCGCGCTGGCTGGCGTGCTGGCGGCGCCCATATACTCAGTCAATCCGATCATGGGTGCGAACCTCATCATCGTCGTGTTCGCCGTCGTCGTGATCGGCGGCATGGGCTCGATTCTCGGCTCCATCATCACCGGCTTCGGGCTGGGCGTGATCGAGGGCCTCACCAAGGTGTTCTATCCGGAAGCTTCCAACACGGTCATCTTCATCATCATGGCGATCGTGCTCATGCTGCGGCCGCAGGGCCTGTTCGGAACCCCGAAATAAGAGAGAGCGCATGGCAGGTCGCATGAATCGGGATATGCAGGCGTTCGTTGCGCTGATGGCGCTCGGCCTCGTCGCGCCGCTCATGATCTATCCCGTCTTTCTCATGAAGGTGCTGTGCTTTGCGCTGTTCGCCTGCGCCTTCAACCTGCTGATCGGCTACGTCGGCTTGCTGTCTTTCGGGCATGCGATGTTCTTCGGCTTTGCGGCCTACATATCGGGGCACACCGTCAAGGTGTTGGGCTGGCCGACGGAGTTCGGCATCCTGGCCGGCACCGCTGTTGCCGCGGGCCTCGGCCTCGTCGCCGGGGCCATCGCCATTCGCCGGCAGGGCATCTATTTCGCCATGGTCACCCTGGCGCTGGCGCAGATGGTCTTCTTCTTCTGCCTTCAGGCCAAGTTCACGGGCGGCGAGGACGGCATCCAGGCCATCCCGCGCCGACCGCTGTTCGGCGTTCTCGGCATCACCAACGATTTCGTCTTCTACTATGTCGTGCTGGCGATCTTTGCGATCGGCTTCCTCATCATATACCGCACGATCCATTCGCCGTTCGGGCAGGTCCTCAAGGCCATCCGCGAGAACGAGGCGCGTGCGATCTCGCTCGGCTATGCCGTGGACCGCTTCAAGCTGATCGCGTTCGTTCTGTCCGCCGCCCTTGCCGGGCTCGCCGGCGCCACCAAGGCCATCGTGTTCCAGCTCGCCTCGCTCACCGACGTGACCTGGCAGATGTCGGGCGAGGTGGTGCTGATGACGCTGGTCGGCGGCATGGGCACGGTATTCGGCCCCATCGTCGGCGCGGCAGTCATCATCTCGATGCAAAACTATCTGGCGGGCTTCGGCGAGTGGGTGCTCGTCATTCAGGGAGCGATCTTCGTAGTCACCGTGCTCCTGTTCCGGCGCGGCATCGTCGGCGAGATCCTCGCTTTCATCGGCCGCGCCCGCGCCAGCAGCGCTGCCGAGCAGCAGGAAGTCGTTGCTGATCGGCAGGTCGAGGCGGGCGGGTAGCTGGCGCTCACGTCAAGGGCGCCGCTTTCGTTCATGCGATGCGGATCACGCCCATCATGCCGCTCTCCTGGTGCTCCAGGATGTGGCAGTGGAACATCCAGTCTCCAGGATTGTCGGCAACGAACGCGATCTCCACGCGCTCGCGAGGCGCCATGAGCACCGTGTCCTGCCACTCCCGGTGCTGGGTTGGAGCGCCGTTGCGGCTGATGACCCGAAACGAATGGCCGTGCAGGTGCATGGGGTGATGCCAGGCGGTCTCGTTGTTCATGGCCAGCACGCAGGATCTGCCGCGCTTGAGCGCGAGCATCGGCTCCATCACGTGGCCCACCACGGCCTTGCCGTTGACGAACCAGATCTTGCCGCTGCGCATCATCTCCATCATGTTCATGCCGCCCATGCGGCCGGGGTCGCGCATCATCATCTGGCCCATCATGCCGCCGTTGAACGTCACCTCGTGGCGCTCGGCGTTCGCGATGTCGGGCTCGGGCATGGTGTTGGCGGGAAGCACGATGGCCCCGTCGAGCGGGCGATCGCGCAGGGGCTCGCTGGCATAGGCCAGGTCCACGAGCCGATAGGCAAGATTGCGGTAGAAGCTGTCGACGATCTGGAAGGTCTGGCCGGGCTTGCCGGTCATGTCGACGATGAGATCGATGCGCATCGCCGGGCCAAGGACCACGGAGCCGTCGGCCGGCGCGTGCGGGGCCACAGGCTGGCCGTCGTAGGCGATGACCATCGGCTGATGGCCCGAGAAGTTCAGTCCGAAGATGCGGGCGTTGGCGGCATTGATCAGGCGAAGCCGTATGCGCTCGCCGCTGCGCACGGCAAAGGTCTCGGGCACCTTGCCATTGATCGTCACCGTGTTGCCGATGCGGCCGTTGTGGCTCATGTCGCGCAGGCTGCGGAAGTCGCCGCTGATCTGCGCATCGGGCAGCAGGCGCCAGTCGGACAGCACCCAAACGATGTCGCGATCGACCACGAGCGGCGTGCGCTCCTCGACGATGAACGCACCGGAAAGACCTCGGCCCATCTGCTCGAAGCTGCGCTGGTGCGGGTGATACCAATAGGTGCCGGCATCGGGGACGACGAAATCGTAGAGAAACGCTCCACCCGGTGCGATCGGGTGCTGCGTGAGGTGCGGCACGCCGTCCATGGCATTGGGAAGCCGTATGCCGTGGAAGTGAACGGTGGTCTCCTCCGCCAGTTGGTTTTCGACCGCGATCCTGACGCGGTCGCCCTGGCGGACGCGGAGTTCCGGCCCCGGCACGGCACTGTTGTAGGCCCACACGGCGGTCTCGGGAGTGTGGCCGCCGACGAGCGGCAGCTTGGCCGCCCTCGCAATCAGCTTCAGGTCCGTCGCGGCGAATACGTTGTGTGGCAACAGGCCGGCCATCGTCAGCCCTGCCGCGCCGCGCAGCAGCGAGCGGCGCGTCAGCTTGGTTGCGCGGTTCTCGAACATATTGGCGTCCTCATCGGGAAGCGGCAGGCCCGCGGCATTGACGCTGCGAGCCCGCCTTGAGCTCACCTACCTGCCATTCGGACAGGGACTGGTGCCACAGGGACCGAGGCTGTGGCTGGTGTTGTGATGCGCGCTGGCACTGCCTGCGGTCACACCGTAGAGGCTCAGGGCCAGCATGGCCACTGCCACGAGATATTTCATCCTACTTGCTCCATTGATTGTCGATTGTCTCGGCGCAAGCGCGTCGACGAGCTTGCCTTTGCGATCGAGGCGGACGCCGCCGCGCGCCGGCGGTTCGCCAGCCGCGACGCTGTCCGTCTTCTCCCGAGACTAGGAGCGCGGAGGTGGTGGATCCGGTGTCGGCCAGAATGAAGCCGGCGATGGCGAAGCCGGAGCTACGAGGCGCGTCGGCGGCCAAAGCACGGGATGAATCCCCTCAGCCGACATCGCCGGCCCGTTGTGGCATTTCAGCGTGCAAACGCCGATCGCGCACTTGTGGGCGGCATGACAGCAGCGGCAATCATCGCTGGAAGCATCATCGCCCGATGCGCTCATGCTCATTTCGGCGTTGGCAAAGTGCGTCATCGCTGCTCCGGCGGCAGCCGGCAGGATGCTCACGCTCAGAGCAAGCACGCTCGCAAGGATCAGCCGAATGATGCGCATCGCGCGCATGATTGCGGTGCGGTTCCGCAGCGTCAATTCAAACCTTCGTGCTGTCGGAGTGACCGTGCCGGCGACATCTGATCGAGGCTGGCGCGCTGCGTCATCGTCAGGCCGGTGGGTGCGGCGTGCTGACCTGGATCTGCGTCATCTTTGGTAGGCGGATTGCAGGGCGGCACAGATCGGCGAGCGTTGCTCCAGCGCCGCCCAGTCGTGGACAATGGCGCGGCCGCGGCCGAGGCGCGTGATGAGCCCCTCGCTTCGCAGCCGGGACAAGACACGGCTCAAGGTGTCCGGATTGAGCGCCAGGTAATCGGCCATGTCGTTGCGAGGCAGAGGCAGCTCGATGTCGATGCCACGGGCCAAGTGCTTGCCGAGCATCAGGCCCGCCTCGAGCAGGAACGAGGCAACGCGCTCTTCGCTCGTGAGCCTGCTGACAATGACATTGTGCGCTTCGACGCGATTCGCACGCACCCGCATCTGGCGCATGAACTCCAGTGCGAGCCAGCCATGCCTGGCAGCGGCGGTGTCAAAGACGTCTTGGCGCAGCCGCGTCACCTCACCGGCCCGTGCCGCCCTCACAGTGAAATCCGGCAGCGCCGCCATGAAGCGGGAAGAGATGATCTCGCCCGGATAGCAGATGCCCAGAATCAGGCGCCGCTGCTCCGTCAGGTGGCTTTGCAGCACGACCAGACCCGAGCGGACGAGATAGATCGTCTCCACGTCGTCATGGCGCGCAGGCAACCGTTGTCCGCGCCGGACGCGGAAACGGCAGCCGTAGGCGGCGAGTATCTCTCCGATGTCGGCGCTGGTTGCGCGCGTTTCCGGCTCCGCATCGCCGTGCTCGGCCGGAGCCGATCGCATTTCAGAAGCGCCGAGTTGCATAATGGCCTGTCACGCCGGGTCTGTTGCATGCAGCCCGAACCAAGCGGCGTATCATAGAAGCGCGTGCCGTCACCCAATTGATATGGATCAATTCTGCGCTTCACCGATGGTCGCAGCGACGCTGTGGCGCGCGACTGTTCGAGCCGCACCGGCGGCGAGAGGTGTTGTCGTCAGAACACTGTCGAAGCCAGCCGGACCAATTGTGATCCATGTCAGATTTTGGTCGCTCTCGTTGCTGGTGCGAAGTCGTCGCGTGTGGATCTTCTCATTCGTGTGCAGTGGGCGAATCGATTGGGAAGGCTCAGCTCGATCGGCCCGGTCTAATCAGCGCGAGGACAAACTCATGAAATCAACTTCACGCTACGCGGTGGCGGTCATGGCTCTGGGCTTCGCGCTCGGCAGCACCTGGGACAAGGCAGCGGCCGGCGATCCGGGCGGCAACTTCATGGTCCGCCTGCAGGGCACCTATCTCGACACCCAGGACAAGACCAAGTCGGCGACATCAAGGCCCTCGGCTATGAAGCCGAGGCGAGCAACCAGGTCCTGCCGACAGCGACGCTGACCTATTTCCTGACCCCGAATATTGCGGCGGAGCTGTTCTGCTGTTTCGCCACCGGCAGCATTGATCTCCTGCACAACGGCGCGAAGGTTGGAGAGGTCGCGGATACCTGGATGTTCCCGCCAATCGTAACCCTGCAATATCATTTCAATGTCGGTGCGCTGAAGCCGTACGTGGGCGCGGGCGTGCAGTGGATCCACTTCTTCGACTCCAGGACGGGCAGCAATGCGCTGCAGGCCGATCGGGTCCGCCTTAGCGATGCGGTCGGTCCGGTGCTGCAGGCCGGCTTCGACTATCACCTCGGCAACGGCTGGTATCTCAATGCCGACATCAAGAAGGCCTGGCTGGATACCAAGGTCACCTTCGACAATGCGCAGGCTCTTGGAGGGTTGGGCACTGTCAGGGTCAAGCACGACCTCGATCCGCTGATCATCAGCGCGGGCATCGCCTACCGCTTCAATCTTGACGACCTGTTCGGCCGGCGCCCCGCCTATGCGCCGGTGAAATAGCTCCCGTCATAGCTGGGGGGTTGGGCGGCTTCGCCACCGGCGTTCGCGGCTGGCGAGCGACCCGAGGGGGAGCCGCCGCCGCGTCGGGCTGCAATCGAAGAGGTGGAAGCGCCGCCTATGGCCGGGCGATGAGCTTCTGCAGCTCGCCCCAGGGCCGGGTGTTCAGGACGTCTTTGCGTTCGAGCCAGCCACGCCGCGCCTGGCCGATGCCGTACTTCATGAAGCGAAGACCATCGGTCGAATGTGCATCCGTCCCTATGGCAATCCTGACGCCCATCTCCTTGGCGAGCCGGCAGTAGTGATCATCGATGTCGAGCCGTGTTGGATGCGCATTGACCTCCATGCAGCATCCGCGCTCCTTCGCAGCTTTGAGGATCTTCTCGAGGTCGATCGGATAGGCCGGACGTTCCTCGATCAGCCGTCCGGTCGGATGGGCGAAGATATTGAAATGCCTGTTGTCCATCGCCCGAATGACGCGCTCCGTCTGCTCCCTCTCCGTCAAGTTGAACTTGTAGTGAATGGCGCACACCACCAGATCGAGTTCTGCCAGGATCGAATCCGGCAGATCAAGGGTGCCGTCGGCGAGGATGTCCACCTCCGTGCTCTTCAAGATCTGGATGCCCTCAATCTGTGAATTGAGCTTGTCGATTGCCTTGATTTGCCTGGCAAGGCGCCTTGCGTCCAGGCCGCGGGCGATCGTTGCATGCCTGCTGTGGTCCGTGATCGCCAGATACTCGTATCCGAGCGCTTTCGCCGCCTCCGCCATTTCGCGCAGCGTGCTCTTGCCGTCCGACTCCCGGGTATGGGCATGCAGATCGCCGCGAATGTCGTCCAGCTCGATCAGCCTGGGAAGCCTGCCAGCCGCTGCTTCGGCAATCTCGCCGCGATCCTCGCGCAGCTCGGGTGCGATATAGGGCAGGCCGACCTGCTCGTAGACGCTGGCCTCGGTTGAGCCGGCGACGCGCTTGGTGCCCCTGAAGACGCCGTACTCGTTGATCTTCAAGCCGCGCTTCAATCCGAGCTTGCGGATGGCGATGTTGTGTGCCTTCGAGCCCGTGAAATAGTGCAGCGCTGCCCCATAGCTCTCCTGCGGCACGACGCGCAAGTCCACCTGCAGCTCGGAGCGCAACACCACGGTTGCGCGAGTCTCGCCGCGCGCGACGACCTCATCGACCTCGTCGTAGGAGGTGAACTTCTGCATGACGTCGGTGTCTGCACGCGCCGCGACGAGGATGTCCAAGTCGCCCACGGTCTCCTTCCGGCGCCTGAAGCTGCCGGCGACGGCCGCCTGCGTCACACCTTTGGCCCGCTTCAGGTGGGCAAGCAACGGCTCGGCGAAGTCCTCCGCGACATCGAGGCGGAAGCGGTGCTGCACCTGGCGCCGATGTTTCAGCTCGTCAAGAAGCCTTGCCTCGCTCTTCGCCCCGAAGCCCGCAATGCCGCGCAGCTTGCCCGCGGCAGCCGCCTTTCCCAGGTCGGCAATGCTGCGGATCTTGAGCTTGCTGAAGAGTGCCCACGCTCGTTTCGGGCCGATGCCCGGAACATTGGTGAGCTCGACGAGGCCGGGCGGCATGCGCCCCTTTTCCTCCTCCAGGGCGGCAAGGTGCCCCGTGTCGACGAGCTCGGCAATCTTGCCGGCCAGATCGGCCCCGATGCCTGGGAGCTCCGACAAATCCTCCCCCTGCGCCAGCATGTCGGCGACACTGCGGGGCAGATCCTCGATCGTGCGTGCGGCGCGGCGATAGGCGCGGATCCTGAACGGGTTGGCGCCTTCGATCTCGAGAAGATCCGCGAGGTGATCGAACGCGGCTGCGATCTCCGCATTGTGGACCGGCATGGGGGTCGCTCGCGAGCTTGGGAGCCTCGCTCTCACGAAGGCCGGCAAACACCGCAAGACGCCTTGACCAGGATCAACGGCGATGCGCCCGCTCGCGCAACGCGATCATTGCGCCAGCAGAGATGCCAATGCCGGCACGATGCCTTCTCTTGAATTCACCACGGTTCCGCCCAAGTGCTCCGGCGGCCGGTCCTCCGCAAGGACCAGCAGCGGTATGCCGCGTTCCGCAAGCATGACGGCTACGCCCTTTCGCTCCTGACCGCCGCGGCGATAGTCGATGACCGCAGCCGCAAACGTGAACTTCCTGAGCCGCTCGATCGCCTCGAACGAATGGGCCGCAACGACCAGGTCTGCGCGCGCACGTTCAAGATCGCTCACCAGATGCGCAGCCGTCTGCGCATCCTCAACAAGCAGCAGGATACAGCGTCCGGCAATCTGCATTCATCGAATCCCCCACCCAATCGCAATACCTGCCAACAACACAATGCGAACCGTTAACAAATCATGCGACAGCGCACGCGATCGTGCGCGCAATGCGTCGCTATACGCTGCCTCCGCTCCACCGAAATGCACAAAACAGCACCCCGGAGGGCAGCACAATGAAGGCCGCAGGCTACCTGCCCCAGCTTGCGCGAGGCTCTCCTGACGGGCACGGAGCGCATGGTCCTGCTTGCCAAGGCGAAAAAGCAGGCCGAACCATGGCGCGAGCGCCGCTTGCGGAGCACGGCGCTTCTCCTGGCATGCCCGTGGCTCACCCGGCATCGACGATTCTGCCGCGTACCGCCGCCGCCTATGCCCGGTCATGGGCGCGCGCCTTGAGACGCGCCTTGAGAAATGGATGTATATTATGGGGTATGACGCTCACGGCACCCATTCGCGGCAGAGCGGGCACCTCACGCAGCGCTTCGCCGATTTGGCCGAAGGCAGCAGTAGCTGGCTCGGCGTGGTTCATTGGCGTTCTCTTTCTTTGCTTCCTTGCCACCCCTTTCGGTCGCGCTGTTGGTCAGAGCGCACAAGACCGCCCGGTGCTTCTGATCGACATCAAGGGCGCCATCGGCTTTGTTGCCGCGGGCCAGTTGACAAAGGCCGTGGAGCAGGCCGCCGCTCAGGGATCTCCCGCCGTGATCGTTCGGCTCGACACACCAGGCGGGCTGCTGACGTCCACGCGCGACATGATTCACACGATCCTGTCCTCGCGCGTTCCGATCATCATGTACGTCGCGCCCAACGGCAGCAGGGCCGCCAGCGCCGGCACCTATCTCATGTACGCGTCGCACGTTGCCGCGATGGCGCCAAGCACGCATCTCGGGGCGGCGACACCCATCGCGCTCTCGCCGCCAGGCTTCCCGGGCTCCCCTCCGTCCAAACCCACCCCCGATTCCGACAAGCCATCAGAAACGGATCCGGCCACGGCGTCCGCGCGCAAGAGCGTCAATGACGCTGTTGCCTACATCCGCTCGCTCGCAGAGCTGAGGGGCCGCAACGCGGACTGGGGAGAGAAGGCGGTGCGTGAAGCGGCCACGCTCACCGCGTCCGCAGCCCTCAAGGAGCGCGTTGCCGACGTGATCGCCAAGGACGTCGACGACCTGCTGTCGCAAATCAACGGCCGATCGATCACCACGGCTGCCGGCGAGGTTCGGCTCGACACGAAGGGGCGCAGCGTCATCGAGCTCAAGCCGGATTGGAAGATGCAACTGATGGCGGTCATCAGCGACCCGAACATCGCATTGATCCTCCTGATGATTGGCATCTATGGCATCCTGTTCGAGTTCTGGAACCCGGGCGCGATCGCACCCGGGGTGGTAGGCGGCATCTGCCTGATCATCGCTCTCACCGCATTGGCCGTGCTGCCGGTCAACTATGCCGGGCTGGCCCTGCTGCTCTTCGGCGTTGCCTTGATGCTGGCCGAGGCGTTCACCCCCGGATTCGGCATCGCCGGCCTGGGCGGGATTGTCGCCTTCGCCGTCGGTGCGCTGTTCCTGTTCGATCCGTCGCAGTCGGATGTTCCGATTGCCGTCTCCTGGCAGGTGGTGGCCGGCATGGCGGTGTTCAGCGCCGCGTTCTTTGCCGGCGTGATGGGTTTTGCCATGCGCGCGCGCCGTCGCCCGGTGCGGACGGGAGCCGAGCAGATGATCGGCAGCCTGGGCGAGGTCGTGAGCTGGATGGACAATGAAGGCCGTGTTCGTGTGCACGGCGAAGTGTGGGAAGCGCGATCGAAACAGAGATTGTCGACCGGCCAGAGAGTGCGCGTGGTCAGCCGTACTGGCCTGACGCTCAATGTTGAGGCAGGCACCTGAACTGAGGAGGCAACATGCCAGACTCCCAATCGCTCGTCGCCCTGTTTTCCAGTGCGCTCCCGCTTCTCCTCGTCGCCGCGATTGTCGCCTATTCCCTCCGCATCTTGCGCGAGTACGAGCGCGCCGTTGTGTTTCTGCTCGGCCGCTTCTGGAAGGTGAAGGGCCCGGGCCTCGTCATCATCGTGCCGTTCATTCAGCAGATGGTGCGCATAGACCTGCGCACGCGTGTGCTGGACGTGCCGCCGCAGGACGTCATTTCCAGGGACAACGTCTCGGTCAAGGTCAATGCCGTCGTCTACTTCCGGGTCCTCGATCCGGAGAAGGCCGTCATACAGGTCGAGCATTTCGAAATGGCAACCAGTCAATTTGCCCAGACCACGCTTCGTTCGGTCGTCGGGCAGCACGACCTCGACCAGATGCTGGCCGAACGCGAGAAGCTCAACACCGAGGTCCAGCGCGTCCTCGACGAAAGAACGGACGCGTGGGGCATCAAGGTCAGCAATGTCGAGCTCAAGCACATCGATCTCAACGAGACCATGATTCGCGCCATTGCCAAGCAGGCCGAGGCCGAGCGGTTCAGGCGCGCCAAGATCATCGACGCGGAGGGCGAGCTTCAGGCCGCCGAGCGGCTGGCACGGGCCGGCGAAATTCTCGCCAAGAGGCCGGAGGCGATGCAGCTGCGCTACCTCGGCACCCTGCTCAATATCGCCGGAGAAAAGAGCTCGACGATCATCTTCCCTCTGCCGATGGATTTGGCAACCTCGCTCGGGCTCGGACAGAAAAAGGAATAGAACGGCCACCGCCGGTTCGATCCGCGCCCTGCGCGGGAGGAGGTCGGCGCCGGCTCGCGAAGCGCCGCCTGGCGAAGGGGGCGGAATGCCGCCCGGCTTCGCGTTTACCGTACCGATGACATTCTGCCCGGCGCCTGATCATAACCCTAACGCCATCGCGTTGTTCTCGTTCGGCCCGGTCTCGGCTACGCAGGATGCGGGTGCTCAGCTCCTTTGGGGGTGGCAGATGCAAAACCTGCGGCCGATTTTCATTGCACTTCTGTTTATTGCGCAAAGCGCGGCAACGGCGGCAGCCGGGGAGGTCCATGGTGAAGGCCGCCTGATCACGCAGCGCGAATCGCAAGACGTCATCGATCGCTACCGCAACATTCCCGGCGGTGGTGTCGTGACGGGTGAAGGGCGGCTGATCGGCTCGGGCGAGGCGGCGGACATCACCAGGCGCTATCGCAGCATCCCTGGGCGCGGTGTCGTGATCGGCGAAGGTCGGCTGATCACGACGGAGGAAGCGAGCACCATCCTCAAGCGCTACAAGAGCGTGCCCGGCGGCCTCGTGCTGGAGGGCACGGCGCTGGGCATGGAGTGGGTCCGTGCCGCGCAATACGAGCCTTCCTCCCACGCATTCGTTCTCAATGGCGACATCGCCTACCATGTTCCGATCTCGGCGCGCGGGGTTGCGACCCTGGCAAGGGCAATCGCCGGGGATGACCGGATCGGCGTCTCGCTGGGCGAGGAAGTACAGATCACCTATGGCAAGCTGCGCAGTCGGTCGGACGTGGCGGCCGATCTCAGGCTGGCCGACGGCTTCCTCGGCGACCTGGTCCTGCCCCCGCGGGACTGGACCATCGGATACCGGCTCGCAGAGGCCTTTGCACCTCGCGAGGATGTCGTAAGCACCAATGTCACGGTGCTCTTCCGCTTGAAGGACTTCCGGTTTGCGACCGAGGACAAGCAGCTCAAGTTCGAGCGGGCGAGCCTCGACGTGAGGGTCGTGCCGGTCCTGGAGAAGTACGCCGCCGATGGAGGATATCTTCCGGACTTGAAGGCGATTGCGCGCGGCAGCGGCTTCGAGGCGTACGAAGCCAATGCACGGCATGTCGGCGCAAATGTCGCCTACTACCTTCGGGAGCAGATCGTAGCCCGCGCGCTCGATTACGCCGAGACGGCAGCCTTTCTTCGCGCGCTCAAGGCGTCCGGCATCAATCTGCGAAACCTTGTCCGCGGCGTCGAGGCGTCAAGCGACCGGCCGACGGCAGGCAAGCTCGACGACGACTGGCGGGCCTACCTCAGCGAAATCCAAGCCGCGAATGCATATGGCAATTGGTCTGCTCCGCCCTACGACCTCTATTCGGCGCGCAAGAGGATTGCACCTGCCCAGCAGCAGTCCCGGCTTGCCTGTCCGGCCCAGAGAGTCCAGCAGGCCAACTGCAACTGAGCCGGCCGCTGCCAGCCCAGGAGCAAGAGTCCTCAAGAGGGGTCCTGCTGCCCGGAGCTGCCGGTCAGCGCTGCAACGGAGCGGTGAATGAGCGGAGCGGCGGCAACCACTACCGGAACCATCATCATCCAGGCGAGCCCCCAAGACGACAGCCAGTATCGCACAAACACGAATCCCAACGTCGTGGTCTGATGTGTCGCGATGGCCGTGGCGGCGCCCGTCGTAACGGCCGCCTGAACGACGCTGAAGAGGAACGGGGCGTAACGACGGGGAAACAGTGCCATGGCGTACCGAAGATCCTCATGTGAACCGGGGATTTGATAGCGCATCGAAGCTCGGAGGCAACGGTCCAAAAATAGGCACGCTGATGCGATGGCGGGCAATGCCGCTCGCCTTTCGGGCTGAGGTGCTGCGTCACGGCGTGGTTCTGATTGTCCACCGGCCGCCGTCCAGGCCACGACGACGACCGGCCGCCTTCTTCCGCATTCGATCGCAAGGTCCGACGCCGCAGGTCATGGCAGCGTCCAGCGCGCCAATTGGCGCGGGCCGTTCTTGAAAGCGATGAGGCAGATGGAGCTGCGGTCGATGCGAAGGTGTGGCAGGAATCCGTCATGCCATCGCGATCGAAGCCGGCGCAAGAGCCGCCGGTCCTCTCGGTCAGCAGGCAGATCGATCTTGAATTCATATATATAAATGTGCAAATGTCCCGGCCGGCCGGTGATCCGGTGGCAAGGGAAAAGCGAAGCGCTTGCCGGCGGCGCCTCGCGAGGCTTCACACCTGGCACGGGAGGGAACGATCCATGGCCGACAAGACTGTCGATGCACGAGGGGACAACTGCCCGATACCTATCCTGAAGGCCAAAAAGGCCATCGGCGAAGTGCCGGTGGGAGGCACGCTCGAAGTGCTCGCTACTGATCCCGGCTCGGTGCCGGATTTCCGGGCGTTTTGCCAGCAGACAGGCAATACGCTGTTGGAGCAGACCGAGACGGGGGGCGTCTATCGTTCCCTGATCAAGCGCGTCGGTTGAAGGCGGCGGCGAATGCGGGGTCTCGCTTTCGTCGGGCGGCGGCGCGCCGGGCCCGATTGGTCTCAATTGGTCCGGCGATCCGCTGCGTGCCATCGGGTCCAGCATGATGGGCGAGCCCCATGATGCGCCGGCAGGGTTCGGAGCGGCCGCGCATGCGAAATCGAGCCAATACAGTGACCGCCGCACAGTCTTCCCTTCCCCGCAACGCTGCTGGCCCCAGCACGAGCCTGCTGGCTAACATGCGCGAAGCTGTGCGGCTCGTGCGCTCGATCGGCAGCGGGCATCGGCTGATGATCCTTTGCCTTCTCATGGACGGCGCCAGGACGGTGACGCAAATTTCTGAAGCCCTCGGCGCACGGCGCAGCCTCATGTCGCAGCATCTGAGCCGGCTGCGCGCCGACGGACTGGTCGAAGCCGAGCGCCAGGGCAACTTTGTCCTCTACTCGCTGACCGACACGCCGGCGAAGCATGTTGTCGCCACTCTGCACAGCCACTTCTGCCCGCAAGGATTGGCTGCGAGTGTCGATCAATGGGCCTGCCGGCAGAAGCACACCTTGATTGCCTAGTGTCCCGCATCCGAAGGTCACCCACCTTCGGAGCACCCGTAGTCGCGAACTTCGGAATCGGGACACGAGAGCCATCCGATCGAGATGGATCGCCGATCCTTCCGTTGTCATCCCGGAATTTGCGCCGGCAAGTATCCGGGAGCCAGCGCCACAACGCATCACTCCGTCCTGAGCTCGTCGAAGGACGGCTGCGAGGCACCGTTGCGGCCGCGTGGTTCGACAGGCTCACCACGGGGGAAGCGGTCGTGCTTTCAGCCGCGGCGTCCCCGGGAACTTCGCTTACGCGAAATTCGAGGCAACACAACCCGCCGTCCTGAGCTCGTCGAGGGACGGCTGTGAGGCACCGTTGCGGCCGCGTGGTTCGACAGGCTCACCACGGGGGAAACGGTTGTGCTTTCAGCCGCGGGGTCCCCGGAACTTCGCTCCGGCCGGGATGACAGGCGTGGCGCGCGTGTGGATTTCCGGTTCAACCTGGATCGGAAAGACGGGCCCACGCATCGACCCGCCGTCTCACTTGCCTGAGCGCCGCGCCCGGTCGTTGTGTGCCCTCTTCCCTCGGGCCGATGAGGTTGGCCCACTGCTCCTTGCATCCTCGCCCGCGGCGCGCGCTGCGGCAACGTCGGCCGATCTGCCGGGCAGAGGCTTGAACCAGCCGAGCTTGTCGCGGAGGCGCACGACCGTGCCGATGAATATCATCGACGGCCCGGTGAGGCCGGCGGCTGCGGCCAGATCGGCGATGGTTCCGATCGTACCCGTAACGACTTGCTGGTTTGGCCGCGTTCCGCTGTCGACGATGGCAACCGGCGTATTGGGATCGGCGCCGTGGGCGATGAAGTCGCGGGTGAGTTCCGGCAGCATGGCGAGCCCCATGTAGACCGCCACCGTCTGGCGCGGCTGGAGGAGGCTTGCCCAATCAAGGTCGAGACGTCCGTTCTTTGCATGACCGGTCACGAACACGCAGGACTGCGCGTGATCGCGATGGGTCAGCGGGATGCCGGCGTAGCTGGCACAGCCAGATGCAGCGGTAATTCCAGGCACGACCTGGAAGGGGATCCCTTCGCCGGCGAGCATCTCGATCTCCTCGCCGCCGCGGCCGAAGATGAAGGGGTCGCCGCCCTTCAGGCGCAAGACGCGCTTGCCTTCCCTCGCCAGCTTGACCAGCAGGCGGCTGATCTCCTCCTGCGGCAGCTCATGCTTGTTCTTCATCTTGCCGACGTAGATGCGCTCCGCATCACGACGCACGAGATCGAGGATGGGGCTGCCGATGAGCCGGTCATAGACCACGACGTCAGCCCGCTGCAGCAGGCGCAACGCGCGGAAGGTCAGCAGGTCGGGATCACCCGGTCCGCCGCCCACAAGGTAGACCTCTCCGACAGGAGACACACCGGAGGCGCGCCCGTGCGCGTCGATCTCGGCCTCGAGCTGCTTCCAGGCGCGTGCTTCATCCCCGGCAAGCACAAGATCGGCGACAGGTCCGTCGACAATCTTTTCGAGGAAATGGCGGCGGCTGCGGTTGTCGCGAATCCGTTCGGCCACCTGCTCGCGGATGGACCCGAGGAAACGCGCCAGCGTGCCATAGGCTGCGGGAATGGTGCTTTCCAGGCGTTCCTTGATGATGCGGGTCAGCAGAGGAGAGGTGCCCGCCGAGGAGATGGCGATAAGCAGCGGCGACCGATCGACGATCGAGGGCATCGAGAAGTCGCACAGCTCCGGCCGGTCGGGAACGTTGACCAACGCGCCATTGGCGCGCGCCATATCCCGCGAAAGGGCATCCTCGGCGTGGTCGGTGCTGGCGGCGAAGGCGACCACGGCGCCGGCGAAATCTTCAGGAGCGGGCGAGCCGGCGCGAAACGTGAGGCAGGGGTGATGAGAAAGTTCATGGAATTCCTCGCCGAGATGCTGCGCCACTACGAGCACACGGGCGCCGGCCCGCAGCGCGAGCTCGGTCTTGCGTGCGGCGGCGGCGCCGCCGCCGGTCACGACGACCTTCTTGCCTTTCAGATCGAGGCTGATCGGAAGCTGTTCCATCACCGCGGCTCCTGCAGTGTGGCGCGCGCGACTTGACGATGATCAAGTGAGCCGGCCGGCGGACGTGGAAGGCTGGACATGCGGGCAGCCGGAGCGCAGGGATGCGCGGGGCCCGGATGGAGGCCAGGGGAACAGCGGATATGGACGGACCAGCAGAAATTGCCGCGCCAACCGATGCTGAAGGCTACCTCGTCGATCCTGCGGATTGGACCGAGCAGATCGCTGTCGAATTCGCCCGGCGCGAGGGAATCGTGCTCGGCCCGGACCATTGGCGTGTCATCCACTTCATGCGGAAGTGGCTCGATGAGCACGGCGTGGCGGCGGACGCGCGTCACGTCATGAAGTTCCTGTCCGGCGACCGGGACACGGGGCGGGCGCGCCTCTTCGAGCTGTTTCCATTCGGATATGTCAAACAGGCCTGCCGCATTGCCGGCATGAAGCGGCCGCGGGCGTGGAGCACCGGCTGAAGGGGCGCGACACCGCTGCGGGGCGGCAGTCATGGCGAAGGATCGACGGACGTCCGTCGAGACCAATCAAGCATGGCAGTGGCCCAGCGCTCGGCCGTCGGCGCGTCGATATCGAGGATGGTGAAGCGGTGCCCCTCGCGTATGCGCACGCGCATGAGCCGCATGCCGCTCGCGTAGGCTGCCTCCTGCAGCAGGATCTCGCGGCGATATGGCGCTTCGATGCGCATGATGTCGGTGAGGCTCGGGTCGCTCACGGCGTTTCTCCGATATAGCGTGGCCCCAGCATGAATGCGTTCTCGACCTGCAGCTCCCAGCGGCGCGGCGTGTCGCGGTAGTCGGGCTTGACGTCGTAGTTGAGGAACCTGGCCCCATCCTTCGCCGCCATTGCCACGACCACCAGCAGCTCCTCGAACGAGGTGACCTCGGGGTGGTAGATGATGAGGTCGCTGAGCATCACCATTCCCTGCTCGGGTTCCACTCGTTGTGGCACTTGCAGCTCTCCCTTGTCACCCGCTCGCCATCACGCGATGCGGACCTCGTTGAAGCCCGTGCCCGCAATCCGCCGCGAGAAGCGCGCACGGTACATGAGCCGGCCCGGCGCGGGGCCATCCTCGAAGGCCGTTCGGGCATGGAGCACATTGTTGCAGACAATGCCTTCGCCCGGCGCAAGACGGTAATTGAGGATGAGCGGCTCGTGTCCCTTTCCCAGCAGGTAGTCGAGAAAGGCGACGCCAGCCGCCGTGCTCTCATCGTTGCGCCAGACAATGTTGCGGCCGCGCGCAGTATAGCGTGTCAGAAGACTGCCGCTCGCCTCGTCGACCGCGAAGACCGGGCCGGCACTCGCCGGGCGCAGGCGGCCGTCCTCCTCGACGCATTCCGGGATCGTCATCGCTTCAGGATGCATGAGGGCGGCCACCCAGCGCGGATTTGCGTCGCGCAAGCGGATGTAGGCGATCTCCGGATCGACCAAGGTGTTTTCGCCGCCGGAGCGCGCCGTCCTCACGCAATGCAGGACCATGGAGCGGATGGCTTGTTCTGGCGCGTTGTAGTAGCCGTCGGTGTGCCAGCTCAGGGCACGCGCAGTGTAGGGAATGAAGCCGCGCTTGGCCGGCTCCTGGCTCACCTCGATGGCGACGAGGCCGTCAGCCTCGGCTGAACGGTGCTGCTCCACCTCGCCGAGCCCGAGGGCCGCTATCAGGCCGGCCAGGCCGCGCCGCGTGCCCGCCTCCTCCTCCCGGTTGCGCGGTTGGGCGCCGCCCGATGCATAGATGGCCATGTTGGCACGCCGGCAACGACCCAGGATGCCGTCCAGCTCTGCGGCTAGTGGTCGCGCGAGATCGCGTACCACAACTCTGAGGTCGCCGGGCGAGCGCGGATAGCTCTCAAGCTTGGCGCGACGCCAGCTCTGGTACGCCCGCTCATTGTCGAGATGAAACGGGCTTTCCCGGCCGTCATGCTGCGCCCAACCCTGCATTACCAGCCGTTTCGCCTATTGCCGCTGCCTCGCCTGAAGCCGGTGCAAACCCCTTCGGCTTGCTCCCCGGAATGCCGACCCGGTTCGCACGCTCGCTGAAAATAGCGGATGAGTGCCATGAGAACCATGTGCGACTGTCCGGATATTGAAATATTCAAATGATAAGATATGATGCCTACCAAAGCAACAGAGCCTCCGGCGCGATCAAGGGCCGATGCCTTGGCTGCCGTCGAGCCGGACGCCGGGCCGGTTGAAGCGGCTGCCGCAATTGCCAGTGCGGCGCGTGAGCGAGAGGCGCGAGGAAACCCTTGTTTGGGGTCCAGGCATGGTCGTGCCCGGAACCCGAACCAGACCAGGAGGTAGTTCGGCCATGTCTGATGATCAGGGCGAGAGTGCAGCGGGACGGCTGGAAGGGCCGGAGGCCGGCGAGGCTTCTGCCAGTGATTGCGGCTCGGGCTGCGGGTGCTCGTCTGCACCAAAGCATGCCACGCCCAACCTCGATCAGCTCGAGGATGGACCATGGCCGAGCTTTGTGACCGGGCTGAAGCGGCTGCGCGACAGCGACACCAAGCAGTACGCACCTCTCGCCAACGATCTGCTCGGCCAGCTCGAGCACTCCTACCAAACCCGTACGGGATACTGGAAGGGCGGTACCGTCTCCGTGTTCGGCTACGGCGGCGGCATCATTCCGCGCTTCTCGGAGGTCGGAGACAGGTTTCCGGCGTCGAGGGAGTTTCACACGCTGCGTGTGATGCCGCCGCCCGGCTATCACTACACGACCGACATTCTGCGCAAGCTGTGCGACGTGTGGGAGCGGCACGGCTCGGGCCTGATCGCCTTTCACGGCCAGTCAGGCGACATCATGTTCCAGGGCACCAGCTCGGCCGGCTGCCAGAAGGCATTCGACGAGTTCAACGCTCTCGGTTTCGATCTCGGCGGTGCAGGGCCGGCGCTCAGGACCTCGATGAGCTGCGTCGGTCACGCGCGTTGCGAGATGTCCAACTACGACGAGGCCAGGGCGCTGCGGAGCATTATCAACGACAACGTCGGCGAGATTCATCGCCCGGCGCTGCCCTACAAGTTCAAGTTCAAGTTCTCGGGCTGCCCGAACGACTGCGTCAATGCGGTGCAACGCGCCGATTTCGCGGTCATCGGAACGTGGCGCGACAACATCAAGATCGACCAGGAGGAGGTCAAGGCATACGTCGCCAAGGCGGGGCGCAAGTATACGATCGATCACATCGTCGCCATGTGCCCGACACGGGCGATCTCGCTCAACGACGACGATACGCTCGAGATCGACAACAAGAGCTGCGTGCGCTGCATGCATTGCATCAATGTCATGCACAAGGCGCTGGCCCCGGGAGACGACAAGGGCGTGTCGATCCTGATCGGAGGCAAGCGGGCGCTGAAGGTCGGCGACCTGATGGGAATCATGGTCGTGCCCTTCATGAAGCTCCAGACCGACGAGGACTACAAGAAGCTCAAGGCCTTCGGCCGCCAGGTCATCGACTTCTTCGCCGAGAACGCGCTCGAGCACGAACGTATCGGCGAGACGATCGATCGCATCGGATTGCCGGCATTCCTCGACGCGCTCGGCATCGAGCCGGACCCGAACATGGTCAAGCACCCCCGCACCTCCTGCTACGTGCGCACCGACAATTTCACCGAGGAGGCGGAGAAATATTTCGCACGCCGCGGGTTGCGACCCGACGGGGGAGCAAAGGACGCCGCCGAGTGAGCCTCGCCATTACAAACCAGATTTCGAGGGACCGCCATGAGTGAGGGTGCATCGAGCCAAGGAGCGGCGGCGCAGGGCGCAGCCGCCAAGCCAGCGACGGCTGCGGCGCCGCCGAAGCCACGCAAGCCGATCGAATCGGGGGTGCCCGACCCGTTTCAGTACATGCATCCGGTGATGCGGAAGAACTACGGCAACTGGGCTTGGCATGAGCGCCCCCGGCCGGGCGTGCTGCGACATGTCGCAAAGAATGGCGACGAGATATTCACGGTGCGCGCTGGAACGCAGCGGCAGATGGACGTCTACACCATCCGCAGACTGTGCGACATCGCCGACAAGCACGGAGAAGGCTACGTCCGCTTCACGACGCGCTCCAACATCGAGTTCATGGTGTCGAGCTTCGAGAAGGTGCCGGCGCTCATCAGTGCCCTGACAGCGGCGGGCTTCCCCGTGGGCGGCACCGGCAACTCGGTATCCATGATTTCCCATACCCAGGGCTGGCTGCACTGCGACATCCCGGGCACCGACGCTTCGGGTGTGGTCAAGAGCCTGATGGACATGCTCCACCAGGAGTTCGTCAAGGAGGAGATGCCAAACCGGGTTCGCATCACCACCTCCTGCTGCCAAATCAACTGTGGCGGCCAGGGCGATATCGCCATCAATGTGCAGTACACAAAGCCGCCGAAGATCAACCACGACCTTGTTGCCAACATCTGCGAGCGCCCGGCGGTGGTGGCGCGCTGTCCGGTGGCGGCGATCCGGCCGGCGATGGTCAATGGCAAGCCGTCGCTCGAGGTCGACGAGAAGAAGTGCGTGTGCTGCGGGGCATGCTATCCGCCGTGCCCGCCCATGCAGATCAACAGCCCCGACTCGACCAAGCTTGCGATCTGGGTCGGAGGCAAGCACTCCAATGCGCGCTCAAGGCCGACCTTCCACAAGCTCGTGGTCGCCAATCTGCCCAACAACCCGCCGCGCTGGCCGGAGGTTGCCGAGGTCGTGCGCAAGATCCTCTATGCCTACAAGGAGGACGCCAAGCACTGGGAGCGCCTGGGCGAGTGGATCGACCGGATCGGCTGGCCGCGCTTCTTCGAAAAGACGGGGCTCGCGTTCACCAAGCACCACCTCGATACGTGGGTCGGCGCGCGCCACACGATGAACATGTCGGCGCACGTTCGCTTCTGATGTCGGCTGGGTCGGGGCGACCGGCCTGTGCGCGGCAATCATTCGCGGCGAGTGCAACCACCGGCAAATGCGACCGAGGTAATGGATGTGAAGCTCTCAATTCTGATCAACGAGGGGCCCTACACGCATCAGGCGGCGGACACGGCCTACCAGTTCACGAAGGCGGCGCTGGACAAGGGGCACGAGGTATTCCGCGTCTTCTTCTATAACGACGGCGTCTACAACGGCTCGCGGCTGACCGTGCCGCCGCAGGACGACCGCAACATCCAGAAGAACTGGAGCGAGCTCGCAGCCAAGCACAAGCTCGACCTCGTCGTATGCATCGCGGCCGCGCAGCGGCGCGGCATTCTCGACGAGGGCGAGGTCAAGCGCCACGGCAAGGGGGAAGGAGCCGCCAACGTCGCACCGGGCTTCCGGATCTCGGGCCTCGGACAGTTGATTGAGATGGGCATCCAGTCGGATCGCCTCGTGATTTTCGGAGACTGAGGCGAGCAAGCGAGGCCATGGCAGAAGCAGCGAAGTCCGGCGCCGCTCCAGCGCCGGCAAAAGCCAAGAAGAAGTTCCTCTACGTCAACCGCAAGGCGCCCTACGGCACCATCTATGCGCTGGAGTCGCTGGAGGTGGTGCTGATCGCCGCGGCCTTCGAGCAGGAGGTCTCCCTCGCTTTTCTCGACGACGGCGTCTTTCAGCTCAGCAAGGGGCAGGACACCGCGGGCATCGGCATGAAGTGCTTTGCCCCGACTTACCGCGCCCTCGGCGATTTCGGTGTGACGAAGCTCTACGTCGAGAAGGAGGCGCTCTCCGAACGCGGCCTGACCGTCGAGGACCTGCAGCAGGTCACATACGAGGACGAGAACGACGGCTTCAAGGCGAAGCCATCCATTGTGCTCATAGATCGCGCCGCGCTGGCCAAGGTGATGGCGGAACAGGACGTCATTCTCAGCTTCTAGGTCACAACCGGTCTCAAGGTGGGTTGGAACGCGATGTCGATGCTGCATACCGTCAACAAGTCGCCCTTCGAAAGCAACGGGCTGAGGAGCTGTCTGGCTCACGCAAGCAAGGGCGATACCGTGCTGCTGATCGAGGACGGCGTTTATGCCGCCCTCAAGGGCACGGCTGTGTCGGGCGACCTGTGGCGGTGCCGGATCGACGTCAAGTTCTGCGTGCTCGGTGCCGACCTTGCGGCGAGGGGTCTCGACAAAGGCCGGCTGATCGATGGCATCAGGGTCGTCGACTACGGCGGCTTCGTCGATCTCGTCACCGAGCACGGCAGGACGCAGGCGTGGCTCTGAGCACTGCAGACACGCGCATGCATCATCGGAACAGGTAGTCGAAAAGGTAAATCACGGAGCGCAATCATGGCCTATCAGTACAATGGACACACCATCGAGCATGACGAGGAGGGCTACCTCACGGACATCAGTCTGTGGAGCCCCGAGCTCGCCCTGGAAATCGCCAAGGGCGAAAACATCGAGATGACCGAAGAGCGCTGGGAGGTCGTGAACTTCCTGAGGTCCTACTACGACGAGTACCAGGTTGCGCCGGCCATCCGGGTGCTGACCAAGGCGCTCGCCAAATCGATGGGGCCCGCCAAGGGCAACAACGACTACCTCTACGAGCTCTTCCCGTACGGCCCGGCCAAGCAGGCGTGCAAGATCGCCGGTCTGCCGAAGCCGACGGGGTGCGTCTGACAACCTCGGCCGGGTGCGGACGCCGCACAAGGCCGATGAGGCGATGGAGTAGTGGGCGTGCTGTCGGCGCTCTTTGCAGGTCTGTTCGCCGTTGCGACCGTGGTTCTTGTGGGCGGTCTCGCCTACAAGATTCGCCTCTACGCAATGGCGCCCGCGCCGCTGAAGATCCCGACCACGCCCGCTCCAACGACTCGCGGCGGCGTGGCCCTTCGCCTCGCCCGCGAGGTTCTCATATTCGAGAGCCTGTTCCGCGCCAACAAGTGGATCTGGGCTTTCGGCCTGGTCTTCCACGCGGCGTTGCTCATGGTTTTGGTGCGCCACCTGCGCTACTTCACCGAGCCCGTCTGGGCATGGGTCGTGCTGGCGCAGCCGTTCGGCGTCTATGCCGGCTTTGCCATGGTTGCTGGCCTCCTCGGGCTTTGGGCGCGCCGCATTCTCGTGCCGCGCATCCGCTATATCAGCGCGCTTTCTGATCACCTGATGCTCGCGCTCATCCTCGCCATCGCGGCGAGCGGCTTGATGATGAGGTTCGTGGCACGCACCGACATCGTTGCTCTCAAGGCCTTCTTCCTCGGGCTGATGCGCCTGGAGCTGCGGCCGATCCCAGCCGATCCGATCCTGCTCGTCCATCTTGGCCTCGTCGCAGTGCTGATGATCGTCTTTCCCTTCTCCAAGCTGCTGCACGCCCCGGGGGTGTTCTTCTCGCCGACGCGCAATCAGGTCGACAATCCGCGTGAGCATCGGCATCTGGCCCCATGGGCGGCGCGGCTCGAGGCGCAAGGGGCGCGAAAATGAGGTTGGGGCCGACAAGCATCGGGGAGACCCGCGGTGGCTGAGGTGCGCGACTTCATCGTGACCAAGGAGGCTGCCGATCCGCTCGAGCTTCCGAAGCTGGCATGCGGGGCGATGGCGGCATCAAAGCCGTTTGTCGCCAAGGCCGAGCACCAGGCGCCGCTGGGGTTTCCGGGCGAGCTCGTCCCCAACTGGCAGGAGAAGGCGATCGCCAAGCTCGGCGACCTGCTGACCAAGTACCGTTCCCTGCAGGTGTATCTCGATGCTTGCGTCAAGTGCGGCGCGTGCACAGACAAATGCCATTACTTCCTGGGTACCGGCGACCCGAAGAACATGCCGGTGGCGCGCCAGGACCTCCTTCGCAAGGTGTACCGGCGCTACTTCACCGTGGCAGGCAAGTACTTTCCCTGGCTCGTCGGCGCCGAGGATCTGACCGAGGAGGTCCTCAAGGAGTGGTACAGCTACTTCCATCAATGCTCCCAGTGCCGTCGGTGCTCCGTCTATTGCCCTTACGGCATCGACACCGCCGAGATTTCCATGGCCGCGCGCGAGATCATGGACACGGTCGGGATGGGCCAGAAGTACTCCAATGAGATCATCGGCAAGGTCTTCAAGGTCGGCAACAATCTCGGTCTGCCGGCGAAGGCCATTCGCTCGACGCTTGATGGCCTGGAGGAGGAAATCAAGGAGGAGACCGGGCTCGATGTGCGTTTGCCCCTCGACGTGAAAGGCGCCGAGGTGATGCTGGTGACGCCGTCGGCCGATCTTTTCGCCGAGCCGCACATCCAGGGGCTCATGGGCTATGCGAAAGTCTTCCATCAGGCAGGCGTCTCATGGACCCTCAGCACCTACGCCTCGGAGGCGGCGAACTTCGCCATGTTCATCGGCTCCTACGAGAACATGCGCGAGATCGCGCTTCGCATCCGCAGGGCGGCGCTGGATCTCGGTGTCAAGCGCCTGGTGTTTGGCGAGTGCGGACACGCGTGGCGCGTCGCCTACAGCTTCCTCAACACGCTCGCCGGCCCGTTCGACTTCCTCGATTCCCGCTATCCGGTCCCGCAGCACATCTGCGAGTTCACGTACGACCTCATGCGGGCGGGCAGGATCACCTTCGACAAGTCGATGAACGACCAATACAGGGTCACATTCCACGATAGCTGCAACGTGTCACGGGCAAGCCGCATGGGCAGCGAGCCGGGCGGCCAGTTCGAGATTCCGCGCGCGATCCTGAGGGCAGCGTGCAACCACTATTTCGACATGGCGCCCGACACCATCCGAGAGCACACGCTGTGTTGCGGCGGCGGCGGCGGGCTGCTGACGGACGACCTCATCGATCTGCGCACCAAGGGGGCACAGCCGCGCATGCGTGCCCTGCAGCAGGTCGCGGCCGATCATGGCGTCACGCACATGGCCGCCATCTGCGCCATCTGCAAGGCGCAGTTCACGAAGGTTCTGCCGGCGTACGGCTTCAAGATGAGTTCGGTCCTGAGCGTGCACCAGCTGGTGTCGAATGCCATCGTCCTCGATGGATCGATCCAGGCGCGCGCGCTGGCCGAGCAAGCAACCGGGGCATCCGCCGACCGCGAGGCCCAATGAGGAGGCGTCTTCCGTGAGCGATATCACCGAAAAGCCAGGCGCGGCTGCCGCGCTGGAGAAGCCGACCTTCCGGCACTTCAAAGACGGCGAGAGCATGTGGACCGGCTGGCCCGACCTGACCGAGAAGATCTTCCAGGCCGACCATTCCTACAAGTGCCCGACCTACGTGCACCGCACCCCGCCTTGCCAGGGCGCGTGCCCGTCGGGGCACGAGATCCGCGGCTGGCTTGCCATCGCGCGCGGCATGGACAAGCCGCCGGTCAAGGACATGAAGTGGCAGGAATATGCCTTCAACCGCATGGTCGAGGCCAACCCGTTTCCTGCCACCATGGGACGCGTCTGCCCGGCCCCGTGCGAGGACGGCTGCAATCGTAACGAGGTCGACGACTTCGTCGGCATCAACGCGGTCGAGCAGTATGTCGGTGACTGGGCCAACGACAACAACCTGCAGTTCCCTGGGGCCGGCGTCTCGACCGGCAAGAAGGTCGCCGTCATCGGCGGCGGTCCGGCCGGCCTGACCGCCGCCTACTTCCTGCGGCGCAAGGGCCACGCGGTGACCGTCATCGAGGCCCAGGAGAAGCTCGGCGGCATGATGCGCTATGGCATTCCGGGATACCGCACGCCGCGCGCCATGCTGGACAAGGAGATCGAGCGGATCCTTGCGCTCGGCGTCGAGGTCAGGACCAACACGCGCGTCGGCACCGACATTCCTCTGGCAGAGCTTGAGAGCAGCTTCGATGCGATCTTCTGGGCAATCGGCGCGCAGAAAGGGCGCGGACTGCCGGTTCCGGGCTGGGAAGGAACGGAGAACTGCATCACCGGCGTCGAGTTCCTCGATGCGTTCAATCATCAGTGGGTCTTCGGCACGGCGCGCAATGTCGTGGTGGTCGGCGGCGGCGACACCTCGATCGACGTTGCTTCGGTCGCGCGCCGGCTCGGCCACATCACGCAAGCCTCGCCTAAAGACGTCGATCCGCACAATGTGCTCGGTTTCACCGCTCACGACGTGGCTGGCACCATTCGCCGCGAGGGCATGAAGGCGACGCTTACGTCGCTGTTCCCGCTCGAGAAGATGACGGCCTCCGAGCGAGAGCGCGCGGATGCCGAGCGAGAGGGCGTCAACCTCATTGGTGGCGTCATGCCGCTCGAGGTGTTGAAGGACGCATCGGGCCGCGCCAGCGGACTCAAGATGTGCAAGTGCACGATGAAAGGCATGACGCCGGTTCCGACGCCCGGTACCGAGTTCGAGATCGCCTGCGACATCGTCATTTCGGCCATCGGCCAATCCGGTGAGTTCGCCGGCATCGGTCAAATGGACGGCGGCAAGGGCTTCATCGACATCGACGCCGTCTACCGGGTCAAGGGCAAGCCGAAGCATTTCGCCGGCGGCGACATCGTGCGGCCGCATCTGCTGACGACGGCCATCGGCCACGGCCGCGTCGCCGCCGAGTGCATCGACCATTACCTTGCCGGCAGCCCGATCGATAAGCGTCCCAAGGTCGACGTGCATCATTTCAACTTGCTGCGCGAGCTGCACCAGCGCTCTCTGGATCCGGCCCCTTACGATCACACCCAATCGAGGGGCACGTCAGAGGGGAAGTTCGCGATCCACAACTACGAGGACCGATCCACGTCGCAAATCGTCCCGCACGACGACCTGTTCAAGGGGCACTTCAAGTACGAGCCGCGTGCCAAGCGCGAGGAGGTTCACGTCGAGGCCGACAAGGTGCTCGGCAACTTCGAAGAGCGCATCAAGGGCTTCACCGAGGCGCAGGCCATCAACGAGGGCAAGCGCTGCATGAGCTGCGGCATGTGCTTCGAGTGCGACAACTGCGTCATCTTCTGCCCACAGACCGCGGTCAAGCGCGTGCCCAAGAAGGAGCGCGCCCTGGGCCGGTACGTCTATACCGAGTACGCGATGTGCGTCGGCTGTCACATCTGCGCCGACGTGTGCCCGACCGGCTACATCCAGATGGGGCTGGGCGAGTAGGGACCATGTGCGTACGGCACCTATTCGCTGTCCTGGTGGTGGGTCTCGCGGCGATCCTTGGCGAGGCGAGCCTTGCCCAGGATACGAAGCAGGTGCCGACCGCCGGCCGCACACCGGTGCCGCTGCCGGCCAAGGGCAAAGGCGAGCAGTGCGTGGCACCTGTCGAGTGGATGCGTCGCAATCACATGACGGCGCTCGAGCATCAGCGTGACCGGACGGTGCGCGAGGGCATACGGACACGGCAATTCAGTCTCAAGGGATGCATCGAATGCCATGCCGTGCCTGGTGCGAACGGGCGCCCGGTCGGCGTCGCCGATGCGCGGCATTTCTGCCGAACCTGCCACGACTACGCGGCGGTCAAGCTCGATTGCTTCGAGTGCCACGCCTCCCGGCCGGCGGAAGCTGCACAGCGAGCGGGGCGCATCGACGTGCAGAAGGACGTGGCAGAGCTGGCGCGATATCTCGAGGGGCTCGAGCGATGAGCGGCGACGTACGCGGACAGGCACCCTGCGGCTGCGACGCGGGCGCGGGCGAAGCTCGGCCAAGCGCGGAGGAGGCCAATGCGGCCGGCATCCATTCCGCTCGCCGCTGGTTCCTCAAGAGTGCCGCAGCTTTCACCACCGTAGCTCTTGCGCCCGGCGTGACCCTCATGGCCTTGACGGGCGGAGCAAGCCCATCCGCCGCCCGCCCGCCGAGCCAGCCGGCCTCGTCCGGACAACGCTGGGGGCTTCTGATCGACGCTTCGAGGTGCCCGGAGGGCTGCTCGGCGTGTGTCTCCGCCTGCTCGCAGGAGAACGGCTGGAAAGGCACCGGACACCCGCGGACGGACGCCCAGTGGATTCGCAAGCTCACCGTGCGCGATCCCAAGAGCAGCGTCACACGCTCGGTGCCGATGATGTGTCAGCATTGCGCTTCGCCGCCGTGCGTGGACGTGTGCCCGACGGGAGCCTCATTCAAGCGCGCCGATGGCATCGTGCTGGTCGACAAGCACATCTGCATCGGCTGCCGCTACTGCATGATGGCATGCCCATACAAGGCCCGCTCGTTCATCCACGAGCCTCTCACGGATCAGCTCGCCCATGCCCCGCGTGGGAAGG
Organism: Hyphomicrobiaceae bacterium; assembly: GCA_008933705.1. Lineage (GTDB taxonomy): Bacteria > Pseudomonadota > Alphaproteobacteria > Rhizobiales > Hyphomicrobiaceae > AWTP1-13. The sequence goes on from WBUN01000021.1 coordinate 32,749, forward strand.
GGACGGTCGAATCCTGCACCTTGTGCGTGCACCGCGTCGATGAAGGGCGCACGCCGGCTTGTGTCGAAGCATGCATCGGCGCCGGCCATGGCGCCATGATGTTCGGGGACCTCAACGATCCTCAAAGCGAGATTGCCAAGCGCGTCGCGACGCTTGCCACCCGCCAGATCCGTGCCGACCTCGGCCTCGATCCCGGGGTGCGTTACCAGAACCTCTGAGGAGAGCAGCCCGACATGAAGCGTGTTGCCTACTGCGAGCTTAGGGGCGGCGCCGGCTTCCGGTTGGTGCTCGCGGCGCTCGGGCTTGTCATGGGCCTGGGGCTGGCCTCGGCCTGGGTGATGGAGCACTACGGCCACGTCGTGACGGGCATGGACAATCAGGTCGTGTGGGGCGCGCCGCATGTATTCGCCGTCTTCCTGATCGTCGCTGCCTCGGGTGCCCTCAACGTCGCCTCGGTCGGCTCTGTCTTCGATCGCGCTCTCTATAAGCCGATGGCGAGGCTCTCGGCGCTGCTGGCGATCGCGCTGCTCGTCGGCGGCCTCGCGGTGCTCGTGCTCGACCTTGGCCGGCCCGAGCGGCTCGTGGTTGCCATGACGAGCTACAATTTCAGATCGATCTTTGCCTGGAACATCTTCCTCTACACCGGCTTCCTGGCGTTGGCGGTCGCCTACCTCATCGTCATGATGGGGCGCGGGCTCGGCGGATTGGCCAAGCCTGTCGGACTGATCGCCTTTCTGTGGCGCTTGCTGCTCACAACCGGTACCGGCTCGATCTTCGGCTGGCTCGTCGCGCGCGAGGCCTACGATGCAGCGGTGATGGCACCGCTCTTCATCGCCATGTCGCTCGCATTCGGCACCGCCATCTTCATTCTTCTGCTTGCTGCACTGGTGTGGGCATCTGGGCGTGTCCCCGACACGGCTCTGCTCGTCCGCCTCGGTCGGCTCATGGGAATCTTCGTGGCCGCCGTGCTCTATTTCGTGGCGGTCCAGCACCTCACCAACCTGTACGCCGCAGAGCACGCCGGGCTTGAGCGGTTCCTGCTTGTGAACGGGGGCGTCTATCCGCTGCTGTTCTGGACGGTGCAGGTGGGCCTCGGCTCCGTCGTTCCGCTCGGCCTCGTGCTCCTGTGGCGGCCGCATTCGCCTTGGGTCCCAATGCTGGCAGCCGCCCTGGTCATCGTCGGCGGCTTCGCCCAGGTCTACGTCACCATCATCGGGGGGCAGGCCTATCCCCTCGAGCTCATCCCCGGCCGCCAGGTTTCCAGCAGCTTCGGCGACGGCAGCATCGCCGCCTATACGCCGAGCATGCCGGAGGTGGGGCTCGGTCTCGGCGGGGTGGCGCTGGCCCTCGTCGTGGTGCTGATCGGCGTCAGGGCTCTGCGCATCCTGCCGGAGAATCTGACCGGCGACCAAGCCGAGGTGGCGGCAGCGCCAGACGCAAGGATTCTGCACCCTTGAACGGCAAGACACATCTCGCCCGGTTGCTCGTTTCCGCCGCGCACAAGTCCTCCGGCAAGACGGCGGTCTCGGTCGGCCTCGCCGCTGCGCTCACCGCACGCGGCCAGGTGGTGCAGACCTTCAAGAAAGGGCCGGACTACATCGACCCGATGTGGCTTGCGCTCGCCAGCCGTCGGCCCTGCTACAACCTCGATTTCAATACCCAGACGCGGGATGAGATCCGTGACACGTTCGCAAGGTACGCAGCCGTGTCCGGTGTCGCGGTCATCGAGGGAAACAAGGGGCTCCATGATGGCGTGGACCTGGCAGGCTCCGACTCGACCGCCGCGCTGGCCAAGCTCCTCGCCGCCCCGACCATCCTCGTCATCGACGCCGAGGGCATGACGCGCGGGGTGGCGCCGCTGCTGAGAGGCTATCAGGCTTTCGATCCGGCAGTGGACATCGCCGGTGTCATCCTCAATCGCGTCGGCACGCCGCGCCAGGAGGGCAAGCTCCGTGCCGCCGTCGAACGCTACACCGCCATTCCCGTGCTGGGGGCGGTGCCGCACAGTCCCTCCCTGATGGTGCTCGAGCGCCACCTGGGCCTGACGACGCCGTCCGAGATGTCCGACCGTCATGTCAAGATCGCCCGCCTTGCCGCGGCAGTGCGCGACAACGTCGACCTCGCCCGCATGCTCGAGATCGCCGGTCGTGCAGATGAATTCGTCGCCGGCCCCGAGGCGCCTCGCGAGCAGACACATCAGGGCGACATCACGATCGCCGTCGCCCGCGATGCCGCCTTCAGCTTCTACTACCCTGACGACCTGCAGGCGCTGGAAAGGGCCGGCGCCAGGCTCGACTTCTTCAGTCCGCTCGGCGATGGGCGTCTGCCGCGCGCCGATGCCCTGTTCATCGGCGGCGGCTTCCCGGAGACGCACATGGCCGCGCTCGAGGCCAATACGGCGATGCGCGGGGAGATCCGCGCCGCCGCCCGCGCCGGTCTGCCGATCCACGCGGAGTGCGGCGGCCTCATGTACCTGTCGCGCTCAATCGCCTGGCATGGTGAGACGCGGCAGATGGCCGGCGTGGTGCCGGCGGAGACGGTCATGCACGAGCGACCGCAAGGCCGCGGGCTCGTCGTGCTGGAGGAGACCGGCAAGTGCCGCTGGCCGAAGGTGCACAACGAGACCGAGCACGCGGCCATTCCGGCGCACGAGTTCCACTACGCAGCTCTCGCCAATCTGGCCCCTGGCGCCAGCTTCGCCTGGCGCGTCGTGCGCGGTGCGGGCATCGATGGAAAGCATGATGGCATCATGATCGACAATGTGCTCGCCTCGTTCAGCCACATGCGCGATACTTCTCGCAACCGCTGGGCCGCCAGATTCGCCGCTTTCGTGCGCGCCAGGAAGGGTGCAACGGAGGCGGCAGCACGAGTGCCGGCTGCCCGCGCCGGCCGTTCAAGGCGAAAACCGCACTGATGACCGAGCCATCGTCCCGTTTCGCAGCCGTGATCGCGGCCATCGACGCCGCCAATGCCGATGACCCGCGCAAGACCACCGTCGAGGGTGCCGCGCGCCCCTACGAGGTCGTCTACGCCCAACGCATGACGGAGCGTCTCGGCGTCATGTACCCGGACGCGTCCGAGGTGCTGCGCATTGCCGCCAGGGCTCAGCATATCCGCCGGTGGGACATTGCGCGCTCGCGCTATCCAGAGGGGCGCAACGGCTATAACGATTGGCGAAAAGCATGCCGTGAGCATCACAGCGAGGTTGTGGGCGACATCATGCGCGCGCACCGCTACAGCGGCGGGGAGATCGCCCGCGTCGGGGCGCTCGTCAAGAAGATGCAGATCAAGAAGGACCGGGAGTCCCAGGCGCTCGAGAACGTGGTCGACGTTGTCTTCCTCGAGCACTACTTCGACGACTTCCTGGCCAAGTACAGCGCCTATGACGACGCCAAGATCATCGACATTCTCGGCAAGACCCTGCGCAAGATGAGCCCCAAGGGCCACCAGGCCGCACTCGCCCTGACCTTGCCCGACCGCACACGCAGGCTCGTCATGGCCGCGGTCGCGCGCGAAGCGGACACGCTCGCCAAGCTCGCCAAGGTGGCCGCCGACTGATGCGGCTCGCCCGTGCGGGCGAGGGCACGGCAGGCTGCAACGCCGGAATGGCCGCGTCAGTTGGCCGCGCCAGCGCCGGAACTCACAAGCGGACTGACAACGCGCCGGTCCGGGTGGTCGGAATCCCCGCGCACGGCCGGCGGCGCGGCGCACGCAAGGAATTGGCGTGACACGGATAATTCCACGGATGCTGGCGATCGCAGCCGGAATGCACACGAGCTGCAGCAGGCAACCATCAGGTTTTCTTTTGCTGGCGCAAAGATAATTCAACTTCACTCAATGCCCGGGCCAGACGAGCATATGCGGCAACGACCGAGAAGATTGGCGCAAGCCAGCACGCAAACAAACTCCGAACAGCAGCGATCGATCTGGCTCGTAGACGGCCGTGCGTTCGCGCCGGCTTGAAATCGGCCGTGGGCTGTCCGGCGCAATCTGGTGGAGGCCAGCCCATGCAGACAGCAATGAACCTCATCCTTCTGGGTCCGCCGGGCGCGGGGAAAGGCACGCAGGCCAAGGAGATCGAAGCAAGAAGGGGTCTCGTTCAACTGTCGACCGGCGACATGCTGAGAAGCGCAGCGGCCGCAGGCACGGACGTTGGGCGCCGCGCCAAGGCCCTGATGGACAAGGGCCAGCTGGTGCCGGACGAAGTTGTCATCGAGATCATTGCCAACCGCATCGACCAGGCCGACTGCGCCACAGGTTTCGTCCTCGATGGCTTTCCCCGCACGCTGCCTCAGGCAGCGGCGCTCGATGACATGCTGAGGAGTGCGAAGAAGCAACTGCATGCCGTGATCGAGCTGAGCGTCGACCCGAAACGCCTCGTGGAACGTATTGCCGGGCGGTATTGCTGTGCCAAGTGCGGCGCGGGCTATCACGAGCGCTTCAAGCGCCCGGAAGTCGCCGGCGTCTGCGACGCGTGCGGAAGTGCGGCGTTCTCCCGGCGCGCCGACGACACCGAGGAAGCTGTGGCCAACCGCCTGATGGCACACTACAAGAGCACCGCGCCGCTGACGGGCTATTACTTCTGCAAGGGATATCTGCGGGCGGTCGACGGCATGGCGCCGATTGCCGAAGTTGCCAAAGAGATCGAAAAGGTCTTGGACGACGTCCCGTAGCCGGTTCAGTGAAGAGCAGATCGCTGCCAAGTCCGGCGGCCTGCTGCCAGTGGCGATCAACGTGAAGCGCGTGCATCGCCTCTATCGCGAGTTAGGCCCGCCATGGCGCAACAAGGTGCCCCTACCCGGCCCCATGCTTGAGCAATGACTGCCGGTCGATCTTGCCGGTGCCCGTCTTCGGCAGCTCATCCAGATAGGACACGAGCCTTGGATACTTGTAGGGAACAAGCCGGCCCTTCACGTAGTCCTGCAGCGCGCGGGTGGTCTGCTCGGATCCGGTGGAGCCGTCGGCGAGCACCACGAAGGCTTTGAGAGTGGTGAGCCGGTCGGAGCCCTCCATCGCCAGCACCGCGCACTCGCGCACCATCGGATGGTTCGCAAGACAAAGCTCGACCTCAAGCGGGTAGACCCATTGGCCGCTGATCTTTACGAGGTCGTCGGCGCGCCCACGAAAGAAGTGGAAACCCTCGGCATCGCGGACGAACCGGTCGGCGGTGTAGATCCAGCCGCCCTCGCGCATCGTCTCCGCCGTCTTCTCCGGCCGGTTCCAGTAGCATGGGGCATTGGAATCACCCCGCACCCACAAGATGCCCTCCTCGCCGTCGGGCACCTCACGGCCATCATTGTTGCGGAGCGAGATTTCATAGCCCGGGACACGCTTGCCGGCTGAGCCGAGCTTCTTGGCCTCGCCCGTGTTCGACAAGTAGATGTGCAGCACCTCGCTGGACCCCAGGCCCTCCATGATTTCGAGGCCGCAGATCTCTTTCCATGCGTTGAACAGTTCAGCCGCAAGGATCTCTGCTGCCGAGACACACAAGCGCAGGCTCGACAGATCCGCTGTCTTGGCCTCCGGCGCCTTGCTCAACGCCGTGTAAAGGGTCGGGAGGCCGAAGAACACCGTTGGACGATAGCGGGCTATCGTCTCGAAGATTGCCGCCGGCTTGGGTTGTCCGGGAAGAAGCACGCTCGACGCTCCGGCCGCGAAAGGAAAGGTGATCGAGTTCCCGAAGCCGTAGGCAAAGAAGATCTTGGGCACGGAGAAGCAGGCATCGTCTTCTCTGATCTTCAGGAGGTGGTGCGCGTAGGACAGGTGCGTGTAGAGCATGTCGTGCTGCAGGTGCACGATCCCCTTCGGTCTTCCCGTCGAGCCGGAGGAATACATCCAGAATGCCATGTCGTCGCGCCGCGTATCGGCCGGCGTGAGACTGCCTGCCGGCTGCCGGAGCCACTGAGCGGCAGGCAACATCCGCACGGATCCCGGCGGCACAGTCTCGCCGTTGGTGACGATCACGGTCTGGAGCTGCGTGCCGCGGCACGCCTCGTCATTGAAACGATCGACGAACACCGCATCGCAGATCGCGACTTTCGCGCCAGAGTCGGCCAAGTAGAATTGCAGGAGGTCGGGCGGAGTGAGGGTGTTTATGAGCAGCGGAACAAGGCCCGCGCGGATGGCGCCGAACAACGCGGCCGGGTACGCGGGCGTGTCGTCCAGGAAGAGCAGCACACGCTCGCCGCGTCCAAGTTCCAGGGATAGGAGACTTGCCCCGAGGGCGCAAGCGTCAGCGGCAAGTTCGGCATAGGTGCGCGAGCCGGCCGGCCCGGTTACGGCACAACGGTGGCCACCTGCAAACAGGTTGTCGAACAGGATGGCGCTGGCGTTGTAGCGGGCTGGAACGGAAAAGCCGATCTCCCGGGAGCCCGGGGCGTCATGGGGCACGAGATCACGTGTCGCCAAGGAAGAGGCCTCATTCGGCATCGCGTTGCTCTCCTTTCGGCTCGCGCATTTCGGGCAGCGCGTGTCTGCTCGTATAGAGCGCCATGAATCCGGGTGACATGCTCCGCAGACGATCTGCGTCGATCCGTTCGGAACGGGTGATGTAGCTCATGGCCAACTCGAGCGGAGCGAGCTGCATATGATCGGCAAACCGCTCATACCAAAGACCGGACCGGCGGGACGCAGCGACAAGCTTCTCCACGATTGGTCGCCGCGTGGCTTCGTAGCGCGCAAGCCCCGCCGGCACATCGGCCGGTTCGACTTGGAGGGCCTTGACCAGCGCCAAAGCATCTTCCAGCGCAAGCCGCGTTCCCGAGCCGATGGAGAAGTGCGCGGTGCGCAGTGAATCGCCGATCAGCACCATGTTGCGAAACGACCAGCGCTCATTCCAGATCCATGGGAAGCTGCGCCAGAAGGAGCGGTTGGATACCAGAGGGCTGCCCTGCAACGTCTTGGCAAAGACCCCTTCGCAGAAGCGACGCGTCTCCTCTTCGCTCATCTTATCGAATCCGGCTCGCAGCCACGTGGGGCGATCGCATTCGACAAGAAACGTGCTCATCGCGGGAGCGTAGCGATAGTGGTGGGCATTGAAGCTGCCAGCGTCGGTCTCCACAAAGGTGTGGGTCAGTGTGTCGAACCGACGGGTTGTGCCGTACCAGATGAACTTGTTCGCCAGATAGGACAGCGAAAAGCCGAAGTCTCCCTCGAACGCTCTTCGCACGAGGGAGTTCACCCCATCCGCGGCAACGATCAGATCAAAGCCGGCCAGCTCATCGACGGTACGTATCGGCATTTCGAAACGGCAGTCGACGCCGACTGCAAGAGCGCGCTTCTGCAACAGTTTCAGCAGCTCGAGCCGTCCGATCGCGGAAAACCCAATCCCGTCGATGGTGATGGTTTCGCGGCGGTGCGCGATCGTGATGTCGCGCCAGGTCTCCATGTGCGGCGAGATGAGGTCGACCGTTTCGGGGTCATCCTCTCGCAGGAATTCCAGGGCTCGGTCCGAGAACACGACGCCGAAACCCCAAGTTGCGCCGGCTGGATTCTGCTCGAACAACTGGACTTCGTCGCGCGGATGCCGGTCCTTCCACATCGAAGCGAAATAGAGGCCGCCGGGCCCGCCGCCAAGGACTGCAATGCGCATCGACAACACCCCCTCCACCGTCCTTTGGGCGCAGCCTGGCTCAGGTGTTCCCTGGACGCTCGCGCCAGATGCCAAGCTTCTCATGCACGACCCGATCCGGGAAAGGGAAGAGGCGATGCACTCGGCCGTTCCCTGCACCCTGGCTACGCCTGTCCTCCCGCGGGCGCAGCGCCCTGCAAAGACTGCGGTTTCATGCAGGACTTTGTGTATAGTGCGCTATTCATGAACTGGGCTGCAGAGTGCCATGGCGCTACGTCCTGACTTCCTCGGGCGGCCGCCGCGTGCGCAAGGAGAGGGGGCCGCCATTGATGAGCGGAATTGGATAATCGCGACATCCTTTGAATTGGACTGACCCGCTGCACTCCTGCAGCTTGGCGGGAACGATGCTGCGCCATGCAGGACGCTGCCGTGACACGGAACAAATCCACACCGATTGCCTTCATCGGCTTCGGGGAGGTCGGTCGGCGTCTCTCGCGCGATCTGCTCGCCAATGACGGCGTCCGGATAACTGCTTACGACGTCATCCTCGATGACTGCGAGCGTCGGACAGAATTGCAGGAGATCGCAAAGACCATGGGCGTCCAGCTCGCCCCGAGCATGGAGGCTGCGTGTGGCGATGCGGAGATCGTCATCTCTGCCGTCACGCCCGATCAGACCGAGAAGGTGGCCAGGGGTGCCGCGAACGTTCTCGCGGCCGGGCAGATCTTCCTCGACGTCAACTCTGCCTCCCCGGCTACCAAGAAGCGGTCGGCATCAGCGGTCGAGAAATCCGGTGCAAGCTACGTGGAGGGCGCCGTCATGGCGCCGGTGCTCAAGCTCGGCGTCCGTGTGCCGATTCTGGCCGGCGGGCCCGCTGCCGAAGCGACGGCAGCGCGGCTCAATGCGCTTGGCATGAACTTGACGCCGGCTGCGAGCGAGCATGGTTGCGCTTCGGCGATCAAGCTCTGCCGCAGCATCATGATCAAAGGCATCGAGGCGCTGATCGTGGACTGCGCACGGGCCTCGCGTCATTGGGGCGTCGAACGCGACGTATTCGCAAGTCTGGCCGAGACGTTCCCATCGATCGACTGGCCACAGCTCGCCGAAGACATGGCCGGGCGCGTGGCCAAGCACGGGATTCGACGCGCCGCCGAGATGCAGGAGGCCGCCGACATGCTGGCGGAGATAGGGCTCGAGCCAAGTCTGGCCCGCGCCATAGCCGGCGCTCAGCAACGCGGCGCAAGGCCACGCAGGCTTTGAACGCCCGACCAGATGCCGACGCTCGACAAATGGTGCCAGCGCACAAGGTGCCCGCCACGACCAACGAGGCAGTCATCCTGGAGCGCGGTGCCATCGTGCACTCCGCGCCAGGCGCGGAGCTGCGTGCAGGCTCAAGCGAGCCGAGATACGCGAGGTCGATCGCACACGGATCATGAATCCCAGTGGAGTATATGGAGATGACCGAGGAAGAACCCGTTTTCGACGTTGCCCATCTCGGTCACGTCGAGCTCTTGACCGACAAGCCCGAGGCGAGCCTGGACTTCTTCACGCGCATCTTCGGCCTCACGGAGAGCGGGCGCGAGGGGGACAGCGTCTATCTGCGCGCCTACGACGACTACGAGTTCCACACGCTGAAGCTCACGGCCTCCAGCACCACGGGGCTCCGCCACGCCGGCTACCGGGCATCGAGCGCAAAGGCTCTCCAGCGCCGCGTCGCCGCCATCGAGCGGATGGGCTTTGGTGTTGGCTGGAGCGACGGTGATCTCGGCCACGGTCCTGCCTACCAGTTCCGCGACCCCGACGATCATCTGTTCGAGATCTATTACGACACCCGCCGCTACGAGGCGCCCCCGCATGAGCGCCCGGCGTTGAAGAATCAAGCGCAAAGGTTCCCCGCGCGGGGCGTTGCGACACGCCGCATCGACCACCTCAACCTGCTCGCCAGCGACGTCTCGGCGATCCGCGACTTCATGCCCAAGGCGTTGGGCAGCCGCATCACGGAGCAGATCGTGCTCGACAACGGTACGGTGGGCGGCTGCTGGTTCACGGTCAACAACAAGAGCTACGATATCGCCTACACGCGCGACCACACGGGCACGAGGGGACGCTTCCACCACCTGACCTACGCCGTCGACCAGCGCGAGCACATCCTGCAAGCCGCGGACATCTTCCTGGAGAACGGCGTCTACATCGAGACCGGTCCGCACAAGCACGCGGTTCAGCAGACATTCTTCTTGTACGTCTACGAGCCCGCCGGCAACCGGGTCGAGATCGCCAACGCCGGCGCGCGCCTCATCCTCGCGCCCGACTGGCAGACGGTCACCTGGACGGAGGCCGAGCGCAAGAAGGGCCAGGCATGGGGCCTCAAGACCATCGAGAGCTTCCACACCCACGGCACGCCGCCGTTGCCACGCATCGAGTAGAAGCACGCAGCGGCGGCCATTTGTGTTGCCGACCGGAGCGCCGGCCGCCAGTCCTTATCCGACCAAGACCGTTCGCATCGTCGTGCCATATCCGGCGTGGTGCAGGAAGCGCTCGGCCTTGCGGAGCAGACGACGGCACCGATGGCCGAGGAAGCCGGCTCGCTGCGGCCGACGTCACGGCCGGTGCTTTGCTCTGTCAATCGGGAAGACGGTCCTGGAGGCATCGAGCGTATGCGATGCGAACGGCTTCGCGCACCGCCCTCACCGTATAGCCCTGCAGGACCCTTTCACGAGCCGCCGTACCCAGCCGCCGACGCAAGGGGGCATCGCCTGCCAATCTGGCAAGCGCCTCTGCGAGTGCCCCGGCATCGCCCGGGGGCACGATCAGGCCGTCTATGCCGTGGCGCACGAATTGGCGACAGCCCGGCACATCCGAAACGACGACCGGCCGGCCGCAAGCGGCTGCTTCGAGCATTGCACGCGGCATGCCCTCGCCGCTGTAGGATGGAACAGCCGCGATGTCCGCTGATTGCCACACGTTCCTGATGTCATCGACATGGCCGTGCCATGAGACGCCCGGAAGCGAGCTCCATTTCCTGAGCGCGTCTGCCGGAATGCCCTGGCGGCTCTTCGGATCGGTGGTGCCGTAAAGCGCAAGCTCGGTCTGCACGCCCCGCTCTTGCAGCAAGCGATGCGCGTCGATGAGCACGTCGGCCCCCTTGGTCCAAAGCATGCGTCCGACGAGTGCTATGCGGGGAATGGGATTGCGTGGTGGTGAAAGGACGACGAAGAAGTCGGGGTCGATGCCGGCACCAGGGATTACTGCGCTGCGGCCAAGAGCGGCCGCACCCTCCTCGACCATCATGGATATGTCATCGGAGTTCTCGGCCACGAGCCACGTGTTGAACTCTCTCGCAGCCCATCTGAGCGACCTCAGGGCGAGCACGCGCAGGATGCGGAGCAGGAGTGAACGGGATACGCCGAGATAGCCGACACCGGTCAGATGAAACACAACTGCATCGGGCCGATGGATGACCCTTCTGAGTGCGAGGCTGGTCGTCACCATGCCTTGCATCGCTATGGCATGAACGATGTCCGGCCGCTCGAGATCTATCAGGCGTGCCAGGCAGTTTCGAACTCTGTAGTGAGCCGACGGATCGATCGATCCGCGCTCCATGTTCAGCGCATGAGTTCGCACGCCGAGCGCCTCGAGTTCGTGCAGTCGGCCTGACGAGTTGGTTACGACAACCACCTCGTTCGACAGCGCACGCAGCTCAGCAAGCAGCGGCTTGAAATGGGAGAGAGCAAACCAGTCCTCTGTGATGACGAAAAGAATGCGCTTGCAGAGCTTGCTGCCGATTGCCGGGGCCACGGCTTCCTTCGGAGCAGGATTGGCGGCCTCGGCTGATGCGTTGATGGCTGTCAGATTTGTCGCAATGACGGCGCCTGCCGGCGTGCCCAAAGCTCTCTCCCGCCCGTCAAGCGCGGACCTATGCAGATGCTCTCCCCGGTGGTAATGCCGAAAATAATTGTGGCTCATGTCATATCGCTCCCTATCGGCAACGAATGCGCACAACGGCAATCAAGAAAACACCCGCTGCTCCATCCAAGGACGGCACGCGCCGGCGCGGCGAGCCTCGCATTGCACAAGCGTGCGCAGCAAATATCAGCGTGTGTGTCCCATACGCGAGCCGCGGCGCACGGCGCAAGCTCAAGGCTGTTGACAAGATTCTGCGCATCGATGGCAGACATCGATTGTCCTGCAGTGGAGGCACGACGCAGGAACGCGCTGGGACGTGTTTGCGTTCACGACCGACGATGACCGGTTGACGACGGTGTGCGGCAGATCAACGTCGCTGCATGATGAGCCGGTCGCGACGGGCCGCGCTTCGATCGCTGATTGCCAGCGCAAGCGTCGTGCAAGAGGGTCACGCGGCAGTCGCTGGAGTGCGAGCCGATCGACGACACACTCCGCCGCGAGCGACGACACACTCCGCCGCGAGCGGCGGCGCAGGCCAGCAGCCACACGTCACCGCGTGAGCGATCCTTCGCTCGTCGGCACGCCCTCCTGACACGCGCCGCCGTCGCCGGCGTGCCGTGTCAGCTCCTGCCGATCAGACCATCTTGGCGAGGATGCCGCCCATCTCCGCCTGCGAGAATGCCCGCAGCGTCTGCGTGCGGACATTGCCCATGGCGCCGATGCTGAAGGCGAGCGCCGAGGCTGTCTGGTCGTCCGGCGCCTCGCAGACGGCTGCGATGTCGTACTGGCCGAGCGTCCAGTAGACGTCCTTGACCGTCACGCCGGCCTTCTTGGCCATCTCCTTGAATGCGTCCGCCCGCTTGGTGGTTTCCTTGGCGTTGCGGATACCTTGGTCAGTGAAGCAGCCGAGCACGATGAATGTAGCCATGGCTTTCCTCCTCGTTGGTTGCCCGCCAGCCCCGAACGCGAGTTCAAACGCTCAGTTCATTCGGAACCTCTAGATGTCGTAGTAGAGATGGAATTCGTAGGGGTGCGGACGCAGCGCGATGGCATCGGCTTCCTTCTCCCGCTTGTAGCCGAGCCAGGTCTCGATAACGTCCTTGGTGAACACATCGCCGCGCAGGAGAAACGCGTGGTCGGCTTCGAGCGCGTCGAGCGCCTGCTGCAGGGAGCCCGGCGTCGACTTCACGCCCTTGGCCTGCTCGGGCGGCAGGTCGTAGAGATTCTTGTCGATGGGCTGGCCCGGATCGATGCGGTTCTCGATGCCGTCGAGGCCCGCCATCAGCATGGCGGCAAAGGCGAGGTATCCGTTGCACGAGGGGTCGGGGGTACGAAACTCGACCCGCTTGGCGCGGGGGTTCTCGGTATACATGGGGATGCGGCAGCAGGCCGAGCGGTTGCGCTGGGAATAGACCAGGTTGATGGGCGCTTCGTAGCCCGGCACGAGGCGGCGGTAGGAGTTGGTGGTCGGCGCGCACAGCCCGCACAGGGCCCAGGCATGCTTGAGCAGTCCGCCGATGTAATAGCGGCCAAGCTCGCTCAGGCTCGCGTATCGCCCCTCGCCGTAGAACAGGTTGGTGTCGCCCTTCCACAGGCTCTGATGCACGTGCATGCCCGACGCGTTGTCCTCAAACAGCGGCTTGGGCATGAAGGTCGCCGTCATGCCGTGCTTGCGGGCGACGTTCTTGACCACGTACTTGTAGAGCATGAGGCTGTCGGCCATCCGCGTCAGGGTGGTGAACCGCATGTCGATCTCGGCCTGGCCGGCGGTTGCCACCTCGTGGTGATGGGCCTCGATCCTGATGCCCAAGGCTTCCATCGTCAGCACCATCTCGGTGCGCAGATCCTGCATGCTGTCGGTCGGGGGAACCGGGAAGTAGCCCTCCTTCTGTCGCGGCTTGTGGCCGGTGTTGGGCTCCTCCTTCTTGCCGGAGTTCCAGATGCCCTCCTTGGAGTCGATCTCGTGGAAGGCGTAGTTCATGCCTTGGCCGTAGCGCACGTCGTTGAAGACGAAGAACTCCGCCTCCGGACCGAAATAGGCGATGTCGGCCTTGCCCGTGCCCTTGAGGTAGGTCTCCGCCTTCTGCGCGATATAGCGGCAGTCGCGGCTGTAGGCTTGGCCCGTCACCGGATCCCTGATGTTGCATATCAGGGCCAGCGTCGTCGTCTGCGTGAAGGGATCAAGGAAGGCCGTGGCCGGGTCAGGCACGACCAGCATGTCGCTTTCCTGGATCTCCTGGAAGCCGCGGATCGAGGATCCGTCGAAGCCGATGCCCTCCGCCAACGCGCCGGCATCTACAGCGCTCGGCGGCACGGAGAAGTGCTGCCACATGCCCGGCAGGTCCGTGAAGCGCAGGTCGATCATCTGGACGTTTCGGTCCTTGATGGACTTGAGGACGTCCTCGGCTTTGCTGCAACCTAAGAACATGGCTTCCTCCTACATGCGTCAGTCGCATTTCGCGGCTGGCGTTCGGAGCGCATCAGCGCTCGCGCCGACATCAGCCGGGGCGTCCTTGGCCGACCGCTGCGCCACGAGGCGTGCAGGCCTCGATCATCCGCTCCTCCTCGGGAATCGGCGAATGATCCTTGTGTGCTGCTTCCAGGCGCCAGCGCGACGAAGCCAACGCGGCGGCACGCGACGTCGCCCGCCGGCGAGGGGATTCAGGTCTGGCGCGGCCCGCGCATCAGCATGAGGGCCGCTTCGACGCGTCTCCAGATCTGGGCGCGCTCCTTGTCGCCCGCCTTCTCGTAGACACCGGCCTTCTGCGCCGCCTCGGCAATGGCCTTGGCGCCGTGCGCTTCCAAGAGCTGCCGCGCGTATTCCTGGATTTCGGTGGCGTGCATGGCGTCATCCTCCATTTCGTCAGTGCGCTCACGGACTTCGGTCCGGCACACATGAGGGGTAGGCAGTGACACCGATCGAGGCTCACAATATGCACCCTGAGGCATTGAAATGGCAAGGTATTTGCCCGGATTCCCGAAGGGAGGAGGCCCCAGCTTCCGCCGTCGCCCAGCACGCGGCTCCACCGAGGCGAGGACGATCTGAAGGCGGAGAGGGGTCATCGTGCCCGACAAGGCATCTCGTGCCGTGCACTCGGAATGAATAGACTGGGCCCGACGATTGCCCGGGGGTATCACCGTGTGGCTCTTCAGGAGAGGCAGAGGGCAGAGGGAGGCGATCTCGGCGGAGACCGCAACAGTGTTGTGGACGTGGCCCGGCGGGTATACCCGCCTCGGCGAGGTCGATACGGAAGACACGTTCAACGAGATCGCGGCGATCGACGAGGGCATCGAGCGCTTGGTTGCCTCGGAGCGTGGCCGGGTTCTGAACGCCTTCAACAGCTCCTACTGCGCCGCGTTCTCATCCGCGCCGGCAGCTTATCGAGCTGCAAGGAAGATTGTCTCAAACACCTTCGGGGAAGGCGGACTGACGGCGAACATCCCTATGATATGCGGCATTCACGGCGGACAGCTCTATCGCCGCGGCGCCCGCACGATCGGTTCCGTCATCGGCACGGCACGAGCCGTGTGCTCAATGGCGCACAATCGCGAGATCGTCTTGTCGGACAGCGTGGCGGCGCTCGTTCGCCCCCACTTGGAGGCCGGCTTGACGCTGAAGAAGCTTGGCACCATGCGTCAGTCGCTGAGCGAGCTGTTCCTGGTGGTGGAGGAGGCGGAGCTTGCGCGAGAGCAGCATTCCGTGTTCATCAGCTACCGGCGCGAAGGCGGAGCCGAGATGGCGAGGCTGATTGCGGCCGAGCTCGGCAAGCTTGGTGTCAAGACGTTCATAGACCTTGATGACCTCCAGTCGGCGCATTTCGACGACCAGATCTATCGTCGGATCGAGGAGACGCCCAACTTCCTCCTCGTCCTGTCACCCGGGAGCCTGGATCGCTGCCGGGAGGAAGGAGACTGGCTGCATAAGGAGGTTGCGCACGCGCTGGAAACAAGACGCAACATTGTGCCTATTCTGATGCCTGACTTCGTCATGCCCGAGCCGGGCGAGCTGCCGCCTGCGCTCTCCGAGCTGCCTCGCTACAACGCGGTACCTTATTCGCACGAGTACGCGTCTGCCGCTCTTTCCAAGCTCATCGGCTTTCTGCGGAAGGAAGCCGACGGCGCACCGTGAGCGAATGTCGAGCTGTGGTATTGAGGCCCGAGATGCAATGCGGCACCCCGATGGGGTGAGAGGCAGCCATGAGGCTGCCTCTCAAGGCCACGAGGCTCAGCAGCGCTGGAGTTCCTCCTTGGCCACCTGCACGGCGGTGCGGATCTCCTCGGCCGTGGAATCGGCCCTGAGGAAGAAGCGCAGCCGGCCGGCGTTCATCGGCACGCCCGGGTAGATGATGAGCGACGTGTTGATTCCGCGCTCGTACATGCGCGTGACCATCTTCGCGGCCCGGGTCGTTGCGCCCACCATGATCGGCAGCATGCCGATGCCGATGGACCGTCCCGTGTCGAGGCCCCGCGCGCGTGCCTCCTCCAGGAACAGCGCGCCGTTCTTGTGCAGGCGCTCCACCCGGTCCGGCTCGCGCTTGAGCACGCGCAGGGCGGCGAGGGCGGCTGCGGTCTGCGCGGGGGGCAGACCGACCGAGAACACGAAGCCGGGGGCGGCGTACCTGAGGATCTCGATCAGCTCGCGGTTGCCGGCGATATAGCCTCCGCAGGCGGCGTAGGCCTTGCTCAGCGTGCCCATCCAGATGTCGACCTTGCGGGCGTCGACGCCGCAATGCTCGGCGATGCCGCGGCCCGTAGGTCCGAGCACGCCGCAGCCGTGGGCGTCATCCACCATCAGCCAGGCGCCGTAGCGCTCCTTGATCTCGACGACGCGGGCGAGATCGGGGATGTCGCCCTCCGTGGAGTAGAGGCCTTCGATGACCACCAGCACATTGCTGTAGTTCATGCGCTCCTCGCGCAGAATGGCTTCGAGAGCGTCGAGATTGTTGTGGCGGAAGGAGCGCGCCTCGGCGCCCGACAGGCGCATGCCGACGACGGCGCTGTTGTGGACGAACTCGTCGTGCACGATGAGGTCGCCCTTGCCCATCAGGGTGCCGATGGTCGACACGTTGGCGGCATGACCGCTGACGAACACCAGAGCGGCATCGACGCCGATGAACCCGGCCAGCTCCTGCTCGAGCTGGCGATGCAGCGGCGTATCGCCGGCAACCATGCGGCTCGCCGACACGCAGGTGCCGTACCGGTCGATCGCCGCCTTGGCCGCAGCCGTGAGCTCAGGGTGCTGGCTGAGGCTGAGATAGTCGCACCAGGCGAAATTCAGGCACGGCTTGCCGTCGATCAGGGTCATGCGTCCCTCGGGGCCCTCGGCCGACCGGAAGAACGGGTTCCGGATGCCGAGCATGGTGCCGAGCATCTCGTGCTGCTTGATCGACCTGTGCTGCGACAAGGCCGAGAAGGGCTTCGCCGCCGGCGGGCGGCCGACCTTGGCGCGCACCCTGTTCAAAGTTCCTGCGATCAGGCTCATGGCTGTTTGCTCCTGCGATGGAAGCACGTGCGGCATGGCGCACGGCTTGTGATGGGTTGTTGGGTTGGGGTGGGGACCGGCTGTGGGGACCCTTCAGAATCGTCTGTAGACGCCGAGATGGCCCTCGAAACCGCCGTCCCAGTCCTCGTCGTCGCCTGCCAGGGTGCCGGGCGTCGCAGGCGCAACCGCTGCGGTCGCCGTGCGCGATTGTGCCGATGGCCGGGCGATGCCGCCTGTCCTGTCGGTCATATAGTGCGGCCACTGGCCGTTGCCGGCGCCAGGTATTCCCTGCGCGAGTCTGTTGGCTGTACTCATCGGACGTCTCCTCCTTCGAGCGCGAGAGCGGCGCCAGGGCTGCTGGCGTGGTTCCCGTTCTATGTGAAGCCGCAGACGCGCGCTGTTACGGCGGTAACAGGCCGTTGAAGCGGTGAGCACCGGCCCCGGCCGGCAAGGCCGGCTCTGCGCGCTCGCGCGCTGCGGCCGGGGGTGCGAGAGGTGGGGATGACGAGGGGGATGACCGTCACTTGCGGTCACGCCAAGGCGTGGGGCGAGATCCCGAGTGCGAGCGGTGGCTCACTTCGGGCGTCGGCTCATCGCTTGGCGTGAATGAACTCCCACGGCGACACCTCGCTGCCCTGCTCGATGTCGACCTCGATCACCACCGGCTTGCCGGACGCGATGGCGGCGGCGAGGACAGGCTTCAGCGCTTCGGGCGAGTTGACACGGTGGGCCTCGATAGCAAACGCGCGCGCAAGAGCCAGGAAGTCAGGGTTGTCAAGCACGGCACCGATGATGCGGTTGCCGAAGCCGGTGCGCTGGTCGCGCAGGACGTTGCCATACGATTTGTTGTTGAAGATGACGGTGACGACGGCGATCGCTTCCTGTGCCGCGGTCGCCAGCTCCTGCACCGCGAACATGAACCCGCCGTCTCCTGTGACCGAGACGACGGCTCGATCGGGATGTGCGGCCTTGACGCCGAGCGCCGTCGGAAACCCGAAGCCGAGCGTGCCCTGATATCCTTCCGACACGTAGGTGCGCGGCGCGGTGACGGGAAAGCCGAAGTAGGACGCAAACCCCATCTGGCACAGCTCGGGGACGAAGAATCCATCGCGCGGCAGCACCTCGCGGATGGCATCGAGGTAGGCCATCTGGGGCTGGACCTTCTCGATCGCCGCTCGGGCTTCAGCCTTGGCGGTTGCAATGGCGCGTCGCGCCTGCCGCGCCTGGGCCGACCCGTCCTTCTTTCCCGGCGCCTTGCTTCCCTTCAGCCGGCGCACCGCGTCCAGCAAAGCGCGCGTGCCCATCTCTGCGTCGGCGACGATGCCCGCGTGCGGCACCAGCCGCTGCATCTCCGCCGCATCGATGTCGATGCGGACAAGGCGGGGCGGTGCCTGCGGACGCTCGATCAGCGTCATCATGCCCGTCCAGCGCATGTAAGGCATCTCGAGCCGCGTGCCGATGCCGATCAGGAGATCGGTCTGAGGCCAGAGGCGGAATGCGGCATGGGAGGAAATGCCGAGGTCCTGATCTTCCGGCACGATGCCGCGTCCGCCGCGAAAGGCGGCGACGGGAGCGTCGATCTCCTCGGCGAGCGCTCGCACGGCCGCGCTCGCATGTTGCGCGCCGCTGCCGGTCATGATCATCGGCCGCCTGGCCGCAACCAGCAGCTCTGCCGCGGCTTCGATTTCGGACGGCGATGGCGCCGTCGCCTTGGGAATCGTCGCGCCGGGCAGGAGCGAGACGTCAGCACTGGCGGCCATCACATCCCAGGCCATCTCGACTGCGACCGGCCCCGGCCGGCCCGACAGCATCTGGGCGAAGGCTTCGTTGATCACGGCCGGGGCGTCGGCTGCGCGCTCTATCCGCGCCGCCCATTTGGTGAGCGAACGCAAGGTGCCAAGCTGATCGGGAAGCTCGTGCAGGTGCCCGCGGCCGCGACCGAGGAATGCAGACGGCACCTGGCCTGTTATGCACAGCACGGGTGCGTTGCAACCCAATGCGGTGCACAGCGCAGCGGTCGTGTTGAGCACGCCCGGGCCGGGCACGACCGCATAGACCCCCGGCCGCCCCGTCGAGCGCGCGTAGCCGAATGCCATGTAGCCGCAGGCCTGCTCATGGCGCGCGCAAAACGTGCGAATGCGGTCGCTGCGTTGCTGCAGGGCATCGAACAGCGCGTACAACTGCGCGCCCGGCAGGCCGAATACCGCGTTGACATCGTTGGCAATAAGCGCCTCGACGATCGCCATGCCGCCGGTCATTGCTTCGGCCCTGCTCGCAGCCTTCTTTTCGCGCATGCTCGCACGTATCCCCTGATGATCGCTTTGGCTGGATAGGATAGAGGCTCAGTATGACCCGGGCCAGCAAGGCGCCTCAAGCTCGGTTCATTATGGCCGGAAAGCAGCCCGGTCACTCAAGTACCGCTCAAGTACCGCTTCAATGCGAGGCGAAGTTAGGGCAACGTCGATGCGGACGCTCTTGATTTCTGTCAAGGCAGCGGAGTCCCAGCCATTGCTCCCGTGTGACATGCTGACGGCCGGCGGATGGGAGGTGGCATGCGCACTCTGCTGATCCTGTGTCTCGGAATCCTGTGCTTCCATACGTCGGTCGGCACGACCTCCGCCTTCGCCCAGGAACGACAGGCTGCATTTGATAGCTCGCCGACGGCATTGTTCAAGCACCTCGCCGGCCGCTGGGGCGGCAGCGGCACCATCAAGTGGTTCAACGGCGCCGTCGAGCCGTTCAAGTGCGTGACGACGTTCTTCATCCAGGACGGGGCCGGGCGGGCCACGCAGAATTTTCGTTGCAACGGAGAGAAGAATCACGTCGACGGAAGCGCCCTGCGCATCGAGCTGTCGCTCGATTGGATCCTGCAAGGCGAGAGGCTGACCGGGACGTGGCACGAGCGCATCTACGAGGTTCGCGGGACGGCCAGCGGCCAGGTCAAGGGCAATCAGATTGTCGCCGACATCCAAAGCGAGGTCGCCACCGCCAAACTCTCATTGACCGTCCATGCCTGTGAGGTACGGGCCGTCATGCACTTCAACAAGGAGATCGAGCGTCTCGATGCAAGCGGCCGCAAGTGCTAAGCAATGCTGAATGGGTGGGGTGATGGCAGCAAATGCATAGTCATGGCGGCGATCGCATCGCGGCAGTGTTGCAGGCGCAGGGCGTGCGCCTTCTGTTCACGCTGTGCGGCGGACATATCTCGCCGATTCTGACGGCCTCCAAGGCGCGCGGGATCCGCGTCGTCGATGTTCGCGACGAGGCTACCGCCGTCTTTGCCGCCGACGCCGTCGGCCGGCTTTCCGGCGTGCCGGGCGTGGCCGCGGTGACGGCCGGCCCCGGCCTGACCAACACCATCACGGCGCTGAAGAACGCCCAGCTCGCCCAGTCGCCCCTCATCCTGCTTGGCGGCGCCGCGCCCACGGCGCTGCAGGGACGTGGCGCCTTGCAGGACATCGCACAGCGCCCCATTGTCGCTGCCAGCGTGAAGCTTGTCATGCGGGTGCGCCGCGTCCGCGATCTCGGCCCCGCCGTCGAGAAGGCGTTTGCCGCTGCACGCGAAGGCGTGCCGGGGCCGGTCTTCATCGAGTGCCCTGTCGATCTGCTCTATGACGAGGCGATTGTCCGCCGCTGGTACGGCGAAGGCTCGAGCAAGGGCACGTCGATCGCCGATCGGCTGCAGCGTCTCTATCTCCGACGGCACGTCGAGGGCATGTTCACACGAGCTCACGACGTGCCGGTGCCGCGTGTCGTCGATGCGGTCGTACCCGTGGCGCGCCATGCGGCTGTCGCGGCTGCCGCCACCGCGCTCGGCAAGGCCGAACGGCCGCTCATGGTCATCGGCAGCCAGGCGCTCGCGGTGGCCGATGCGCCGCGCGTCGCGGCCGCCATCGGGCGGTTGGGGCTGCCGGTCTATCTGTCGGGCATGGCACGCGGATTGCTCGGACGCAGCCATCCCCTCCACATGCGTCATAACCGTCGCGAAGCGCTCCGCGAGGCGGACTGCGTCATCCTGGCCGGTGTGCCCTGCGACTTCCGCCTGGACTACGGGCGGCACATTCGGCGCTCGAGCACATTGGTTGCAGCCAACCGCAGCCGCAGAGACGCGTATCTCAACCGCCGGCCCGACATCGCCGCCATCGGCGACGCGGGCTCGTTCCTGCAGAGCCTGGCCGAGTGGTACGATGATCAGGGCGCACGCTGGAGGGATTGGATCGGCCAGCTTTCGGCGCGCGATGAGGATCGCGAGCTCGAGATCGAGCGGCAAGCAGGCAGCAGCGGCGAATTCGTGAACCCGATCGCGCTGCTGCGCGGCATCGACGGCATTGCAGGCGACGATGCGATCTTCGTCGCCGATGGCGGCGACTTCGTCGGCACCGCTTCCTACATCGTGCGTCCCCGGGGGCCGCGCGGCTGGCTCGATCCGGGTGCGTTCGGCACCCTTGGTGTCGGCGCGGGCTTTGCGCTGGGGGCGGCGCTCAGCCGCCCGGGCGCGGAGGTGTGGCTCCTGCTCGGCGATGGGGCCTCCGGCTACGGGCTCGCCGAGATCGACACGTTCGTCCGCCACGGCGTTCCCGTCATCGCCGTCGTCGGCAATGATGCTGCCTGGACACAGATCGCGCGCGAGCAGGTGAAGCTGCTCAAGGACGATGTCGGGACCGTGCTTGCGCGCACGGCCTACGAGGAGGTCGCGAAGGGCTTCGGGGCCGAGGGTATCTCGCTGACGAAGTCTGCGGACATCGCCGGGGCGCTGACCCGCGCGCGTGCGGCGGCCAAGGCCGGCCGGCCGGTGCTCGTCAATGCGTGGCTCGATCGGACGGACTTCAGGGAAGGGTCCATATCGATTTGACCGGGCGGGCCGATGAGGGTGGCCGGCATCCGCCGGGGGCCGGGCCTCGGGCGCACCTTCGTCGCGAAGTAAACTGGTCCCCGCCGTCGTGCCGGAGGCGCGTCTTCGACGCATGATGCAGGCGCGTCTTCGACGCGACGCAGGGGTGACGGTGGTGGGTACGGTGCGCGCGAGTGCCTCGCAATAGCAATAAAATCCAAACCGACCATCCAACACTGACGTCATGCGCGCGTCGCACACCCACTCCGCCCTGAGCTCGTCGAAGGGCGGCCACGCCGGCCGTGGTTCGACAGGCTCACCACGGAGGAGCGTTTCAACCGAAATGCCCAGGTGTGCGCGCTGCTGAAATGCCGCCGCGGCCGCGGTCGTGATCTGCGGCGGATGTGGTCCATGCGGCCGGGTGACCTGGGCCCCCGCCGTCGTGCCGGAGGCGCGTCTTCGACGCGACGCGGGGGTGACGGCGGTGGGTGGGGCCCGCGAGTACCTCACCATCGCAGTGAAATGCGAACCGATCAGCTAACACTGACGTCGTGCCCGCGTCGCACATCCCACGCCGCCCTGAGCGCGTCGAAGGGCGGCCACGCCGGCCGTGTTCGACGGGCTCACCACGGAGGACCGTTCGAGCCGGAAGGGGCCCCTCACGTGACGTCATTCCCGCGGAGGCGGGAACCCAGGTCACATCGCAACGCAGGTGCGCGGGTCGCTGAAATGGCCCGCGTGGCCGCGGGGGCGATCTGCGGCGAATGTGGTCCATACGGCCCGGTGACCTGGGCCTCCGCCTTCGCGGGGGTGACGGGTGTGGGGTGGGGCACCCGGTTACCCCATCTGACGTCATGCCCGCGCAGGCGGGCAGCCAGGTCACATTGCAACGCAGGTGCGCGCGCCGCTGGAATATCGCGCGAGGGCGTTCACCTTGCAGGCCCTTATCAACGGCACTTCGGCATGTGCGATGATGACGCCACCTCGGCTCACGAGGGGGGCCGCTGCAGCGGTGCCCTCGAACCATGAGCGGAGGGTCGCCGTCCGGGGCGTCTCGCGCGCTGGCGATGTGGCCGCCCATGGGTGCTCGGCCATCTGGATCGGGTGCAGCGGTACTTCAGGACGCGACGGGCGGGTGCAGGAGCCGGTGCTCTTGGGCGCCTTACAAATACGGTCCGGCGGCTCTTGCCCCGCTCCTTCGACGTCTCGCGCTGACACGGGCGAAACCGGTGGCAGGTCATCGTCCATGGCCGCGTGGATGAGCGCGCAGAGCCGGCCTTGCCGGATGGCTTTTGCGGTCGGCCGGGCGGCATGAGCGCTGCGAGGCGCTTGTCGCGCTCGCGGCCGTCACCTCGATGCAGGTGCCTATGGTAGGATCGGTCGCACAGGTTCCGGTCGGGCCTGGCGGCGGCCCATTGAAGAGCAGGATGCCTTGTGATGCGTGGCTTCCATGAAACCTCCCTGGCGGCCGTGGCCGCGGCACCGCCGGCCGAGTCGGCGGTGGCAATACGGGTGCCCTGGCTGTCGCACATCGCGGTTCGCTCGGCGGCGGTGCTGGTCGTGGCAACCCTCCTCCCCCTCCTGGTGGTGATTGCCGCCTACGACCGATACGCGACCAGCCTCCTCGATATCGTGTCCGGCGCGCGCATCGAGCAGCGCCTCGCCATCTCGCATGGGCGTGTCGCGGGTTTTCTCGAAGCAAGATTTGCCCAGCTCGACACGCTGGCGACGCACCCGGATGTGACGTCGCTGGCGCGGTCGGCCTCCCTCACCGCGCGAGGGGGCGGCGTGCGCGCATTGCTCGAGTACGAGGCCGACAACCCAGATCTGTATGGCGTGCTGCTGTTCGACGGCTCGGGGTCGCTCGTCGACGCCATTCCAAGCCAGGCTGCGGCCGGCGTGCCGTACTGGGGCGGGCGCTGGCAGCCGCTGAAGGAGGAGGTCCCGCGCAGCGATGCGCCTCGGGGGCGTGTCGTGGGACCCTTCCTGCCCGCGGACGGCCGTCCCGGCTCGCTGCTCCTGGTGCGTCAGTTGCCGACAGCGGGCGGCATGCCGGCTGCTGCAATCGCATTGCATGTGCGTCTGTCGTCGTTGACCGAGGCGCTGGGACAGGAAGACGCGCGAGGGCTGTTCAAGCCCCTGATGCTGACGCCGGGCGGCCTTGCCTTCTCGCCGATCGGCCGGCCTGAGCGCCCCACCGGCAACATCATGGAGGGGCCGGAGCTGCTGCCTGGGTGGAGGGTGGCGCTCGCCGTGGAGACCCGGCCGATCGTCAGGCCGCTCTCGACGATCCGCGAGGCGCTGCTCGGCGCAGCCGTGGCCGTCGCAGCCCTGGTCGCCGGCGTCGTGGTCGTCCTCGGCTCGCGCCTCAACCGACGGATCGGCCGCCTCGTGGAGAGCTCGGCTGCACTGGCAGAAGGCCGGCTCGACAGCCGTGTCAGCGACGACGGCAGGGACGAGCTGACCGTGCTCGCCCGCGCCTTCAACCGCATGGCGGCGCGGCAGCGCGACACGCTGAACGCCGCGGTCGAGGCAGAAAAGATGGCCGTGCTCGGCCGCTTCGCCTCGAGTTTCGCCCACGAGGTGAAGAACCCGCTGGCTGCCATGAAGACGACCGTGCAAGGACTGCTCGCGAGGAATGCGAACGAGGAGCACCGCCGTCTGCTCGAAGGGATGGACGACGAGATCGACCGTCTGGACGGGAGTCTGCGCGACTTTCTCGTCTATGCCCGGCCGGCACCGGCGAGCCCGCGCAGGGTGGTGGTCGAGGAGGTGCTGGCACGCTGCGAGACGCTGATCTCGCATCAGCTCAAGGACGCCGGAATCAAGTACGTTGCTCTCGGCGAGACCAACCTGGCGCTCAGAACGGACATCGTTCATCTGCAGCAGATCCTGATGAACCTGATTGCCAATGCCATCGATGCCATGCCGGATGGCGGCCGCATCACGCTGCGGGTCAGGCGTTCCATCGGAAGCGGCATCATCGAGGTGAGCGATACAGGCCATGGCATTCCCGAAGCCATGATCGATCATGTGATGGAGCCGTTTGTGTCGACGCGCAAGGATGGCGCCGGTCTCGGTCTGGCCATCTCGCGGCAGCTCGCCGAGATCAACGGCGGCAAGCTTGCGATCGCCAGCGAAGCGGGTCAGGGCACGACGGTGACGTTGTCATTGCCGCGCGACGAGGAGGCATGCTCATGAGTGGCCCTCGGCTCCTGGTCATCGACGACGAGGTCAATCTCGTAGCATCGATGCTCTACGGCTTCGCGGCACATGGTTTCGAGGCACAGGGCGCATCGAGCGCCGCGGATGGCCTGGCCGCGCTCCGCGCCTGCAAGCCCAATCTCGTTCTGCTGGACCACAAGCTTCCCGATGCGTTCGGATTGGACCTGATCGCGCCGATCCACGCACTCGACCAGGATCTGCCGATCGTCATGATCTCGGCGCATGGGGACATCCCGACCGCCGTCGAAGCGGTGAAACGGGGCGCGCTCGACTTCGTAAGCAAGCCGTTCGATCTGGAGGACCTTGTCGGCGTCGTCCAGGCCGCCCTCCACAGCAAGGATGGGGCGAAGGGGCGCAAACGCGGGCGCCCGACGGATGAGGCAGCCGCGCCCGAGCCGGCAGAGGTATCGGCGTTGATGCGCGATCTGCGCGCGACCGTCGCCGTGGTCGCCAGGAGCTCGACGCGGATCATCCTTCTGCTCGGGCCGTCGGGCGCCGGCAAGGGCCATACAGCGCGGCTGATGCACGAATTGAGCGCGCGTGCCAAGGGGCCATTCACCGTCGTGAACTGCGCGGCGCTTCCCGGTGACCTCCTCGAAGCCGAGTTGTTCGGGGTCGATCGGGGTGCCTATACCGGTGCGCAGCAAAGCCGGCCGGGCCTTGTGGAGGCGGCCGAGGGCGGCACGCTGTTCATGGATGAGATCGGCGAGCTGCCGCTTCCGCTTCAGGCCAAGCTCCTGCGCTTCCTGGAAAGCCGCAGCTACCGGCGTCTCGGGTCGGGGCGCGAGCAGATCGCCGACGTGCGTGTCATTGCGGCTTCCAACCGCGATCTGGCGGCAGAAGTTGCAGCCGGCCGCTTCCGTGCCGATCTGTACTACCGCTTGAACGTGGTTCCCATCAACCTGCCGCGATTGGCCGAGCACGCAGAGGACGTGATGCCCCTGGCGCATGTGTTCGCCCGGCGTTCTGCGGGATTGGAGGGAACAACACCTGTGACATTCTCCGACGCCGCCGCCTCGGCGCTGACGGCCTATCTTTGGCCGGGCAACATCCGCGAGCTGGCCAACCTGATCGAGCGGCTGACCATTCTCCATCCCGGCAGCCGCATCGACGTGGAACATCTGCCGCCCGAGATCTCGGGCGGCGCAGCGCCCGCGACCCGTAGAATCGACGATCAACTCGAGAGCACCGAGCGCGAGATCCTGATCAGGGCCCTGCGCGCGGCCAACGGGCACAAAGGGAGGGCCGCCGAGGCCCTCGGCATCTCGCGCCATGCTATGAAGCGGCGACTGCGGCGCGTGGGTCTGCTCTGAGCGCTTTGCGCGCATCGGTGCGCTCGCGATGAGCGCAATCCGCTCAGCATGAGCCGGCTCGCACGCCGAAGCCGTTGTTTCCTCGGACCGTGCACACTGGCATTTGCATTGCAATGACTGCTGCCAATAACGCCTCAAGGCGGCCCGTTCGGCCATTTCGCCCGAGCGGTCA
This sequence comes from Hyphomicrobiaceae bacterium, assembly GCA_008933705.1. Classification (GTDB taxonomy): domain Bacteria; phylum Pseudomonadota; class Alphaproteobacteria; order Rhizobiales; family Hyphomicrobiaceae; genus AWTP1-13. The sequence continues at coordinate 59,245 of WBUN01000021.1, forward strand.
GGGAGGATCGACGCCGATGTGCCGCCGCTTGGGGGCTTGCGGGATACTGCTGGTATCTTTGCTGACGGCCACTGTTGCGCGCGCCGACGACGCGGGCACGGTAGAGATCGGCTGCATGTTTCCGATGACCGGTCGCGGCGCGCTCTATGGGCGCGACAGCGTCGCGGCCATCGACATGGCGGTCGAGGAGATCAACGCTGCGGGCGGCGCCGCCGGACGGCGCCTGCGCGTGCACCACGCGGATTCCCAATCCAAGCCTGCGTTCGCGGTCTCGATCGCGCGCCGCTTCATCGACGAGACCAAGGTCCACTTTCTCTGCGGCGTCGTCAGCTCGTCGGTCGGGCTTGCCGTCAGTGAGGTTGCACGCGAGCGTCGCACGATCTTCATCGGCACCGACCACGCCTCCTCGCGGCTTACCATCGAGAACGCGCACCCCTACTACTTCCGCGTCTCGAACAACGCCTATCAGTCGATGGCGGCGGGCGCCCTGTGGCTGGCCGAGCTGCGGCGCACGCGCGGCTGGCGCACCATCGCCTTCATCGGTCCGGACTACGAGTACGGCCGCGGCATGTGGGCCGACCTCAGATCCAAGCTGGATGAGCTCAAGGTCGAGTACCATGTCGTCGGCGACCTGTGGCCGAAACTCTACGAGCCGGATTTTGCCGCCTACATCACCGAGCTGAAGCGGCTGAAGCCCGACGTCATCATCAATGGCCATTGGGGCGGGGATTTCGTCGCCTTCGTGCGCCAGGCAAAGGCGCTCGACCTCTTCGGCGGCTCGGTCTTCGCGAACTTCGATGCCGGGGGCAACTACGAGGTGCTGGCGGCGCTGGGTGACGAGATGCCGCTTGGCCTCGTCCTGTCTGCGCGCCACCACGTGAACTGGCCGGATACGGAGCGCAATCGACGCTTTGTCGAGGGCTTCCGCGCGCGCACCGGCCGCTATCCGAGCTACGCGGCGGAGGGCGCCTACGCCGGCATCATCGCCATCGCCAAGGCCGTGCGCGCGGTGGGCAACCCGGACGACAAGGAAGGTCTCATCCGGGCGCTCGAGGGTATGGAGCTCGAGCTCCCCGAGGACCCCGTTGGGTTCCGTTCGCGCATCGATCCGGAGACGCACCAGATCGTGCAGATGCAGGCCATCGGTGTCGTCGTGCGGGAAAGCCGCTATCCCCCGGCGACGACGCTGCTCGGCAACTTCCAGGTCTATCCGGCGGAGCGCCTGTTGCCGTCGCGAGCGGAAGTCGCGCGCCGCCGGGCGGCTGTGGGCGTGCGTGAGCAGATACGCGAGTGACACCAGTGACTGACGGACATTCGAAGCCAACCGAAGGGAGAAAGCGCATGAGATATGCATACACGAAGCGCACCGGCCTCGGCGCGGCCGCGGCGGCGCTGCTGGCGCTCGCGGCGCCGGCCATGGCACAGCAGCCGGCAGGTACGGTCAAGGTCGGCATCGTCACGTTCCTGTCGGGCGGCGCGGCCGGTCCATTCGGCGTGCCGGCGCGCAATGCGGCCGAGCTCGTCATCGAGGCCATCAACGCCGGCAAGCTGCCCGCGCCCTATAGCGACAAGGGATTCGGCGGCGCGACCGTTGCGCCGGTGATCATCGACGAGGCCAGCAAGAACGTCGTCGCCGACTATCGTACGCTCGTCGAGAAGGAGAAGGTCGATCTCGTCATCGGCTACATCTCGAGCGGCAGCTGCAAGGCCGTGGCGCCCGTCGTCGAGGAGATCAAGCGGCTGACCGTCTTCTTCGATTGCGGTACGCCGCAGATCTTCGAGGAGGTGGTCACCAAGCCCGCCTACCTGTTCCGGACCGGTGCCCATGCCACCATGGACAGCGTGGCAGCGGCCCGCTACCTGCTCGAACGCAAGAAGGATCTGAAGAGCTACGCCGGCATCAACCAGAACTATGCCTGGGGTCAGGACTCCTGGAACGACTTCGACGCGGCCATGAAGGCGCTGAAGCCCGGCGTGGCCACCAAGACGAGCCAGATGCCCAAGATCTTTGCCGGCCAGTACGGAACGGAGATCTCGGCGCTGCTCGCGGACCAGCCCGATGCCGTCCATTCCAGCTTCTGGGGCGGCGACATGGAGGCGTTCGTGCTGCAGGCGCAGGGCCGCGGCCTGTTCGGCAAGATGCAGGTCGTTCTGACGACGGGCGAGACCGCCATGCATCGCCTGGGTGCCCAGATGCCTAACGGCACGATCATCGGCGGCCGCGGCACGCACGGCAACTTCGCCCCCAAGTCGGAGCTCAACGACTGGTTCCGCAAGGCCTACTATGACCGCTTCGCGACCTGGCCGACCTATCCTTCCTACAAGATGGCGCTCGCGCTCCTCGGCGTGAAGGCGGCCTATGACAAGGCGGCCAAGGCCGCCGGCGGCAAGCTGCCTACCCAGGAGCAGGTAGCGGCGGCGCTCAAAGGGCTTGAGTTCGACAGCCCAAGCGGAAAGGTGAGGATGGCATTGTCTGGCGGCCATCAGGCCATTCAGGATACGGCCTATGCCGAGCACACCTTCGACAAGGCGACCAACCAGGCCGTCCTCGCCAACGTCAAGGTCTACAAGGCGGAATGCGTGAACCCGCCGGAGGGCATCAAGAGCGCGGACTGGATCAAGTCCGGCTTCAAGGGAGCCAAGTGCGACTAGTGTCCCGAATTCCGAAGTTCGCCGAAGTCTGCTGCAGGAGCCGGGAGCGACGTTCGGAATCAAGAGGGACACCAGGTTGATGGTGTTGCTAGTGTGATTGAGATCGAGGAATTCGCTCCAGGCATGCCGCCAACAGCGGCGAATTTCTCGATCATCGCACGAGTTGGATTTTTCGTTCGAGTGAGAAGGAAGCGCGATGTCGCGGCCCGTGCCGAAAGTGCCGAGGCGGACATTGCGCCCCAGTTCAGTTTTCGCGTTCCAGACCCACGAAAAGCGTGTGTTACGCATCCACAACGGAGGAAACCATGATGACGTCGTCGAAGCTCAGCATCTCGCGGCGCATGCTCCTGGCTGGCGCCGGCGCGGCAGGCGCTGCGCTCTCCGCGGGCGGCTTGCCATTGCAGTCCGCGCAAGCCAAAGCCCCGCTCAAGAATACGCAAGCTCCCTACTTCTACCGCTTCAAGCACGGGAAGATGGAGGCGAGCGTCGTGTCCGACGGCCCTCTTCCCCTCGGCGAGCCGTCCGGCACCTTTCTCGGCGTCTCCAAGGAAGAGGTTGGCAAGATGCTCTCCGACAACTTCCTGCCGACCAACAACGTTGTGCTCGAGCAGAACGCGCTGGTGCTCAACACGGGCGGCAAGCTCGTGCTGTTCGACAGCGGCATGGGAACGAGCACCATGTTCGGCAAGACCACCGGCCGGCTGATCAAGAGCATCCAGGAAGCCGGCGTCGAGCCAAAGACGATCGACGCCGTGGTGATCACCCACGCGCATATCGATCACATCGGCGGACTCGTTGGTGCCAAGGGCAATCGCCTGTTCCCCAACGCCCAGATCTACATCAGCCAGGCCGATTTCGACTTCTGGACCGATGAGGGAAAGCTCGGCGGCAATCTCAAGGCGTTCATCGAGCACGCCCGCAAGAACCTGCTGCCCTATCGCGACCGCATGGTCTTCTTCAAGGACGGGCAGGAGTTCCTGCCGGGCATCCAGGCCATGTCCGCGCCAGGTCACACCGTCGGCCATACGATCTTCATGATCACCTCCGACGGCAAGACCATGTGCAACGTCGGCGACCTGACGCATCACCAGATTCTCCTGGTCGAGAGGCCGCGCATCGAGTTCGCCTACGACACCGATCCGAAGCAGTCTGCCAGCACGCGGGTGCGCATCCTCGATATGCTGGCGGCGCAGAAGATTCCGCTTCTCGCCTACCACTTCCCGTGGCCAGGCGTAGGACATGTGGCGAAGGCGGGTGAAGGCTTCCGCTACTTCGCTGCGCCGATGAGCATGCTGCTCTGATCGGAGCCGGCGCCCTCAAGACCGGAGATCGGAAGTGCTGAAGCTGGTTGCGATATTCATTGACGGCCTCGTCTACGCCTCCTGGCTCTTCATGGTGTCGGTGGGCCTGACGCTCATCTACGGCGTCATGAAGATCCTGAATATCGCGCACGGCAGCCTGTTCGCTCTCGGTGCCTACGCGGCGGCGTCTCTTGTGGGCGCCTATTTTGCCAGCGGTCTGCCGCCGGCCGGCAGCTACGTGGTTCTTCCCGTGGCTGCCGTGATCGTTGGCGCGTTCTTCGGCCTCCTCATCGAGCGCGGCATTCTGCGCTTCATGTATGGCCGGGACGAGGTGCTGATGGTGCTTGTCACCTATGCGGTGTTCCTCGTCCTGGAGGATGTGATCAAGCTTGTCTGGGGTGTCGACCCGTACTTCACCGCACAGCCCTACGGCCTGCTCGGGACCATCGACGTGCTGGGGCTGCCCTATGCGGTCTATGACTTCGCCCTCATCGCGATCGCGTTGGCTCTCGGCGCAGCCGTGTGGTGGGGTCTCAACCGCACCGGGCGGGGCAAGCTGCTCGTCGCCGTTATTCACGACCGTGAAATGAGCCGGGCGATGGGCATCAACGTGACGGCGATGTTCCTGGTCACCTTCATCATCGGCTCGATGCTTGGTGCTATCGGGGGCGCGCTGACAGCGCCCAAGATCTCGGTCGTGCCCGGCATAGGCGTCGAGGTCATCGTGCTCGCCTTCGCCGTGGTGGTGATCGGAGGCCTTGGCAGCATCGGCGGGGCGGCGGTCGGGGCGTTGGTCGCAGGCTTCGTGAGGGCGGCAACCGTGCATCTCTACCCCGAGGCTGAGCTGTTCGTGATCTACGGCGTGATGGCGCTGGTGTTGGCCGTGTGGCCGCATGGCCTCTTCGCCCAGGCGGAGGCCCGCAAGATATGAGCGTCCTCACAGACCGCAACGTGCTCGTCCTCTTGGCCGCGATCCCCCTTCTGATCGCCGCGGGCCCCATCATGCCCGATTGGGTTCGCTTCTTCCTTCAGGTTTCGCTCGCAAGCGGGCTCGCCGTCCTTGGTGTGGTTGTGCAGATGCGTGCCGGCCTCGTATCCTTCGGGCAAGGCCTCTACTACTGTCTCGGCGCCTACGCCGCCGGCATGACCGGACATTTCGTCGGCGTCACCGACGTCTTCGCGCTGCTGGGGCTCGGCATCGTCGTGGCGGCAGGCGTCGCGGTCGTTCTCGGCTTCCTGATGTCGCGCTATCGCGAGATCTTCTTCGCGATGTTGAGCCTTGCACTCTCGATGATCCTTTATGGGCTGCTCGTGAAGGCGGAGGTGCTCGGGAGCACGGACGGCTTCAACCTGCCGAAGGCGACCTTCCTCGGCCTGGCCCCGACCGAGCAGGCGTTGCGGTTTGCGGTCTATGCACTCACGTGCGCGGTCACCCTGCTCGCGGCCATCTTCCTCTACCGGTACCTGAAGTCGCCGATGGGCCGTATCGGCGAGGCCATCGCCCAGAACGAGATCAGGGTTGAATATCTCGGCAGCTCGGCCCGCACCGTCGTGCACATAACGTACGTCCTGGCCGCCGCGTTGTCCGGTGCCGGCGGCGCGCTTGCCGCGCTTGCCAACGGTCACGTCGACCCGGAAATGGCCAATTGGACGACATCCGGCCAGTTCGTATTCGTTGCGCTGCTGAGCGGAACCGGCAACGTCGCAGCCCCGCTCATCGGCAACTTCCTCCTGGAAATGATCCGCGTCTACGCGGTGGCATGGTCGCCCTACACTTGGCAGTTGATCCTGGGAGCAACCATGCTGCTCGTCATCCTGTTCTTGCCGGGCGGGCTGTGGTCGCTCGTCGAACGGCGCAAGGCGGGGGGCTGAGATGGCGCCCCTGCTCGAAGCGCGCAGTCTCTGCAAGGCGTTCGGAGCGGTCACGGCCGCCGACAACATCAGCGTAGCCGTGGCCGAGCGGGAGGTGGTCGGCATCATAGGTGCCAACGGCGCGGGCAAGACGACCTTCGTCAACATGGTGACCGGATACCTGAAGCCCGACACCGGAAGCATCAGCTATCAGGGCCGCGACATCACGCGCCTTGGCCCGCGGGCCACCGCGCGCACGGGGATCTGCCGCTCGTTCCAGATCCCTCAGACCTTTGCCAGGTTCACCGTGCTCGACAACATGCTCGTTGCGCTCAACGTGGCCAGGAAGCGCGATCTGTTCTTCTGGCGCCCGGCGCACGATGCGGAGCTCGATGCGGTTGCCCAGGGCTTGCTGGCCGGCCTCGGCATCTCCGGCCATCGCGACCAGATCGCGGGGACGTTGCCGCAGGGCGTGCGCAAGATCCTCGACATCGCCATGGCGATGGTGAGCGCGCCCAAGGTGATCCTGCTCGACGAGCCGACAAGCGGCATCAGCACCGACGAGAAGCACGCCGCCATGGACACCGTGATGAACGCGCTCGGCGAGCGCGGAGTGACGATCCTGTTCGTCGAGCACGACATGGAGATCGTGGAACGCTACGCCGGGCGCGTCATCGCCTTCTACGACGGTCGCATCCTCGCTGATGGCGCGCCAGCCCAGGTCCTGTCGGATGCGGACGTGCGCAGGTACGTGGTCGGCGGCGAGCTGCATCGCCGGCAGCCCCGCAAGGGAGTTGCCTGATGCTAGCGATCGATAACCTGACCGTACACATCCAGCGGGCCGAGATCCTGCGCGGCATCAGGCTTCGCATTCCGAGCGGGGAGGTGGCCGGGCTCATCGGCCGCAACGGGGCCGGCAAGACGACGCTGATGCGCGCCGTTATGGGCCTGCTTCCCATCGCGCAGGGCAGCATCGTGCTGGACGATGCGGAGCTGGTGTCGCGACCGGCGCACGCGCGCGCACGCCTAGCGGTCGGATACATGCCGGAGGATCGTCGCCTGGTTCCGACGTTCACGGTCGAGGAGAACGTGATGCTCCCGGTCGTGGCGACGCGGGGGCGGCCCGATCCCGAGCGGCTCCGGTGGGTCTACGGACTGATGCCCGAGGTGCAACAGTTTGCGAGCCGCAAGGCGCTGCAGCTCAGCGGTGGGCAGCAGAAGCTCGTCGCACTCGCCCGCGCGCTCATGTGCGGCCGCAAGCTCCTTCTGCTTGACGAGCCGTTCGAAGGGGTCGCTCCGGCCTTGGCCCAACGTCTTGTCGAGGTGATCGGCAGATTGCGTGGCGGCGGTGTCACCGTGCTCCTGTCGGAGTCCGACTACACCCACTCCGTTGATCTCCTGGATCACCTGTTCGTCATCGAGCGCGGCGCCGTCGAGGAGCGCACACTGGATCACAGGAGGGACAGCGCTGCCCCCACCAATGGAGCATCATCATGAGGATGAGAGCCGCCGTTCTGCACACCATCGGCGCGCCGCCGCCCTATGCGACGAGCCGTCCCCTCGCCATCGAGGACGTGGAACTGGACGCGCCCGGCGACGGCGAGGTCCTCGTCCGCGTGCGGGCAGCCGGCCTTTGCCATTCGGATCTTTCCGTTGTCAACGGCGATCGCCCTCGACCGGTGCCGATGGCCCTCGGGCACGAGGCGGCGGGAGAAGTCGTCGAGGTCGGGCGCGGCGTCGTTGATCTGAAGCCCGGGGACCACGTCGTCATGGTGTTTGTCCCGAGCTGCGGGCACTGCCTGCCGTGCATGGAGGGCCGGCCGGCACTGTGCGAGCCGGGGGCTGCTGCCAACGGCGCAGGAACTCTCATCTCCGGCGCGCGGCGCCTGCACCTTGGCGACAAGGCGATCAACCACCACATGGGTGTCTCGGCGTTCGCCGAGCATGCCGTCGTGTCGCGCAACTCGCTCGTCAAGATCGATCCAAGCCTGCCCTTCGACATCGCCGCACTGTTCGGGTGTGCGGTGCTGACCGGCGTCGGCGCCGTCATCAATACGGCTCATGTCGAGCCGGGCAGCACCGTTGCCGTGGTCGGCCTCGGCGGCGTCGGTCTCAACTCGGTGCTGGCCGCTCACGCGGTCGGTGCGACGCGTATCGTTGCCGTCGATATGCTCGATGACAAGCTGGCGCTTGCCCGCCAGCTCGGCGCCACCGACGCATTCAACGCGCGGGATGCGGACTGCGTGGCCAAGGTGCGCGACGCCACCAACGGCGGCGTCGATGCCGCCTTCGAAATGGCGGGCTCGGTCAGGGCGATGGACCTGGCCTATCGCATCACGCGGCGCGGCGGCATGACGATCACGGCGGGGCTCTCGCACCCGGATCACGAGTTTGCGCTCAAGCACGTGAGCCTCGTCGCCGAGGAGCGCACCATCAAGGGCAGCTACATCGGCGGCTGTGTGTCGCTTCGCGATGTGCCGCGCTATATGGCGCTCTACAGACAGGGCCGATTGCCGGTCGAGCGTCTCCTTACGGATCGCCTGCGGCTCGACCAGATCAATGAAGGCTTCGACCGGCTGCGCGAGGGAAAGGCGGTGCGCCAGATCATCACTTTCGACTGAGGTCCACCCCTGCTGCGCCGGACTTGAGGTCGGCGCTCGCGTCGCTGATCAGCCGGCGCAGCCATTGATGCGCGTGGTCCGAATTGTGCCGCCGGTGCCAGTAGAGCGCCCATGCGAAGGCCGGATTTTCGAAGGGCGGCGACGCCAGCGCGACGCGGCGGTCGCGGGCGACGCGTCTTGCAATGCTCATCGGCATTACGGCGACAAGGTCGGAGGAGGCAACGATCTCGGGTACGGCGAGCCAATGAGGCAGCGTGAGCGCAACGGCACGCCTGCGACCCATCTGTGCAAGCTGGCGATCCGCGAAGCGATCATCCAGCGGGCTTTGCGAGACGCGGATCTGCCGCAACGACAAGAACACGTCGATGTCGCGCATCCGCCGGGCCTTGGGGTGGTCGCGGCGGTGCAGGCAGACGACGCGATCCTCGAACAAAAGGCTCGATTCAATGGACTTCGGCACCTTCAGCTTCGTGCTGGCGGCAAGTTCCACCTCGTTGCGCTCGAGGGCTTCGACGGTTGCTTCGGGGGAGAAATGCGCGACCTCCAGCGTCACGCCCGGCGCCTCTGCGCCGAGCCTCCGCATTGTGCCGGGCAGCAACAGGAACGCGAGCAGGTCCGACAGGCGCAGCCGAAACGTGCGCCGGCTCGTCGCCGGATCGAACTGAGGGCTCTCGGTAATGAGGCAGTCGACGTCATGCAGGATGCGGCGCACTTCGGGCTCAAGCTCGAGCGCGCGCGAGGTGGGAACCATCTCCATGCCCTGCTTCACCAGGAGATCGTCACCGAACATGCGGCGAAGGCGCGTCAGAGCCGCGCTCATGCCGGGCTGGCCGATGCCCACGAGCTGTGCCGCGCGCGTGACGTGGCGGGTGCGAAGCAGCGCGTCGAGGGCGACCAGGAGGTTGAGATCGAGCCGGCGCAGGTTCATCGCACCTTGATACGAGGTTTGTCGGTGCGGGGGTAGCATCGATTGGCTGTCGCGGCCGCCGCAAGCTCGTTCAGCGCTGCGCGCACGGCATCTGCCTCGGCCGGGACGCCAGATCGATCACACCGCGCCGTCGAGAGGACGCAGGCTGCACCTCAGGTGAGCGCTGCGGCGAGCTCGGCGAAATCGGCCACGATCAGGTCGGGCTGATGCGGTGTCTCGCCGAAGGGGCGCTTGCGCCGGTCGATGAAGGCCGTGCGCATCCCGAAGGCCTTGGCGCCGATGCAATCGAAGGCATGATTGGCGACGAAGAGAATGGAGGAGCGGTCCTCGCCGATCAGCTCCTCCGCCTTGGCGTAGGTCTTCCAGTGCGGCTTGAAATAGCCGGCCTCCTGCACGGAGATGACATGGTCGAAGGGAAATCCGATATGCGGGCCGGCGGCTTTGAGCATGTCGCGGTCGCCGTTGGAAAGGATGGCGAGGCGGTAGCCGCCGTCCCGCAGCTTCTTGAGGGCTGCGAGCACATCCGGGAACGGCTTCAAGCTCTCGATCTGACCGACGAGCCAGCGCACTTCATCCTGCGTGTATTTGATGCCGCAGCGGTACATGACATAGGACACGGCGCGATGGCCGATCTGGCGATAGGGCGTATGCCCGCGATCGCACAGCGCGTCGATCATGGAGTTCTCGAAGTGGGTGCGCCGCCACCAGGTGACGAAGCTGCCGGCTTCGCCTTGCCAGCCCTTGTTCCTTAGGAATGGCGTAACGGCCTCGGTCAACCCCTTCTGCATGTCGACGATCGTGCCGTACTGGTCGAAGGCCAGGGCCTTGATCTCGCGCCGGAGAATTTCCTTGCGTTCCATGGTGTTGGTGCTCGATGGCAGTTGAGGTTGCGGGCATTCTCGACGCCAGGGCGTAGATGATGCAAATTGATATCACGTATAATGACATTGATAGAGGTGATGAAACAAAGCCTGCCTCTCGCGAGAGGCGCTCCCCCTCAGGCGCTTGGCTGCGGGATGACCGCACGCCCGGTCGCGCGCTCGGCGTTCCACCACGCGTCGAAGCCTCGGGCGAGCAGCCATTCTATCCGGTCGCCGCGCCAAACGACCTTGTCCGATTCGTAAGGAGACTTTCCTGCTCCGAATTTCTCGATGGCGGCCAGCCTGGTTGATTCCAGATCCTTGCGCACGCATTCGAGATCACGCATGCGGGCAAGCCACTCCCGCAACCGGGGGTATCGCGTCTTGTCCAAGTCAACGCCGATAAACCGTAAAGAGGTGACGTGTGGAAAGACGGCGAAGTCGGCGATCGAAACCGTGCCGCAAATGAAGCCTTGCGGCTCGATCGCGCGTTCCAGCACGCGCATCACGGCCTCGAGGTCCTGACGCCCTGCCTCCAACAGGCCTGATGGCGGCTGATCTGTGCGGTGATGCGTCGGCCACGTCCACAACGACACGTCATGGATAATGGCATCGAGCGTTCGGTCCGCGACGCGATGCCAGTGACGTGCCTTCGCGCGCATTTGCAGAGATGCTGGCAGAAGCGACGGCTCAGGTCTCAAATCATCAAGATAGGCAGCGATGTCGGCCGAGTCGATCGCGACGATGTCGTCGTCGACGAGCACGGGCACCTCGCCACGCGCATTGACGTCTCGCAACCCGGGCAACTGCTCTATCGATAGAGCATCCACCGAGCGGTAGGTGAAACCCTTGAAGTCGAGAGCCATTCGCACCTTTCGCGCAAAAGGGCTGAACGGATTGTCGTAAAGAACGAGCACGGCGTTTGCCTCCAGCTGGGAACGCGCTGCAATGTGCTGCTCGACCGGACCTTCGGCAAGCTCAGGACCGAGCCGCGGGGAGACCCCGCTGCAAACGCTGGCCCAAGTGGAACGGGCTGTCCATGGGTCTGAGCCCGCAGCTTCTGGCCCCTGCGACCGCCACGGCGCGCTTTTCACTCAGGATGGAGCCGCGCACATCAACGCTCTGAGAATGCGACGTCCATGCCCCGGTAGATGGGCTTGAGCAGATACTGCATCAGCGACTTGCTTCCAGAGACGATTTCCGCGTCCACCGTCATGCCGGGCTGAAGCTGCCATACGGTCGCGAACTTGTCGTTGCGGCCGGGAGTGAGGCGAATGACGACCTTGTAATAGTGCGAGCGTTTGTCGTCGCTCTCGAAGGTGGTCGGAGAAATGCTTACGACTTCACCCTTGATCTTGCCGTATCTGCTGAAGTCGTAGGCGGTGACCTTGAGCTCCGCCCTGTCGGCGACCTTGACGGCGGCGATATCGTCGGGCCTGACCTGCACCTCAGCCACCAAGGCGTCGCCCAGCGGGACGATGCGGGCGATCATTTCGCCCGGGCGCACGACCTCGCCGACGGACCTTTGCAGCACGTGCTGCACGCGCCCTTTGGTGGGAGCGCGCACGATCAGCCGCTCGACGCGATCGGCGTGCTTCTTGATGGACTCCTGCACCTCGACCAGCTCGCCCGAGGCCTTGGCCAGCTCCTCGCTCCAAAGTTTTTGCGCCTGGGCGTCAGATTCGGCCAGAGCCGCCTCGGCTTCCTGCAAGGCTTCCTGCGCGGCCGCCAGCTTGCCTTGGCTTGCCTGCAGCAGCACCCGCGACTGCTCGAAGGCGGTCTCCACGTCCAGCACCTGCTTCTTGGACATGTTGCCGTCGAGGGCCAGTACCCGTCGCATGCGTAGCTGCTCCTCCTGGATTTCCATGAGCTTGGTTTGCGTCACGATCTCGGTCTGCAACGAGGCGATCTCCGCCTTGCGATGGGCAATGCGCGCGAGAAGGAGGCGGCGCTCCTTGACTCGATGCTCGAGGCGCAGCTGGTAGACCTGGTAGTGCTCACCGGCCAGCGGGGTATTGACGTCGCCCAGGGCGGAGAAATCGACGACGCGGCCCGCCAGCAGCGCTTCCACTCTCTCTTTCAACAGCGAGAGGTTGTGCGCGCGGACGCGCAGTGCCGAAAGCTCGGAATCGGCTATGGCGGGGTGCAGCCGCATCAGCGGTTGATCCTTCTCCACAACCTCGCCCTCCTGTACGTGGATCTGGTCGACGATGCCGCCTTCCAGATGCTGCACCGAGCGTACCTGCGAAAGGGGGACGAGCTGGCCGCGTGCCAGCGACAGCTCTCGCATGGGCGCCACGGCGGCCCACAACAGGACGACAGCAGCCAGCGCCACGATGACACGCAAGGTGTTGCGGGAGACGCGAAAGTTGCGCTGCTCCTCGAATTCGATCGGCGTCGTCAGCCATGCCGGCGTCGTGGACCAGTGATTCTTCTCGATGTTGTTGGTCGGATGCATGACTTCCTCAGGCTGCGGCTGTGATTTGCGCCAGTATTCTCGGAACCATGGTTACGGGCGTACCTTCGGCAGCGATGACACCGCCGCGCATCTCGATCACGCGGTCGGCAACCCGCATATGGCTTGGCCGCGCAGTTACGAGCAGCACGGTGGTATGGCCCTTGAGCGCTTCGAGGCAATCGATGAACGCCGCGTCGCCGACACGGTCGAGACCATTCCCTGGATCGTCGAGAAGCAGTATGGTCGGCTTCTTGACGAGGGCGCGGGCGACTGACAGACGACACAGGAAGCCTTGCGAGAGCGAGCGGGACTCCGAGCTGCTGATTGGTGTCGCCAGCCCGTCCGGCAACGCCGGATGGGGCAACGATATGCCGACAGCCGCCAGGGCCTCCCGGATGTCGGCATCGCTGGCGCTCGGCGAGGCAAAGCGGAAGTTGGCGGCGATGCTGCCGTAGAAGAACGCAGGCTGTTGAGAGGCATAGCCGATAGCCGCGCGCACCTCGGCGGGATCGAGCTGGTGCAGGTCCAGTCCATCCAGGCGCAGCGTGCCGATGTACTGGGGATAGAGGCCGAGGATGACCTTGAGCAGGGTCGACTTACCGCTGCCGCTTGGCCCGGCGATCGCTACGATCTCACCGGGCTTGATCTGCAGGTTGACGCCCCGCAGTTGCGGCTCCGACTGCGGCGCGAGCGAGAGATAGACGCCGGATGCCGAAATATGACCGTTGAGCCGGCGGGACAGCGTCGGCGGCATCTCGCTCTCGCGTTCGGTACGCATGCGGGCGACTTCGTTGATTTGGCGCACGGTCGACAGCGTCTGCTTGAGACGGGCGATGTTGAGCGAGACGATCTGGATCGGCACGAGAACGCGCCAGACGATCATCATGGAAGCGATCAACGCACCGAGCGACATCGCGCCGTCCATGACTCTGAGGGCGCCGACGCCGAGGGTGACGATGCCCGCGAACGCGACCAGTGAGCTGGTGATGCTCTGCAGGCACAACCCGAGCTGGAGGCTGGCAAATCGCGAGCGCTGATACGTGGCAAGGCTTTCGGCGTAGCGTGTCAGCCAGATGTGCTCGGCCGAGGCGTTTCTGATGGTCCTCAGCTTGCTGGTGAGCTCGAACAGCAGTGCGTCCGATTTGAGCTTGTCGGCGCCGACTGCACCGTTGCGCGCGATGCTGACGGTCGCGGTCAGTGCGCAGACGATCACGATGAGCAGCGAAAGCCCGATCGGTACGAACCCTAGCAGGCCCCCGATGAGGAACACCATGACGACGTACAGAACCGTGAAGGGCAGGTCGAACAGCGCAGAAGCAAAGTTGCCGGCGAAAAGCTCACGTCCGATCTCGAATTGGCGAAAGCGCGACAGCTGCGAGGCGATCGGAGCGCGCTCCGTCAGCGGCAGCGGCAGGTTGAGAACGGAGGCAAGTGTGTGGACCGACACGGCGCCGTCGAAGCGGGCGGCCAGGTAGGCGAGCATCTCCGAGCGTGCATGGCGCAGCCGCAGCTCAACCGCCAACGCCACCAGCGCGCCCATTGCCAGGAATGCCAGCGTGTCGAGGGATTTGGTGGCGATAACGATGTCGTAGACCAGGAGCACATACAGCGACAGGACGAGGCCCAGTGCGTTGATCGCTGCCGAGTAGCCGGCAATGCGGATAAGGGAACCTCGCATCCGCTTGAGGACATGGCCGACGTATCCGCCGGACGGCCTGCTGGCGGCAGAATCGCCTCGTCTGTTCGGTCGAATGAGGTAGACGGCTCCGCGCACAAGGCGGCGAGCGACCTCGTCTGGCGTTCTGTTTGCCCGATCGTCGCCTTGCGTCAGCAGGCGGCAGTTGTCACCGCTGCCGACCACAAGGCAGGGGTAATCCTCCCGGGATAGCTCGGCCGGTCCCCGCTCGATCGGGATCAGGTCCACGTCGAGGCGTGCGAGAACGCTGCGCAGCGTCCTGAATGACGAGATCGGCTCCACATGAGGCAGCGCTTCGAAGATCCGATGCTGTTCTCCGCGCCAGCCGACGCTGGTGAGGACGGCGCAAAGCAGGCTTTCGAACGGGCCGATCGTGCTCGGCGCGGCCGGCGGATCGCTGCGCATCGATGCGAACTCGGCGGCAAGTCGCCGCTGCTGCTCGCGAACGGCATTTGTCGCAGCCTCGACCAGGGTGGGCCGACCATCGGAGATGTCATGTGGCCGGTTCATGCCGTCGTTCCGCCCGTCTTGATCGCCGCGTTCGTCCGCGCGCTCGGCTGCTCCAACTGACAGAACTCCCCATCCATCAGGGTGAAGAGGCGATCGGCGACCGCGGCAAACGACGGCCGGTTGGTGATCACCACCACGGTGATCTTGCCCTTGAGGGACAGGAGACCCTTGCCGAGCGCCTGATCGCTGGCGTAGTCGAACGAGCTGTTAGCTTCATCCAGGATGAGGAGACGAGGCGCCCCGGCGATGGCGCGGGCGATGGCGATGCGTTGCAGCAAGCCGACCGGCAGGGTCTCGCTGGCAGCTTCCCCTACGCGGGTATAGTAGCCGCGCGGCAGCCGATTGATCTCCGCTTCGAGGCCGATCATGCGAGCGGCCGCGCGGGCCTCCTCGAGCCGCTCGGCGTCGCGAAACAAGGTGAGATTGTTGAGCACGGTGCCGCGTATCGTGGCATTGCGATGGTCCACTACCGCAACCGAGCCGCGGTCGTGTGCCGCCACGTCCGTCGCCGAGCGGCCGTCGACCAGCACGCGACCGGATTGGGGTACCAATTGCCCTGCGGCCAGCCGCGCCACCGTCGACTTGCCGATGTTGTCCCTGCCGGTGATGGCAATGATCTCGCCCGGTGCAACATCGAGGCTCGCTCCGGCGAGCACGGGCTTCTCTCCCCGCTCGCAAACGAAGCAGACGTTGTCGAAGACAAGCCTGGCGGGCGACTGCCGGTCGTTGAAGGTGCGCGCGCCGGAGTACCTGCTCGCCGGCAGATCGAAAACAGGCTTGACGACCTCTTCCGCCACCATGACGCCCTGGATCTCGTTCCACGCAGCCACCAGGCGGAGCAGCGGCTGAACTACGCGCCCAGCCAGCATGGTGCTGCAGGCGACGACGCCGACGGAGATTTGGCCATTGATCGCCAGGACGGCACCGATGGTCGACGTGGCAATCTGCGTCAGCGTCGAGATGAGCGATCCGGAGCTCTGCGCGTCGTCTGCAAGGCGCACGACATTGTGCGTGCAGCGTGCAGCCTGCTCGGACAGGCGCTCGAAACGTCGCAGGATTTGCTGCTCCGTTCCCAGGGCTTTGACTGTGACGATGCCGTTCAGTGCCTCGATGAGGAAGTCCCGGATCTTTGCCTCGGCGATGACACGCTCGGTTGTCGCACTCCGCAGTTGGTGACCGCGCTTGACCACGGCCACAGCGAAGAGCAGGAAGACGACGACAGGAATGGCGGCGAGCCACCCGCTGGTCGCAACCAGCAGCGCCAGGAAGATCACGACGAACACCAGGTCGATGAGGACAAGCGGCGCCGGGCTGATATCGAACTCGGAGATGGTTGCCACGGCCTGCAGTCGCTGTATCCAGCGCGCTGCGGGCTGCGCATCCACCAGGGAAGCAGGGGCCAGCGCAACGCGAGATGCGGCGTCAACGTTGGTCCTCCACCCGCGCTTCATGGCAGCCCAGGCGATCACGTGGCCTCGTGCGACGCGCAGCACGGTCTCGATGGCCAGGGCCGCGCAGATCCCGATGACCAAGAAGGTGAGCGTTGCTGTTGCCGCCTGCGGGACGATGCGGTCGTAGACCTGCAGGATGGCGAGCGGAAGAGCGAGACCGAGCAGATTGATGACGACCGAGGCCGCGAGCACGTCGCCCGGAATCGTGACCAGGGTCCTCGTGAGAAGGCGCAGGAAGCTGGATGAATCGCGAGTGACCAGTTGGCCGTGCTCGCGCAGTTGTGCGCCGAGGCTCGCAACTGACGCATTCAGAGCATCGCGCAGATCGCGCAGCACGCCGGCACTGAACATCTGGTTACCCGACTGTTACCAACTTTCCCAAGTATGGAGGCAAATACCTAATACAGTTTTGACTATGCGCGTGAAATCCGGGCAACGCGCTCATCGCACGGGCATTCGAAACAAGCAGCGGGAAGGCAGCAAATACGCGGTGAAACGCCGAATTCCATGGCAAATGATCTGCTTCCAATTTCGCTCATGATTTGTTCATCAGCATTTTCAATGGATTTACAATCATCATATGCAACGTTCACGGACAAAGCGTCACGCAGAGGTCTTCGCGCAAGAGGCTCGATCCCATGTCCGCTGATCCAGGCACTGTCGATCTCGGCACACCGCTTCCTCAAGGCGTCGATCTGGACGAATTCCTGCGAACCCTGAAGCGGGCGAGCGATGCTGTTGCGCCTCAGCAGGGCACTGACCAGCAGAGCTCGTATCTGCAGAATACGCATCAGGGCAATGCCCGGCAGGTCCCCGGCTACTCCGTCTCCAATAGTGTGGGAAACGTTGAGCCGCCGGTCGGGGGCAGCGCGCCGGGCGAGGCATTGGCTGCGGCAACACCCACCATCACGGTGACGGGCGGGACGGTCGAGGAGAATGCGACGGCAGGCACGGTGGTGGCGACGCTTGGGGCGGTCGATCCGGATGCGGGGGAGAGCTTCACGTACGCGCTGGCGTCCGACCCGTCGGGCAAGTTCGAGGTGGTGGGCAACGAGGTTCGGGTGAAGGCGGGAGCGACGCTCGACTATGAGAGCGCGACCGCGCACGACATCACGGTGACGGTGACGGATGCCGGCGGGCTGAGCCACACGGAGGTCATCAGCATCGCCGTCACCAACCGGAACGAGGCGCCGACCGACATCACGGTGACGGGCGGGACGGTCGAGGAGAATGCGGCAGCAGGCACGGTGGTGGCGACGCTTGGGGCGGTCGATCCGGATGCGGGGGAGAGCTTCACGTACGCGCTGGCGTCCGATCCGTCGGGCAAGTTCGAGGTGGTGGGCAACGAGGTTCGGGTGAAGGCGGGAGCGACGCTCGACTATGAGAGCGCGACCGCGCACGACATCACGGTGACGGTGACGGATGCCGGCGGGCTGAGCCACACGGAGGTCATCAGCATCGCCGTCACCAACCGGAACGAGGCGCCGACCGACATCACGGTGACGGGCGGGACGGTCGAGGAGAATGCGGCAGCAGGCACGGTGGTGGCGACGCTTGGGGCGGTCGATCCGGATGCGGGGGAGAGCTTCACGTACGCGCTGGCGTCCGATCCGTCGGGCAAGTTCGAGGTGGTGGGCAACGAGGTTCGGGTGAAGGCGGGAGCGACGCTCGACTATGAGAGCGCGACCGCGCACGACATCACGGTGACGGTGACGGATGCCGGCGGGCTGAGTCACAGCGAGACCCTCACCGTAGCAGTTACCAATCAGTCGGGGTCGATTGTCGGCACCGCCGGAAATGACGTGCTGAATGGCACCAGCGAGGAAGATACCATTTCGGGTCTCGCCGGAAACGACAGGTTGAATGGCGGAGCGGGGAACGACCTTCTTGACGGTGGCGCCGGCAACGACCGCATGGCTGGCGGCATCGGCAACGATACTTACATCGTCGACTCGACCGGCGATGTGGTGACGGAAGGCTCGGGCCAGGGCACGGACACGGTGCAGAGCAGCGTCAGCTACACGCTGGGATCCAACGTTGAGAACCTGACGCTGACCGGGTCGGGCAACAT
>WBUN01000103.1 GCA_008933705.1 Hyphomicrobiaceae bacterium
GTTGGGCTGTGACATGCGACATGGGTCCCTCTCAGGTCTTGCCGGGGAAGAGAACGTTGAGCCGCTCGGCGCAGGCGCGCCGCTTGGCGCGCTCGTACCGGAAGGCCTTCTTGAGCGCCTCGCGGTCACGTGCGGCCCCATCGTCCTCGGTATCCTTGTCCTCCGCCAGCTTCGGCTCCTTTGCCGCCTTGGCAAAGCATTCGGCCGGCAGCACCTCGCGCTCATCCTCGGCAGCGACCGCCGTCGCCGGCGGTTCCTTGCCGTTGCCGCACCCGCCCAAAACGAGCGCGGCGACGATCGAGGCCACGCAGGCCATTCGCGTCTTCATTGGTTCAGCCTCCTGGCGACTTCCTTGGGGTAGCAGACGGTGCGGGGCCGCTCGCGCAACTGCCGCTCCAGGTCGGCGATGCGAGCGGCCGCGCGTCGGTGAATGGGACCTCGCGTCGTGCCTGGCCTTGCCTCCAATGCAAGCCATGCGCTCCGGCAAGCTCTTGCTGTGTCTTCCAGGGGTTCTGCAGGCGCGGTGATGGATGGCCCTGCGCGCGGGTGGCTACATGCGGACCAAGGAATAGCTTGTGCTTCGCCCGCCGGCCGCGTTCTTGACGAGAACGCCTCGGGCGATGAGATCGGCTATGTCGCGCGACGCGGTGTCTTGCGAGCACTTCTCGATCTTCGCCCACTTGCTGGAGGTCAGCTTTCCCTCAAGCCCCTCCAGCAACCGGTTGATCATATCGCGTTGGCGCGCATTGAAACCGGCGGAGGCGTGCGCCTGCCAGAATCCGGATTTCGCGAGCACGTTATGCAGGATGCCGTTGGCCCTCTCGAAGGCCCGGTCAAGACAGGCGAGGAACCACTCCAGCCAGTCCGTGACGTCGAGGTCGCCTTTCTGTGCTGCCTCAAGCGTGTCGTAGTAGGCCTTCCGCTCCAAGCGGATTTGCGCCGACATACTGTAGAAGCGCTGGGCACTTTCCTCGGAGCGGGCGAGAATCATGTCCGCGATCGCGCGCGCAATGCGGCCGTTGCCGTCATCGAAGGGATGGATGGTCACAAACCACAGATGGGCGAGCGCGGCCTTGAGCACCGGATCGATGGGGACATCAGCATCGACCCACTTCAGGAACGCGCTCATCTCCCGGGCCACTCTTCTCGCCGGCGGCGCCTGGTAGTGGACGCGCTCGCGGCCAAGCGGTCCGGACACGACCTGCATGGGTCCGGTTTCGTCCTTGCGCCAGGCGCCAACCCTGATCTTGTGCATGCCGCTTCGGCCGATCGGAAACAGCGCCGCATGCCAACTGACCAGGCGCTCCCGGGTCAGCGGCTTCGCATAGTTCTGGGTGGCGTCGAGCATCAACTCAACCACGCCCTCGACATTGCGGTCAGCCGGCGTGAGCGCTCCGATATCAATTCCTAGCCGCCGCGCGATGGATGAGCGCACCTGCTGGGCATCGAGCACCTCGCCTTCGATCTCGCTGGACTTCAGCACGTCCTGCGTCAAAGTCTGGAGCACAGCTTCGCTGCGCAGCGAGAAGCCCAAGCCCTGCATCTGACCAATCAGGCGGCCTTGCCGGTGGCGCACCTGGGCGAGCGGGGCAAGCAGGCGCTGCTCGTCCCAGCGAAACTTCGGCCAGCCCTTTCGCTCATAGATGTAGGTCATATTCACCGCGTTCTATGCGGAGAATATGACCTCTGTTCTCCGCACCAGTCAATCATAATATCCGCGCGATATGCGGAGATCGCCCTACCAATTCTCCGCATATGGCGCGCAGGCAATTCGCGCCTTCATTGGTTCAGCCTCCTGCGCATCCTATGCGTCGGCATCGCGTCCCGGGAATACATCCATAGCCGCATGCTGGCGATTGCGAAGGGCGAGAAGAAGCAGCTCCCGACTGATCCCCGGGTGTGGTCTACGTCCTTCGAGGCGCTCGCGCGTGTATTCTCGCGGCAGAACATGATGCTCATCAAGACCCTGCGCCAGAAGGATCTTGGATCGGTGACGGAACTTGCGAACGCGGTTGGTCGTACAAAGGCGGATGTTCGGCGCTCCCTGAAGATGTCGGAGGAGTTCGAGATTATCGAGTTCGAGGAGGGCGAAGGCGGGCGTAAGGCGCCGCGGCTGAAGTACGATGACTTCGACCTTCGGGCGCTGCTGAACTCGCGCGACAGGAGAACACACTGAAAAGTGTACGTCGCAGGCATGCGACGTGAATGCCTCAACTGTTAAGGGATGAGCAGATTTCTCCAAGTAGGATGGGCTCGGGATACGCGACACAGAGAGGGGAGAGAGAGACTGTGACGATCAGAGAGTTCGCTGGCACGTTGATGCTGGCTCTCGCCGGCGCGCTCGCGTCGGTTTCCGCCGTCGAGGCGCGGGCGCCGTGGGTGATGACGACATACCGGGGCACGGAGCTGTCGCTCGACGACTGCCGCGCGCGCGCGCAGGCGGCGATCCGCCAGGCTGGCTTCGGAGAGGTCCAGCCGTCGGAATGGACGGTCGCCGGCGTGCGCGGGGATTACACTGTCGTCATCGGCTGCGCGGTCGAGAGCAAGT
Source organism: Hyphomicrobiaceae bacterium (assembly GCA_008933705.1). Lineage (GTDB taxonomy): Bacteria > Pseudomonadota > Alphaproteobacteria > Rhizobiales > Hyphomicrobiaceae > AWTP1-13. The sequence continues at coordinate 2,549 of WBUN01000103.1, forward strand.
TGGTGTATTTCATCTCCGCGGGACCGGAGCGCGACACCAACGTGCGTCATGTCAGCGACCTCGCGCGGCGGTTTTGATGCTCATCATGCCCGCGCCTGATGCAAAAGCTGAGGTACGAGGCCTGGTGCTGCTCCTGCCGGAAAGGCATGGCGCGATGCCGTCTCGTCTCAGGATCGGGGAGATGCGCATTTCTTCTTTCCGTTAGGGGCGAAGGCGTGGCGACAGCCGGCCCAGTAGAGCTCTTGAGCGATGACGCCGACGGTCTTAGGCATTGGGAGCCACTATCTTCTTCAGGTAACCGTCACGGGTTTGCGGCAGCTTCCAGTCGAGCACTTTGCTGGCGACGAGCGTGCGCAGCACCTGGGCGGTGCCTCCGCCGATCGTGAACATACGCACATCCCGCGCCATGCGCTCCAGCGGGAAGTTTTGCGAATAGCCGCGGGCGCCGAAGAGCTGCAGACCGTCATTCACGATCTTCATGGCGGCTTCAGACGCAAAAATCTTCGCCTGCGCTGCAAGCGTCGGATCCGGAAAGGCGCTCCCATTCGGGCCCCTGGAGGCCGCCGCAGCGTAGAGCATGAGCCGCGACGCGGTGAGCTGCGTCTGCATGTCGGCGAGCATCCACTGCACACCCTGAAACTCACCAATGGGGCGCCCGAACTGCTCCCGCTCCTTGACCCAGGCCACGGCGTGCTCCAGTGCCCCGGTTGCGATGCCCATTGCAACCGTGCCGGCGCCGACCCGCTGGCTGTTATAGGCGTTGATCAGATCGACGAAGCCGCGCTTGAAGCCCGAAGGCGGCAGGAGAACCATATCCGGGGTCACCTCGAGATCCTCGAAGACGAGCTCACCCTCGGGCATACCACGGAGCCCCATGGTGGGTTCCCGCCGGGTCATCCGAAGCCCATCGGCTTCGCCACGAACCGCGAGAAATCCGCCAACACCGAGTTCCTCGCCGCTCTCATCGAAGACGCGCGCAAAGATGAGGTGCAGGCGAGACACGCCAGCGCCGGTGATCCAATGCTTCTTGCCGTTTAGGACGTACCGATTGCCCCGTTTGTCGGCGCGGGTCTTCATCCCGCTCGCATCGCTGCCGGCCTCGGGCTCGGTGATGCAGATCGCCGGCTTGTCGCCCGCCAGCACGAGATCGGCCGCACGCCTCTTTTGCTCATCCGTGCCGTAAGCCATCACCGTCGAGATGGCACCCATGTTCGCTTCCACGACGATGCGCGCCGTGACCGTGCAGGACCGCGCCATCTCTTCGATGACGAGAACGGTGTCGAGAAAGTCGCGCCCCTGGCCGCCGAGTTCTCTCGGTATCGTCATGCCCATGAAGCCGCTCTGCTTCAATGCGTCGACGACATCCCAGGGGTACTCGCCAGCCTTATCAATTTCGACGCCACGACCGCGCACAAAGCCATTCGACAGCTCGGCAGCCTTGGCCTTCAGCCGCTCTTGCTCATCTGACAACTGCATCGTTCTTCCTCCTTCTCATTCAGCCACGCCTTTGGCTTTCAGCGCGGCGATCTCGACGTCGCTCATGCCGCACAGTTCGGAAAGAACAGCGCTCGTGTCAGCCCCAAGTCTTGGCGGAGTGCGTCGATATGAGACGGGGGTGCGTGACAGCTTGATAGGATTGCCGATGAGCGGAATGCTTCCTTTGCTTGCCGTCGCATCCGGAATAGCGATCCGGAGACCGCGGCTCTGGCACTGCTCGTCGGAAAATACAGCTGCCAGGTTGCGAACAGGACCGCAGGGCACGTCGACCGCTGAAAGCGTCTCGACCCACCACTGCGTGGGGCGCTCGCGCATCGTTGTCGCAATCAGCGAAATGAGATCGTCGCGATGGCGCAGCCGTGACGGGTTATCGGCAAACCGCTCGTCTTGAGGCCATTCGGGATGTCCGGCAGCCACCGAGAAGCGCGAGAACTGCGCATCGTTCCCAACCGCAAGCATCACATGCCCGTCCTCAGTCTCGAACACCTGATACGGGACGATGTTCGGATGCGCATTGGCACGCCGCTGCGGCAGTCGTCCGGACACCAGATAGTTGGTCCCCTCGTTGATCAGCCAAGCGACCTGGGCGTCATAAAGGGCCAGATCGATGTGCTGGCCCACACCCGAGACGTCACGAGCCCGGAGTGCGGCTTGAATCGCGATGGTGGCATAGAGGCCGCATACGACGTCCGCGATGCCGACGCCAACCTTCATTGGCTGGCCATCAGGCTCTCCGGTCAGGCTCATGATGCCGCCCATGGCTTGAACCAGAGCGTCATAGCCGAGGAGATGAGCATTTGGACCGGTCTGGCCGAAGCCCGTAATCGAGCAGTAGACGAGACGCGGATTGACGGCCGCTAGCCTCTCATAGTCGAGGCCATACTTCGCAAGGCCACCGACCTTGTAGTTCTCGATGACGACATCGGCCTTGCGAGCCAGGGCCTTGACCGCAGCCGCTCCTTCCGCTGAGGCGATGTTCAAAGCGACCGAGCGCTTGTTCCTGTTCGCGCACAGAAAGTAAGCAGAGCGATCCTGCCGGCCGTCAGTTTCCTCGACGAAGGGAGGCCCCCAACGGCGGGTGTCGTCTCCCTCGCCAGGGCGCTCGATCTTTATGACCTCCGCGCCCAGGTCGCCAAGCAGCTGTGTGCACGTTGGTCCTGCGAGTATGCGGGACATGTCGAGGACGAGAATGCCAGTGAGTGGACCGGACACCGTGCAGCTCCAGAGCGGGATGTCCGATCGTCGCTGCCGCGATGTGTCGAGGCAATTTCAAAGTGCTCACGCCGACCGTGAGGAAAACTTGAGACGGAGGTTCGCATCGTTCTCGGCGGCGACCGCACGCAACGAAGCAATGAGCTCGTCGGCAGCACGCGGCAAGGCGCGAGCTGTCCGGCTGATCACGCCCACTTGGCGCAGCACTGGAGGCTCCCCGAACGGCACGACCGTCAGTGGCAGCGGAAAGGGCTCAGCAATGGTCCGATAAGGCACGATGGCGACCCCGAGGCCGCGCCCGACCATCAGCGCGATGCTCTCGATCGAGTCCAGCTCCATCACATCCTGAGTGATGATCTTGCGTCGCTTCAGCTCGCTCTCGATCACTCGGCCGGCCCAGGCGTGCCGATTGAAGCGGATAACTGGGAAGTTGCTGAGGAGCGCTTCGTCGCTGCCCTCGCCTACGGTGTCCGGTGCGATGACCACCAGAGGCTCGTCGGCCACAGCATGCCAGGTCAGGTCCAGGGGGAGCTCGCCCGGCGGACAGCTCACGATGGCGGCATCGATGTTGCCCGTATCGACCATGGTCATCAACTCTGCCGACAAGGCGTGGACGACCCGCACTTTCAGCCGTGGATGTGCAGCGGCGAGACGCGCCAGAGCGTCGGGCAGGATCCCTGTCGCAACCGTAGAAATGGCGCCGATGCTGAGCGTGCCAACCAAATCCTCGACGTCGGAGATCGCCTCGCCGAGACCCTCGTAAAGACGGATGATCTCTGTTGCCCGCTCCAGCAGAGCCCTACCCTTTTCGTTCAAGGTCGGTCGCCGCTGTGAGCGGTCGAACAGCTCGACGCGCAATTCCTGCTCCAGTGCCTTCATCTGAAGACTGATGGCAGACTGAGTGAGCGCGAGCTTGTCCGCCGCGGCGGCAAACGAGCCTTCGCGGACGACGACACAGAAGGTTTTGAGCAATCTGACCGACATGGCCGGATGCTAGCCAGCTGGAGCTTAGTGCGCTAGTCGTCGACCGACGCTCAACCCTTCCCCTTGCCGGTTGGCGAGCGGTCGGAGCGGCCCGGCACGCATTTCTTGGCTGCCCCGCTGCGTCCCGTGCGTGGAAAAGCACACCACTACTGATCATCCGCGAGTAAGCTCGGCAGCTTCTGGGCTCAGAAAGTCAATTCGCTGCGCCGCGGCGATTTCTGTCTGCAATCTGAGATGCTTCTGCCGTGCTGGAGACCGTCGCTGCACGCGAACTCTTGAGCCCAACTCGGACGAAGTTGCTGTGCGGTTACAGGTTGTTGCCCGCCTTCGATCAGCGACGAGACATCGCGACGGCGGCAACCGGGATCAAATGCCGCATTTGCTCAAGTTGTCACTTGACCGAAGTGTAGCGGCCTCTCGGCAACGGGGCCGCACCGCCACTTGCCCAAGTCACCGACCTGCAAGGGGTTCCCGCATTTGGGCGCGATCAACCGGCATCGCAGCTGCCTAAGTGTGCCCTCATGGTCAATCGCGACAATGCCCCTACGCTGAATTGTCTGCATTCAGCATCGCGACCCTGGTCAACGCCTGCCGCCAGGGCTGGAGCAAAGTGCACGCGTTACTTGAAAGGCGAACATGGCTGCCCTGAATCCGCTGTTGGCCAAGGTGTTTCGGGGCCCGTTGGATCTGAACGGACCTGTGCTCGGGCGCATTTTCTATCTCTTCGAATATGCGCGATCCTACATCGAGGAGCGGTCTCAAGCCTTCGATGCGCGCTTCGGCACAGATACTTCAGTGCCCGTATTTGAGCGGGACCAGAAGACATCGGTTCACTTCTACGTGCCGACGACGGCCTCGGTGATCTACCAAATTCTCAGCTCTATTCCGCTGCAGCCAAACCAGTACGTGTTCGTGGACATGGGATCAGGCAAAGGTCGAGCTTTGCTGGTCGCGTCGGAGTTCCCATTTGCGAAGATTGTCGGCATTGAGCGCTCGGATCATCTGCACCGCATCGCGGAAGAAAATATCAAGCGCTACAAACCCGCTTCCCAGCAGTGCGCGGCGTTCGATCTGCATTGTATGGATGCTCTCGACTATTCCTACGGAGATGAGCCTCTTGTACTCTTTCTCTTCGATCCCTTTGGGCGCGAGATCCTTCGGAACGTCATTGCCAATCTTGAGGCGTCACTGAAGGCAAGGCCTCGCGAAGCCTATGTTGTCTACGTATATCCGCAGTACGAGGATTTGCTGCAGAACTCCTCTGTCCTCCACAGGGTGAGGGTAGGCGGGCCCAGATGGCAGCCCTGGAGCCAATATGTAGTCTACGCGGCATCAACGGCGGCGGGCGGAGATCAGGCGGGAGCCGAAAACCCCTCGCATCATGACGTGGGATCGGACAGCGCCGTCACGACCATGTAGGCGATGGCATACTTTATATAATTGTAGGCGTAGACTTACATTGAAAACTTGTTTGCGATCGCTTACAATAGGGGGTGCAAACCACCGCCGACACAGGTCCTTTCCGTGTTCATACGCCGCCCCGCCGATATCGGTGATCTCGTCCGCGCGACGCGGCAAGCCCGCGGGCTCAACCAGCAAGACCTGGCCGACCGGCTGGGAGTCTCGCGCTGGTGGGTCAATGAGTTCGAGGGCGGCAAGCCTACCGCCCGCCTCGACCTCGTCCTTCGCGCCCTCAACGAGCTGCAGATCACCTTGGCGGCGTATGCAGGCGACGACGCCGAGACTGCCGCACCCGCCCCGCCGGCTTCCTCGCGCAGCCCGATCGACATTGACGATATCGCCGACAGAGGACTGGCGCCCAGGACGGAGGCTGCCCGCCCGGCCCGGAAAAGGCGGCGCCGGTGACGAGGAAGCTGCGCGTCCTCATCGACGGCGATGAGATGGGTACCGTCATCCAGGACGGCAAGGGCAGGTTTCAGTTCACGTACGACGAGAGCTACCGCAAGAGCCCTTCGGCGATCCCTCTCTCGCTCTCCATGCCGCTTGCGCGTGCCGAACACGATGACAGATCAATCCGGCCGTTCATGTGGGGCCTGTTGCCGGAGAACGACGATACCCTCGCCAGCTGGGGTCGGCGCTTCGGAGTCAGCCCCCGCAATCCGTTTGCCCTGCTCGCGGAGGTCGGCGAGGACCTTCAGGGCGCCATCCAGATGGTGCCGATCGACAGGCTCGCCGAGCTTAAGAGGCGCGAGGGCGCGACATTGCTCTCCCCCAAGGCGCTGGCCCGTGCCTTCGCCGAGCTGATGCGCGATCCGGGCGCGGTGCAGTTCACCCCGGGTGGCGGCCAGTTCAGCCTCGCGGGCGCGCAGCGCAAAAAGGCCCTCTATCTCGTCAACCGCAAATGGTACGAACCGCGCGGTCGCACCCCCTCGACACATATTCTCAAGCCACCGATCGTCGGTCTGGCCGGTCAGGTCGAGAACGAGATGTTTTGCACCAGGCTGGCGCCGCGCGTCGGGCTGCCCGCCCCCAAGTGCTGGACCGAGCGGTTTGAGGACATATCCGTGGTGGTGATCGAGCGCTACGACCGCATCAGGCTCAAGGGGCAGAAGGCCCTGCCGATTGATGCAGCCGGTGGCGAAGTCCACCGCGTGCACCAGGAAGACAGCTGCCAGGCGCTCAGGGTCGATCCGCGAAACAAATACCAGCAGGACGGTGGCCCGGGCATCAAGACCATTATGGAGCTCTTGTCGGGCTCCGGAAGGCCCGGCGAAGACCGCGATCGCTTCATGCGTGCCTGCGCCTTCAACTTCGTGATCCGGGGGACCGACGCCCATGGCAAGAACTACGGCCTTCTCTTGAGCGCGGGAGGGCGCTACCGCCTTGCACCCCTCTATGACATTGCCAGCTGGCTGCCCTATTCCCAGAACCATCGCGACGACCGCTTGGCGATGTCAGTCGGCGGCTATTGCCATTTCGACCGCATCCTGCCACGGCATTGGCGGGCGGAGGTCAGGAAATCGGGCTACGACCCCGACCGCTCCCTCATGCATATCCGCGATCTCCTTGCCCGCGTTCCCGAGGAGGCCAGGCACCTCCTGGCAGACTGCGAGCGAGAAGGCGCGGCGACCGTCGAGCTGCGCAAGCTGACCGAGCTCATCGGCGAGCACTGCGCGGTCATGCGGAAGACCTACGGCTCTGAGCGGATGGCAGCCGGTCAGGACCGCCTGCCCGGTCGCTAATGGCTCGACTGCGGCGTGGCCATGGCCCGAAGAAACAGGGCAGGTCAATCGAAGGTCAAGAACATCAACGAGTTTGCCAGTCGTGCAGCCGAGCTTGGCGCGCTCATAGCAAGCGCGAACCGCGACTCTGGCGAAGCGTTCCAAGAACTGATGTCACAGCCGAAGCGTGGCAAGGTTCGCGTTGATCTGACGTTGCCCCAACTGCGCGCGATTGAGCGAATGGCGGGCTTCGGCTTTGGGCAGATGCTCAAACGCGAGACGCGTTCCCCGTGGCGCTTTGAGTCGCGCGATGAAGCGTATGAGGCGGCGCAAAGCGTGGACGCGCTTTCAAGGCTCATTGGTCTTGAAGCAGACAGGGATGCAACGGACCGTGATATGCGCATAGACGCGTCCGGTGATCGCCAATTTCTGATTGCAGCCGCGTTCGCGGACAAGCCTCAATAGTTCATCGCTGCCGCTTGTAGGGATTGCGCGGCGGCGGACGCTCGGACCATGACATCGCTGTGAGGTTGACGAACGGGTTCGGCTCAGGGAGTGCCTAATCGCACTTTTCCCATGATTGTTCCAATTTGCCGGTCGCAGTGTTACGTCCATCCTTTACCCGTACCTTCCCATCGGACTTTGTTACCGACTGGAATATCATAATGCTGCCCTTGCTATCGTTCGTCTTTATCCAAGTCGTACGCTCAACGTCGGTTTCGTAGGAAAGCTCATTTGCAAACGACTTAACATTGCTCATTTTTTTCCGAGATGAATATCCTCTCGAAGGGAACGAAGTGTGCGCTACGACGCCACCGTTGGATTCCTCAAATATTAAAAAGCCACCTGATTACGCACCACGCTAAGCCATCATCCTGCCCAACGAGTCAGACGATTTGCGTGCGCATTCAGGGAGATGGCTATGGCACGCAATCGCATCCAATTTCAGAAGGGTCTCTCTGAGGCCCGTT
>WBUN01000022.1 GCA_008933705.1 Hyphomicrobiaceae bacterium
CATCGTTGGGAACGACGTCGTAGAACAGTACGCCCGCGCTTGTCATGACCCACGCTGCGGCCGAGGGCGCGAGCGCCAGAAACGGCACAAGCACCAGGAAGTACCAGGGATAGTTCGGCGAAATGAGCACGAGGAATGCAATCAGCAGCCAACTCGTTGCGCGCATCGATGCCGGCGCCGATCGATCGGCCCTGATTGCCACTGCAAGCGCCAGTGCGCCCAGCACAAGCACCGATGCCGCGAGATAAGCCAACATGCCGTAGCGCAAGGGGCCGGTCGCGAGCTGCGTCAGCCAGAGCAGCTTGAAGCCCCTCCCGGAGGCAAATCCCTCCTCCTGCACGTAACCCGCCACGAAGCCGAAGACACCCGAGCCCACGGAGAGATAGGGCACGTAGGCAACAGCGATGGTGGCCGCCACGCACGCTGGCAGCCGCCAGCTCCACGGTCGCCACAGCGCGGGAAGCGCCAGCACGGCCAGTGGCTTGATGAGCGCACCAAGCGTGATCAGAACGCCTCCAGCAAGCGTTCGACCGTGCAGGTATGCGAGCAGGCCCAGAAGAAGCAACGCGAGCATGGCCGCATCGACATGGCCGTTGCCCGCGATCTCCCATACCGGCAGCGGGTGCCAGGCATAGGCGGCGACGTCTGTTGAAGGACTTCCCAGGCGTTGCAGCAATGCGATCATGGCCGCGACGGCGACGGCCTCGAACAGCAGCAGACCAAGCTTCATGACGACGACGCTTTCGCCGAAGCGTGTGACGGCGAAGAAGACGGACTGCGCCACCGGCGGATAGAGCGTGACCGCGTAGTCCGCACGATTGATGTGCGGCCAGATGTCAGGATCGCGCAGCGACGCCAGCTCGCTTGCCGCGGGCACGTAGCGATAGGGGTTGATCCCGGCGCCCTGTACGCGGCCGTCCCAGATATAGCGATAGATGTCGCTGGACAGCCCCGGCTCCGAGAACAGCAGCGCCAGCCGCATGGCGACGGCGCCGATCAGGATGATGAGCAGCGCAACCTTTTGATCGGACTGCCGGCCAACGCGAACCGCGGCAAAGGCACCGAGAGATGCCGCCGCGAACAAACCGATCAGCAGCCAGCCGCCGAGGCGCCAGTGCAGCAGGGAACCTGCTGCGGTGAGCGCGCACAAGCCCGCCCCTGTTGCCGCAAGCCACAGGATGGGCGAGCCCCATCGCATGGTTGTGGACAGCCCCCGTGTCATGAAAGCCCGCCCGCAGCGCGACTGCCGCGGATGCGCCCGTGCAGCCCGCAGTCTGCGATCAGTTTGGACAGGTGGCCCCGCGTCCAGGTTGCAGGCGTTGGCGTGCCGACGTTTCGGAACGGCCGGCCGTCGAGCACCTCGTGAACGAGCAGTTGCAGCCCTTCCGCATTGTCGACGTCATACCAGGTCGGCAGCTCGAAGACGGAAAGGCCGAGACCTTGGGCGCGCGCAACGGTCTGGGGAAAGACCTGGTCGGTGCTCCAGGCGATGCCTTCGAACAAGGCGGGATGCGGGCGCTTCATGCCGATGAGATAGTACCCCCCGTCGGTCGAAGGCCCGAGCACAATGCGATCGCCCGGCGCCGCCAGGGCCGTCGCGGCGGCTATGAGATAGCCGACCGGCAGGGTCGGACTGTCGGAGTTGATCAGGCAGACGGCGCCATGACCTGCGCGCAGCAGCGTCACCGCCGCGTGGAGCAGGCATTCACCGAGGGTGGATGCCACGGTCTCGATCAGCCCGATGCTCTCGGGCAGATGGGTCCTGAAGAACGGCTCGGAGCCGGCCGGAGCATAGGCCATCCAGCCGCCGATATTGGCGAACCTCGCGGCGGACAGGATGTTGTCGGCAGCATCACGCAGGAAGACCGTGTTGAGCGTCGCCGCCTCGTCCGCCGTCAGAGGCGGCACCAGGCGGGTCTTGGTCCTCCCGGGAATCGAGGCCTTGGCCATGACGGCGATCGCACACATTGACCGCAAATGCCAATGCGGACCATCGCCCACGGAAACCTCGAGCTCGTTGGCACGCCGTGGGACCGTCAATCCATTTCCCTTCCAAATTGAAGCCGCCGAACCATGCAGGCGTCACAGACGGCCGGCTGAACACCATTCGCTCTCAAAGGAAGCATAATCGATTGCTCGACACGTTGGACATGCTCCGTCACAAGAGTTGCTGCGGCGGACGCCGATAGAGCTACTTCGGCCAGCCTCCTTCGCGGGTTACATCGGCACTCGCATTTTTTGCTCCATCGCGGCCTTGCCGTGCTCAGGCGTCAGCGCACACCCAGGGCATGGCCCCAGCCCAAGATCAGCTCGCCGAGCCAGCCTCCCAACATCGACAGAACCGCCACGGCCCCCAAATGCCAGGCCAGAACCATGATGCTGGCGTCGCCGACGTGAGCAAACTGCATGCCGAAGTTGGCTACCGACGCCACCGCAAGAGCTGCCAAGGCCAGTGTCACGCGGGGACGCAGCGGCGCTCCCTTGCGCAACATGATCACCAGAACGATGGTTGGGACAATGCCGATGACCGTCGCCAATGGAAGGCAATCCCAGTCCGGGCGGATCCTCAGCCCTTCGGCGCCGAGCCGCAGCCAGTCCTGCACGCATCCTTGACCAACGCTCGCCAGCCACACCCCGAGGGGGGCAAGAGGCAGGAACAGCACCCTTCTGCCAAATCCCGGAATGACGCTGCAGAAGGCGGCAATGGCGGCAGTCAGCGCCGTGGCGAGCGTGGCGGCCTGCTCCACCAGGAAGCGCACATCGCCGGCGACCTGCGAGGCGTCGATCATCGTCAGCTTGCCCCACACGACGGCCGCAACGTACGGAAGGGCTATCCCCAGCCAAAGAAGGGCTCGCACCCACGGCGGCTTCAGCGGGCGCACCGGCTGCAAGTCCGCCGCGAGACGCCTGATCAGTTCATCCGTGTCCATTGGTCAGCTCTTGGCGGCGAGCGCCTTGCGCAGCGCCAGCATGCCCCGGTGCGCCGAAACCTTGAGGGCGCCGACGCTCGTTCCGGTGGCCGCCGCAGCTTCCTTCAGTGACATCTCGCGCAACTTCATCAGCTCGATCGCCTGCCGCTGGCCTTGCGGAAGTCCCGACATTGCCCGCGCAAGCGCCTCCGCATCGCCATACCCATTCGAGGGTACATTCGTATCCTCGGCGAAAAAGGTTTCAGCCACTTCGCCGACCAGGGCTTCGGTCATTGAGCGGCTTGACGAACGGCGGGCTGCGTCAGCGACCCGACGGCGGGCTATGGTCACCAGCCACGGCATGAACGGGCGCGCCGGATCGTAGGAATTGCGCACCGCGTGCAGCGACAGCAGTATGTCCTGGACAATATCGTCCACGTCCTGTCGGCTTCCCCACCGCCGCCCGACAATCGCGCGGAGCACCGGGAGTATCTCCCTGAGCAGTGAGCTGTAGGCCGATTTGTCGCCGCGCTGCGCAGCCTGCATCAGGAGGCGCCATCGTTCGGCACCGCTATCCGCAGGGCCATTGCTGTTGTCGCGGTGCCGCGTCACGCCTTCCTCCGGGCGTCAGCATTCACTGGACTGGCTTGGCGAAACGCATTCTCGATACAGGCCGGCTTACCTGTTACGGCAATATAGCCATCAGCCCCCGCCGGGCGCCGATCAATTCGCGGTCAATTGCAAGTTACCGGCGGCGCCAGCCACACGCCCGTTGGACAGGCGCTCCTTGATCTGAGCAACGATGCAACCCTTCCGCTAGCCTCTGGCGATGCGCATGCGCGCATAGGCTCCTGGGGCATCCTCGATGGGGGCCAGCAGACCATCGCCTGGGCGGTGCGGAAGGACTTGCGGACCCCCGTGCATGGCGATCCACTCCGCCCAATCGTTCCACCAGGAACCCTCCCGATGTGTGCATGACGCCAACCAGGCGTCCGGATCTTCGCCGGGATCATCGCCGGCCCAGTAGCCGTACTTCTTCGCGGCCGGAGGGTTGATCACGCCCGCCACATGTCCTGAGCCCCCGACCACAAAGCGAAGCGGTCCGGCGAGCAGCTTTGCCCCGGCGAATGTCGAACGCCAGGGCGCGATGTGGTCTTCGCGCGTCGACAGGAAGTAGGCAGGCAGCCGAATGCTGGCGAGATCGATCGGGACTCCGTCGAGGACAATCCCGCCGGGCTCGCGCAGCAGGTTGCGCTGGTACATGTCGCGCAAATAGGCGCTATGCATGGCCGCCGGCATGTGCGTCCAATCGGAGTTCCAATACAGGATGTCGAAGGCCGGCGGGTCGCGGCCGAGCAGATAGTTGTTGATGTACGATGCCCAGATGAGCTCTCTGTCACGCAAGTAGTGGAATGCCTCGGCCATATGCCGGCCTTCCAGGAACCCCATGCGCTCCATGTGCGCGTCGAGCAGCCTGAGCTGGCTTTCATCGATGAACACCTTGACCTCGCCCGCATCGGCGAAATCGAGCAAGGTCGTAAGGAAGGTCGCGCTGGCAACGGTTCGCTGCCCTTTGGCGGCCATGTAGGCGAGCGTGCTCGCGGTGAGCGTTCCGCCGATGCAGTAGCCGACGATGTTGACCTCATCCTCGCCGGTTGCCAGCTTGATGGCATCGAGCGCCGCCAGCGGCCCTTCCCGCATGTAGTCGGTGAAGGTCTTCGTGGCGAGCCCCTCGTCGGGGTTGACCCAGGAGACGACGAAGACCGTGTGGCCTTGCGCCACCGCCCAGCGGATGAAGGAATTGGCCGGCTTCAGGTCAAGGATGTAGTACTTGTTGATCCAGGGCGGAACGATGAGGAGGGGTCGCTGGTAGACCGTCTCCGTGACAGGCTCGTACTGGATGAGCTGCATCAGGTCGTCCTGAAAGACGATCTTCCCCGGCGTGATCGCCAGGGTCTTGCCGACCTCGAAGGCCGACAGGTCCGTGACCTTGGGCAGGAGCTGTCCTTCGGCGCGCTCCAAGTCCTCGAGCAGGTTGCGCAGCCCGACAACGAGGTTCTGCCCCTGCGACTTGGCCGTTGCGTGCAGCACATCCGGGTTGGTCGCAGGGAAGTTGGTGGGCGCGAGCGCGTCCAGGAATTGACGCACATAGAAGTCTGCCTTGCGTGCGGTCTGCGGATCGAGCCCGTCGACATTGCGGACCACGGACTGCAGGTGACGCGCCGAAAGCAGGTAGGCTTGCTTCACGTAGTCGTAGAAGGGGTTGGCAGCCCAGGCTTCGCCCTTGAAGCGCTTGTCGTCGGGTGCCGGCGCTATCACGGGATCGACGGGCTCATGCGTAAGCAGGCGCATTGCCGTGCGTTGCCACAGCTCCAGCATGTGGATGCAATAGGCGTTCTGCTCCTCAAGGAACCGCGTCGGATTGATGCCCGCGCACGCCGCCACCTGCAGAAACGTCGACATGACCGTGCGCGGATCGATGACTTGATAGGTGTCGCCCGAAAGGGCGCGGCGCACGTAGAGCTCGGAAAGCGCAATCATGCGCGCCTGCAGCTCATCGAAGAGCTCGGCGCCGTCTGCGTCCGTCGTTGCCGTTTGCGTCTTCGGGCCTTCCAATTGCCGTTCCTGGGCGTGTGAGGCCGGTGACGATCCTGCCTGTCCCGCGTGCAGCTCGTGTCTCTTGGCGGTCATGTCGAGACTTTGCTTTCGAGCTCCCGCAAATGTTGCCGGGCTTCGTCAGCGCTCCAATAGATGTGTGGCGCCACTTGGCGGCTGCTCAGAGCGTCGCCCAGCTTGGTGCGCAGGAAGCCGCTGGTCGTGTAGCGCGTGACACCCGAATAGAAGCGCTCGACGAGGCTGCTCACCATCGCCGTGTAGGCGTCCATGACCTCCGGCGCGATGGCGAAATTGTCGTAGTTGACGATAGTGTAGACCTTGCGCCCGATGGGGGCCAGCCGGGTTTCGACGTTTTCGCGGATGCGCTCGACATCGTCGAGCGTCCGCACCGCATGGCCTTCGAAGTTGATGAAGAACAGGTTCTGTTGAGGGTCGTAGGTGAAGCGCTGCTCCAAAGGCACGCGCAACAGGTCGTCGCGCAACCCCATCGGCTTGTCGAGGAAGATCCGCGCATCCATGAGGACGGGGTCGCGCTTGAGAACCGGCCGAAACTCCATGCAGGCCAGGATGTCGCGCTCGATGTCGATGCCGGGCGCGATCTCGGTGACCTCCAGTCCGTCCTCGCCAAGGCGAAGCACGCAGCGCTCGGTCACATAGAGCACGGGCCGCCCCCGCTCGGCTGCATAACGGCCTGCGAACGTGCGGTGCTCGACCTCCGCGACGAACTTGCGGATCTCACCCTCGTTGAGGATGCGTAGGTCGCCGTTCCCCACCTCGGTCTGCAGATGGCCGGCCGTGAACGTGCCCACAAACACCACCTTCTTGGCATTCTGGCTGATGTTGATGAAGCCGCCGGCGCCCGCCAGCTTGGGGCCGAACTTGGAGACGTTGAGGTTTCCCTCGCGGTCGGCCTGCGCCAGGCCGAGAAAGGCCACGTCGAGGCCCCCGCCGTCATAGAAGTCGAATTGGTAAGGCTGATCGATGACGGCATGCGTGTTGGCGGCTGCGCCAAAGCTCAAGCCCCCGGCGGGAATGCCGCCGATGACGCCGGGTTCGGCCGTCAGGGTAATGAGGTCGATGATGCGCTCCTCGTTGGCAACGCTGGCGATGCCTTCGGGCATGCCGATGCCGAGGTTGACCACGCTGTTGGGCTTGAGCTCGAGCGCGGCCCGTCGCGCGATGATCTTGCGCAGGCCCAAAGGCATCGCCGGGATGGCGCCAACACGTGCACGGATCTCGCCACTGAAGGCGGGGTCGTACTGGACGGCAAACGTCTGCCAATGATGCTCGGGCTTGGCGACGACGACGCAGTCGACAAGGATGCCGGGCACCTTGACGTCGCGCGGATGAAGGCTGCCGCGCTCGGCGACGCGTTCGACCTGGGCGATGACGATGCCCCCCGAATTGCGCACCGCCATGGCGATGGAGAGCACTTCGAGCGTCAGCGCCTCCTTCTCCATGGTGAGGTTGCCGTCGGGATCTGCGGTGGTGCCTCGGATGATGCCGACCTCGATGGGAAAGGCCTTGTAGAAAAGGAAATCTTGTCCGTTGAGCCTCAGCCGCTCGACCAGTTCCTCCTTGGTCCGCGTATTCATCCTGCCGCCGCCGAAGCGCGGGTCGACGAACGTGCCGAGGCCCACACGCGTCAGGTGGCCGGGCCGCCGGGCCGCGATATCGCGAAAGAGGTGCGAGATGACACCCTGGGGCAGGTTGTAGGCCTCGATCTGATTGGCAATGGCCAGATGTTGCAGCTTGGGGACGAGACCCCAATGCCCTCCGATGACGCGTCTGATCAGTCCATCGTGAGCGAGATGATTGAGGCCGCGGTCCTTGCCGTCGCCCTGGCCGGCGGCGTAGACGAGCGTAAGATTGCGCGGCTTGCCGACCGCCTGCAGATGCTCATCCTCCTTGGACAGGTAGAGCTCTTCGAGGGCGACGGCTATGCCTTCGGCGAAGCCGATGCCGACGAAGCCGCCAGTGGCAACCGTGTCGCCATCCCGGATCAGGCGCACGGCCTCCGCGGCGCTGACGATCTTGCCGCGCTCGACGGTTTGCAGCGAGGCGGCGATCCTGGTCGCGGTTGTGGCGATGACAGGCGCAGAGCCCGCACGCCGGGCGTTGCGGGCACGGCCGCGCTGTTGCTGCCCTTTCAAGATGCAGCTCCCGCGCTCCAGGGCCGTGACGACATCAACGCCTCGCGTTGGGTCTCGAAGATGTGCGGCCCGAGACCCCTGCTGGCGAGCGCTTCACCCAGTTTCATGCGCAGAAAGGCGCTCGTCGTGTAGCGCGAAACGCGGGTGTAGTACTGCTCGGACAGGAACTTCACGAGCGACGTGTAGTCGTCGATGACATTCTCATCGATCTCGAAGGAATCGTAGTTGACCACCACCGCCACCTTCTTGCCGATGGCTTTGCAGCGGCTTTCGACCGCTTGGCGCACCGCCTCGACGTCGCGCCTCGTGCGCAACCTGAGCCCTTGGAAGTTTAGGAACAGGGTCTCCTTCTTTGCGTCGTAGGTAACGCGGTCGACCAGGGCGATCGACAGAAGCGTGTCCTTGAGGCCGAGCGGTTCCGGCTGGAACAAACTGGGGTTCATCGGTACCGGCGCGCGCATCACCGGCTTGAAGTCCATGTGCGCGAGAATGTCGTTCTCGACGTTGATGCCCGGAGCAATCTCCATCAGCTCGATGCCCTGCGGCGTGAGCTGGAAGACGCAGCGCTCGGTGACGTAGTAGACCTCTCGGCCGCACTGGGCGGCACGGGGACCGCTGAACGTCACCTGCTGCACGCGCTCGACGAACTTTCTCGCCCGGCCTTCCTTCATGATCCTGAGCTCGCCGCCCTCGACGGCCAGCTCCAGGCCGCCGGCCGTGAAAGTGCCGACGAACACGATCTTGCGACTGTTCTGGGTAATGTTGATGAACCCACCGGCGCCGGCAAGCTTGGGCCCGAACCGGGAGACATTGATGTTGCCGGAGCGATCGCATTCGGCAAGGCCGAGCACCGCAAGATCGAGACCGCCGCCATCATAGAAATCGAACTGCTGGTTCATGTCGATGATGGCATCGGCGTTGACGACGGCGCCGAAGTCGAGGCCGCTTTGCGGCACGCCGCCGATGACGCCGGGCTCGGCCGTCAGCGTGATGTACTTGAGGATCTTCTCCTCATTGGCGATGGAAGCGACACCCTCCGGCATGCCGATGCCGAGGTTGATGACCGCGTTCGGCAAGAGCTCCAGCGCGGCTCGGCGGGCGATGACTTTGCGCTCGTCGAGCGGCATGGGATCGAGCCCATCCAGCGGCACGCGGATTTCCGATGAGTACGCCGCGTTGTATTGGGTGCCGAAGGTCTGCATATGCAGTTCCGGCTTGGCTACCACGATGCAGTCGACGAGGATGCCGGGGACCTTGACGCATCTCGGGTTGAGCGAGCCGCGGTCGGCAATGCGCTCGACCTGGACGACGACGAAGCCGCCGGAGTTCTTTGCGGCCATGGCAATGGCGAGCACATCCTGGGTAAGGGTCTCGCGCTCCATGAGCACGTTGCCTTCAGGGTCCGCCGTGGTGCCCCGTAAGAAGGCGACCGAGATTGGCCTTGCCTTGTAGAAGAGGAGCTCCTCGCCCCCCAACGTCACCACCTCGACCAGGTCTTCCGTCGTGCGTGCGTTGATCTTGCCGCCCTCCAGGCGCGGGTCGGCAAAGGTGCCGAGCCCCACACGCGTCACCGTACCGGGCAAGCGCTGGGCGGTGTCCCGATAGATGTGCGATATGACGCCGAGGGGAAGATTGTAGGCCTCGATCTTGTTCTCCAGCGCCAGCTTGCCCATCCTGGGAACGAGCCCCCAATGCCCGCCGATAGCGCGTTTGACGAGCCCTTCCTCGGCGAGGAGGTTCATGCCGCGCGCTCCGCCATCCCCGGGTCCGCCGCCGAACAGGAGCGTCAGACCGCGGGGGCTGCCCGTTCTTTGGAACCGCGCGAGGAGAGCGCCTGCGAGTGCTTCCGGCACGCCATTCGTTCCAAAGCCGGAGAAGCACAGCGTGTCGCCGTCATGCACGATGTTGACGGCTTCATCGAGGGTGACGACCTTGTTCCGCATGACTGGGCCCCATCGGCGCTATTGCGCCGTCCATGCGCCGTCGACGCTCAGAGTGGTGCCGCGGATCTGGGCGGCTGCGTCGGTGCAAAGGAACGCCGCCAGCGCGCCGATCTGTTCAGGAGTGGCAAACTCGCCGGAGGGCTGCTTGGCGAGAAGAAGGCGCTCTCTGGCCGTCTCGACGGGAACACCCTCGCGCTGCGCGAGAGCATCGATCTGCTTCTGCACAAGCGGGGTGAGCACCCACCCGGGACAAATCGCGTTGCAGGTGATGCCGGTGCGCGCCGTCTCCAGCGCCACGACCTTGGTCAGTCCGACGACGCCGTGCTTGGCCGCGACGTAGGCCACCTTGTGCTCGGACGCAACCAAGCCGTGCGCCGACGCGACATTGATGATGCGTCCCCACTTGCGCTGGCGCATATGGGGAAGGGCCGCGCGGATGGCATGAAAATTCGAGGAGAGATTGATGGCGAGGATGGCATCCCAGCGGTCGGCCGGGAAGTCCTCGATTGCGGCCGTGTGCTGAATGCCCGCGTTGTTGACAAGGATGTCGAGGCGGCCCAGCTCGCGGACCGCCTGCTCGATCATCCCCGTAATCTCGGAAGGTTTCGACATGTCCGCACCGCTGAAGGCGACGCGCACGCGGCATTCCCGGCTGAGCTTCGATTGCAGGGCATCGATCTCGCCGGGAGAGCCGAACCCGTTGAGCATGACGTGAGCGCCCTCCGCCGCGAGCTTTGAGGCGATGCCAAGCCCGATGCCGCTGGTGGAACCGGTGATGATGGCCACTTTGCCTTCGAGACTCATCCTGTGACTCTTTCCAAGAATTCCCTGCCAAGGCCGGAAAGGAGACATGGCTCGCTGCCGCTGCTCTGCAATGAGTACTTTGACGCGCGCACCAAGCCCGCACATGGCTGGCGGTCCCGGAGGGTGATGCAGGCGGGCGCTGCATCACATGCGCTCCGGAACCGCGCGCCCCGCTAGGCTCGTCTGTTGACGGCGGCCACCTGGAACGCGTCGAAGCCGAGTTCTGTGACTTGCCACCACAGATACTGGTCGGCACGGAATTGAACCCACTGGTCGAAGACCTTCTTGAAGTTCTCGTTCTTCGCGGCCGATTCAGCGAAGGTCTCATTCGCCGCCTTGAAGCAGACGTCCAGCACGTCGCGCGAGAACGGCTTCAGCACGGCGCCGGAGGCCAGCAGCCGCCGCAGAGCTGCTGGGTTCTTCTGGTCGTAGCTGGCCATCATGATTTCATTGGCACGGTGCGCCGCGTTCTGGACGGCGGCCTTGTAGGCCTTGGGCAGCGTGTTCCACTTGGCGAGGTTGGTGAACACATGCAGCATCGGCCCGCCTTCCCACCAGCCGGGGTAGTAGTAGTACTTGGCAACCTTGTGCAGGCCGAGCTTCTCGTCGTCGTAGGGACCGACCCACTCGGCCGCATCGATGGTGCCCTTCTCGAGCGCCGGATAGATGTCGCCGCCGGCGATCTGCTGCGGGACGACACCAGTCTTGGCGATGACCTTGCCGCCATAGCCGCCGATGCGCATCTTGAGCCCCTTGAGATCATCAGGCTTGGCGATCTCCTTGCGGTAGAATCCTCCCATCTGGGCGCCGGTATTGCCGGCCGGCAGGCCATAGAGGCCGTGCTTGGCATAGAACTCGTTCATGAGGTCGATGCCGCCGCCGGCGTACATCCACGCGTTCTGCATGCGGCAATTGAGGCCGAAGGGGATCGCCGTGCCGAAAGCGAAGGTCTCGTCCTTGCCCCAGTAGTAGTAACTCGCGGTGTGGCACATCTCGACGCTGCCGTTGGTGACGGCATCGGCGGCCTGCAGACCCGGCACGATTTCGCCCGCGGCAAACACTTGAATCTGGAACTTGTTGTCGGTGATCTCGGCCACGGCCTTGGCAAAGGTCTCCGCAGCGCCGTAGATCGTGTCCAGCGACTTCGGAAAGCTCGACGTCAAACGCCATTTTATCTCCGGCGCCGCCTGCGCGATTGCGGGACTGGCGACGGCCGTGCTCGCCAGGGCGAACCCGGAGACGCCTGCGCCCTTCAGCAGCTTGCGTCTTGTCAATCTCGTCATTGCTGTCTCTCCTGTTGGCGTTGTGATGGTGAAGTGGGCAGGTTGAAGGAACCCGGGTGCGAGTGGGCTACTGGTTTGGAAGCGTCAGCCCGGGGATATCGATCTTTGGGATGTCGACCTTCGGCACCTCGACTTGCACGTTGCTGGCGTCAGGGGCCGGGCCGGTCGGCTTGTAGTGCATGACCATCGCCGGGAAGATGATGATCAGCGCGACCATGATGCATTGGATGACCACGAAGGGGATGGCGCCCCAGTAGATCTGGCCCGTCGTGACGGGCTCCATCGTCTTGCCCGTGACCTTGTCCGCGTAGGGGGCCTTCGCCGCCACCGAGCGCAGGTAGAAGAGGGCGAAGCCGAAGGGCGGATGCATGAAGCTCGTCTGCATGTTCACGCCCAGCATGACGCCCAGCCAGATGAGGTCGATGCCGAGCTTGTCGGCGGCCGGGCCGATCAGGGGAATGACGATGAAGGCGAGCTCAAAGAAGTCGAGAAAGAAGGCCAGCGTGAAGATGAGGAGGTTGATGAAGACCAGGAACCCAACCTGCCCGCCTGGCAGCGAGGTCAACAGATGCTCGACCCAGAGGTGGCCGTTCACGCCATAGAAGGTGAGCGAAAAGATCCGGGCGCCGATCAGAATAAAGACCACGAAGGAGGAGAGCTTCGCGGTTGCCTCTATGGCGGAGCGCATGAGCTCGAAGTTGAAGCGGGTCGGGTCCTTGTCCAGCAGGCGTTTCACGATGGCAAGAACCATGGCGCCGGTGGCACCCATCGCGCCGCCCTCCGTAGGAGTCGCCACGCCGATGAAGATGGTGCCGAGCACAAGGAAGATGAGGAACAGGGGCGGCACCATCACAAAGGTGACCTGCTCCGCCAGGCGTGAGAGAAAGCGGAAGCCCGTGACCTTGCCCAGCACCCAGTTCAGAAGGGCGGCTGCGAACGCAAACACAATGGCGACCGCCATGGCCAGCACGACAAAGTCCGCACCCTTGTAGTCGGAGCCCTGCATCGACCACCAGCCGACCACGCCGGACAGACCAGTCAGGACGAGCAGTGAGACAAGGCCGCGCCGACCGTCGGCCTCCCGGTATCCGACCGCGTCTGCAGGCAAGCCTGGCGCCCATTGGGGGAAAATGAGGGTCGTGAGGAAGATGTAGCCGGCATACAGGCTGGAGAGCACAAGGCCGGGAATGAATGCGCCCTCATACATGTCGCCCACCGACTTGCCGAGCTGGTCGGCCATGACGATCAGCACGAGCGATGGCGGTATGATCTGAGCGAGCGTGCCCGAAGCGGCGATGACGCCGCTGGCAAGCCGGCGATCGTAGCCGTAACGCAGCATGATCGGCAGCGAGATGAGACCCATCGAGATGACGGACGCTGCGACCACACCCGTGGTTGCGGCGAGCAGGGCGCCTACAAAGACAACGGCATAGGCAAGGCCGCCGCGGATTGTGCCGAAGACCTGGCCGATAGTGTCGAGCAGATCCTCCGCCATGCCCGAGCGCTCGAGCACCAATCCCATCAGCGTGAAGAAGGGAATGGCCAGCAGGACATCATTGTTCATGATGCCAAAGATGCGGTCGGGCAGGGACTGAAGCAGCGGCCAAGAGAGCGTGATGGTCCCCTTCGAGAGCGGAGCCAGCTCCACGCCGACGACAAAGAAGAACAGGCCGCAGGCGCCGAGAGAGAATGCGACCGGGTAACCGAGCAGAAGGAAAACCACGAGCGCCGCAAACATGATCGGTGCAAGATTCTCCGCGATCAGCCCTGCCATTTCTTTCCCCCGAGGATCAAGTCGTGTCGTTGCTGTCAATTGTCGGTGGTACCGCCGCCCGGCAGCTCAGCTCCCGGCGCGCTGCTCCGCCTCTTCTTGAGCGGCCTTGAGCACCCGCTCGGCCTCGGCCGCCGCATGATGGCCGCCCGCCACAGCGCTTTCCGCGAGTCGGCCTCGCATGATGGCGACGCGCTTGATGAGCTCCGACATCGCCTGAATGAGCAGGATCGCGAAGGCGAGAGGGATCAGGAACTTGGAAGGGTAGATCGGCAGCCCGCCGGCGTTGGTGGACTGCTCATTCACGCCAAGCGAACGGAGAAAGAATGGCCAGCCCGTAGCGACCAGCACGAGGCACATCGGGATCAAGAAGAGGGTATGCCCGACAACCTCGATCCAGTTTTGCGCACGCTTGGGCAGC
Source organism: Hyphomicrobiaceae bacterium (assembly GCA_008933705.1). Lineage (GTDB taxonomy): Bacteria > Pseudomonadota > Alphaproteobacteria > Rhizobiales > Hyphomicrobiaceae > AWTP1-13. The sequence goes on from WBUN01000022.1 coordinate 13,901, forward strand.
GCTCCGTTGACGATGTCGATGCGGATATGCTCGTTCGAAAGCAACGTCCACGCGGCGCACAACAGGAAGACGGCTCCGAACAGGATCCATTGCACCTCGAGCCAGGCGTTGGACGACACATTCAGGGCTTTGCGCACAATCGCATTGACGGCGCTCACGAGCACGGCAACGAGCAGCAGCCATGCGACCACCCGGCCGAGGAGGCGGTTGATCGCGTCGATGATACGGCTCAGACCAATAAGCCCTTTCATGTGCTCCACCTCGCTTGCGATCCGCAGCGGAAGCCGACGCGACGCGCACTGCCGCACCGCCCGGGACATGCGATGAGAAGAAGGAGCGAGCCGGATCGTGTCCGGCTCGAGTGGCGTCCGGGGAGACGCTCTGGAAAGAGATGCGCCCAATCCCGCCGATGGCCGCGATCAGCAACAGGCGGGCACTTGCACAATTGCGGCGCCTGCTTTTGCCTGCGCCGCTCCGGCTGCCCTAGCAATTGATGCCGCAGACGAGCGCGCATCGTCATCCTCCCCAAGGCTCACGACGGCTTCATTCTGCGGAAGCCTTGCCGTTAGCACTGGCAAGCTGCATGCCAATTGAGAGAGGCGGGCAAAGCCGCGATATTCTGGGCGCGGACTGCTTCATTCCCACGCCGGCATGTCCGGCCACCCGGACAATGTCCGCCGATCAGGACAGTCCGAGCATGCGCAGCCGCTCGTAAAGCGAAGAGCGGGAAATGCCCAACAGACGCGCGGCCGCGGACTTCTTGCCACCGGCAACCTTGAGGGCAGCCGTGATCGCCTCGCGTTCCTTCTCGGCCACGGCAACGGCAAGCGGACTCGCACCCACGGCGGTGAACGCCAAGGCGGCTGTGCCGAGGACGGTGCGAACATCGTTTGCAGTGATCGTCGTCGTGTCGGCCGCCACGCAGGCGCGCTCCAGCACATTGCGCAATTCACGCACGTTGCCCGGCCAATGGTGACGGCCGAGCACATCGAGGGCGTCCGGTTCGAGCTCGCGCTGCGGCTCCCTTGAGCTGCGGGCAATCTGCTCAAGCAGGTGCTCCGCAAGTGGGCCGAGGTCGGCAAGACGCTCGCGCAGTGGCGGCACGCGCACCGTCAGCACGTTCAAGCGATAGAAGAGATCCGACCGGAAGGTGCCTGCTGCCACCTTGCGTGCAAGATCCTGGCTGGTGGCGGCCAGTATCCTGATGTCGACCGTCTTGAGGCGGTTCGATCCGAGCGGCTCGATTTGCTTGCTTTCGATGGCGCGCAACAGCTTGGCTTGCAGCGGCAGCGGCATGTCGCCTATCTCGTCAAGGAACAGGGTGCCGCCGTCCGCAACCTGGAATTTGCCGTCACGTGCGCGCCGGTCCGCGCCGGTGAAGGCGCCGGGTGCTGCGCCGAAGAACTCGGACTCGAGCAGCGTCTCCGGGATCGCGGCGGTGTTGACGGCGACGAACGGTCCCGTGGCCCGCGCAGATCCGGCGTGAATGGCCTGCGCCAGGAGTTCCTTGCCCGTGCCGGTCTCGCCCAGAATGAGAACCGGGCTGTCGTGCAGCGCGCAGCGACGGGCCACGCGCTTGACCTCCACCGCGGGTACGCTCAGGCCAATGAAGTTGGAGAAGCTGTATTTGGCGCGCCGCTCCTCGTCGAGCTTTTGATGCGTGCGGGAAAGCTCGGCTTGTAGGCGCTCGAACTTGGCGAGGATGGGTTTCAGATGGTCCACCCGGTCGTAGAGGACGAACCCGATCGCCCCGATGACGCGTCCACGCTCGTCCGAAAGAGGCAGGCGGCTCACGACCAGGTTCTGGTCGGAGAACTTCATGATGTCGAGCAGTATCGGGCGGCCCGTCTCGACGACATGGCGCATCATGCTTTCGGGGATGACCGTCTCGATGTCGCGGCCGATGACGTCTTCCTGGGGATCGATGCCGAGCAGCGCGCGATACTTGTCGTTGATCCAGACGATGCGGGCATTGTGATCGACCGATACGGCGCCTTCGCACATCTGCTCGAGGAGGCCGAACAGAGCTTCCACTGCGCGCCGTTGAACGCAGGGCCCGTTGATGTCGAGCGGCCCGGTCATCGTTTCCTCCGTCGTCTGTCTCGGCGTTCGTGCGCCGTTCTTCTTGGGTAACATCATGCCCGAATTGAAGAATTTGGGAAACAGCCCACCGGCGGGGCCGGTGGAAGGGCAAACTGCTTGCGCGCACTACGCACTCCTGATGGACGCAATGCGCGCGTCGATGGAGTGCGTCATGCTCTCAATGCACAGAGGACCCGAGTGTGCCAAGCACGACCCGGACCGCCGAAGGGCCCATTTGGCCTCCGACATGGTCGATGGCCATCATTCCCCAACGCCTTTGTCTGAATGCTTCTCCCTGGATGACAGGCAAGGGATGACATGGCAAGACGCGTGCCAAGCAAACGCGCACAAAGCAGATGGCGATCCGGGGGCTTCAGCGGATCACACCGACGCAGAAGCATGCGAAGAACCGGGCACGATCGTACGAGCATCTTCGATCGCGCGATCATGAGCGGGCACTGTTCGCTTCGCCCTGTGTCCGGGAAAACGGACATGTGTCCGACAACATGGACACCGCCTGCAGTGCATCGGCGAGGCGCGACAAGACATCGTCGCCCGTGCCGATATCGGCTGCATTCGAAGCCCGGCGCGTGGATTTGATGCCATGACGACTGAGCGCTGCTGCAGGCGCCGTGCCCGGAGCAGCCGTCCCAGTACGCGAGGTGGCAACGGCTCCGTTGACGTGGATCAACGCCCATGGCCTCGCACAATAGAATGATGTCGCCATTCGTCGTATTGGAGGCAGCCATGAAGGCCCGCCACGTGATGACAAAGGATGTCGTTACGGTGGGCCCAACGACGACCGTCGCCGAGATTGCAGCCATTCTCATGCGTCATCGCGTAGGCGCCGTGCCGGTGGTGTCCGACGGCAGGAATGTCATCGGCATCGTCAGTCAGACCGATCTTGCCCATCGCAGCGAGATCGAGACGACGAGGAAGCGGCAGTGGTGGCTCAAGGCATTCGCCGATGTCAATGCCGAAGCACGCGAATACGTCAGGTCTCACGGGCTCAAGGCCGAAGACGTGATGACACCTTTCGTTGTGTCTGTGCGCAAGGACGACAGCCTGGCCGAGGTAGCCGATATCCTGGATGCGTACCACATACGGCAGGTGCTCGTCATGGACGACGGTGCACTCGTCGGCATCATCAGCCGCGCTGATCTGGTGCGAAAGCTCGCTGAAATCAAGGTTGGACCGCCGGTTCCCAGGCCGGACAACAGCGCTTTGCACAAGACCATTCGCGATCGGCTCAAGGCGCAGCCTTGGTTGAACGCCTCTGCCGTCAACTTCACGGTGAACGATGGCGTCGTCCGGCTGTGGGGCGCTGTCGACACCGGCGATCAACACCAGGCATTGTGCGTGCTTGTGGAGGGCACTCCTGGCGTTCGGCGGGTGGAGAATTGCGTAACCCTGATCCCGAAAGCCACAAGTGCGTAACGGCGTCGGCTGTGTCCACCGGGAGGTGAAGGTGTCGACCGACCCAGAGCCATTGCCGGCCGCGGAGCAGCGCCAAAGCTCCGCCGACGATGCGGCCCGGATGGAGCGGGACGTGCCGGCCCGGTTCCTTGCGATCGTCCGCGATCTGGTTTGGGAGCTGCACCCCCATTTGCGGCGCTCGACGCCCGTTGGGCTGGACAGCGACTTCGACAGGGATCTGGCGCTGGACAGTCTGGGACGGGCGGAGCTGATCCTGCGCCTCGACAAGGCATTCAAGGTGCGACTGCCCGATCACCTGCTGAGCGAGGCTGGTACGCCGCGCGATCTGCTCGCGGCGGTGCTGGCAGCGCGCCCCGACCGACGGGCGATGCTCGAGGGCGTCGCTGCCGCGGCGGTTGCCCTGCCCGAGATAGCAGCGCCAGCGACGGCCGAGACGGTCATCGATGTCCTTGAGCATCACGTCAGCGCGCACGGCGACCGGCCGCACTTGCGCGTCTGGCACGGGGAGGGTGTCGAAAGCTGTCTCACCTACCGTGATCTGCGCAGGGAATGCGCCAGAATCGCTGCAGGCTTGCTCGATCACGGCCTTGCAGCCGGCGACCGGGTCGCCATCATGCTCCCCACGGATGCAACGTTCTTCGAAGCGTTCTTCGGCGTTCTCTACGCGGGCGGCATTCCGGTTCCCGTCTATCCTCCTTTCCGGCGCGCCCAGGTTGAGGAGCATCTGCGGCGCCAGGCCGGCATCCTGCGCAATGCGGAGGCCGCCTTTCTGGTCGTGGCACCCGAGCTGCGCAATGTCGGGTCGCTGCTGGTCGGGCTGACGGAGCACCTGCGACGCGTTGCGACGGTTGCCGGCCTCAGGCGAGCCGGCAGCATCGACCATCCGGTCCCCGCAGGTCCGCAGACCGTGGCGCTCATGCAGTACACCTCGGGCAGCACAGGCGACCCCAAGGGCGTCGTTCTCACCCACGCCAATCTTCTCGCCAACATCCGGGCCATGGGCGAGGTTCTCGAAGCCGGCTCCTCCGACGTCTTCGTCAGCTGGCTGCCGCTTTACCACGATATGGGATTGATCGGCGCCTGGCTCGGCTCGCTGTACTACGGAGCCTTGGCCATCATCATGCCTCCGCTGGCGTTTCTTGCGGATCCCGCGCGATGGCTGCGTGCCATCGGCCAGTATCGCGCCACCCTTTCGGCGGCGCCCAATTTCGCCTTTGAGCTCTGCTGCAGGAACGTGCGCGACGAAGATGTGCGGGGCCTCGATCTCAGCTCCCTGAAGATGATCGTCAATGGTGCGGAGCCGGTGAGCCCGTCCACCATTGCCCGCTTCACCGAGCGCTTTGCGCAATACGGCTTCCGTCCGCAGATGATGGGGCCTGTCTACGGCCTGGCGGAGAACTCCGTCGGTCTGGCCTTTCCCCCGCTCGGCCGCGCCCCCATTGTGGACCGCATCGGCCGGCTCGCCCTTTCGCGCGACGGCGTGGCGATGCCTGCCCCTCCCGGCGACCGCACGGCCCTCGAATTCGTCGCCTGCGGCGTGCCGATCCCGCGGCACGAGGTGCGTATCGTGGACGAATCCGGGCGCGAGGTGGCGGAGCGGACGGAGGGACGCCTGCAATTCAAGGGCCCGTCGGCGACAGCAGGGTACTTTCGCAATGACGAGAAGAACCGCGCGCTGTTTGACGGGGAGTGGCTGGAAACGGGCGACCGCGCCTACGTGGCGAGCGGCGATATCTACATCACCGGTCGCATCAAGGACATGATCATCAAGGCCGGCCGGCACATCTATCCGCACGAAATCGAGGAGCTGGTGGGCGGCATCGAGGGCGTACGCAAAGGCTGCGTCGTCGCCTTCCCGACAATGGGCGCAGACAGGGGCACCGAGCGGCTGGTCGTTCTGGCCGAGACCCGGATCGTGGACGAGGCGGCGAGACAGGCGCTCAAGCAGAAGATCGCCGAGACCTGCACGACCGTGCTCGAGGTCCCGCCCGACGACGTCGAGCTCGTTGCGCCGCGCACCGTGCCGAAAACGTCGAGCGGCAAGATCAGGCGCTCCGCGGCTCGCGCTCTCTACGAGAGCGGTCTGCCCACGCAGCGTGAGCGTAGCCTGTGGTGGCAAGTGGCGTGGCTGACGATGTCAGGCCTCGGCAATCGCATGCGGCGCGCCCGGCGCTGGCTCATCGAAGCGATCTACGCCGGCTATTGGTGGATCCTGCTCGTCATGACGGCCTGTCTCGTCTGGCCCACGGTCGTCGCTTTGCCCCGCCTGGAATGGCGCTATCGGCTGATCCGCATGGCGGGGCATGCTTTCCTTCGGGCGACAGGCGCACCGCCGCGGGTGGATGCAGAGGCCGAAATTCCCAGCACCGGCATCATGATTGTGGCCAATCACGCGAGCTATCTCGACTCCCTCGTCATCGCTACCGTCATCCCGGGCCCCCTGTCCTTCGTCGCCAAAGAAGAGTTGGCACGCCAGTGGATTGCCGGCCCGTTCCTGCGGCGTATCGCGACCCTGTTCGTGCGCCGCATCGATCCCAGGGGCGGTGTCGAGGACACGCAGCGCCAGCTCGAGGCCGCGCGCGCGGGCGCGCGCATCGTCTCCTTCCCGGAAGGAACGCTGACGCGCAGGCCGGGCCTGCTCGGCTTCCGTCTCGGCGCGTTCCTGGTTGCGGCGCAGGCCGGCGTCCCGGTGCTGCCGGTGACCGTGCGCGGGACGCGTTCGATCCTTCGCGGGGGTCAGTGGTTCCCACGCCGCGGCGAGATCGTCGTCCACATCGGCAAGGCCATGCTGGCGCAAGGAGGCGACTTCGCAGCCGCCGTCCAGTTGAGAGACCAGGTGCGGGCAGCAATGCTGGAACACTATGGCGAGCCTGATCTTGCCCGCGAGCGCATCTCCTTGGACGGCATGTGATCGGGGGGAGGCGGGTCTGGCGGCTATGCGCTCGGGGGCCGGCCCGCATGCCCTCACTTGGGCTCGCGCAAGGGCAGCAGGATGACGAGCCCCACGACAAAGAACACCAGAATGGTGGACATGCCGGCGCGCTGCGAGCGGAAGACGTCGGTCGCAACGCCCAAGACGAGGGGACCGGCAAACAACGTTGCCTTGCCTGCGAGCTCATAGAGCCCGAAGGCTTCCGTTTCCTGCCCCTGCGGCGCAAGCCTGGCCATGAGAGCGCGGCCGGCGGCCTGTGCCGGGCCTACGAATATGCCGAGCAGACAGCCCAGGGCGAAGAACAATGGCTTGGCTTCCACGAGCACAAGGCTGAGACCCAGCACGCTGAGTGCACAGAGCGCGATCACGACGGTCCTCTTCGACCCAATGAGGTCGTCCACCCAAGCGAAGGTTGCCGCACCAAGACCTGCGGTCACGTTGAGGGCAATGCCGAAGTACAAGACCTCCTCGAAGCCCATGCCGAACGTGCCGGCCGCGTAGATGCCCCCGAAGGCAAAGAGCGTATTCAGGCCGTTGGTGAAGAACAGATGCGCGAGCAGGAAGCGCGCGATGGCCCGGTTCTTCAGCATCCGACCTACCGTGCCGAACAGGCTGCGCAAGCCCGTCCGTACGGATGCGGCGACGGACAAGCCGGTAGAAGGGCGATCGGGGGTGAACAGAAACAGCGGCATCGAGAACAGCACGAACCATAGCGCCACCAGGACGGCGGTCGCCCGAACATGTTCATACGACTCGCGCGCAAGCCCGAATGGTGGAGGGTCCGCCTTGACCAGAAGCACCAGGCAGAAGGTCAGAGACAGCAGGCCGCCCGCGTAGCCCAATGCCCAGCCCCAGCCCGACAAGCGGCCGATGTAGCCCGGCGGAGCGATGCTGCGCAGCATCGCGTCGTAGAAGACCATCGCAAAGCCGAAGGCCATCGCTGCCGCAGCATACAGCACTTGTCCGAGCAGGGCGTATTGCGGGGACGGCTTCACCCACCACAGGGCCGACGTCGCTGCCGCGGTGAGAATGGTGAACGTGAAGAGCAACGGCTTGCGCGGGCCCAAGCAATCGGCGATCGCGCCGAGCGCCGGGCCAACGAAGGCGACGATGAGCGCCGCCACCGTCACGCTGTGGCTCCACTGGACCACGCCATCGACCGGATTAGCCGCCACGGCCTGCGCGAAATAGACGGCGAAGATGAAGGTGGTGACGATGGTCGGAAATGCCGAGTTCGCCCAATCGTAGAGACACCAGGACGCCAACCCGAGCCGGGTTGTCCTGGCGACGGCAGCGTCGGGTTCAGAGATCATCTATCGCCTGCTCTTGGTTGCTCAGGGAGAGGGCTGCAAGGCGCCTTGACGTGTGCCGAACGGTTGCGAGGCTCGTCCAGGCGCTGCCGCGCTTCTTGGAGATCGCCATAGAGCAGGTCGATCTCTTTTCGGTACCTCTCCTCGATGGCCCGCCGCTTGACCTTCAGCGTCGGCGTCAACAGTCCTTGCTGGATGGTCCATGGTTCGAGGACAAGGTGGACAGAACGCACCTGTGCATATGCTGGCAGGTCCGACAGGAGCTCGCCGATCCGTTGCAGGATATTGGCGACCGCATTGGTCGAATTGGGCAGCCGGGCGTCGAGGCCGAATTTCGATGCGAAGGAGCTCCAGCATTGGCCATTGAGCGAGATGGCCGCCGTGAGGCATGGGCGGCCATCTCCAAATACGCAAACCTGCTCGAAAAGGGCATCCTGCCGGATCGCCGCCTCAATCGTGCTCGCCATCACCTTCTCTCCGGTCGATAGCGCAAGGCGCTCCCCCAGGCGTCCGCCGATGTACACGCGGCCCTCGCGGATCTCCGCCACGTCCCCTGTCCTCAGCCAGCCGTTGGCATCGATGGCGCGTGCGGTTGCTGCCGGATCCTGCCAATAGCCCTTCATGGTCGATGGCGAGCGAACCAGCAGCTCATTGTCGTCACCAAGCCTGATCTCCAAGCCATGCAAGGGCAGACCGACGCAGCCTGGCCGGGCGTCGTCCAAGGCGGTCGCCGTGACGACAGGCGCAGCCTCCGTCAAGCCGTAGCCCTCCACCAAGGGCAGGCCCATGCCCATCAGAAAGCGGGCAATGTCCGCCGGCAGCGAAGCGCCGCCGCTGACGGCGACCCGCAGCCTGCCGCCGAAGGCGCCGAGCACGCGGCGCGCAACCAGTCTGTCGAGCAGCGGCCACGCAAGGCGCCACGCGAGGCCAGGCGGGCGGCATCGCCGCCGCCTTGCTTCACAAATCCGCCAACCGGCCTCTGCAGTCCGACGTATGAGCGCACCTTTGATCGGGTGCTGTTGTGCCTCCCGCTGAATGGCCTCGTGCACGCGCTCGTAGATGCGCGGCACTGCGAGAAAGACAGTCGGGCGGATCGCCTGCAGATCGCCCCGCAATGTCTCCACCGACCGTGCGTAAGCCACCATCGATCCGCCCATCATCGGCAGATAGTAACCAAGGGTTCTCTCGAACGCATGGGCGAGCGGCAGAAACGAGAGGAACACGTCACTGCGCAAAGGGGGAATGAACTTGCTCGCGGCTTCGCAATTCCAAAGGATCGCGAAGTGGGTCAGCATCACTCCTTTCGCAAGCCCGGTTGTTCCCGATGTGTAGATGATGGTCGCCGTCGCTCGAGGGTCCAACGGCTGTGCGCGCGGCTCTTTCGCTGTCGTCGGCAGGGCGCTTGCAAGCGAGATCACTTCTGGCGGGCCTGGGGAAGCAGCAAAGCCCGCAGCGTTCGTTTCTCGCACCCAGACATGCTGCACTGCCGGAAATTGCGAGCGCAGCTTGTCCAGCGCGCCCCATCGCTCCCACGTGTCGGTAAGAACAAGTCTTGCTCCCGAGCTGGCCAGGATGTGGGCGGCATTGCCGACGCTGTCGTAGGTGTAGAGCGGTACCGTGATGAGACCTGCTGCCATGGCCGCAATGTCGAACGCCACCCAGTCGATCCCGTTGGGGAGCTGGATGGCGACCCGATCGCCGCTGGCGAGCCCGATGTTGGCCAGCGCGGCGTGATGGCGGGCCACCAGCCGAGCCGTGTCGCGCCAGGTGAAGTCGCACCACTGGCCGGAGGCGCTGTCCCATTCCCTGTAGGCGACTGCGTCCGGGCTTCTTGCGACCCTTTCGCGGAAGAGCCCCGGCAGCGTCTTCGCCACCGCCGGCGCGATAGTATCGGTCGGGCCGTCAGGATGCGCACTCATGCTCACCACAAGCGTGCGTCCGATCGGTCCTCGCATTGACGTCGCTCAAACCCGATGGGGAGTTGCGGTAGCCTCAAGCGCACCTTCTGGGGAATGTTGCAGGTGATCTGCTGAACCGCTCGCACGGCAGCCGCGAAGGGGTCTGACGCCAAGCCCTCAATCGGAAAAGCCCGACAACGCCTCCGAACCCCAGGGATAAAGCCGAGGAACGATGATCGTCAGCACGGCTGCAACTGCGATCGCCGTAAGCGAGCCAACAAAGAACAAAGCCCAGGTTGTCGGCTGGATCGCCCCGAGTGCGACGATGAGGAACAAGATCGGCAGGTCGAGGAAGTGGGTGAACGACGGCACCAACTCGCCACGCGCGCGTTGGAGGTCGGGCGTAACGCGACCGGCCTCGAGAGCTGTCCGAGTGAGGCGCCGCAGCCGCATGAAATAGAGGCGCGTGATCGTGTTGCCTTCGATGAACTCGAAGGCAAACCAACCGACCATCCCCGCCAGCCACGGGATCTGCAAGAAGTTCCACCCTCCATAGAATTTCACGATCATCCAAGTGCCGGAGGCGAGCACCAACAGGGCGCCCGGCACGACAAACCCGTCATAGAAGACCGCGATATTGCGCACGGCTTCAGCGAAGGGCTTCAACTCGCTCAACTGGCGCGAGCGCAAGTCGGCCATCCATACACCGATGAGCCCGGCGCCCATGAGGATTGCACCGAGAATATGGATGAACTTGAGAATGCTGTACTCCACGACGCTCACGCCTTATCAAGCTTCATGTCCAATCCTCACGCTGCGCAGACATCAGTAACGGCGGGCCTCTGGGCTGCGGAAAGCCATAGTCATGCCCCCGGTCAGGCTCGTCCTCCAGGTTCGTCGTTGCCCTCCAATCTTCTCCTCAGCGCCGTTATCACGCGATGGACTGTCTCCATGTCCTTGACCGCGAGCCCCTCCGAGAGGCTGTTGACCCAAGGGGCCTGCAAGTCCATGGCGGCTTCGAAGGCACGCCTTCCCTTGTCAGTGAGCACGACCAGTTGCGCCCGCCGGTGATGCGGGTTGGCCTCGAATGCGACGAGGCCTTCCTTGTGCAGGTCGTTGATGATCCGCTGCACGTTTTGGCGATTAGCGCCCAGGTCGCGAGCAAGCCATGCGACCGGCTGCGCGCGGTCGGCGGCGACGATGGCGCCGAGGATCTGCCAGCGGGCGCTCGTCAGCCCGAGCCGGGCCACCAGGCGGTCGCCCGCAGTCAGAAGCAGGCTGTTGAGCCTGAATAGGTCGAGCATGAGGTTGGTCAACGCATCGCCGGCAGGCGTTCTCTTCGTCTTTCGCATTTGTCACCAGCATGTGCTCTTGACATCATAATGTCAAACTATTACGTCGTCGTCGCACCCGATTGACATCATAAGACCAAGTCAAGGAGCGTGTCATGTCGCTGCTGCGTCCCCTGGACCCTGCCTTCGAACGGCAGATCGCACTCGATGCCGGTTCCGTCGTCCCGGTGAATGGCTTCACGCTCGACAAGGCCGATGAGAAGACTTCCTCCAGGCCTGGCAGGACGACGCGGTGTTCATGAAGCGGCAACCGGGCTTCATCTCGACCCAGCTTCACCGCGCAATCGGTGAAAGCCCGACTTGTCTCAACCACGCCGTCTGGGGATCGACCGCCAGCTGCGTCGCATAGCTCGCTGGACAAGCCATTGAAGGAGGGAATCGGCAATGGGACTGAAGAGCACCACAGATCGTTACGGGGGCATCGCCGTCTCGATACATTGGCTGAGCGTCCTGCTCATTGTGATACTGATGGCTTCAGGATTCCGTGCCGCCAACATGGTGGATCCTGCGACAAAGGCGGCGATTCTTCGGCTCCATGTTCCGATTGCCGTTGCAGTGCTCGCCCTGACCATCCTCCGCATCGTCTGGTGGTGGGGCTTTGATCGCAAACCCAATCCGGTTGCCGGATCGCCGCACTGGCAGGAGCGTGCGGCCCGAGCGGTGCATTTCCTCTTTTACGTCGTCATCCTGGTGATGATTGCGAGTGGCATAAGGATGATGGCACTGAGCGGCGCTGCGCCGATGATCTTTGGCGGAGACGGCGCGCTGCCCGACTTCTGGAAGTTTCCGGCCCGTTTTCCGCACGGCATCGGAGCGCGGCTCCTACTTGCCTTGTTCGTGCTTCACGCCGGCGCCGCACTTTATCACCACTTCGTTCACGGCGACGGTCTGCTCCGCCGCATGTGGCCCAGCAAATGAGCAGCAGGGTTCCCTGGCGAAGCGCTTGCTGGAACGGCAGGAAGGCCATGGCAAGGATCATCCATAGCGGCGCCGGCGCGCTCGCTCTCGCCACGATCGCCACCTTTTGGCTCTCGACGGCTCTCAGTGAACTGTTCGCATCCCAGGCGGTGGTGACGGCCGTCAAGACGGCCATACCGTGGGGCTTCCTGTTGCTCATTCCGGCGCTGATGGCGGCGGGAGGCTCGGGCTTTGCGTTGGCGAAGGGGCGGCGCGCCGGGCTCATTGGCGCGAAGATGAAGCGCATGCCGCTGATCGCCGCCAACGGCATCCTGGTTCTCATTCCCGCTGCACTGTTCCTCGCGTCCAAGGCGAGAGCCGCCGAGTTCGATGCCGTCTTCTATGCCGTGCAGGCGCTCGAGCTCATTGCGGGGGCGGCGAACATCGCGCTCCTTGGCCTCAACATGCGCGACGGCCTCACGATGAAGGGCCGGCTCCGCGGCCTGACGGCGCTGCCGTAAGTCTGCAGCATCCGAACGCCTCGTAATGCCCAAAGCGCTCTCGAACAATGCCGCGGTCGAAGCCCCGATATTGCTATCTTAGATCCACACATGGCGGGTACTTCGTGTTGGACAGCGGCACGAGGGATCTTCTCCACTCCCGTCGCCGAGCAGGGATCACCCCCTCACGGCTCCCATAGTCTTATGCGCGCAATCAACTGCGCGGTACGAGCCAGGGCCCCGAATGTAAAGAAGTGAACCCCCTGCAGGCCGAGGGTTGGTTGCGATCGCTGCGCTGACGCTATCTCGACGACCAGCTCTTCCGCATTGCTGGCCATCATGTTCCTGGCCAGTGATTGGCGCTCGCGAATGGCTCTGATCGAAGGGCCGACACCACAAATGGCGGCGTACTTGATGAGTGTTGCGGGCCCCGTCGGCCCGGCGAGTCCGATCCGCAGGTGGTCGTCGATGTCCTCTTGCCTCAGCTCCCGGGCCATTTGAATGATCGGCGCAGACTCAAAGCAGAATTGGCTCACAAAGCCGACGTTGAACCCTGCTTCCTTGGCGGCCGCCAGCTTTTGTCTGCGGGCGGAACGGAGCTGATCATTGGTGATACGGGGGTGTCCTTCAGGATAGCAAGAGAGATAGACGGTTCGCACGCCGTGTTTCTGCAGCAGGCCCGAGTTCAGGATCTGCAGGCTCTGCTCATAGGGCCCGCTCGGCTCAGGGCGATCACCCCCGATGACCAGCGCGCGTTCGACGCCGGCCTCTCCGGCAAGCCGCGCCAGCAAGTCCTGCAGCTGCGCTTTGCTGGTCAGATTTCGCGCTGCGAGGTGAGGAACCGGGTGAAGTCCTCCCTGCTTCAGGCGAACGGCCGTCTCGACGACATCATCGAGGCGGCCGTTCGGGAGGCTGGCAACGAATGTTTCCGTGTTCTCCGGCAATGCCATTGCCGCGACATTGATGGACTTTGCATCGCCGGGCGTGATTTCAACGGAGAAGCCGCGCAACAGCGAATTGATGGCCTGGCGCAGATCGGTTGCCGGAGTGTCGCGCATATCTTGCTGGCTGCTCTCAGGTCGACCGGGTGGGCACTGGTGTGATGATCGAGAAATTCGCCGGCGTTCGCGGCATGCTTGGAGCGAATTTCCCGATCTGAATCTCACCAGCAAGCACTATGGACCTAGCGTCCCTTTTTGATTCCGAAGTTCGCTCCCGCCCCCCTGCGGCACACTTCGGCGAACCTCGGAATCGGGACACTAGAGGCGGCGCGGCGTGCCGAGAACCGCCCGGTACTCCTGGGCGGCCTGGCTGATGGGCGAAGGGGCGACCGTCGCGCGAATTTTCACCTGCTCGTGGGGCTCAATCCATGGCGCACTCTTCTTACCGCCGCCATCTTCACCCCAAAGCAGAACGACTTGAGTGCCGGGCTTGCTATAGGCCTCGTCCACACTGCCGAGCGACATCATCGCGCGCTCGTTGATCGTGTAGCCCGGATAATGCGCCAGTCCGATTGTCTTGCCTTCGCTATTGATCACCTTGTCGTAGTGCAGCCGCGCGGTGGCCGACACCGGCAGGTCGATGTGCATGGCGGTGGGACCCTCGCCCAGAAGTCTTTGGAAGACGTTGAGGACATCGTCCGCATTCCACAGAAGCGTAACCTTCCGCCGGTGAGGCGACGCCGACATCTTCTCGAGCGCTTCGCGGCCGACAAAGTCATGGTCGAACTTGATCAGGTGGCCGTGGCCGATGTCCCACGGCGTTTGGTAGTAGTCCTCGGGGTTCGGCGAGTAGAAGCTGCCGCCCAGCGACAATCTCGCTGCCGCGCTCTTCGTCGTCAGCCACTCCCTGTACTCACGCAGCTTGGGGCTGGTGTAGATCGCCGAGAAGGGGACAGCCCACCAGCCGGACTCGATCACCGTGCTGAAATAGGCAAGGGACCCGATGCTCCGCAGGCCGAATCGGCGGCCCTGCTCAACGAGCGCGGATTTGACCTTGTCGCGATCGTCCCAAGGCCCGGAGAGCTCCAAGCCGGGCACGCCCCCCATGCTGTGGCGCATTGCACGAACCTTGCAGCCCGCGACGTGAAGCTCCCCCGACCGAAAGAACTTGATTTCGGGAAGCGCCGCGCCATGGAGTTTCTCCAGGAGCTTGTACGCATGCGGGCCCTCTACCTGGTAGCGATAGTGGCTGCGCTTGCGCGCTCGATTGAGCACCCACATGGGGTCTAGCTCGACGGTGACGCCATCCCCGGCACGCTCTGCGTTGAATTGTACCCAATCGGTGCTCGCGGGATTGCCGACAAGAAGCAGGTGCTCGGGTTCGAGGTGATAGAGAATGGCGTCACCGATGACATAGCCTTCCGGAGAGCACGCGAGAAACTGCTTGGCCCGTCCGGGAGCAAAATTCCTGAAAGTGTTCACGCCCAAGCGCTCGAACACCTTGACGGCGCCCTTGCCGCGCACGTGCAGATTGTTCATGTGGTAGGACTGATCGTGCAAGGCGATCGTTTCGCGCCAGGATCGCTGCTCGTCGCGCCAGGTCGTGAACTCCGCGCGGACGACCTCCGTTGGCATCATCACACCGAACACATTCAGAGCCGACTTCGGCGGGTTGCCATAGAGATAGTCCACGATGCTTGGCACCGAGTCGATGAGCGCCTGCAGCGTCCTCGGCTTCGCTTCAGAAGTCATTGCCATCACCTCCCCTGTCGAGCCTTTCAGGGCGTTGCCGCCTGGATAGGAGCCGGACCTCCTCCGGTGCCGGGATTTCTATAGATCAATAGAAGATAGAATTCAATATCTCCATAGATGCAGGCAGCCACTTCTCACAGCTGGTTGCCGTGCATTCGCGGCTCTCTCGCTTGCGAGCAATGCCCCGCGATCCGAAAAACACTTCGAGATCAACGAGAAGGGTGGCCTCGGACCGGCATGGCCTGGCGGAGGACCGGGATTTCCGCCGATATATTTTGATGGACATATAGAATCTATGAATCTATAGATTGGGGGCAGGCGACGGATTGAACCCACCATGACGAAGCACACTCCGCCACTCCGGTTGTTGCGCAACTCGCGCGCATTGCGCCGCGCTGAAGAGATCGTTGATGCGGCGGCGCAGGTGTTTGCGGAGCGGGGCTACCACGGCACCTCTACGCAGGCGATCGCCGATGTCCTCGGCCTCAGGCAGGCGAGCTTGTACTACTACTTTCCGTCGAAGGAGGCGGCGCTCGAGATCGTCTGCGAGAGGGGTGTCGACGGATTTCTTGAGCGGGCGGAGGCGATTGTCGCCAGGAAGGAGTCGGCGCTGCAGCGCTTGACGCACCTGGTCGCGTCGCATCTCGAGCCGATCGGGTCAAAGCCTGACTACGTTCGGGTGTTCATCAACGAACGGCGCTATCTGCCCAATGCCGCGCGCAAGCGCATTGCACGCAAGATCCGGGGCGTGGAGCGGTGTTTTGCGGACGTGTTGGCGGCTGGTGTGGCGGATGGAACCCTGCGTCCCGACATTGATATCCGTCGAACCGTGCTGCTCATCCTTGGAATGTGCAATGCTGTGATCAATTGGCCGGCCGCGGATCGAGACGCAATAGATGAGACAGCGCGGGAAATCGCGCTCTTGGCAACGCGCGGTCTGAGGTCCGGAAGCGGAGCCTAAGGCGGGTTCAAGTCATGCGTGCACCGCCATTGTTGCGCTCACTTGATGACTTGCGGTCGATGACAGCGCCCGCGCTGCTCCTCCAACGAGCGCGGACCCATCCTCATGTTGTCGCGTTCAGAGCCAAGAAGCGCGGCGTCTACATCGAGCGCAGTTGGGCGCAGTATGCTGCTTTGGTTGCGCACACCGCCAAGGGGCTTGCGGCGCTAGGCCTGGCCACGGGCGATCGCGTCGCCATCATGGCTGATGCCTGCGAGGAATGGCCGGTCGCCGATCTTGCTGCGCAGTCTCTCGGGGCGGTCGTCTACGGCATCTATCCGACCGCCTCGGCAGAGGAGGTCGAATACCAGATGCGCGATGGCGGTGCCGTGGCCTTCATCGCCGAGGATCAGGAGTACGTCGACAAGATCCTGCCGCTGGCGGAACGACTGCCAGCCCTGCGGCACGTCATCGTTGTGGACGAGACCGCGCTGTTCGCGCTCGAGCACGACAAGGTCACGACGTTTCGCGAGATGGTCGACGCCGGTCGAGACGCGGATCACGCTTGGCTCGAGGCGCGCGTAGCGCAGGTGAAGCCGGAGCAGGCGGCCTTCATCGTCTACACCTCGGGCACCACCGGCCACCCGAAGGGCGCCTTGGTGAGCCACGGCAAACACCTTGCCGCCACACGCTCGGTGGCGGCGCAGTATCCGACCTTGAACGCGAAACCACACCGCACGGTGGCCTATCTGCCGCTGTGCCATGTGCTCGGTCGGGACATTGCCGTCACGCTGCCGCTGCTGACGGAGCTGGTGCCACATATGGGCGAAAGCGTGGAGGACCTGCCCAATACGCTGTTTGAAGTCGCGCCGACGGTGCTCTTCACCGTACCGCGCTACCTGCAGAAACTGGCATCGCAAGTTCTAGTCGGCATATCGGGTACATCCGGCTTGAAGCGCGTCGCCTACGAGCGCGCGATGGCGTTTGCGCGCGAGCACGTCAAGCGCCGCTGGACCGGCTCGCCGAGCGGCGCGACTGAAGCGGCGCAAGCGCTGTGGCGGGCGCTCGTCTTCCGCCCCATCCTCAACAAGATCGGCTTCGACAAGGTGGAGTTGGTGGTCTCGGGCGGCGCGCCGTTGCCGGCTGAGACGATGGCCTTCTGGCACATGCTGGGCGTCAATGTCGTCGAGATGTACGGCCAGACGGAGACGGCCGGCGGCATCATCGCCGGCCAGCGCGGGCCTTTCCCGCGGCCGGGGGACGTGGGCACTGTACCGGAAGGTTTCGAGGTCAAGCTGGCCGACGACGGCGAAATACTGGTGCGCTCGGCCGACCTATTTGACGGGTACTGGGGCAATCGCGAAGCCTCCGATGCGGTGTTCGGCGGCGACGGATGGATGCGCACCGGTGATGTCGGGGAATGGCGCGACGGCAAGCTCAAGCTGGTCGATCGCGCGCGCGACTTCCTCGTCACCTCCGGAGGAAAGACCATCTCCCCCTCGTTCATCGAGAACATCCTGCGCGCGAGCCCCTTCGTCGGCGAGGCCATCGTGTTCGGGCACGGCCGCAAGTATCTGGTGGCTCTGATCGAGATCGATTTCGACACGGTGGCCGACTGGGCTCGCACCAACGACGTGCCCTACACCGGCTTCACGAGCCTGGCACAGAACCCACGCATCGAGAAACTGATCAGAGACGATATCGACAAGGCCAACGCGCAGCTCGCGCGCGTCGAGCAGATCAAGGCGTTCCGCATTCTGCCCAAGGTGCTCGATCCTGAGGAGGAAGGCGAGCCAGTGACGCCCACGCGCAAGGTCAAGCGCAATCAGATGTACGAGCGGTTCAAGCCGCTTGTGGAGGCCATGTACGACGACAAGGAGGAGAGACTGCTCGCCGAGAGCGCGACCGGCGTGCTGGCATAACATCGCGCACCAAGCACTCAGTATCATTCCATGGGAGGAAGACGATGCTGCGCAAACTCGCTGCCGCCATCTTGGCGGCGACTGCCCTGTCTGCCCCTGCCGCCGCGCAGGACGCCTACACGATTGGTCTGACCGGCGCTTTGACCGGTGCGCCGGCCAGCACCTACGCACCGGCCGTGCAGGCGCTGCGCATCTATGTCGAGCGCGTGAATGCCGCAGGCGGCATCAACGGGCGCAAGATCAACCTGATCCTGCAGGATGATTCAGCCGAGCCCGGCAAGGCGGCCGCCAACGCCAAGAAGCTCATCACGCAGGACGGCGTGATCCTGATGCTCAACGCCAGCCTGTCGTCCACCTACGCGCCGATGCTGGCGGAGGCAAAGCGCGCCGGCGTGCCGGTGCTGTTCGCCAGCTCCGTGTGCCCGAAGGACGTGTATCCGCCGGCCGATCCGCTGCAGTTCTGCACCACGGCGTTCGCCGCCAACTACGACAGCCGGGCCGTGCTCGACTTCATCAAGGCAACGGCAAAAGAGCCCGTGAAGATTGGCTTTTCAGCCATGGCCATTCCAATCTCGCGCGGTGAGATCGACTTCGCCGAGGAGCTGTCCAAGACGATGGGCATGACGCCGGTCGACAAGGAGGTGATTCCGCCGCCGACCCCCGACTACACGCCGTTCGCCACAAAGATCAAGGATGCAGGTGCCAATTGGGCATACTCGTGGGCGCCGTGGGTGACGCAGGTGCGCACCCTCGAGGCCCTGCGCCGACTCGACTGGAAGGGCGACTACATCGCCTGGTCCCACATCGAGGCCGAGGGTGAGCTTGCCCGCCTCAAAGACGACAGGTTCTACGTCATCGGCGCAAACGCGCTGTTCCAGGACGGCCTGCCGATCCACAAGGAGATCGCCGACGCTGCCAAGGCCGCCAACGTGCAGTATCCGGTGCAGCAGATGGCCGAGGGCTGGATCGCCGGCATGGTCATCGAGGCCGCGCTCAAGGCCACTGGCTGGCCGGCGACGAGCGAGAAACTGGCGGCGGCCATGTCCAACCTCAAGGTCGACACCAAGGGTCTGCGCGGCGGGCCGATCGAGTGGACCAAGAACAACCACTTCCGCACCAGGCAATACTATCGGGTGTACAAGTGGGATGCGGCCAAGATCTCCATCGTACGGATCAAGGACTGGACCGCGTTTGACGTGAAGTGAACAGCGTGCCAGCCTCGCTGAGGCAAGGCTGGCACACCATTTCCGACGCTTCCCTCGCATCCCGCGGACCAATCCGTCGTGCAGCTCGCTGTCAATATCGCAGTGCTCGCCTCCATCTACGCGTTGATTGCGTGCGGCTACGTACTCATCTACCGGGTCAGTCGTGTTCTCAATCTTGCCCACGGCGAGCTGATGATGCTCGCAGCCTATCTGCTTCTCACCACCGCTTCCTCGTTCGCCGGGCATCCGCTCTTCGCAATTTCCGCGGCGATCGGCCTGAGCATTCTTGTCGGGGCGATGGTCTACCTGTTCCTGATGCGCAAGATGACGGGGGAAATGGCGCTGGCCGCCGTGCTCGCCACCGTGGCGCTTGGCGTGCTGTTGCGCGGCATCACTGTCATCGTATGGTCCGCACAACAACAATACCCTGCGACGGCGCTCGGTCTTGTTAACCCGTCTATCGCGCTTCCCGGGGGCGCGCGCATCTCCCTCTGTGGTGCGTTGTTGGTTGCCTGCACCGCGGTAGCGTACGGCAGCTTGCTGGCCTTCCTGCGCTTCGGGCGCTGGGGCGTGCGCATGCGTGCAGCCGGGCAGAGCCCGCTCCTTGCGGCCCAGCGCGGCATCAACTTGCATGCGATCTATGCCATCGCCTGGTCGCTCTCGACCTTCACCGGCGCGATGGCCGGCATGTTGATCGCACTCGACTCGGGGCTTGGCCAGACCATGACCATCATCGGCCTTAAGGCGTTTCCCGCCGCGCTGGTGGGCGGGCTTGACAGCCTCGCCGGGGCGCTTGCGGGCTCGCTGATCGTGGCTGCGGCCGAGGTGCTGCTGATCCACTATGTCGACCCGCTGCTTTCCGAGGTCGTTCCCTTCCTCGTCCTGATCGCCATGCTGGTGGTGCGGCCCTGGGGCCTGTTCGGCACGCGCGAGGAGCTCGACCGTGTCTAGGCTGCCCCGGGCCAGCGGCCATTTCCGCACGAGCTACGCGCAGGATTTCCGGCTGATCCAGACGCCGCTGGAGCGCCGCTGGCTCGCAGCCCTGCTCGTCGCGCTGCTGACGTTTCCCTTCATCGCGTCGCCGTTCCTGACCGATCTTGCCTCGCAGGCGCTTCTTGCCATGGTTGGCGCGATGGCCCTGATGCTGCTGACCGGGTTCGCGGGCCAGGTTTCCCTCGGCCACGCGGGTCTGCTGGCCGCAGGTGCCTTCACCGCCGGAATCCTGTTCAGGGAGACGGGCGCCCCGTTCTGGATGACGCTGCCGGCTGCGGCGCTGGTCGGTGCGTTCCTCGGTGTAGTGTTCGGCCTGCCGTCACTCCGCCTGCGCGGCCTGTATCTGGCAGTCAGCACCCTGGCGCTGCACTTCCTCGTTGCCTACGTGGGCGGCGAATACGAGTCCAAGCGTGGCTTCTCCACCGGTATCGTCATCGATCCGCCGGTGATTGCGGGCAAGGCCGTAACCGACCCGCGCGCCTGGTATTTCATTCTGCTGACTGCCGCCGTTCTCACCCTGCTGGTCTGCCTCAACCTTCTGCGGTCGCGATCAGGGCGGGCGTGGGCCGCAATTCGCGCCAACGAAACGGTGGCGGAGGCCTTGGGCATCGGCGTTGCCGCCAACAAGCTGCTTGCGTTCGTCATCAGCTCGATGCTCACCTCACTCGCTGGCGCCCTGTTCGCCTACTATCGCGGCTTCGTCTCGGTCGAGGCCTTCTCGCTCTTCCTGTCCATACAGTACGTGGCCATGATCATCATTGGCGGTATGGGCTCGGTGCTGGGCGCGATCCTCGGCGCCGTCTTCGTTACGCTGTTTCCCTATCTGATCGAGGCCGTGATGCAGCTCCTGCCCGGCGCGGGCGCCTATGCCGGGGTGATGTTCGCCGTGAACTATGCGGCCTTCGGCGTGGTGATGATCCTGTTCCTGGTGTTGGAGCCGCAGGGTCTGGTCGGCATCTGGCGCCGCGTGCAGACCTACTTCCTGCTCTGGCCGTTCAAGCACAAACCGGTGGCCGGAGCGCGCCGATGAGCGAGCCGATGCTCAGCGTCGACAAGCTCGAGGTCGTCTACCAGCGCGCGATCACGGCCCTGCAGGGCATTTCGCTCGGCGTAGCGCCGGGCCAGATCGTCGGCGTGCTCGGCACCAACGGGGCCGGCAAATCCACTCTGCTGCGCGCCATCTCGGGATTCCACGGCGTCGATGACGCACGCGTGACGGAGGGCACTATCCGCTTCGAGGGCAGGCGCATCGAGAATGGCGAGCCGCACCGCAATACCCGGGCCGGCATCGCGCTGGTGCCGGAGCGCGACAAGGTGTTTCCCAACCTGACGGTGGCTGAGAACCTCTCTGTGCCGGTGGCATCGAGCGGGTCCCGCGCCGACATGTCTCGGCGTCAGGCCCTCGTCTTCCACCATTTTCCGCGCCTGGGCGATCTGCGCGCCCGCACGGCAGGGCTGCTCTCCGGTGGCGAGCGGCAGATGCTGGCGATCGCGGGAGCGCTCATGTGCGGACCCAAGCTGCTGCTGGTGGATGAGCTCTCGCTCGGCTTGGCGCCGGTCATCGTCAGCGACATCATGCAGAAGCTTGTGCAGATCCGCCGCGAGCTCTCGCTCACCATGATTGTGGTGGAGCAGAGCGCGGCAGTCGCGCTCGCCGTGGTCGACTATGGCTACGTCTTGGAGAACGGCCGCGTGGTGCTCGATGGCGATGCGACTCGCCTGCGCGACCATCCCGACATCAGGGAGTTCTATCTCGGTCAATCCAGCGCGGGGGGCCGCCGCAGTTACCGCACCGTCAAGCAATACCGTCGGAACCGGAGGTGGTATGGCTGAGCTGGAAGTCGAGCATCTCCGCCTCAGCTTCGGGGGACTGACGGTACTGGACGGCATCTCCTTCACCGTTGAACCCGCCGAACTGTTCGTGTTGATCGGTCCCAACGGCGCCGGCAAGACCAGCGTCTTCAATTGCATCAGCGGCATCTACCCTGGCAAGGGCCGCATTCTCTTCAAGGGTCGTGATATCACGCGTTGGTCGCCGCGCGCGCGCGCAAAGCTCGGTATCGCGCGTACGTTCCAGCACAGCGAGCTGTTCCCGCACATGAACGTGCTCGACAATATTATGGTCGGCCGTCATGCACGCATCGACACGCGTCCCTGGGCCGAGGCGCTGTCCACACCCGGCGTGCGCCGGGCTGAAATCGCGCACCGGGCAGCCATCGAGCGCATCATCGAATTCGTCGAACTCGAGGGCGTGCGGTACGCGGATGCAGGCTCCCTTCCGTTTGGCACGCAGAAGATCGTCGGCCTGGCCCGGGCCCTGGCGCTCGAGCCGTCGCTGTTGCTGTTGGATGAGCCCTCCGCCGGCCTCTCGCGCGACGAGCGTGACGATCTGGCCCGCTTCATCCTGCGCATCAAGCATGAACTGAAGCTGCCGATGATCTGGATCGAGCACGACATGCAGATGGTGGCGGATCTCGCCGACCGCATTCATGTGCTTGACTATGGCCGCACACTTGCGTCCGGAGACCCGCAGTCCGTCTTGAGCAATGAAGCAGTGATCAATGCTTATCTTGGCAAAGCCTGAGGCCAGCGCAGCTCAAACAACGGCGCCGCCCCGAAAGCAGACGCCAAATCAACAACCTGCACCCGGCCGATCTCCCCACCGCGCCCTTCACTATTGGCGCGTTGGCGACTTGGAGGGCGAGGCTTCTTCTCTCACTCGGTGCCGCAGGCGCAGCGCACCACCCCGGTTGTCAGAGCGCAAGCAGCTGGTTGCTGTTAGAAGAATTCGCTGAGGAACGCCACCGCCTCATCCGAGATGCCGACGATCTTGTTCGTTGCCTGACGATAGAACTTGAAATTGAGCTCTGTCGCGGGCTGGCCGTCACTCCAGTCGATGAAATGCTTAGCTCGCTCCGCCCCAACGGTCGCCTCGCGAGCGCGGTGCGTCTGATGGAGAGGGTCACACGCGGCGTTTGCCGAGCGATGCCGCGCTTCTTCGCGATCGCTTCGGCCGAAGTGACAACGCCGCGCGCGATGAGACCCTGCCCGCCCTCGTTTTCGCTGGCGAACACGAAAACCGTGTCGCCTTTGGCGATATGCTTACCGCCATACATCGTCTTTTGCGCGGTGAACGCGAACGTCTTCGCCTGCGGATCGCAAACCTCGGCCTTGATCGCGAACGCCATGCTTCTCCTCTCACGCCGCAATGAGTGCCGTTGTCATCGCGGCGCCCACCACCGACCTGCTTGCCGATCTAATTGGTGCGCCGCTCGCCAACCAATTGCTGGCGAACCAACTCGCTCCGAAGAATGCGAAGCTGCGCCTGCAGGTAGCGAACAAGAGTCTGATTGCCGAAGGCGAAGTGCGCCTGGCGCGCGCCCGTCACCATCCCTTCCATCTTGCTGATGAAGCTCTGAATGATGGCGCGGCCATCTTCCTCGCCCTCAGTCGAGGCGAGGTGGATGGCGAGCTCGCCGCGCAGTCGAAGAGCGTTTCCCGCTTGGCTCCCTGTGGCTCAGGTCGCCTCAAGAATGGTGACAGCCCGTTCGCGCGTCAGCAGGACGCCGGACGAAATAGCCTTCGGGCGGGTCGCGACCCCACCGAGGGCTGCAAGAATTTGCCTTCGCGTCAAGCCGCGCACGTGAGCCTCCTGTTCATTCGCTTTGATCGGCCATCGAGCAATCAAGCACCAATCTTCGGCAACACGATGACGATGGCCGCCCCCAAGCACTCAACCGCGCGCTCTGCGCGCCCTCACACACCCACGATCCGTAGCGGGCACCAGAGATGGAGCTGGAGCGCCCGGCGGCCCCCTCGGGTCGAATACTCGCATTCGACATAATTCGACCACTTCGCAATGCTGGCGTTGTGCGGTCTCCAACTCGAATCCAACCGGGGGTTTTCATGTTCACGCGTAGCTCTTCGGCCGAGCCAAAGACGCTCGAGTCCCGCCCTGCCCATACCAATGGCTCGCAACACCGCGCCACGAGCAGGGACAGCGCCGAAAAGTCGGTGATCGGCAACGATCTCAAGATTATCGGGCAGGGGCTGAAGATCATTGGTCGTGGCGTGCTGCAGGTCGACGGCGAGATCGAGGGCGACGTGCAGGCAGCAGAGGTCATTGTCGGAGAAAAGGGTCAGGTGACAGGTATGGTCGCTGGCCAACACGTGATCGTCCGCGGAAAGGTCTCCGGCGTCATTTGCGGCAAGACGGTCGCCCTGCAGGCCTCGTCGAATGTTGGTGGCGACATCCATCACATGTCGCTGCTCATCGAGCAAGGCGCTATGTTCGACGGGCGCAGCCGCCGCGCCGCAAACGAGCAAGCCCTCAATGCGATCGTGGATGGAAAGGCCGGCCAGCTGCCGGCCGCCTGACCAGAACCTTCCCAACCACTGAGGTGACCGCACGGTGTCTTCGCCGGACGGTCGCCTTCCCCACATCGAGGGAGACGCACATGCCCAAGATGACCGACTCACGCCGCAAGAGGATCCAGGCACGGCAACGTCACGCACGCGCCGCGCTGCGTCGGGAGAAGAAGGCGGCGCGACGCGGGCAAAGGAGCGCGAAGCCGTAGGGTCGCAGCAGGCTGATCCTTGACCCCGCTATGTGACGCGGACGAAATCGCCTTGTGCACAGACGTTGGCGGCTGTGCAGCCGTCGAGCCTCCGGCAAGATCTGCATCAATTTCTCCTTCGCCACCGGCAGCCGGCCGCATGCCGGAGGAGACATCAAAGAATCTCGTCGCGCAGATGATACCAGTGGTAGAGCACCCGCTGGCCCAAGCGCCTGAACGGGGCAAGGGGGTGGCCGGGCAGGGGCGAGGAGAAGATCGGCAGCTCGTGTCGGTCCGCCTTGCCCGCAATCTTCTCGGCCATGCGACGGCCGGCCTGCGCAGCATACATGACGCCGTTTCCGCCGTAGCCGAGGGCGTAGAAGACGCGCTCCCTGGCGTCGGGCTGGGCGATGCGCGGCATCATGTCATGGCTGACGTCGACCCAGCCCCACCAGGAGTAATCGATATCGATCCCCTGAAGCGGGGGGAACTTGCAGTGCAGCCGATCGATCAGGAGCTGCAGATGGCGCGGGTTGTCGGCGTCAGCTCCCGTGATCGCGCTGCGGCTGCCGATCTGCACGCGGTCGTCGGGGAGCTTGCGATAGTAGAAGCGCAGCGTGCGCGTGTCGGTGATGACCTCGTTGGTGAGAAAGTTGCACGCAGCCTTCTCGCCGCTGGTCAGCGGCCGTGTGACGATGGAGTTGGACAGGATGGGAAAATAGCGGTTTCTGAGGCTCGCATGCAGGGTCTGGCCGCTGTAGCCGCCCGTCGCGATCGCTACGGCACGGGCACGGACGATGCCGCCCGGCGTGCGCAGGAAGTGGGTGCCGTTGCGGGTTTCCCAGCCCACGATCGGGCTCGCCGGATGCACCGTGGCGCCGAGGCGTCGCGCCTTGCTGAGATAGCCGTAGGCGAGCTTGACGGCATGGACGCCGGTCCCGTGCGGCTCGTGGATGGCGCCGGCCGCGTCGCGGTCGTCGACGTAGTTGCGGCGCACCGCTTCGCGATCGAGCAGCTCGACCTTGTAGTTGAAGACGTCCCGCAGAACGGCGGCCTCCGCCTCGAGCCTCTTCATCGCCTTCGGCCTGTGCGCAACATAGAGGTGTCCACCCGGTTGCGGCTCGCAGTCGATGTCGCGGATGAGGCCCTCGAACGTGGCAAACGCCTCGCAGACCTCGTCGTGCATCGCTCGCGCTATGTCTACGCCCCAGCGCTCGATCCACTGCGATCGCGTGAGGCGTCCGAACGCAATCTGCGCCTGCCCGCCGTTGCGGCTGCTGCAGCCCCAGCTCACGCGGTTGGCTTCGAGCACGGTGGCGCTGATGCCGTGCTCCTGCGCCAGGAAGATCGCGCAGGCGAGGCCCGTGTAGCCGGAGCCGATGACGGCGACGTCGACATCCATGTCCCTCATGATCGGGCCGTCGTCGGCCGGCGGCGGACCTGCAGTGGCGACCCAGTAGGTGGGGGCGTAGTCCTGGTTGTGGCCCGGTCCTGGCGTCACCAGCGGGTCGTGGGTCGTGTCGTAGGGCTTGGGCTGCAACGCCGGCGTGCTCATCATTTTCGTCACCATCTCGCGATTTCCGGCCGCGCAGTCCTGAAGCTCACCTCACCTCGGGCAGCAGGAATGGAGCGGCACGGCAGGGGGCTCTAGGTCTCCGAATGGGCCGCGGCAGAAGGCGGCGCTTGCAGAGGTGCGCGATCTGCACACACGAGATGGCAACGAACCCACCGCCCCGCGGAGGCCTCCCGCAGCTCCGGCATCCTCGCGCGGCATCGCGCCTCGGCAACGGGGCACCTCGGCGCAAACCGACAGCCTGGCGGCGGATCGATCGGACTCGGCGGATCACCCGTCAGCCTGATGCGCCGGGCAGCCCTCCGCCGGCCGCCCCGCACCGTCGGGACCGCGGACAGGAGAGCGACGCTGTAGGGATGAAGCGCGCGCGCGAAGAAGGCCTTGCGTGGCGCGCGTTCGACGATCTGGCCGAGATACATTACGGCCACCTCGTCGGCCATGTGCCTGACGACGGCCATGTCGTGCGAGATGAAAAGGAGACCGATGCCGCGCTCGCGCTGGAGGCGGCGCAGCAGGTTGAGGATCTGGGCACGAATGGCGACATCAAGGGCGGACACGGGCTCGTCGCAAATCAGCAGCTCGGGCTCGGGTGCCAGGGCGCGGGCGATGTTGATCCTCTGGCGCTGACCGCCGGAGAACTGGTGCGGGAAGAGGCTGCGCTGCTCGGGCCGCAAGCCGACCGCCTCGAAGAGCTCCACCACCCGCGCCTCGCGCTGGGATGGTGCGCCGATGTCCATGACATCGAGCGGCGCGCGCACGATCGCGCCGGCGCGCACGCGCGGGTTCAGGGAGGAGTAGGGATCCTGGAAGACATACTGCAGCCGGCGACGCATGCAGCGCAGCTCTTCCCCCTGCAGCCGGGCGATGTCGATATCCTCGATCCGGACATGGCCGTAGGTGATCGGCACCAGCCGGAGGATCGCGCGGGCCACGGTGGTCTTGCCCGAGCCTGACTCGCCGACAATCCCGAG
Organism: Hyphomicrobiaceae bacterium; assembly: GCA_008933705.1. Classification (GTDB taxonomy): domain Bacteria; phylum Pseudomonadota; class Alphaproteobacteria; order Rhizobiales; family Hyphomicrobiaceae; genus AWTP1-13. The sequence goes on from WBUN01000022.1 coordinate 41,162, forward strand.
CACCGTGCCGCGCGACAACGCGAAGGAGACGCCGTCGACAGCGCGCACCAGCTCGCGTGGCTTCAGCGGGTTGAGCCGCCGGCGCGCGAAATGCACCGAGAGATCGCTGACCGTGAGGAGCGTCTGGCTCATGCAGCCGGTCCTCCGCGACACCAGCATGCGACGTGATGGGCTGGAGTTACGCTTGTACGCTGCGGCATCTCGTGTCGGCAGACATCGATGACCTCCGGGCATCGGTCGGCGAAGGGGCAGCCCGACCGAAGCTCCCAGACCGAAGGCACGACGCCCGCAATCTCCGCAAGGGGAGCCTCCGCGTCGCCGTCTGCGGCATCAAGATCGGGCACGCAGGCAACGAGCCCCCGGGTATAGGGATGCTGGGGGGCATCGAGAATGCTCTGCGTCGCCCCCTCCTCCACGATGCGTCCTGCGTACATCACCGCGACGCGGTCGGCCATCTCGGCGATGGCGCCCATGTCGTGGGTGATGAGGATGAGCCCCATCCCCGTCTTGGACTGCAGCTCGCGCAGCAGATCGAAGATCTGCGCCTGCACCGTGACATCGAGGGCGGTGGTGGGCTCATCGGCGATCAGCAGGCTCGGCTCGCAGGCGATGGCCGCGGCGATCATCACGCGCTGGCGCATGCCGCCGGAGAGCTGGTGGGGATACACGTCGATGCGCTGCTCGGGTGCAGGGATGCCGACGGCCTCCAGCAGGCGCAGCGAGCGCTCGCGCGCGGCCTTCGGGCCGAGACGGAGGTGGCGGATCAGCACCTCGCCGATCTGGTCGCCGACAGTGAGCACGGGATTGAGCGAGGTCATCGGCTCCTGGAAGATCATGGCGATGCGGTGACCCCTGACGTCGCGAATGCGCGCGTCGCTCACCCTGGTCAGGTCCTCGCCCCCGAACAGGATGCGCCCTGCGGCAATGCGTCCGGGTGGCGAGGGGATCAGCCTCAGGATCGCCACAGCGGTCATGCTCTTGCCACAGCCGGATTCGCCTACGATGCCGAGGGTCTCGCCGGCGCCGACCTTGAGGCTCACACCGTTGAGCACGCGTGCGCGGCGGCCGCCGCCTTCGAAATCAACCGAGAGGCCGTCGATCTGGAGCAGGGGCGGTCGCTCAGTGGTCATCAGCGCCGCTCCCGCAGCTTCGGATTGAGCGCATCGTTGAGGCCATCGCCGATCAGGCTGATGGCAAGAACGCTGAGAAAGATCATAAGGCCGGGAAACGTGACGCCCCACCAGCAGGAGAGCATGTAGGAGCGACCGGAGCCGATCATGAGCCCCCAGCTCATGCGGTTGGGGTCGCCGAGCCCCAGGAAGGACAGGCTGGCCTCGAACAGAATCGCGGTGCCGATGGCCAGCGTCGCCGAGACGATCAGCGGCGGAAGCGCGTTGGGGAGGATCACCTTCCAGATGATGCGATTGCGGCCGGCGCCGATAACGTGCTCGGCGGCGACGAAATCGAGCTGCTTGATCTTGAGGAACTCCGCCCGCGTGAGCCGCGCCGTTGCCGTCCAGCTCACGGCGCCGATCGAGAGTGCAACCGTCGGCAGCGACGGCGAAAGCAGCGTGACGAGAACCATGGCGAACAGCAGGGCCGGCAGCACCTGGAAGAACTCCGTCACGCGCATCAGCATCTCGTCGATGGTGCCGCCGAAGTAGCCGGCCAATGCGCCGATGGCGATGCCGATCAGGATTGATATCAGCGCGGCCGTCGCTCCGACCGCCAGCGTCGCGCGCCCCCCGTAGACGAGGCCGATGAGCACGTCGCGGCCCTGCTGGTCGGTGCCGAGCAAGGCGTCTCCAGTCCACGGCGGCGTCAGCGGCGCGGCGGTGATGTCGAAGGGGTCGACGTTCAGGACGAAGGGACCGGCCAGTGCAACCGCCAGGATCGCCGCCAGCAGCAGCAGGCCGCCGACAGCGGCCGGGCTACGCATGAAGACGCGTGCGGCCTCGCGCGTGGGATGCTCGCTGCGGACGGTCGCCTCGGCGCTCATGATGTCTTGATCCTGGGGTCGATGAGCCGGTAGCACAGGTCAGTGATCTGGTTGGCGACGATCACCAGGAGGGAGGAGAAGAACAGAAGACCGAGCAATGTGGGGTAGTCGCGCCGCAGCACCGAGTCGAAGGCGAGGCGCCCGAGGCCCGGCCAGTTGAAGACCGTCTCGACGACGATGGCTCCCGCCAGCATGTTGCCGAACTGCAGGCCGACGATCGTCACCACCGGGAGCACGGCGTTGCGGAAGGCGTGCTTGAACAGAACGGTGCGCTCGGACAGACCCTTCGCGCGCGCGGTACGGACGTAGTCGGAGCCGAGCACATCGAGCATGCTCGCGCGCGTGAGGCGGCTGTATTGCGCGAGATAGACGATGGCAAGCGACAGCGCAGGCAGGACGAGATGGCGCGCGACGTCAACCGCATCGACGAGCCAGCTGCCGCTCACCGCTGCCGATCGTATGCCCGAGACGGGCAGGATCGGGAAAACGGAAGCGAACAGAATGACAAGCAGCATGCCCGTCCAGAAAACCGGTGCCGAGTAACCGACCACCGAGACGAGGGTAATGAGCTGCGAGACGGGCCCGTTGGGCTTGCGGGACGCGAGGACGCCGAGCGTCGTGCCGGCCAGGACGGAGACAGCAAGCGCCGCAACCAGGAGCAGCAGCGTGGCCGGGAGACGCTCGAGGATGAGCGAGGTGACGGGTAGATTGAAGAAGTAGGAATAGCCGAGGTTGCCGTGCGCGACCCTGCTGACATAGATGCCGAGCTGGGTCAGCATGGGCTGATCGAGGCCGTATTCGCGCTGCAGGTCGGCGCGGATCTGCTCGGTCATGCCCCCCATCTGGCCTGCCAGCACCTCGACGGCGTCGCCGGGCGCAAGCCGGATCAGGAAGAAATTCAGCACCAGCACCGCGAGCACGAGCACCGCGGCATAAGAGAGCCTGCGCGCGAGAAATGCCAACAGCGACATGGTCTCCTTCTGGTCGACGTCGATGATGCCAGCGCGGCAGGTGCGGGATGCGGACCGGGAGCAGACCGCCTCCCGGCCCGGGACGCGCCCCTTGCGCTAGTCGGCGAGCGCAACGTCGAGCATGGGCGATGCCGTTCCCCAGATGGTGACCGGCACGTTGCGCACCCGCCTGCTGTAGATCGTGTGATAGGGCAGCTCCGTGACCCAGGACAGCGGCACATCCGCCGTTACGACCTTCTGGAACTCCGCATAGAGCACCTTGCGCTTGTCCGCGTCCGGCTCGCGCTCTGCCGCGGCAAGCAGCTCGTCCACCCTGGGATTGACGTACTGCGCGTTGTTGGTGAAGACCAGCGGCCGAATGTTGGTCGAAAGATAGGTGCGGTGCACGCCGATGACGGGATCGCCCCAGGCAAATGCCGCATCCATGCTGATGTCGAAATCCTTCTGCGCCATGCGCTTTGCCCAGCTTGCGAAGTCTGCGGGCGCGCGCACCTCGACCTCGATGCCGATCTTCTTCAGCGCCGGCTTCATGTACTCGGCGATGCGCTTCTGTCCGTCCTCGTCGCCGGGATAGTAGTCGCAGGTGATTTTGAGCCGCACGCCGTCGGCGCCTTTTGTCAGGCCCGCCGCGTCGAGCAGCGCCTCGGCCTTCTTGAGGTCGAACTTGTAGCGTGTCACATCGGGCGAATACTGCGGGAAGCTGCTGTGGATTGGGCCGGTCGCCACCTTGGACAATCCCTTGTGCAGCGCCTTGGCGATGAACTCCCGATCGATGGCGTGGGTGATGGCCTGGCGGACGCGGATGTCGTCGAACGGCTTCTTCTTGTTGTTGAACAGCAGCCAGTTGATGCCGCCGATGGCCTGATAACCGCCGCTCGTGATGGCGAGCTGCGGATTGCTCTTGGCACGCTCGATCTCCAGCACGCGGTTGAAGAACGGCTGCATGTGGAGACGGCCGGCCTCCAGCTCCAGAAGCGATGTCTGCGAGTCGGGGTAGGTCTTGATGATGATGCGGTCGAGGAGCGGCCTGCCCTTGATGAAGAACTTGTCGAAGCGCTCGAGCACGAGCTGGTCGCCGGGCTTGAACTCCGCCAGCTTGAACGGGCCGGAGCCGACCACGTCCTTGGTATTGCTGGGATGCGTCTTGATCGGCCTGCCGTCGCCGTAGACGTGCTTGGGCAGGATGGGCATGAGCGGCGGGCCCATGGCATAGAGGATCGCCGGATGCGGATGCTTCAGCCGGATCACGGCCGTGTGGGGGTCGGGTGTGTCGACCGTGTCCACCGGCTTCAGCATGGTATTGAAGGGGTGGTTGTCGCGGATGGTGATGATCGAGAACGCGACATCCTCCGAGGTGATGGGCTTGCCGTCGTGGAAGACGGCATCCTTTCTCAGATGCAGCGTGACCGAGAGGTTGTCCTTGGCGACCTCCCACCTCTCCGCCAGATAGGGCTCGGGGTTCCACTTGTCGTCGTGCATCAGCGGGCTGGCGAAGATCTGGGCGCCCGGTACCATGACACCGGTGCCGGAAGCGACCGCGTTGTTGAAGGTGGAGGTGGCCACGGACTGGCCCATCACCAGGGTGCCGCCGCGCTTTGCGTCCTTGGCTGCGGCGCCCGTCATTGCGCATGACGCCGCCGCCAGAGCCGATACGATGAGCCATCGTTTCATTGCAGTTCTCCGGTTTGCAGTGAGGCGTCCGATCCCGGCGTCATGTCGCCTGGCCGATCGCCGAGATATTGCGCGACGACAGCGTCCAGTTCATCTGGCGCAAATTCACCGCGGCGGCCGATTGCGACGAGGGCGCTGTCGCGCGCCGCAGTTTGGTCTGGAGCGAACTGCAGCGACGAGCGCTTGCCGACGAGTTGAAAAAGCGCGTGCTGTCCGGCTGCCTCCCGGAAGCGCAGGATTCCCTTGGAGCGCAACACGGTCGGCGGCAGCGCCTTGATCGCTGCCTTGAATGCTGCGAGCGCCACAGGCTCCTCGGCCCGCCAGGACCAGGCAACGAAGGCCGCGTCGTGATCGTGCTCGTTGCCATCCCGACCGTGGCGGCAATGCACGCCTGAGGCGCGGCTCACATCCGCCACGGAGCGAATGCCGGTCAGGACATCGCGCGGCAAATCGGCGTTGACCGTGCGTACGATCCGCATGCCGGGCAGCGCATCCCTGAGGGTCTGCTCGATCTGGCGCTGAACCTTCTCGGATGCGAGATCACACTTGTTGAGGAGAACGATGTCGGCTACGGCCGCCTGGTCGATGGCAAGCTCGGTGTCGGCGAAGGCGAGATCGGGGAAGTTTTCAGCGTCGATCAGGCAGAAGATTCCGTCGACCTCGAACAGTCGCGCCGCAGCCTCGCCGAAGAATGCGTCGGCAACCGCCCTGGCGCTTGAGACCCCGCTCGTCTCCACGATGATCTGATCGGGCGGCGATGCGCCCCGGGCTAACTCGAACGCCGCCGCCAGCAGATCGTCGCGGATGGTGCAGCACACGCAACCGTTGGCGAGCGATATCCGGTCGGGCCTGGCCTCCCTGATCAGCTCGGCGTCGATGTTGATGGCTCCGAAGTCGTTGACGAGCACGCCGTAGCGCACCCCGCGAGGGTCGGAGAGGATGCGATTGAGAAGCGTCGTCTTGCCGGCGCCGAGGAAGCCGGAGACGATCGAGACGGGAATCGGCTTGTCCATGATGCCCTCGGCCGATCGTGTCATGCGTCAACCACTGGCACGGCAAAATCGATCGGCTTGTGGTCGCCCATCTTGGCATTCCACACCTCGCTCCCGCCGACCCACGTGCCCAGGATCGGGATGTCGAGGATTTTCTCGGGATTGCAGGTGCGCGGATTGCAGCCGAGCACCACGAAGTCGGCATACTTGCCGGGCGTGAGGCTGCCGATCTTGTCGGCCATGCCGATGTGATAGGCGGCGTCGATCGTCACCCCCTTCAGCGCCGTATCGATGTCGACCGCCTCTGCCGCGCCGATGACGTTGCCCGCCAGTGATCTGCGCGTAACGGCCAGGTGGAGGCAGAGCAGGGCGTTGGGCCAGGTCATGGGCGGATCGGTGTGATAGGACACGCGCATGCCGCGCCGCACGGCGCTGCCGGCCGGCATATAGTGCTCGGCGCGCTCCGGTCCGAACAGGTGGTCGCGCACGGCCTCGCCCCAGTAGTAGATGTGCGGCAGAAAGTAGCTGGAGACGACGCCGAGGCTGACAGCGCGGTCGATCTGCTGCTCCGTCATCAGGGCGCAGTGCTCCAAGCGGAACGGGCGCCGGGCCTCGGGAAATCTCGCCAGGGCCTCCGCGTAGACGCCGAGCACCAGATCGATGGCACGGTCGCCCTGGCAGTGCGTCGCGATCTGATAGCCCTTGGCCGCGTACGCCATCACCAGGGTTTCGAGATCCTGGGCCGACCAGTTCATGTGGCCGGTGTGGTCGCGCGGCAGCCCCATGTTCCTCAGCGTGATGTCGGTGTTGAGGTAGGGCCTGGAGACCCAGATGTTGCCCGCAAAGGGCGAGCCGTCTGCGACGATCTTGGCGCCGACCACGCGAAACGTGTCGTCGCCGTGGTCGACCGCCACAGAGGCGGCGCCGTCGAGCTGGCACATCTCGTAGCCGAACAGCCGGGCCGGCGGCTTCGATCGGCGGATCATGCGCTCGCACTCGAGCGGCCAGCCCGGCATGCCGCCGATCTCGGTCGTCGAGGTGTAGCCCGAGTGGGCGTAGTGCCACATCCAGGCGTTGAACTCGCGCGCAACGCGATCCTCGCCCCAGTATCGCACGAAAGGCGCGCGTATGAGCTTGGCGGCCGTCTCCTGGAATTTCCACGGCAGCCCGTTCTTGTCCTTGTATATCTGTCCGCCCTTCGGCGTGGGGATGTCGCGTGCATTGCTGGCGAGGCGGATCGCAGCGCTATTCGCGTACACGACGTGGAAGTTCGACGTCTGCACGCAGATGGGATTGTTGGGGGCGATCGCGTCGAGATCGGCCATGGTCGGCTCGCGCATGCCCCGGTGCAATTGAGGATCAAGCCCCAGGAACCACAGCGGCTCGCCCGCCTCGGCCTTTGCGACGCGGCGGCGAATCTTGGCCAGCGCCGCCTCGTAGGTCGGTGTGTGGATGGCCCGAATATCGACCACTGGATCGCCCCATGAGGCGCCGGTCAGCAGCGGGTGTCCGTGTGCCTCGACGAAGCCCGGCAAAAGAGTTGCCCCGTCGAGGTCGACAACCCTCGTATGGGCCCCTTTGAACTTCAGCACGTCGGCGCGGGTCCCGACGGCAAATATGCGCTTGCCGACCGTTGCCAGCGCCTCGGCCTCTGGCCGCAACGGATCCATCGTCACGATCGTCCCGCCGACGAAAACGCGGTCCGCAACGGCCATCCCCCGTACCCCTTACATGCACCCGGCGAGCATTTATGGTATCGATTTCACTATAGGGTGATCACGCAGAATTCGTCAACCTGCCGCAAGCCAAAAGATCTATCTTGACGATTGATGAAATCGAATGCATCAAGGGTCATGCGTCCCGCCTCCATCAAGGATGTGGCCCGTCTCGCCAACGTGTCCCCGGCCACGGTGTCCCGCGCGCTCAATGCGCCCGTGCGGCTCGAGGCCGACACCCTCGCCCGCGTGCAGAGCGCCATCGCAGCGCTCGGCTACGTGCCCGACGGCGTTGCCCGCTCGCTGAGAACGCAACGCACGCAGACCGTCGGCATGTGCATTCCGAACCTTCAGTTTTCCATGTTCAGCGAGACCGTGGAGACCGTGCAGGTCGAACTCAATCGGGCGGGCTTCACGCTGCTGCTCGCCGTGACGGGCTACGACGCGGATCTGGAGCTGGCCGAGCTGTCCGCCATGGTGCAGAGGGGCATCGACGGCATCGTGCTGGTCGGCGGCCAGCACCATCCGCAGCTCTTCGCGATGCTGCGCACGCGCCGGATACCCTACGTGATCGTCTGGTCGTTCCACGCCGACCATCCAAGCGTCGGATTCGATCATCGTCGCGCCATGGTCGGCGTGACGACGCACCTGCTCGAATGCGGACATGAGCGCATTGCTGCCGTGATGTCATCTGTGCAGCAGAACGATCGCGTCCGCGATCGCCTGGCCGGCATACGAGACGCGTTGAGCGCACGCGGCCTCACCTTGCCGGACTCCTACCAGATCAGCATTTCGACGGGACTGCGGGCCGGCCGGGAGGCCATGGCACACCTGCTGGATCTGCCGCGGCCGCCCACGGCTGTCGCCTGCGGCAACGACGTCATCGCGATCGGCGCGCTCATGGAGTGCCGCGCCCGCGGGCTGGATGTTCCGCGCGATATGTCGATCACCGGCTTCTGCGAAATGGAGATCGGCCAGATGCAGAGCCCGATGCTGACGACGGTGCGCACGCCGATCGCGACGATGGGCCGGAAGGCCGCACACTATCTCGTCGACCGCATGCAGCGGGATGTCCCCGAAATCCATGAAGAGATTCCGACCGAGTTGCTCATCCGCGAGAGTTCGGGGCTGGCGCCGCGCGGCAATCTCGGCGCGGGCCCCACAGCAAGATAGAGTGTGAGTGAGAGTAATGACGAGTTTGCCCGACGCTGCACGGGTCGTGATCATCGGTGGCGGCGTCGCCGGCTGCTCGGTTGCCTATCACCTCGCCAAGCTCGGCGTCACAGATGTCCTTCTGCTCGAGCGCAAGCAGCTCACCTCGGGCACGACATGGCATGCCGCCGGCCTCATCGCGCAACTTCGCGCCACCGCGAACATGACCAAGCTCGCCAAGTACAGCCAGGAGCTTTACGGCGCACTCGAGAGTGAAACGGGTGTCGCCACCGGCTTCAGGCGCAACGGCTCGATCACTATCGCCTTGACTGAGGAGCGCTTCGAGGAGCTCAAGCGCGGTGCTTCCATGGCGCGCTCCTATGGCGTGGAGGTCGAGACCATCTCGGTCGAAGAGGCGAAGGCGCGCCATCCCCTGCTCGCTACCGAGGGGGTCGTGGGCGCCGTCTATCTGCCAAAGGACGGCCAGGGCGATCCCGCCAACATCGCGCTCGCTCTGGCCAAGGGCGCACGGCAGAAGGGCGTCAGGATCTTCGAGAACACCAAAGTGACCGCCATCACCCAGGCCGATGGCCGCGTCACGGGCGTCGTGACAGACAGGGGGATGATCAGGGCCGAAATCGTCGTCAATTGTGCCGGCATGTGGGCCGGGGAAGTGGGCCGGCTGGCCGGTGTGTCGCTGCCGTTGCAGGCGTGCGAGCACTTCTACATCGTCACCGAGAAGGTACCGGGCCTCTCTCGTCAGCTCCCGGTGCTGCGGGTCCCCGATGAATGCGCCTACTATAAGGAGGACGCGGGCAAGATCCTGCTCGGCGCATTCGAGCCGGCGGCCAAGGTGTGGGCACGCAATGGCATTCCCGAGGACTTCTGCTTCGACCAGCTCCCCGAGGACGTGGACCACTTCGCCCCCATCCTCGAGATGGCGACGAAGCGCATGCCGATCCTGGAAACCACCGGCATCCATACCTTCTTCAACGGGCCGGAAAGCTTCACCCACGACGACCGCTATCTGCTGGGCGAGGCGCCGGCGCTCGGCAATTTCTACGTCGCCTGCGGCTTCAACTCGGTCGGCATCCAGTCAGCCGGCGGTGCAGGCCAGGCGCTTGCGGAGTGGATCGCAGGCGGGGCTCCCCCGTTCGACCTGTGGGACGTCGATGTGCGCCGCACGTTTCCCTTTCAGGGCACCAGGACCTTCATCCAGGCGCGCGTCACGGAGACGCTCGGGCTGCTCTACGCCGATCACTTTCCCTATCGCCAGTTTGCCTCGGCGCGTGGTGTCCGCCACACTCCGTTCTATGAGCAGCTCCTGGCCCGCGGCGCCTGCATGGGGGAGACGGCGGGATGGGAGCGCGCGCATTGGTTTGTCCCCAAGGAGGACATCGAGGCCGGCATTCGCCCCGAGTACCGCTACACCTGGAAGCGCCAGAACTGGTTTTCCTGTTCGGCAGCGGAGCACATGGCAGTGCGCACCCGTGTCGGGGTCCTCGACATGTCGGCGTTCGGCAAGTTCCGCGTCGAGGGACGCGATGCCGAAGCGGTGCTGCAGCGTATCAGCGCCAACGATATTGCCGTCGAGCCCGGTCGCATCGTCTACACGCAGTGGCTGAACGACAAGGGCGGCATCGAAGCCGACCTGACGGTGACCCGGCTCGGCCTTTCCTCTTTCCTCGTGGTCACTTCCGCCACCGCCGTTACGCGCGACTTCGCCTGGCTGCAGCGAAGCATACCGGCGGAGGCCAACTGCGTGGCCATCGACGTGACGAGCGGCGAGGCATGCCTGGCGGTGATGGGTCCGCAGGCGCGCGACGTTCTGCAGCCGCTGACGACGGCAGATCTTTCAAACGCCGCGTTCCCGTTCGGCACAGCGAAGACGATCGAGCTCGGCATGGCCCTCGTGCGCGCGCATCGCGTCACCTACGTCGGCGAGCTTGGCTGGGAGATCTATATGCCGACCGAGTTCGCCCGGCAGATCTTCGACGTGATCGTCGGTGCGGCCGCCGAGCGTCGGGGCATTCGCCTGGTCGGCGTGCATGCCATGGACTCGCTGAGACTGGAGAAGGCATACCGCCACTTCGGCCACGACATCGGCGATGAGGATCACGTCCTCGAAGCGGGCCTCGGCTTCGCGGTGCGAGCCGACAAGCCGCGGTCGCGGTTCGGTGACTTTGTGGGCCGCGACGCCGTGCTGAGAAAAAGGGAGGCAGGGCTCCCAAAGCGCCTGCTGCAGTTCAAGCTGCAGGATCCCGAGCCGCTGCTGTACCACGCCGAGCCGATCCTGAATGATGGCAAGGTTGTCGGCTACCTGACCTCCGGCAGCTACGGCCATTACCTCGGCGCGGCGGTCGGTCTCGGCTACGTCGCCTGTCACGGTGAGACGGCGGACGACATCGTCCGGCGACGCTATGAGATCGAGGTGGCCGGCGAACGCATTCCCGCGACCGCCAGCCTTAAGCCGCTCTACGATCCGGCGGGCGCGCGCATAAGGGCCTAGGCCTCCATCTCACTCCCCATGCGAGTGGGTCCGTCAGGCCTACGCATGGTTTGCGGAAGGCCGGCGCGGTCATTGCCGCCCACAACGGCGCCACGCCCCACCAGCTCATGCCGAGCTTCGGATAGCGGACGCTCAAAGAAGCGGAGCGCTACACGAAGGCGGCCGAACAGCGGCGCATAGCGTCCGGAGCGATGCGCTTGCTGCTTTCGGAGCGGGCCGGGAACGAAAGTGGCTAACCTTGCCGCGCGAAGTGGCTAACCACATTGGAATCACTGGAGAATTTCGAATATTGGCGCCCCGTAGGGCGGCGATGCCGATCCGGTCTCTCCCTCTACGCGATTGAAAATAAAAGAAATGTTGCCGTTAGGTTTTCGAGTTTGTTGCTCTATTTGTTGCACTCGGCCGCGATGCTGAAGGGACATAAGGTCGAGTCGTCAAAACAGATCTCTATCAGCAGGCCTAGGTTCCCCACGTCAGGTGCTCGCCAATCACGCCTTCGGTGCAGTCGACGACGGTCGTTGCTACAGGTCATCTTGTCTAATGCGGCCAGCGGCCTGTGCAGGGTAGCCCAACCCGGCAAGCGGACAGTCAGAACGTGGCAGTTCGACTTGGAGGGTCGACGGTTCCAAGGCAGCACTCAGAGGTGGGCTCGAGGGCGCCGAGGCCGGAGACGTGTTGACAACATCCGCCGTCGACCGGTTTGGCCTGCTTTCTGCGGCACAAAGCGCAAGGCTTGCCTACCCGCATTGTCATATGTTCCCGCGATGGATCGCGCCTTGGTGGCTTGCTCAGCGGCGTGGTCCCCGCGCGCCAGCTGCCGCGCGAGCGCGCATGCCAGATCTCGCACGATCTCACGCGCCCACCGCAGCGAGGATTCGTAGGCGTTGGCGTGACACTCGGTGATGGGCACGTGCGCAATGAACAGCTCTTGGCGCGTCTTCGTCGTTCTCTTCTTTCGTCTCCGCGCACGACCCCTAGACGTGAACTTTCAGGAGGTTGTCCATTCGGTCCGGACCGGGAACGTTGATGTCGCCAAACCTCAACGATTCGCCGGGGGACCGAATGAACAGCCACAACAATGCTCGCTTCACGCCCAAAGGTCGAGAGGACATGGTCCGCGCCGTTGTGGACCACGGCTCGAGCAAGGCCGCAACCGCACGCCGCTTCAACACCACGCCCAAGACGGTGGCCAAATGGGTCGCGCGCTACAAGGCCGAGGGCGTTGTTGGTTTGCGCGACCGCTCCTCAAAACCTCTTTCATCGCCAAGCCAAATCCCGCTCGCCACAGCCAATGCGGTTGAGAGCTTGCACCGCCAGCGCCGTACCCAGGAGCACATCGCCGGCGAGCTTGCCATCTCCAGGGCCAGCGTCTCGCGCATCCTCAAACGCCGCGGCTTGAGCCTGCTCTCATCCCTCGAACCGCTGGAGCCGAAGCCGCGGTACGAGCGAAAAACGCCGGGCGAGATCATCCACATCGTGCTGGAAGCGCGTCTCCGACACGATATCAAGAAGCTCGGCCGATTCAATGCCGTCGGCCACCGCATCACTGGCAACCGACGCGGCCAGAGCGATGCGCGCGGCAGACGCGAGGGACCGGGATGGGAGTTCGCACACGTCGCTGTCGACGATCACTCCCGCATCGCCACCGCAGCCATCTTCCCCGATGGAGAGAAGAAGAGCGCCGTCGCCTTCCTCAAGGCCGCCGTTGGCTACTACAAGAGCCTCGGCGTCAACGTCGCGTCATGACCGACAACGGTGCCTGCTACAAATCCTTCGCCTTCGCCAAAGCCTGCAAACGCCTCCGCATCAAGCACATCCGCACAAAGCCCTACAGCCCACAGACCAACGGCAAGGCCGAGCGCTTCATCCAGACGGCGCTCCGCGAATGGGCCTACGCAACAGCCTTCGAGAACTCAGACCAGCGCCACAATGCGCTCGCCCCCTGGCTGCATCGCTACAACTGGCACAGGCCGCATGCTAGCCTTGCCAAGAAGCCACCCATCAGCCGCCTCGGCCTGACGGGAACAACCTCTTGAGGCTTCACAGCTAGTTGAGCTCGAAGGCAACGATCACTGGCTCTGCAGGCGACCAGCACACGGTCCTGGAGCAGGTACGAGGGTTCCTTCGCCGCCCCGAGGACCGCGCGCCTACAGGCTAGCCGGGCCGCTGTCGTCAGCGGCTCGTGCGGGTGCTATACTTTTTAAATGTCCAGATGCACTGCTCGAGTGTTAGGCGCATTATTTCTGGCCATCGCGTTGGCGGTGACGTCAGGGGGCCAGGGTCGCCTTCGAGTGGAGCCGGACCAGGGCCCGCTGGTCAGCGTCTCAGCGGTCCAATCATTTGATGGCATCTCAGGTGTTATGGGCACCTGCCCCAAAGCGCGGATGTGCTGGTCCATGGCTTCGACGGCGTGTGCGGCACACTGCGCTGCGACCGCGACGGCAATTCTTTCGAGTGTAGCCGCACTTCCGACCATTGCTGCCGCTAGCGGCGAGCCGACAATGGTCGGGCAGCTTGAAGATCACCGTCTGCGACCAGATCCCCCGCCTCCCAGACCTCACGTCATCGCGTGAGGCCGCGGCGCCGCTCAGGGCGCCGAGCCTCAGTCGTGTGCGCTGACGAAGGGCCAAGCAGGCCGCCCGCATTTCTGACCACACCGCTGAACGGTCTCGTGTCCGTTCGGCCCAGTGGTCGTAGGCGATGCACTCTGCGGAAGATTCGGCCGACGGCACGCGCGCCGCTTTTTTGGGGAGGACGGCACGATGCTCGGACTACGATCTTTCATCTCGGCGTGCGGCTTTGTGGTGGTCGCGGTAGTTGCGTTGCCGGCCTCGGTCGCGGACATGGCGCCGGGTGATGGTGCTGCCGCCCCGGAGTCGGATCCGGCTGCACTCGCAGAATCTGGCGATGACAGGCCTCGCTCGATCGACGGCCCACCCCTCGCGGTTCATGCCGCCGTCGGGCGGATTACGGGGACCATGGTGTGCACGGCGGCCATCGTGCTGCATCCCAGGATCATCATCACCGCGGCGCACTGCCTGACCGGGCAAGACGGAATGTTGAGTCGCGCCAGAGCCACCTTCCAGCCCGCAAGGCGAGCGGGACTCGAGCTCGACCGCTTTGAGGCTAGCGTGTGGGCGATCGGCGCACCGCAGCGGCCTACGGGGCAGTCCGCTCATGAGGCTGCCAACGATTGGGCCATCCTGGTTCTTGATCGGGAACCGATGGGCGTACGCCCGGTGCCGATGCAGAGCCTTTCGGTGCACGATCTGACTCAGCTTGAGCGGCAGGTCCTGATGCCAAGCTATGCGAGCGACGATGCCGGCGTGGTCGCTCTGAGCGTCGACCCAGCATGCTCGGTCAGGGGCGCGATGTGGAACGTGCTGCTGCACGATTGCAGGGCTTCGGCGGGCGCATCGGGGGCGCCGCTGCTGATACCTGACGGACAATGGTACGCGCTGGTTGGGGTCCACAGCAGTTCGATCGCAATCGTCGATGCGGATAACGGCGCGTCGACATTCGTCCGGTATTCGGCGATTGGCACCTGGGCCTTTGCCGCTGCCATCGAGAAACTCTCCGAGCGACTGAATAGCGGCGGTGATCCCCTGGTCTCGACGGCTCTTGCCCACTGAGCGCGACGAGGTCGCAAGACCTACGCGCATCCGTCGAAATGCCGCAACGTCGTTTGCAGCATGCGGCCACGTGAGCGATTGTTGCCGAGAAGCACGACGCGCCGCTAGCGCGGCCGGGCGCTGCCCTCGTACATGAAGGTCATGGGCTTCGGGCCCTTCATGTAACCGGTATCGAGGCGCTCGATGCGGAAGCCGGCGCCCGCGATCAGCTCGGCGATGGCGCGGTTGAGGTGGCAGCCGCCGCCGATCCGCTTCCACAGCGGGGTGAGGCGATCCTGCCACCAGCACACGCGGGCCTCCGGCGAGCGCCCGTGCTCGACGAACAGCAGGCGGCCGGTGGGAACGAGCACCCGGCGCATCTCGGCGAGGGCTGCCGACGCGTTGGGTATGCTGCAGAGCGTCCACGTCGTCACGACGGTGTCGAAGCAGCGATCGTCGAACGGGATCGCCTCGGCGCTGCCCTCGATGAACGTGACCGGTGGCAGAATCCTGTCGGCCTTCTCTTGCGCCTTGGCCAGCAGGCGCGGGGAGGGGTCAAGTCCGGCGACGCGTACGACGTTTGCGCCATACCAGGGCAGGTTGAGGCCGGAGCCGATGCCGATCTCCAGCACGCGCCCCTCGGCGGTACCCACCACGCGTTGGCGGTAGGGCCGCAGCAGCCTGTTGCGCATCGAAAGGTCGATGAGAACCGGGACGACGTGGTCGGCATAGAAGCCCATGGACGTTGGCTCACTCCGTTTCGGCAATGGGTGTCTCTCACGTGCCCGATGACTAACCAATGTTGCCCAGCGCCGGGAAGACATCCAGCAGCCGATACGACAGCGCGGTGAGCTGGCCGGTGACCATGGCCAATCCCATCAGGATCATGATGGCGCCCGCCGCCAGCTTGAGATGCCGTCCCATGCGGCCGATCGCCTTGATGCGTGCCGTCAGGTGATCGACGAACAGCGCGGCGAGCCCGAAGGGAAGCCCGAGGCCGAGCGAGTAGACGGCGAGGAGGACGACGCCTTGCGTCACGGTCGCCTGCGCTGCCGCGGCTGCCAGGATCGCGCCGAGGATCGGGCCGATGCAGGGCGTCCAGCCGAAGGCGAACGCCAGTCCCAGGCCGTAGGCCGCTATCGGACGCCCACCTTCAGCAAGACCGTGGAAGCGAAAGTCGCGCTGCAGCCACGGCGCCTTGAGAGCGCCCAGCATGAACAGGCCGAACAGGATGATGAGCGTGCCGCCAACAATGTTGAGTTCATAGCGATAGGCAAACAGGAACTGGCCGAGTGCAGTGGCGCTGGCGCCAAGCAGCACGAAGACGGTCGTGAAGCCGAGCACGAAATAGACGCTCAAGCCCATTGCAGCGAGCCGGCCCGCCACGTCCGCGCGGCCGCCAAGGTCGGACACGGACCTCCCGGCCACATAGGACACATAGCCTGGCACCAGCGGCAGCACGCAGGGCGACACGAACGAGATGGCGCCGGCGACAAAGGCGCTGGCGAGCCCGATGGCTGAGAGGTCGATCATCGCCATCACTTCCCGCGCGCCTGCTGGATCAGGCCCTCCATGGTGGCGAGGTCCATGGCACCGCGGACGATCTCCTTGCCGATGACGAAGCCCGGTGTGCCGTTGATGCGCAACGCCCGGGCCAGCGCCAGGTTGCGATTGATGGCGGCCTCGATGGCGGGATCGGCCATGTCACCCTTGAGGCGGTCGAGATCAAGCCCGAGCCTGCCGGCCGTTTCGAGCACGGTCTTCTCGGCTGTGGGGCCCTTGAGCTCCATCAGCGCCTGGTGAAAGGCCACATACTTGCCCTGGCGGTGCGCTGCCAGCGCCGCCTTGGCGGCGAAGGTGGAGTTGGGCCCGAGAATCGGGAACTCCTTGTAGACGATACGCAGCTTGGGATCATTCGCCTCGGCCTTCGCCATGTGCGGCGCCACCTGGCGGCAGTAGGGGCAGTTGTAGTCGAAGAACTCGACGAGCGAGACATCGCCCTTTGGGTTACCACCCACCGGGCTGGCGGGATCGCGCAGCAGCTCCTCGGCGTGCATCTTCAAGGCGCCCTGGGCCTCCGTTGCCTCGGCCAACTGCTGGCGCCGCTCGAGCTGCTGGAGCGCTTCGGCGATGATTTCCGGGTTGCCGAGCAGATAGGCGCGAACGCGGCGCTCGAACTCGGCGTCCGGCATGGCGGCGGGCGACCCGATGCTCCGGTTGGCTTCGCCGGGGCGTGGTCCGAGCACCAACCAGGCGGCCACCGTGCTGATCAGCACGAAGGCGACGGCTGCCAGAAGCAACGGCGTGATCTGCTTCGCATCAGGCATGGTCACCATCTCCTTCCGGTTTCGGTGCACGTGCGCCTGTGGCGAGCGGCCGGCGGGCCCACCAGAAGGCGAGAGGCGGAATGATGAGCCACTGCATGAGTGGCGCCAGCCCGGTGCCAATCAAGGGGAGTTGCGGCATCGACCCGGCGTAGGCCCAGCTGCCGCGGACCTCTGTGTTGAGCCATTCGCTGAAGAGGGTATAGGCGAGCCCGCCAACCACCGCAGCCGCAGCCACTCGTTCATACCGTCGATCAGGCCATCGGCTGCCGCCGAGAACGAGCAGGCTGCCGACGAGCGTGGAGCCTGCGATCAGCACGTCGCCACCCGTGCAATGCACGGCCGCGAAGACGATCCTCTTAGCGCTGCCCTCGTGCCAGATGGTGTAGAGCGGCAGCTGCGCGAATTCCCAAGCGAGATTGCCGAACGCGATCGCGATGAGATAGCGCCGCAGAACGAGCAGCCACGCGTCTGGCATGATGGCCAGGTTTGTCTGGAAGGTTTGACGCTCGCTCATCGCTAATCCCTGGCTTGTGCCGGCGTAGCGTGGTGCAGTTTCGGAACAGCTCGCGCAGCCATTGCCACAGACCTTTCTTCTCCGGTGCGGCTCGGCTTGGCCGCTCGTTCACGAGCCCATTGACGTAGAGCACCAGATTGACGGGTTCGAACTGCAGCCCGTGGAAGTTGGCGCGCCACAAGCCCCGCTTGTCGATCACGTGCGTGACCACGCCGTGCACCTGGTAGCCACCCTCGGTCTTGGTGAACGTGTGACCGAAGGCCTCGGCCAGCTCGCGGGCTGCATCCACCGGTTGGCTTGCCGCCTCACTCCTTCTTCTCGGGCGCCTTCGGCGCCTCCTTCTTCCACTGCTCGTTGGGCTTGGCCGTCCCGGCACCCATCATCTGGGCGCAGTGGTCCATCATCCCGCTCTGCTGCCCCATCATGCCCATCATGCCGCGGCCCATCATGCTGTCGCGCCCCTGATGCCGGGTGTCGGCATAGAGGGCCGTGGCGGCAAGGGCGGACGCGGCAACAGCAGATGCCACTGCCAGTGTTTTCCAATGCTTACGCATGGCTCATGCTCCTTTCCTGCTGGACTGCAAACTTGAGCGAACCCCCGTCACACGGATCAGGCCTCCCCTGGTCCGTAGTCGAAGCACGTGCGCGGCTGTGCGAACGAGGCAAGAGTTGACCTGCCCGCTCGGCAAGAATGCGCTTGAGGAACCCGATCATTTCGGGTGTATCCCACTCGGCCGGGCCGATGAGCCGGCCGAGTTCGCGGCCGTTGCGATCGATGAGCACGGTGATCGGCAGGCCGACGGCCTGGAGCTGGCGCGCGGCGCCGCCCGAGGTATCGATGTAGAGGTTCAGGTTGCGCACGCCGGTTTCGGCATAGAACTTCCTAACAGCGTCGGCGCCCGCGCGATCGATGGAGAGTGCCACCACCTCGAAGTCCAGCCCGCCGAGCTGCGTCTGCAGCCGGTCGAGTGCCGGCATCTCCCTGCGGCAGGGCCCGCACCAGGTGGCCCACACGTTGAGCAGGACGACCCTGCCGCGGAAGTCCGACAGTGCGCGCTCCTGGCCCGTGCCATCGGCGAAAGTCAGCGCCGGAACCTCGCGCGCCACCTCGTGCAGGATGAAGCGCTCCGGTGCTGCTGCGCGGGGGGCGCCGGCGAGGGCCGTCAGGAGCAATGCGGTGAGGACAAGGGCTCTCATCACTGCGCCTCCCGGTCGGTGGCACTGACCCGTTCCTGGAAGCGGCGCTCGCGCTCGGGCCAGGTGCTCCTGATGAAGGCGAGCACTGCGCGGATTTCTTCGTCCTTGAGCACGCCGGCGAACCCGGGCATGTCGCTCTCGTAGCCACCACCCACCACCGCTGCCGTGCCCCTCTTGGTGATCTCGAACAGGACGCGGTCGGAATGGTGCCAGGTATGGCCGCTCGCATCGTGCGGCGGCGCCGGCAGCCGCCCGGACGGCAGACGCCGCTGCCAGTTCGGCTGGCCCTGAAGGTTGGCGCCGTGGCAGCGGGCGCAGTGCTGCTGGTAGAAGGTCCTGCCCTCCGCGAGGACGGCTTGCCGCGCGCGCTCCGCGCCGCTCCACGGTGGCCGCAGGATCATGGCCCCTGCGGCGCCGAGGGCGCCCGCGACTGCAGCAATGGCACCCACTGTGCGCAGGCGCGGCGGCGCCGAGTTGACCTGCAGGCCAAAACGCCCGGGCATCATCGGACGCTCGCATGCCGCGACCTCATGACGAGATGTTGGACGAGCGCGGGGATCGCAAGCAGCACCACCACCAGAACGAGAAAGCCGGCTCCGCTCATCAGCGCCATAGCGAGCCAGCCGTTGATGCCGCAATCCCACAGGCTCTGCATCATGTCGTGCTCCCTTGCGCTCAGTCCGTTGCGTAGACCTTGGGTGGGCCGTTCGAGATCTCGTAGATCTCAAACGGTGCCGTCTTGGTACCGGTCATCCCGGGCGATCCATCGGGCATGCCGGGCAGCGAGATGCCCTTGATACTGGGGCGGTCCGCGAGGAGTCTGTCCACAATGGCGATGGGGACATGGCCCTCGACGACATAGCCGTCGATGAGGGTCGTATGGCAGCCGGCCAGTCTCCCCGGCACGCCATGCTCGCGACGGATCAGCGACAGATTGTGCGTCGGCGTCGTGGTCACGGCGTAGCCGTGCCGGCGCAGGTAATTGGCGTACGCCTCGCAGCAGGTGCACTGCGGGTTCTTGTAGAGCTGCGCCGACGCCTTGGCCTCGTCCGGTGCGACGCGGATGGAGTTAAGCATGGCGGCCGCGAGCGCCAGGGCCAGCCCGGACACGAGGGCAACGACAGCAACGGTTGCAGGGTTCAGCCTCGCTTTGCCGCGCGCCAAGCGTCCTGGTTTGTGTCTGCTCGGTCTCGCATTGGGCACGTCGGGCCCTCCTTTGGCGGTATGCGGACCGCGGCCAGCTATCCTTCGCAGGTGCTCTTGAGAGTGGCTGCGATCTCGCTCACGTCGGCGAAGACGATCGAGACACGGTCGCCCATCATGCCGGCACCGACGATCACGGGCCTGCCCGCCGGCGGGCCGGTGTTGGACGTGTCGATCTTGATCCGCACGTTCATCTCCCAGTGGGGCGTCTCGGTCCCATCTGCGGTAGTTACGAAGAAGGTCTCGCGGCAGTGCCTCAGTCGGGTCACCTGCTGCTGGGGTCCGGCCTGGCCGAGCGGCTCAGGCCTCTGCCCCTCCGTCATGTCAGCCGAGATCAGCCCCTTGTCGATGACCGCCTTGGTGCCGCCGGCTGCCATGGCCAGCTTAAGGAAGGCGATGAGATCGCCGCGGTCGCGATTGCTGTGCATGCCGCGGAAGGTCATGTAGTTGCCCGGCACCATAGCCTTGGGGTCTGCAAGCCAGGCGTTGAGCGTGTTCTCGTCCCAGACGATGTCCTGAGATTTGAGCGCTTGCGAGTAGCGCAGGAAGCCCTCGGCCGTCCCGGTCTTCTTGCCCCACATCCCTGCAAGACTCGGCCCGGTGAGGTGGATGCCCGGCTGCAGCGAGTGGCAGGCGCCGCAGGCGCGGTAGACCTCGGCGCCGCGCTTCGGATTGTCCTCGGCCGCGGCCCGTGGGACCGCCAGGGCAAAGGCGGCAACGAGTGCCGCCGCAGTCAAGTGCTTCGATCTGTGCATAGTCTCTGCTCGTCTTTGCGGCGACGACCCCGACTGGTTGTGATCACCAAGGGCCTGCACCGGACACTGCTGTTGCCTGCTTGTGGATGGGAGGCGGTGACGCAAGACTGCGCAGCCACGCCTCAACGCGCGACACGCCTCGGTGCGAGCGCTACGAGTCGGTCGCCCGAAGACGACCGCCTCAGCTCAGGATGGCAGGTCTCGGCGGATGGGGATCTGGCGGGGCGCTCCAGCCAGCCAGCGGCCGGACCGCAGGAGGTTCGTTGGAGCTGGCGGGGAGCAAAGCGACTGCTGCATTCACCACCGCCAGGGCCAGGATGTTGCCGCAAGCCATGGAGCAGGCGCCAAGCGACGCACAGGGGTTGTCATCGCCACTGCAGCCGTCGCAGCCGCCGGGCATCGGCATGGTGTCCGAGGTCATGGTCATCTTGGCGCCCATGTCCGCAGCCTGAACACCCTGCGCCATAAAGCCAACCGCCAGCGCGACGACCAGCAGCAGGTGGACCCAGCGACGGAAGTTTGCCGATGCCATGATATCTAATCTAGCAAGCGGTGCCGGAGAGCACTAGAGGGGCAGCAGCTGCGCGGCCCCGTGCGGAACGCTGGGCCACAAGCCCGACAGCCGCGTCGTTGCCATGGCCGGGGACGGGGCGACGCGCCGGCCCTGGCAGAGGCCGACATCGGTATCGCCATGGGCACGGGCACCAGCGGCAGGCGTGCTCTATCCATTCTTCGGCCTGCTGCTGAGCCCCATCACCGCTGCGGCGGCGATGAGCCTGAGCTCGCTCTCCGTCGTCAGCAATGCGCTGCGCCTGCGGGTTGCGAGGCTGTGAGCATGACCCCACGTCTATGGTACCGAACCGTCGAGAGCGCCAAGCATGATGGACGACATGATGTCATGGGGCGGCGGTGCAATGATGTGGGGCATGGGCCTTTACGGCGTGCTGGCTATCGTGCTGCTGGTCCTGGCGATTGCTGCGCTCATCAAGTATCTGCGCAGCTGATCGATTGGAGTGTTGCCGCTGCTCGGCATGGATCGCGGCTGACGCTGATCCTCGCCCGGCGGCGCCGGCCACTCACTGTGGGACCAATGTTCGTAAGCTGCTCAACCGAGGGACAACCAAGTCGGTTGCAAAGGGGTAACGTTCACGTGAACCCGCGCCTTGTCCAAAGTTGTTTGCAACACCCCGTCATAGACGAGCCCTGTACTTGCGGTGTAGGCTTTTGCCATGCGCCGACTTCTTCGCATGGTTGCCATCCTGCTCTCCCTGGCCCTGATGGTCGGGGGGGTGATCCATGGGGCGCAGGCCACAAGCATGGCGATGCACATGGCGGCCGCTGCACACGGCGACGGGGCCATGCCGGGTTGCGACGGCTGCCCCGGCGACGACAGCGGTGGCATGGCGTGCGCAGCACCGTGCCTCGTACCGGTGGCGGCGGTCCTCCCGGTGACAACCTCTGTTGCCGGCGCTGTGACCAGGGCATTCGTTGCCACGCGGACGCAGGCGCTCGTGGATCACCGCCATCCACCCGATCCCTATCCTCCTCGAACCCCCGTTCTGGGCTAGGCCAGCCGGTCTCTGACCGGCGCGGCTCAGCGTGCGCCTGACGTCTCACGACGCCCATGCGCGCCCTTCCAGCCAGCAGGCCTCCCGTGCCGGTCGCGGCACCTGAGCGCTTTTCAGAGCGGTCCCATCGATGCAATCGATCATTCAGGCGGCTTTGAGCCGCCGCTCCGTGCTCACCGGAGCCGCCGCGGTGGCGGGCGCGGCCTTTGTACCCGAGGTTGCCGGGAGCACCGCGCTGTCCGCCAAGGAGTTCACGATCACGGCGCGTCCAGGACGCGCCTTCCTGGTCGGCCGTGGGTACCCTGAAACGGATGTCTGGGGCTACAACGGCAGCGTACCCGGCCCTGAGATCCGCGTCCGCCAGGGCGAGCGCGTGCGCATCAAAGTTGAAAACAGGCTGGGAGAGGAGACCACCGTGCACTGGCATGGGGTGCGGGTCCCCAACGCCATGGACGGAGTCCCGCACCTCACCCAGAAGCCGATCCGCCCGGGCGAGACCTTCCTCTACGCGTTCGAAGTGCCCGATGCCGGCAGCTACTGGTACCACCCGCACCAGCGCAGCTTCGAGCAGGTCGGCCGGGGCCTCTACGGTGCGCTGATCGTCGAGGAGCGCGAACCGGTCGCGGTCGACCGCGACATCACCTGGATGCTCGGCGACTGGCGCCTCGGGCGCGATGCACAGATCATCGACGACTTCGGCGGCCGCATGGAAATGGCCATGGCCGGCCGCATCGGCAACACGGTGACGGTCAATGGCGGCCTGCCTGCGCCGCTCCAAGTGCGGGCAGGCGAGCGCGTGCGCCTGCGTCTCTTCAACGCCGCCAACGCCAGGATCTTCGCCCTCGTCTTCCGCAACCACCGGCCGCTGATCATCGCCATGGACGGCCAGCCGGTGGCGCCGCACGCTCCGCCCAATGGCCGGGTGCTGCTCGGGCCGGCGATGCGGCTCGACCTCCTCATCGACATGAATGCGGAGCCGGGATCGCGCCATGCCGTGCGCGACAGCTTCTATCCCACCCGCACCTATACGCTGAGCGAGATCGTCTACAGCGGCGAGCCACCGCTCCGCCGCGAGCTGCCGCCGCCGATCTACCTGCCGCCCAACACCATGCCGGAGCCGGCGCTCGATGGTGCGGAGCGCCACGAGGTGGCGTTCGGGGGCGGCATGATGGGCCTGATGCCGCCGCATGGCATCTGGTCCATCAACGGCGTCAGCGCCACCGGCCACGTGCACGAGCCGCTGCTGCATCTCACGCTCGGCCGCACCTACGTGCTGGCGCTCAACAACGCGACGGCCTGGCACCACCCGATCCATCTGCACGGCCACAGCTTCCGGGTGCTCGCCCGCAACGGCGAGCCCACGCGTTTCCGCGAGTGGCAGGACACGGTGTTCATGGCGCCACGCGAGCGGGTCGACATCGCCTTCGTCGCCGACAACCCCGGTGACTGGATGCTCCACTGCCACATCCTCGAGCACCAGGAGGGCGGGATGATGGGCGTGGTGCGGGTGGCGTGACACAAGGATCGAGGAGCTGAAGAGGAACCTGGGAATGAAGCTGATACTGAAATTCGTGGCTGTCGCGGTCCTTGGGACAATGCCGGCGGTCCTTCCCTCGGCAGCCGAGGAAGCCAAGACCGCCATCATGTACAAGCCGCTGCAGTGCGGCTGCTGCGATGAATACGCCAAATACCTGGAAAGCCACGGCTTCAAGGTCACCGTCCAGTCGCTTCCCGAGCGGCGGCTCGACGGCATCAAGCGGCAAGCCGCCGTACCCCGCGACTTCGAGGGGTGCCACACGCTGATGGTCGACGGCTACGTTGTGGAGGGCCTGGTTCCGATCGGCCCCCTCAACAAGCTCTTGACCGAGAAGCCGAACATCAAGGGCATCTCGCTACCGGGCATGCCGATCGGGTCACCCGGCATGCCGGGGCGCAAGACGGGGCCGCTGATCATCTACGAGCTGCCCCATGGTTCTCCACCACCGAAGGAGTTCGCGCGCGAGTAGCGCGAAGTCATCAGCAGGAACAGCGCGATGAGCAACAACGGCGCCGTCAATCAGCCGGCATATGACCAAGGCTCGCAAGCCGTGGCCTCAACCCAGCGGCGCACCTGGTTCCTGTTTGCACCCATCGTGGCCTTCGTGCTGCTGAGCCTCGTGCTGGCGTTCGGCCTCACGCGCAACGCCCGCGACCTCCCCTCGGCGCTGATCGGCAAGCCGGTGCCCGAGTTCTCCCTGCCGCCGGTCAAGGGCAGGACGCTCGGGCTCTCGAGCGCAGACCTCAAAGGCGAGGTTTCGCTTGTCAACGTGTTCGCCTCGTGGTGCGTGGCCTGCCGTTACGAGCACCCATTCTTCATGGAGCTGACGCGGTCGGGCGCGGTGCCGCTGCACGGCCTCAACTACAAGGACCGGCCCGACGATGCGGCGGGTTGGCTCGACCGCATGGGCGACCCTTACGTGCGCACCGGCGCCGACCTCGACGGCCGCGTGGCGATCGAATGGGGCGTCTACGGCGTGCCTGAGACCTTCGTCGTCGATGGCGACGGCCGCATCGCCTACAGGCATATCGGCCCCGTCGCTCGCGACATCCTCGATCGCACGATCCTGCCACTCGTGGAGCGTTTGCGCCGGCGGCCGCGTGGCGATCGAAAGCCTTCATCCCAAGCAGACCGAGCGAGGTAACGCCATGACCACATCGACCGAAGCAAACAAGCGGACCGAGACGTCCCTCACCAGGGACTGGATGAATTTTGCCGTATACCGGTTTCGCCCCTACCTAGGCGGCAGGCGAGGTTTGATCATCCTGAGCGTTTCGGCCCTGCTGATGGGCGGGGTCCTGAGCTGGGACTGGCTCGTCGCCGTCGGGCTCGCGCCCCTTATCATTGCCGTCGCCCCCTGCGCCGTGATGTGCGCGCTGGGTCTGTGCATGAACCGGATGGGCGGCCAGTCATGTTCTGACCAGTCGTCGGCGGCGGAAAAACGGACCGACGCGTGCTCTTCATCGGCCAATGTCGAAGAGCAGGCCTCGAGGGAACCGGTTGTCAGCTTGTCCGATCGGCGTGCCGATAACCTTGCCGATGATGCTTCGGGTACGGTGAGGAGCGGGCCGCAGGACGCCCCGACGGCGAATCCAAGGGGTGACGGCCATGCATAGACGCGCGCCAATCTTACTCGCGGCAGCGGCCATGCTCACTGCGTTCGTGGGCGTTGCCGCGGCGGATGCCCAGACCGAGGCTCCGGGCCGCAGGGGCCCGGACAGGATGATGCCGCGCGGCGAAAGCGGGATGATGGGGCAGCGCGAGATGGCCAATCTCAAGCAACTGCCGCCGGAGCGCACCGTTGGGGCCGTGAAGTACTGCAAGGGCCAGTACTTCGTCTCCACGGCGGCAGGCGACGTCCTCGAGTTCTCCGAGTTCAACCTGCGTATCAAGACCGACTTCAGCGACAAGGGCCCGGCGCAGGGCAAGCCTGCGCTGCTGCCCGCTGCCATGATGGGCGACCGGGCCTTTCTCATCTTCTCCGACCCCGCGGAGATCAGCCGCGCCATCGAGAAGACGTGCGAAGGAAAGTAGACGGAGTGTTTGAGGCACAGCCCCATCCATGATGAAGGTCTTGAAGCCGCTGCTGATCGCGACCGGGCTCTTCGCCGCGGCCGCGGGACCGGTGTCGGCGCATCACACCCTCAAGCAGAGGGAAGAGGCGCTGCGCTACCGCGAGAACTACCTGGAGCTGACCGAGCGACCGGCGCCGGCCTTCACGCTCAAGGACGCCGACGACAGGACGGTTGGACTCGACGACTTCAGAGGCAAGGTCGTCATCCTCAACTTCGTGTTTGCGACCTGCACCGATGTCTGTCCGCTCCACAGCGATCTGATCGCCGATATTCAAAAGAGGATGAAGAGCCTGCGCGACAAGGTGCAGTTCATCTCCGTCACCACGCATCCGGAGTTCGACACGCCGGAGATCCTCAAGCCCTACGGCGAGGTGCACGGCCTTGATACTGCGAACTGGACGTTTCTGACCAGCGGTCCGGAGCGGCCGACCGAGACGCGCGAGCTGGCCGAGCGCTACGGGCTCAAATTCACGCCCGTCGGCAACGGCCAGTTCGTGCATGGCGTGGTCACGAACGTGATCGACCAGGAGGGCCAGCTTCGCGCCCGCTACCATGGGCTGAAGTTCAACGTCATGAACCTCATCGTGCACGTGACCGCGCTGATCAACGAGTATCACGAGTGAGGCGGCAGGCGCCTGATTGTCGTCCGCTTGGACGCGAGGATCAGAGGAACGGAGGCTCCCATGAACACAAGCCAGGACAACGCCCTCCGTGCGAGCACGAGGCGCCGTTTCGGTTTGGCGCTGCTGATCCTCAGGGTCGCCCTGGGCGTGTTCCTCCTGGTCTTTGGGCTCGAGAAGTTCATTGCCCCGAGCACCAGCGTTGCGATCTACCAGTACCTTTACGGCGTGTCCGCCCCGGTGGCGCTGGTTTACGCCTTGGGGGCACTCGAGATCCTGCTTGCCATCGCCATCATCGTCGGCGCCTTCCGCCGCTGGAGCTACGCCATCGGGCTGCTCGCGCACGGCGCGACCGTCATGGCCACAGCGCGACTGATTATCGATCCGTGGGGCCTGATCTCGGGCGAGCCGCAGCACCTCTACCTTGCCGCCGTCCCTGTGCTTGCAGCGTTCGCCGCCCTCTATCTGCTTAGGGACCTCGACTGCTTCAGCCTTGACCAATGGCGCGCCAGTTCCAGCTCGCGGGTTCCAGCACGAGCCTGACTGGGGCCCATCGCGATGCTCGCAGCAAAGGAAATGCCTGCTCAACCAAACCAGAGACACGAGATGCCCATGACCATCGCAAAGCTTTCACGCCGGTATGCCGCAGCCGCCGTGACCATCGGATTGCTGTTGTTTCTGCAGCTTGGGCAAGGAACCGCCGCACAAGCTGAGCAGGCTGGGGGCGCGCTCGCGTATTCGCCGCAGACCGACGCCCTCTACAGGTCTGACGGGGAGGTGCTCTATCGCAGCAGCGACGCAGGCAAGCAATGGACCAAGGTGACGCTGCCATCGTCCGCAGGCAATGTGCTGGTGTCGGCCATCGCCGTCTCGCCGGTCGGACAGGGCGCACTCTACGTCGCCGGTCGTGGTGTCGGCGTGCTGAAGAGCATTGATGCCGGCAATACATGGGTTGCCATCGTTGATGGCTTGCCGAGCGACGACGTGATCGCGCTGGCCGCCCACAGCACCGCGCCAGACACCGTCTACGCGGTGCTGGCGGGGCAGGGCATCTACCGCAGCGAGGACGGCGGCAAGAGCTGGCGCAACGTGGACAAGGGCCCCAAGGCGCAGATCCGCCAGCTCGTCCATTCCAACCTTGAGGGCAGCATGCAGTCCGGCTGGCTGTTCGCCGCCACCGACCAGGGCGTTTACCGCGCCATGGACTGCTTCTGCGGCTTCCGCAAAGCCGGCAAGTTGCCGGGGCCGGTCTCGGCCGTCGCCCACGATCCGAAACAGCCGAAGGAGCTCTACGCTTCGGCGGGCAACCAGGTGTTCGCCACCGCCAATGGCGGCGAGGAGTGGGAGGCGGCCGGCTCACCGGGCGGGGAGGTGCGGGCGCTCGCGCATACGGGTTCGGGCGTCCTCCATGCCCTGCTGGCGGACGGCCGGGTCGTGCGCAGCACCGACAAAGGCCGGCGCTGGGAGTGAGCGTATGCAGCCGGCGGTGGTGCAGACCGTGATGGTGCTGGTCGTCCTGGGCGCAGGTGCGGTCCTGGCCGGCAAGTCTGGCGCGCCGCCTCTCGATCCCAGGGAGGTCGAGGCCGGGCGCGTCGTCTACCGGCAGCACTGCGCCTCCTGTCACGGCATCCGCGGCGAGGGCGAGCCGAACTGGGAGGAGCTGAACGCGAGAGGCGAGCTGCCATCGCCGCCACATGATGCGGAAGGGCACACGTGGAAGCATTCCGACGCGATGCTCTACCGCATGGTGAGCGAAGGCTGGCGCGATCCCTTCAACAAGACCGACCGGCTGACCATGCCGCCGTTTCGCGACGTGCTGTCGCCCGAGCAGATCCGCGACGTCATCACCTACCTGAAGACCCTGTGGACGCCCGAGCAGAGGCAGTTCCAGTGGGAGGAAACGCTGGTGCGTGGCGCCTTCCCGCCGCAGGCGCGTGCCGGGTCGCATCATCAGCCGAGCGATGCGCGGTGAGCGCGGCCGGCTGCCACGCAAACCGCAAGGAACCGTCGATGAGGAAGCAACTTGAGGGAGTGAGACCAATGAAACGGCCGCGAAGCCTAGAGACGAGACCATCGCATCCACGCCCCCTCTGCGGTGATGGCAATTCAACCAGGCGAACCGTGGTGTCACTCGTGCTCGCGGCGCTCGCACTGGCTTCGGGTGCAGCGCCGATGCCGGCGCATGCGGCATCCGCCAGGGTCGAAACCGGACGCATCGCCAATGGCGACTACGGCGAGCGCCGGCAGGCGGTGGACGAGCAGGTACGCCCGAAGGAGGGCTACCAGACGAGGCTCGTTCTCGGGGACATCGTACCGCGCATGGTCGCGCACGGCATCGTCGACATGGAGAAGATGGAAGCGCTCTACAAGGAGCGCGGCGGCATGCCGCCCGAGTTGAAGCAGGTTCTTACTGAGGCTTCCACCACGCCACTGACTGTCACCAGGGAAAACGCCGACTGGCTCGTCAACATCCTGTGGCCGATCGGGCTCTCCAACAAGATGGCGATCAACAAGCGCAGCCCCATCGCGGGCAAGGACCTTCCCAACCTCGCCTCGACCGGCGGCTGGGGGCTGGGCAAGGAGAAGAACGGCGCGAGCTACTTCAACCACCATGAGTTGATTCCGCTGACCGCCGAGCAGGGGCGGCGCGTGTGGCGGATCGCCACCAGCACCTATCGGCCGTGCTGTGACAACTCCACGTTCTTCCAGGACTGCAACCACGGCTCTGCCGCCCTGGCGGTGATCGAGCTCGGCGTCGCGCAAGGGCTGTCGGACGGCGAGATCTACCGCACGCTGCTGGCGTTCAACGCCTATTGGTTCGGCCCCACCTACGTTGAGACGGCGCTGTATTTCAATGTTCTCAGGGGCATGGACTGGAGTGCCGTCGATCCCAGGCGTGTGCTGTCCCGCAGGTATTCGACGGCGAGCGGCTGGCATCGGAACGTCCATGTGCACACGAGCAAGGTCGCCGGCCTCCTGCCGAAACCGGAGGAGGGCGGCGAGAGCTGCGGGATCTGAACAATGCCGACCGTCCGGTTCGACCATCCCGCGGCTCCGCTCGCGAGCGCAGGGTCCGCTCCCACGGGGGCTGTGCGAGAGCGCCTCAGCAAGGCATGCGCGCCGAAGCGCTTGGCGGCATTGGCGCTCGTTTGCAGCGCCGCTGCGCTCTCGGCATGCGCTGAGCTGCCCTCGCTCTCCGGCGTTATGGCCACTGACGCTGCGGGGCAGAGCGGGGCCACGCTCGATACGCCACGCTTCAACCCGTTTGCCGACACGCTGGAGACGGCAACGAAAGGTCGCGAGGTCATCCGCAATCCCACCCCGGAGCAGGTGATGCAGGTGGGCGAGCTGCCTGAGATGGCGCTCGGCCGCCCCGATGCGCCGTTGACCATCGTCGAGTATGCGTCGCTGAGCTGTCCCTACAGCCGGCGCTTCCATCTGGAGACGTTCCCGACCCTGAAGAGGGAATACATCGACACCGGCAAGGTGCGCTTCATCCTGCGCGAGTTCCCGATCGGCAAGCAGTCGGGGCTCGCCACTATCGCTCTACGGTGCGCCCCACCTGAGAAGCACTTCGAGCTTTTCGACCGCTTCATGTCGCAGCAGCCTACCTGGGTGAGCCAGGAGGTACGCCCCGATCCCATCGCCGAGATCGCCGGTGAGGTCGGCCTGACGTGGCCCCAGTTCGAGGCCTGTCGTGCGGACCAGCGCCTGATCGCGCGGCTCAACTGGATCAAGGAGCGTGGCCGCACGCTGGGCGTGATCGGCACGCCCAACTTCTTCATCCAGGGCAGGCTGATCAAGAGCGTGATCGGGATGAAGGAGCTCAGAGAGATCGTGGAGCCGATGCTTGCTGGCCGCGGCGCCGTGCCGGCAGGCGGCG
>WBUN01000104.1 GCA_008933705.1 Hyphomicrobiaceae bacterium
CAACGTAGCCGCTCACCACCGCCGGGGGCGCGGCCGCCGAGCCGCCGAAGCGGACGACCGTCGCCGCGGCGCCGAAGAATCCCGTGCCTAGGACCAAGGAGACGTCCGCGGCAGCCGCGCCCCCGGCGGTGGTGAGCGGCTACGTTGCCGTGCTGTCGTCGCAGAAATCGCGCATGGACGCGCTCAAGGCCTTCGCCGATCTGCAGCAGAAATATGGCGATGTGCTCGCCAGCCGGACGCCTGACGTGCAGGAGGCGAACCTGGGCGAGAAGGGCATCTGGTATCGGGCCGTGGTCGGCCCGCCGGGCTCGCGGGATGCGGCTTCGGGGGTGTGCACCCAGCTCAAGGCTGCCGGATACGTGGGCTGTTGGGTGACGGGATATTGACGATCAGCCGGGGTTGATCGGCATGGCGTGGCCGCGGCGGGTCGCCCGCGCGTTGGCTTTATTCCCCGGATGTGCGAGAGCCTCCCTCCATGCTGTCGGCCTTCATCGCCGCGCTCGCCGGTCCTGAGCTCAGCTCCGCCGAGGCCGCCGTCCTGCGGGCAGCGCGCCCCTGCGGCATCATTCTGTTTGCGCGCAATGCCGTCGAGCCGGAACAGGTGCGGCGGCTCACCGATGCGGTGAGGACGGCGATCGGCTCCGGCGAGGTTTTGGTCCTCATCGACCAGGAAGGCGGCCGCGTGCAGCGGCTGCGTCCGCCCCACTGGCGCGCTCTGCCTCCTGCGGCGGCCTACGCCAAGGTCTACGACGGCGATCCCGGCGCAGCCCTGCGCGCCGCGCGCCTGTCGGCGCGTCTCACCGCCGCCGATCTGCGCGCGCTCGGCATCAACACCAATTGCACGCCGGTGCTCGATGTCCCCGTGCCGGGCAGCCACGACATCATCGGCGACAGGGCCTACGGCACCGCGCCCGACCAGGTCGCAGCGCTCGGCCGGGCCGTGGCGGAAGGGCACATGGCCGGCGGCGTGCTCCCTGTCATCAAGCACATTCCCGGGCACGGCCGCGCGACCAAGGACAGCCACCTCGATCTGCCGGTGGTTCAGGCCCCGCGCGCCGAGCTCGAGGCGAGCGACTTCGCGCCGTTTCGGGCGCTCGCCGCCATGCCGGCCGCCATGACCGCCCACGTCGTCTTCACGGCCATCGATGCGGATCGTCCGGCCAGCACCTCGGCGCGCGTGACGGGCGAGGTGATCCGCGGCAGCATCGGCTTCGGCGGCCTGCTCATGAGCGACGATCTCGGCATGAGGGCGCTTTCGGGCAGCATTTCTGAACGCGCGAAAGCTGTGCTGGCTGCGGGCTCCGACGTGGCGCTGCTGTGCAGCGGTAACCTTGCCGAGACCGAAAGCGTGGCGGCCGCGGTGCCGCCGCTGGAGGGCCCGTCCCTGGCTCGTTTTCGGCGCGCCTGTGCCGTTTTCGGGCAACAGGAGGCCTTTGACGTGGTCGAGGCGGAGGCCGGCCTTGCCCGCCTTTTGCGCGGGACCGGCTGAATCAGTGTAGTGTCCCGGCGATTCACAGGTTTTCCACCGGTCAGGAACGGCGATGGGTGATCCCGTCACAAATGCGTCAGAGCCGCCCGGGTCGGGTCCCGAGCCCGGCCCGGAGCTTGTGCTCGACGGTTGGGAGGCGGCCGACGAGGCTCCTGGCGCGGGCGAGGCGCTGGTCGTCTGCATCGAGGGCTTCGAGGGGCCGCTCGACGTGCTGCTGGCGCTGGCGCGCACGCAGAAGGTGGACCTGGCCAAGATCTCGGTGCTGGCTCTTGCCGAGCAGTATCTCGTGTTCATTGCCGAGGCGCAGAAGCTGCGCCTCGAGCTGGCGGCCGACTATCTGGTGATGGCGGCCTGGCTCGCCTTCCTCAAGTCCAGGCTTCTCCTGCCGCGCGAGCCCAGCACCGACGAGCAGCCGACCGGCGAGGAGCTGGCCGCCCGCCTGGCATTCCGCCTCAAGCGGCTCGAAGCCATGCGCGACGTCTCGGCCAAGCTGATGACGCGCCGTCGTCTCGGCCGCGACGTATTCGCGCGCGGCATGCCGGAGGGCGTGCGCACCATCCGTGTTCGCCAGTACACTGCCAAGGTGTTCGATCTGCTCAAGGCCTATGCCGACCAGCGCCGGCGCACCGTCAAGCGCGTGCATGTTGTGCCGCGGCGCACGGTCTGGTCGATCAAGGATGCCCGCCTGCGGCTGGAGGCCCTGATCGGGCGCGGGGCTGCGCAATGGGTGCAGCTCGAAATGTATCTCGAGCAGTTTGTGCCGGGGCCCGAGGTGGCCCGCACTGCGCTCGCCAGCTCGTTCGGTGCGACACTGGAGATGGCGCGCGAGGGGCTGGTCGAGCTCTCGCAAGCCGAGCCGTTCGCGCCCATCTACATGCGCAAGCGCGAGGACGGGGCAGAGTGGCAGCGCGTCAGTTGAGTCTGGAGTCGTCGGAGCTGAACACTGCAGAAGAAGAAGGGGACATCGATGGTTCCGCCGAAGCTGAATATTGTGCCGCAACGGGCGGAGCACGGGGACGCTGGCGACGGGACCGAGGGGGTGGATGCCGCCGAGGCGCTCGCCCATGAAGGCTGGCAGCTTCCCTCCAACATCGCGCAGTTGCCGTCGGCCGACCGGCGCGAGCAGCTCAGGATTCTCGAGGCGCTGCTGTTTGCCGCCTCCGAGCCTCTGGCCGAGCAGTTTCTCGCCACGCACCTGAAATCGAACGACGACGTCTCCGCGCTGCTGGAGGAGCTTAAGGGCTTCTACGCCAGCCGCGGCATCAACCTCGTCAGAGTCGCCGGCAAATGGGCGTTCCGCACGGCGGAGGATCTGTCCTATCTGCTGGAGCGGCATGCCACCGAGCAGCGGCGCCTGTCCAAGGCCGCCATGGAGACGCTCGCCATCATCGCCTACCACCAGCCGGTGACGCGCGCCGAGATCGAGGAGGTCCGCGGCGTGGCCGTTTCCGGGGGCACCATTGACGTGCTGATGGAGATCGGCTGGGTACGGCCGCGCGGCCGCCGCAGGGCGCCCGGCCGGCCGATCACCTACGGCACGACCGACCAGTTCCTCGAGCACTTCGGCTTCGACACCATCAAGGATCTGCCGGGCCTGGCCGAGCTCAAGGGAGCGGGTCTGCTCGACGGCAACCTGCCGCCCGACTTCACCGTGCCGGAGCCGACGGACGCTGCCGCCCTGATGCCGGACGAGCTTCCGCTCGACGCGGGCGAGGAGGAGGGCATTGCGGACGAGCTGCCGCTCGGCGATGGCGATGACGACAAGCCCGCGGGCGCTGCCTAGTGTCCTGATTGCGAAGCTCGCTGAAGTGTGCTGCAGGAGCCGGGAGCGGACTTCGCAATCAAAAGGGACCCTAGGTTCAGAGTGTTGCTGGTGTTCTGGAGCAAACACATGATTTCCGCTGTCATCCTCGGGCATGTCCCGAGGATCGATCCATCCACCAACGCCGGAGCAAGCGGTTGGATGGATGGTCGGGACGAGCCCGACCGTGACAAACGGGGAACAAGTGAATGAGTCACAACACTGGTGCGGTTCAGATCGAGAAATTCGCTCCAAGCATGCCGCGAGCACCGGCGAATTTCTCGATCATCACACTAGGCCCCGCACCAATTCCCTGGGGCCTGTACTGTGAGTTACATGGATAGTCTTCGGGGGCGCAGGAGCGCCGCAGCGCAAAGCCCGGCATCGCAGGACGCTCCGCCCGGACGCGCCGCCGCAACCATTGCAGCGCGTCTTACCTTCGACAACGTCGAGCGCCTTTACGGCTCGAGCGGCGCGCTGCGCGGCTTCTCGCTCGACATCGAGCCGGGAGAGGTGGTCTGTCTGCTCGGCCCCTCCGGCAGCGGCAAGACCACGCTGCTGCGCATCGCCGCCGGCATCGAGAAGCCGAGCGCGGGACGCGTGCTCATCAACGACTACGAGGTGGCCGGCCCTACGCGCTTCGTGGCGCCCGAGAAGCGCAACGTCGGCCTCATGTTCCAGGATTTTGCGCTCTTTCCGCACCTGACCATCCTCGAGAACGTCGCCTTCGGGCTGCGCTCGCTGCCGCGGGAGGATGCGCGCCGGGAGGCGCTTGCAGCACTCGCCCGCGTGGGCCTCGAGCGCTACGCCGGCGACTATCCGCACATCCTGTCGGGCGGCGAGCAGCAGCGCGTGGCGCTGGCGCGCGCGCTCGTGCCCCGTCCCGCGGTGATGCTGATGGACGAGCCCTTCTCGGGCCTCGACGTGCAGCTGCGCGAGCGCATGCAGGAGGAGACGCTGCGGCTCCTGCGCGAGACGCGCGCGACCTGCCTCATCGTCACGCATGCCCCGGCGGAAGCCATTCGCCTCGGCGACCGCATCGCCGTCATGCGCGCGGGCAAGCTGGTGCAGGCCGGCAAGGCCGAGGAGCTCTACCGCAACCCGGCCGACCTGTTCGTGGCGCGCCTGTTCTCCGAGATCAACGAGATCCCGCTGCGCATCGTGGGCGGGGCGCTGCGCACCCCGGTCGGCGTGTTCGCCGTGCCTGGCCTCGACGAGGGCGAGGAAGCCATCCTGTGCATCCGCCGCCGCTCGATCCGGGTGCTGCCGGCAGGCCAAGGGCTGCCCGGCCGCGTCCTGCATGCCACCTTCCTCGGCGACCTGGCGCTCCTGGAGATCGCCGCGGAGGGCTTCGACCGTCCGCTGCTGACGCTGGTGCGCGAAGGCGAGCAGCCCGAGCGCGGGGCGGAGATTTCGATCTCGGTCGACGCCGAAAGCGTGCTGGTGTTCCCCGCCGATACCTCCCGCAATAGTGACGGGGAGTTAATCTCCGCGTCGCCGGAAATGGCTTGAATTCAAGCCATTAGGAGGATCGCCGGGCGGTGTGGCATCCTTGCCCCTCCAGCCCCTTTCTGCGATAGTGCCGGCAAACTGCAAGAACGCAGCGGGAGCGCTGCAAGGGAGCAAGACTGATATGGGTGGCTTGAGCGTATGGCACTGGCTGATCTTCCTGGCCGTGGCGCTGCTGTTGTTCGGCGGCAGCGGCAAGATTTCCTCGATCATGGGTGACGTCGCCAAGGGCATCAAGAGCTTCAAGAAGGGCATGTCGGAGGACGAGGAGACGGCCAAGAAGGACGCCCCCCCGAAGGCGCTTGAGGGCGTCGCTGCCAAGCCCGCGGAGCGCCCGGCCGGCACCGGAGTGGAAGGCAACAAGGCGAGCTAGGCTCGGGATCTCCTGGGGCAGTGCACCATTGCTGCCCTTCCATGCGGCCTGCGGTCGTGGCCCATGATCCCTGACGGCCCGCCCGGGCTGGCGCGCCACAAGGTGAGCGGATGTTCGACATCACGTCCAGCAAGCTCCTGATCCTCGGCATCGTGGCGTTGCTCGTCATCGGCCCGAAGGACCTGCCGGCGCTGTTGCGCACGCTCGGCAAGTACATGGGCATGATCCGCCGCCAGGCCAATGAGTTCCGCGCGCAGTTCGAGGAGGCGATGCGCGAGACGGAGATGGAGCAGCTCAAGAAGGAGGTGGAGAGCATCGGGCAGGAGGCCGAGGCCTCCATGCGCGCCGCTGAGGACAGCGTGCGCAGCGATCTCGACACCGCCCGCTCCAGCGTCGACGCGGCGATGGAGAGCGCAACCAGCCCTGCCGATCCCTTCGCTCATGACGCCAACGGCCTGCCGGTCGCCGATGCCGGCAGCACGGCGAATGCGGCACCCGCGCTCAACGGATCGACGCATCCGTCGGAGCAGCCCGCCGCTGCTCCCGAGACGCCCGCCGCGCCCGGCCACGCCACCGAGAAGAGTGGAGCCTGATCCGTGCAGGAGAGCGTCAAGCGCGAGGGCCAGGACGAGATCGAGGCGTCGAAAGCGCCGCTGATCGAGCACCTGATCGAGCTGCGCCAGCGTCTCATCTATGCGCTGATCGGCGTCGGCATCGGCTTCGTCATCTGCTTCGCCTTCGCCACCGACATCTACAACCTGCTGGTCTGGCCCTATCAGGTGGCCCGCGGCGAAGGGCAGAAGATCGAGATGATCTACACCGCCCCGCACGAGTTCTTCTTCACCAAGCTGAAGCTCGCGCTGTTCGGCGCCGTCTTCCTCGCCTTTCCGCTGATCGCGCTGCAGCTCTACAAGTTCGTGGCGCCGGGCCTCTACAAGAACGAGCGCCAGGCCTTCCGGCCCTACCTGCTGTGGACCTTCATCCTGTTCATTGCCGGCGCGGCGGTCGTCTATTTCGTGGTCATGCCGCTTGCCATGAAGTTCTTCCTGTCGATGGAGCAGACGGGAGGTCCCGTCGAGATCCACCTGCAGGCGCGGGTGAGCGAGTATCTCTCCCTCATCATGACGCTGATCATCGGCTTCGGCATCATGTTCCAGCTTCCGGTGGTGCTGACGCTGCTGGCGCAGGCCGGCATCATCGGCGCGCAGAACCTGAGGGATTTCCGCCGCTACGCCATCGTCGCCATCACGGCGGCGGCCGGCATTCTCTCCCCGCCCGATCCGTTCAGCATGATCGCCATGGCCGCGCCGACCATCCTGCTCTACGAGGCCGCCATCGTCGCGGTTGCCCGCGTCGAGAAGGCGCGGTTGGAGCGCGAGGCCGCCCAGCAGGCGTCGTCGGAGTAGTGAGCGTTCAGCTTGCCTTGGGCAGCGGCTGCAGCTTGGAGGTGTCGATCTCCCGCTCGGCGTGCCACAGGTCGTGCGCTGCCTGCATTCTGAGCCAGGATGCGGAGGATGTGCCAAACACGGCGGCGAGACGCACCGCCATGCCGGGCGTCACGGGCTGCTTCTCGGAGAGAATGTCGTAGAGCGACTGGCGCGAGATGCCGAGCGCTGCTGCGATCTCGACCTTGCTGGCGGACACCACCGGCAGCACCATCTCGCGCAGGAACGCGCCCGGATGGGTGGGGCATCGCTCGGGGCTGCGCTTGGGGATTGAAAGCTTGCTCATTCGGCCTCAGTGGTAGTCCTCGAAGTCCACCTGAACTGCGTCTTCCTGATCCCAGCCGAAAGTTATTCTCCAGTTCGCTGACACGGACACTGCGTAACGGCCCTTGCTGCTGCTGCCTGAGAGTTGATGGAACCCAAGACCAGGCAAGTTCATGTCGCTGGGCCTTGCAGACGCATCCAGCCGGTCTAGGATCATCGTGATCCGCTTCACGCGATCTGGTGGCAACTTGGAAGCATCATTGCGCTCCCAGAAGCGCTGGAGCGCGCGACTGCGAAAGGAAACGATCATGGAGGCCCCTCATTGGGCTGTTCAACATGCAGGGCTTCCTCTCGGGTTCTCTCGCGTTCGCGGCGCTCGTTTGTCTCATGTATAGCAATCACAGACAAAATGTCAACTATTGCCTGACAGTCAAGCTGCTGGACCAAGGCGCCCGAAAGACGTATACGACGCGCCACGACAGGTAACGCCATCCCGGCGACGAGAGCCCCTTTCCCCTTGGGGGAGAGGACTGAGGCCATGACTTACGGACGCGGGCACCTACCGTGAACGCCCGTGCCGAGGTCGATGGCGCGGCCGTAAGTTGGCCGAACTGGTGAGGGGCGATTTGGGGTTTGCATAGCGAAGGCCCCCTCATCCACCCCTTCGGGGCACCTTCTCCCCAAGGGGAGAAGGACCCGCGCGGCTCGCGTTTCGCTCTGACGCCGGGACGGAGAGCAAGAGGCGCAAGGGCCGTGTTCGACATCAAGTGGATTCGCGAGAACCCGGAGGCGTTCGATGCGGGGCTCAGGAAACGCGGCATAGAGCGCGTCGACCAGCCAAAGTCTGGCGACGTACTGTTTTCCGATCAGCTTCTCGCGCGCGACGAGGCGCGGCGCAAGGTGGTCACGCGCCTGCAGGAGGCGCAGGCACGCCGCAATGCCGCGTCGAAGGAGATCGGCAAGGCCAAGGCGGCCAGGGACGAGGCCGGGGCGCAGGCCCTGATGGCCGAGGTGGCCGCGCTCAAGGACGAGCTTGCCAAGGGCGAGGACGAGCAGCGCCAGCGCGACAAGGCCCTGCAGGATGCGCTCGCCGTCATTCCCAACCTGCCGCGCGACGACGTGCCGGAGGGCAAGGACGAGCACGACAACAAGGAGGTGCGCAAGGTCGGCACGCCGCCGAAGATCGCCGGCGTCGCCAAGCCGCTGCAGCATTTCGAGATCGGCGAGCGTCTCGGCCTGATGGACTTCGAGACGGCGGCCAAGCTGTCCGGCGCCCGCTTCGTCGTGCTCAAGGGCGCGCTGGCGCGCATGGAGCGCGCGCTCGGCGCCTTCATGCTCGATCTGCACACCGCACCGGAGAAGAACGGCCTCGGCGGCTATACCGAGGTCGCGCCGCCGATCATGGTGCGCAAGGAAGTGATGGAAGGAACTGCGCAGCTTCCAAAATTCTCTGACGATCAATTCGTCGCCTTGAAGACGCTGACCTACGA
Organism: Hyphomicrobiaceae bacterium; assembly: GCA_008933705.1. Taxonomy (GTDB): domain Bacteria; phylum Pseudomonadota; class Alphaproteobacteria; order Rhizobiales; family Hyphomicrobiaceae; genus AWTP1-13. The sequence continues at coordinate 8,372 of WBUN01000104.1, forward strand.
GGAAGCAGGGATCGATCCCATCCCAAGTGTTGGAAAGCTGGTTGCCAGCGGAAACCGGGTGGAAGATGAAGCCAAGCTGCGGGCCGCGCTGAACTACATCTTGAACGAGTTAAGGCGGAAAAGCCCTTATTGGCTCATCCCCACCGCCGAGGTTCCGCTGACCAATCTCGTGCGCGAGTCGATCCGCGACGAGGCGGAGCTGCCGATGCGCGTCACCGCCTTCACGCCCTGCTTCCGCGCGGAAGCCGGCGCGGCCGGCAAGGACACGCGCGGCATGATCCGCCAGCACCAGTTCTCCAAGGTGGAGCTGGTCTCCATCACCACGCCGGACCAGAGCACGCAAGAGCACGAGCGCATGACCGCCTGCGCCGAGGAAGTGCTGAAGCGCTTGGGGCTAGCCTACCGCACCATGCTCCTGTGCACCGGCGACATGGGCTTTGCCTCGCAGAAGACCTACGACATCGAGGTGTGGCTGCCGGGGCAGGACACCTACCGCGAGATCTCCTCGTGCTCGGTGTGCGGCGACTTCCAGGCGCGGCGCATGAACGCGCGCTACAAGCCCAAGGGCGGCAAGGACAACCGCTTCGTGCACACGCTCAACGGCTCGGGCCTCGCTGTCGGCCGCACGCTGGTCGCCATCCTGGAGAACTATCAGCAGGCGGACGGCTCCGTCGCCGTCCCCGACGCGCTGGTGCCCTACATGGGCGGCATGACCAAGATCGAGAAGGTCTGATACGCCGCCGACCCCGTGGTGAGCCTGTCGAACCACGCGGCCACCGCACGCGGGCCGCCCTCGGGCCGCCCTTCGACAAGCTCAGGGCGGAGCGGGGAGACCGAGCGGGCACGTGCAGCGCTCCTCCGTGGTGAGCCTGTCGAACCACGGCCGGGACGTGGCCGGCCTTCGACAAGCTCAGGGGTGTGCGACGCGGGCATGGACGGTCGGTTCGCATTTCACTGCGACGTTGAGGCACTCGCGCACCCCACCCACCAACGTCACCCCCGCGTCGCGTCGACGACGCGCCTCCGGCACGAAGGCGGGGGCCCAGGTCACCGGGCCGCGCGGGTTACATCCGCCGCAGACTACGCCTGCGGCTGCGCGCGCCATTCCAACGGCGCACACACCTGCGTTGCGAAGTGTCCTGGGTGCCCGCCTGCGCGGGCATGACGTCAGTGTTGGCTGATCGGTTCGCATTTCACTGCAATGGTGAGGCGCTCGCGCACCGCACACACACCAGCGTCACCCCCGCGTCGCGTCGACGACGCGCCTCCGGCACGAAGGCGGGGGCCCAGGTCACCGGGCCGCGCGGGTTACATCCGCCGCAGACTACGCCTGCGGCTGCGCGCGCCATTCCAACGGCGCAC
>WBUN01000023.1 GCA_008933705.1 Hyphomicrobiaceae bacterium
ACGCGCCCACTGCTTGTCACTGAGCTCGTATCGTTTCGCCATGCGCTGCGCTCCGAATCAGTTGATCCGAAGCGCAATGAATCAGAACCGATTCTCGATGGGAATCCTGAATGTCGATTGGACCTAGAGCGTGCGCGCGATGGTCTCGATGTTGAAGCACTCGATGACGTCGCCCGGCCTGATATCCTGGTAATTGGCGAACGCCATGCCGCACTCCTGGCCGGCCGGCACCTCCCGCACCTCGTCCTTGAAGCGCTTGAGCGTGGAAAGCGTGCCCTCGTGGATCACCACGTTGTCGCGGATCAGGCGTACTTTTGCCCCGCGCTCCACCTTGCCTTCGGTGACCCGGCAGCCCGCGACCTTGCCGACCTTGGAGATGTTGAACACCTCCAGGATCTGGGCGTTGCCGAGGAAGATCTCGCGCAGCGTCGGCGCCAGCAGGCCGGACATGGCCGCCTTCACGTCATCCACCAGATCGTAGATGATGTTGTAGTAGCGGATCTCGACGCCGGACTGGTCGGCAAGCGCCTTCGCCTGTGCGTTGGTGCGTACGTTGAAGCCCACCACAACAGCTTTCGACGCATTGGCCAGCGCGATGTCGGACTCGGTGATGCCGCCGACACCGGAGTGCACGATGCGTGCCTCCACCTCGTCGGTGCCGAGCTTCTTGAGCGCGCCGGCGATGGCCTCGATCGAGCCCTGCACGTCGCCCTTCACCAGAAGCGGAAACTCCTTGCGGCCCGCCTCCTTGAGCTGCTGCATCATCTGCTCGAGCGTGCGGGCCGTGCCCGCGGAGCCCAGCGTCTGGCGGCGCTTGCGCACGCGGTAGTCGGTGATCTCGCGTGCACGCGCCTCGCTCTCGACCACGCCGAACGGGTCGCCGGCCTCCGGAGCGGAGTCGAAGCCCAGGATCTCCACCGGCACCGACGGGCCGGCCTCCTGCACCGTCTCGCCGCGGTCGTCGATGAGCGCACGCACGCGCCCCCAGGCCATGCCGGCGACGACGATGTCGCCCACGCGCAGCGTGCCGTGCTGCACCAGCACCGTGCCGACGGGTCCGCGCCCGCGCTCCAGCTTGGCCTCGATGACGACGCCTTCCGCCGAGCGGTTGGGATTGGCCTTGAGGTCGAGCAGCTCGGCCTGCAGGTGGATCGCCTCCAGCAGCTTGTCGAGACCCATCTTCTTGAGAGCGGAAACCTCGACCTCGAGCGTCTCGCCCGACATGCTTTCCACGACCACGGCGTGCTGCAGCAGGTCGGTGCGCACCCTGGTCGGGTCCGCGTCGGGCTTGTCGATCTTGTTGATGGCCACGATCAGCGGCACGTTGGCGGCCTTGGCGTGATTGATCGCCTCAACCGTCTGCGGCATGACGCCGTCGTCGGCTGCAACCACCAGAACCACGAGGTCGGTGGCCTTGGCGCCGCGCGCGCGCATGGCGGTGAACGCCTCGTGGCCCGGCGTATCGATGAAGGTGATCTTCTGGCCGTCGGGCGTCGCCACCTGGTAGGCGCCGATGTGCTGCGTGATGCCGCCGGCCTCGCCGGCCGCCACGTTGGTCTGCCGTATGGCGTCGAGCAGCGAGGTCTTGCCGTGGTCGACGTGGCCCATGATGGTCACCACGGGCGCGCGCGGCACCATGTCCGCGTCGGTGTCCGTCTGGCCGATGAAGCCTTCCTCGACGTCGGCCTCCGACACACGCTTGGGGGTGTGGCCGAACTCGCGCACGATCAGCTCGGCCGTGTCGGCGTCGATCACGTCGTTGATCTTGTGCATGGCGCCCTGCGTCATCAGAAGCTTGATGACGTCGACCGAGCGCTCCGTCATGCGGTTGGCCAGCTCCTGGATCGTGATCACCTCGGGGATGATCACCTCGCGCATGACCTTGTCGCGCGGCTGCTGCACGCCTGCTTGCCTGAGCTTCTCGCGCTCGCGCTTGCGCTTGAGCGACGCCAGCGAGCGCTCGCGCTGCGCCTCGTCGAAGGCGTTGTTGATCGTGAGCTTGATGCGCTCGCGGCGATCATCGACGGTCTTGACCGGGCTCTTGGCCGGCTTGGCGCCCTTCTTCTTGCCGCGCGCCTCATCGTCGGGCTCCGGCTCGATCTCGGCGGCACGTCCCGTGCGCCTGGCGACCTGCTCGGGCTTGCGGACGACCTCGCCCGCCTTGGCCTTCTCCTGCGGCCGTGTCTTTGCGTCCAATGCCGGCGCAGGCGGCTCCTCCTTCTTGGGCTCCACCTTCTCGAGGACAATCGGTTCCGGCTCGGGCTTGAGCTCCTCCGGCGGAGGAGGCGGCGGCTTCAGGGCCTCGAGACGCTGGCGCTCCCTTTCCGCGGCGTCGGCACGCTCCTTCTCGGCCTCGAGCGCGCGCCGGCGCGCATCGAGCTCGCCGGTCGACAGGCCGCCCTGCCGCTGTTGCCCTGCATCGACGAGGGTATGCTCGGGCTCGGGCGCCCTGCCCTCCTCCAGCTCGCCTGGCGTGGCCAGCTTGCGGGTCTTCTTCTTCTCGACCACCACCGATTTCGAGCGGCCATGGCTGAAGCTCTGCCGGACGTGGCCGGACTCGACCGTCCGCTTCAAGCTCAGCGGCTTGCGCGCTCCGCCTTGCAGCGTCTTGTCGGTGGTTTCCTTAGTCTCTGTCATACACGTCCTGTGCTCGAAAAAAAGGATTGCAAGAAGTGCCGGGGCCCCTAGCCTCCGGCCGCCCGGTAACGCCTGAGGCGCCCCGCCTCCTGCATGATCCGCTGGCTGGCACCGCCATCGGACGCTGCAGCATGTACCACATTTGACCGCCCCATGGCCAAGCTCAATTCGGCGCTGGTCAACTCCGAAATCGTCGAATTTCTGGCCACTTCAGCCCCTTTGGCCGCCTTGAATTTGCGATCGAGCTTGCCGACCCCATCCTCCGCGGCATCCGCGGCATGGACCAACAGGACTGCCCTGCCCTGCTCGATGAGGTCCTCCACCTTGGCAAAACCGGCAACGACGAGGCCGGCCTTGTTGGCCAGGCTCACCGCCTCGGCCACCCGCCTTGCCATCAGCCGCTCGACCAGGCCGGCAAGGTCGTCGGCGACCGATACCTTGCGCTTGAGGCTCCTGGCGAACACGTTCTGGCGCGCCGCCGCAGCGACGGCTGCCCGGGTTGCATCCACCCACACCCCACGCCCCGGCAAGCGGCAGGCGATGTCGGGCACGATCGCCCCCTCGGGGCCGGCAACGAAGCGGATCAGCTCCTCAGGAGGGCGATGGGCACGCGAGACGGCGCACAGGCGAAGCGGGCTTGCCGCTTCGTCCTCCCGTCGATGGCTGGCCGTCGTCCTTGCGCCCGTCACGTATGTTTCCGCTCCTACGCACGACCGTCAGGCCTTGGCGCCGGCCGGAGCTGCAACGGCCTGGGCCGCCTTCGCGGCTTCCGCGGCTGCGGCGGCCGCGGCCTGTTCGGCGCGCATCTTCTCGAGATCCTCCGCGGTGATCCAGCCGGCCGCGATGCGCGCCGCCATGATCATGTCCTCGGCATCCTTGCGGCTGACCTCGATGCCATCGAGCGCCCCCTTGTGCCGGACGGGCTCGGAATCCTTGTCCTTCTTGCGCTCCGTCCAGCCGACCAGATCGTCGGTGGCGCAATCGGCCAGATCCTCGAGCGTCTTGATGCCGTGCTCGCCGAAGGCGACCAGCATCGCGGAATTGACGCCGGCGATCTTGGCCAGATCGTCGGACACGCCGAGCTCCTTGCGCTTGGCGTCGCGCTCCGCCTCCTGGCGCTCCAGGTAGTCGCGCGCCCGCGACTGGATCTCCTTGGCGGTCTCCTCGTCGAAGCCTTCGATGTGCGCCACCTCGCCCGCGTCGACGTAGGCGACCTCCGCCACCGTCTCGAAGCCCTCGGTAGCAAGTAGCTGGGCAATCACCTCGTCGACGTCAAGGGCCTCCATGAACAGCTGCGAGCGCTCGGCGAATTCCTTCTGGCGCCGCTCGGACTCCTCCTGCTCGGTGAGGATGTCGATGTCCCAGCCCGTGAGCTGGGAAGCGAGACGCACGTTCTGGCCGCGCCGGCCGATCGCCAGGGAAAGCTGGCTCTCGGGCACCACGACCTCGATGCGGTTGGAGTCCTCGTCCAGCACGACCTTCGTCACCTCGGCAGGCGCCAGGGCGTTGACGATGAACGTCGCGGCATCCTGGTTCCACTGGATGATGTCGACCTTCTCGCCCTGCAGCTCGCCGACCACGGCCTGCACGCGCTGGCCGCGCATGCCGACGCAGGCGCCGACCGGGTCGATGGAGGAATCCTTGGAGATGACGGCAATCTTGGCGCGCGACCCGGGATCACGGGCGACCGACTTGATCTGCACGATGCCGTCGTAGATCTCGGGCACTTCCTGCGCAAACAGCTTGGACATGAACTCCGGCCGTGCGCGCGAGAGGAAGATCTGGGGGCCCCGCTGCTCGCGGCGCACGTCGTAGATGTAGGCCCGGATGCGGTCGCCGAGGCGGACGTTCTCGCGTGGGATCATCTCGTCGCGGCGAATGATGCCTTCGGCCCGGCCCAGATCGACGATGACGTTGCCGTATTCGACGCGCTTCACCGTGCCGTTGGCGATCTCGCCCACCCGATCCTTGTATTCGCCGAACTGGCGGTCGCGCTCTGCCTCGCGCACCTTCTGCACGATCACCTGCTTGGCGTTCTGCGCAGCCACGCGCCCGTAGTCGAGCGGCGGCAATGTTTCGGCGATAAGATCGCCGATCTTGGCCTCTGGATTGCGGCGCTTGGCGTCGGCCAGGGTCACCTGCGTGGCGTCGTTCTCGACCAGCTCGACGACCTGCAGCACGCGTGTCAGCTTGGTCTCGCCCGTCTTGGGATCGATCTCGCAGCGGATGTCGTTCTCGCTGCCGTAGCGCGACTTGGCCGCCTTCTGGATCGCGTCCTCCATCGCCTGGATGACGATCTTGCGATCGATCGACTTCTCACGCGCAACGGCGTCGGCGATCTGCAAGAGCTCCAACCGGTTCGCGCTGATCCCTATTCCTGCCTGGGCCATATTTCAGCACCCTCCAACCTGAACTAATCCGCCGCATCCTCGGAGGATGCCTCGGCGGCAATTTCCTTTTTCGAACGCCTCAGCGCCTCTCGAATGAGCTCGTCCGTGAGGACGAGCCGCGCCTCGCCGATCAGCGCTATCGGCAGGCCGATTACCTGCCGGCCGATCTGGTCGAGATCGACCTCGAGGCGAACCTCGTCACCTTCCACCCCTTCGAGCACGCCGCGGAACCGCTTGCGGCCCGATATCGGCTGCTTCAGCTCGATCTTCGCCTCGTAGCCCGCCCAATCCTCGAAATCGGACGGCCGTACCAGCGGCCGGTCGATTCCGGGCGACGAGATCTCGAGCGTATAGTGGCCCGATATCGGGTCGTGGGCATCGAGCACCGGCGACAGATTGCGCGAGATGTCCGCACACTCCTGCACCGTGATGGTGCCGTCCGGACGTTCCGCCATGATCTGTACGGTTGTCCCATCGCGCCCCGAGATCGCAACCCGCACCAGTCGGAAGCCCAGATCCTTGAGCACCGGCTCTGCCAGGGCTGCCACGTCGGCCGCCAATCCGGTCTCGCCAATGAAGCGCGCGTCGGACGCTGCGCCGCTCGCCGTCGTCATGCGTCGGATTTCGTATCGAAGTCGTCTCGAGATGCTCGCAACGATCGCCCAAAACAAAAAGAGCGGACCCGCAGGGCCCACTCTCAGAGTTGAGATGATCATGAGCGCACATAAGCTATGCAGAAATTGCGCGTTTGGCAAGCTCCAAGTGCGAATTTCGTCCCGGCCCAGGGCGGGACACGCGCAGGAGGCCTGAAATCGGGGGTTTTGCGCCCATTCGCAGCGCAAGCAGCGAACCGCATCCCTATCCGCCTACGGACCGTCCGTCTCCCTCCAGGCGGAAACGGAGGTAATAGCACGTTCGCCCCTCCCGGCAGGCCTTGGCCTCGTAGCGGGTCTGCGGCCAGTCCGGCGTGCGCGAGCGCCAGTCCCCGGGCCGCTGCGCCGTCCAGCGGAAGCCGCCCTGCGCGCGCACCGCCAGCAGCATCCACCGCGCGTAGTCGCCGATGTCCGTGGCGATGCGCAGCTCTGCACCCGGGCGCATGACGCGTGCCAGCGCGTGCAAGGTCTCCTGCGAAACCAGCCGTCGCTTGTGGTGGCGCTTCTTCGGCCAGGGATCGGGGAACAGGATGAATACGCGCCCGATGCTCGCGCCCGGCAGCCAGCGCAGAACCGCGCGGCCGTCGTCGGCATGGAGACGGATGTTCCCAAGCTGGTCGCCTTCGATGGCGCTCAACACCTTGACGATGCCGTCCTCGAACGGCTCGCAGCCGATCACGCCGACGCGCGGGTTGCCCTTGGCCTGCCAGACGAGATGCTCGCCGCCGCCGAACCCGATCTCGAGCCACACGTCCTCGACCGGCGGATCGAACAGGCCTCCCAACCGCGACGGCGGCGGATCGCTGATCGGCAGCGCAACGCGCGGCAGAAGGTCTTCCATCAGCATCGCCTGGCGCGCGCTCAGCTTGCGCCCGCGCCGGCGCCCGTAGCTTCGCAGCTCGTGCCTGTGGTCCGGGTCGTTCATCATGCAGCGGCTCGAAACGAAAGCGGCCGCCAAGCCGCGGCCGCTCCGTCGTTACGCAAAATGGTGCGGCTGCGGCGTCAGGCCATGGCCGACTTGAGCTTGTCCACCAGGTCGGTCTTCTCCCAGGAGAAGCCGCCCTGCTTGTCCGGCTCGCGCCCGAAGTGGCCATAGGCCGACGTGCGCGCGTAGATCGGCTTGTTGAGGTCGAGATGCTTGCGGATGCCGCTGGGGGAGAGATCCATCAGCTCGCCCAGCACCTCTTCCAGCTTGGCCACGTCGATCTTGCTGGGGTTGTCGCCGACATCGACGTAGATCGACAGCGGCTTGGCCACGCCGATCGCATAGGAAAGCTGGATGGTGCAGCGCTCGGCGAGCCCGGCCGCCACCACGTTCTTGGCGAGATAGCGCGCGGCGTAGGCGGCCGAGCGGTCGACCTTGGTCGGGTCCTTGCCGGAGAAGGCCCCGCCGCCGTGGGGGGCGGCGCCGCCGTAGGTATCGACGATGATCTTGCGTCCGGTCAGGCCGCAATCGCCGTCCGGGCCGCCGATGAAGAACTTGCCGGTCGGGTTCACGTGCCAGATCGTATCCTTCGAGATCCAGCCGGCGGGCAGCGCCTTCTTGACATAAGGCTCGACCAATTCCCGTACCTGCGAGGACGTCATCGTCTCGACGAGATGCTGGTGCGAGACCACGATCTGCGTCACGCCGACCGGCTTGCCGTTCTCGTAGCGCACGGTGACCTGGCTCTTGGAGTCGGGGCCCAGCACCGCCTCCTTGCCGGCATGGCGCGCTTCGGAGATGAGGCGCAGGATCTTGTGGCTGTAGCAGATCGCAGCCGGCATCAGCTCGGGCGTATCCTTGCAGGCGTAGCCGAACATGATGCCCTGGTCGCCCGCGCCCTCGTCCTTGTTGCCGCCGCTGTCCACGCCCTGGGCGATATCCGCCGACTGCGGGTGGAGCAGCACCTTGATGTCGGCCCTGTCCCAGTGGAAGCCTTCCTGCTCATAGCCGATGTCCTTGATGGCCATGCGCGCGGTGTGAGCCACCCAGTCGCGGGTGATGATATTGGGGCCGCGGGTCTCGCCGGCGATCACGACCTGATTGGTCGTTGCCATCGTCTCGCAGGCCACCCTCAACTGCCAGGGGTCGACGCCGGCCTTCGGCCCTTCGCGGAAGAACAGATCGACGACCTCGTCCGAGATGCGATCGCAGACCTTGTCCGGATGGCCCTCCGAAACGGACTCGCTCGTGAACAGGTACGACTTGCGCGACACGGTGATCCCCATGGTGGAAACATAAGCAAAACGCCGGTCTTGTTGCAGTGTTTAGCCCGGGGGTCAAGATGACGAGGCGGAATTGCTCGGTCTGCGCAAATGGCCGCCGCCTGCCCGCCGAGAGTTGGGTTTCGACCCACCTGAACTTCGCTCAGTCCACCGTGTCGTCGTTGGCAAGGCTGCGCACGAGATCGACGATGGCGCGCCGCGCCTTGGCGTCGGAAATGCGCACGAAGGCCTTGTTCAACTCCAGGCCGTCCCGGCTGCGCAGAAACTCCACGATCGAGCCTTCCGCGGGCTTGTCGGCAAAGCCCGGCACGAATTGGGCTGTTTCCCCCGCCGGTGCCTCCTCGTAGAAGAACTGCACCGAGACGCCCAGCACCTGGGCGAGATCGAACAGCCGGCTGGCGCCGATGCGGTTGATGCCCTTCTCGTACTTCTGCACCTGCTGGAAGGTCAGGCCGAGCTTCTCGCCGAGCTTCTCCTGGCTCATGCCGAGCAGCATGCGGCGGAAGCGCACGCGACTGCCCACGTGAACATCTATCGGATTTGGGCGTCGCGAGCCTTTGTCCTCGCCGTCCGCGTCGGCGAATTCGGGTGGTCTCGACATGACAGCCAACGCCCCTTACCAACTCGTGATGCACAATTCGTAGGTGCAACTTCCCACTGCGTCAACCGCAGGTCTCGCACGGCGCGTGCCGGCAAAGTGCGGGGAATGCAGATCGTCATTGGACCAGCGAATCTAGCGCCGCAGCGCCAGCGCGGCCGCGCCAAGCAACCAGAGAAGCAGGAAAAATGCATCGCCGAAGCGGGCGTAGACGGGGGCCGCCAGCGCCGCCGGCAGGCCTACATCGATCACCCCGCGCGCATTGAGATCGAGCCGGGCCAGCACGCGCCCATAGCCGTCGATGGCGGCCGAGATGCCGTTGTTGGCGACCCGCATCAGCGGCAGCCCCTCCTCCACCGCACGCACGCGCGCCTGGTGGAAATGCTGGCGCGGACCGATGGTATTGCCGAACCAGCCGTCGTTGGTGAGGTTGACGAGCAGCCCCGGCCGCTCGCTGCCCTGCACGATGGCGCGGGGGAAGATCGCCTCGTAGCAGATCAGGGGCCCCGCCGCGGGAAGACGCGGTACGTGCAGCAGCGGGCGCGGGTTGGTGCCGATGTCGAAGCCGCCGCGCAGGCGCGTCAGTTGCTGCAGGCCGATGGCTTCGAGCTGGCGCTGGAACGGCAGGTACTCGCCGAACGGAACGAGGTGGATCTTGTCGTAGAGCGTGACGAGCGATCCCCCCTCGCCGAGCACGAGCAGGCTGTTGAAGACGCGTCGCGGCCGCGGCGCCCCGGGCGGCGCCGGCTCCGCCCTCAGCGCGCCGGTCAGCAGGAACGTGCCCGGCGGCAGCAGGCGGCCGATGGCGGCCAGCGCGCCCGGGTGATCGAGCGGCAGGAACGGCATGGCCGCCTCGGGCCAGATCACATGCGTGATCCCCGCGAGCTGATCGCGCGTTCCATCGGCTCCTGCCGCCGACAGCGCGAGGTGATCGAGGAAGATCTTCTCCTGGTTTTCGGGGCGCCATTTCTCGCGCTGCGGCACGCTCGGCTGCACGATCCTGATCTTGATGCCGGCGACCATCTCCGGCGCCGCCAGCGCGAGGCGCGTCACGCCCAACGCCGCCATGAGCAGCAGCGGCACGACGGCAATGGCGATTGCCGCACGCCTTGCGCGCCGGCCGGCCTGCCCCTCTGGAGCATCGACCCAGAGTACCGGCGGCAGCGCGAAGATGAGAACCGCGATCAGCGTCAGGCCGTAGATGCCAAGCACGGTCGCGCTCTGCATCAGGGCCAGCGGATGGGTGATTGCATAGCCCAGAACGTTCCACGGGAAACCGGTCAGCACGTGCCCGCGCAGCCACTCGGCAGCCGAAAGAGCAAGCGCAAGCGCCAGCACGCGCGGCGCGCCCGGCCGCCACATGCTCGCGGCCATGCCCGCAGCGGCGGCGTAGAACAGCGCCAGGCCTGCCGGCAGCAGGGTTACGGCAAAGGGCAGGAGCGCGGCGAAGATCTCGGCCTCGACGAGAAATGCCTCGCCGATCCAGAACAGGCCCGTCACGAAATAGCCGAAGCCGAACCACCAGCCGACCTCGGCGGCCACCGCCGCAGGCCGGCGATACCAGGCGACGGCCGCGCCCCCGGCATGGTTGCCCGCCACGGCCCCGTCGATCAGCCACACCAGCACCGGCAGGGTGAGCCACAGCACCGGCCACGCAAAGAAGGGCGCCATCGCCAGGACCGATGCGATGCCTGCGGACAGCGCCGCCGCACGCCTCCGCCATCCGCCGAGGTTTCTCACACGTTCTGCAAGCGCCGCGATCGGCTTCGGCATGGGGCAGTCTTGGGCTCCGGGAGCGATGACGCCCGCACGCTCGTCGGCCAGAGCAGGGTCGCTTCAGGTTGAACGGCGCCGACCCACGAGCAACGGTCGGGCTGAAGCGTGAACCCTGCCCTACTTTCTTGGTGTAGAGCGAGATCTGCGTTCTTGAATGGAAGCGAACTGCTTCCATCAGGAACGATCTCGCTCAAGGGGAGGCAAGTCAAGGCTTGGCTGTACCGCCGCCGCCGGGGGGCGGAGACGCGCGGGGAACATGAACCTTGAGCTTCTTCACCCGGCGCGGATCGGCATCCAGGATCTCGAACTCGATGCCGGCCGGGTGGCGCACGAGCTCGCCGCGAGCAGGCACCCGGCCGACCAGCGAGAACACCAGCCCGCCCAGCGTGTCGATGTCCTCCTCCTCCTCGGGCTTCAGGAGCTTCACGCCGAGGTAGGCTTCCAGCTCCCGCACGGGCGTGCGCGCCGCCGTGACGAGCCCGTGCTTGGGATCCTTGGTGATGTGGGCCGCCTCCGCCTCATCGTGCTCGTCCTCGATCTCGCCCACGATCTGCTCGACCAGGTCCTCGATGGTCACGAGGCCGTCGGTGCCGCCGTACTCGTCGACGACAAGCGCCATGTGGATATGCGTCGACTGCATGCGGATGAGCAGGTTGGCGGCCGGCATGGACGGCGGCACGTACAGGACGGGGCGGCGCACACGCGTCGAAGCAATGGACCTCGACAGGTCGACACGCCCGAGGTCGGGTGCCTCGCCGGCCGGTCGCTCCGCGGCGGCACCGCGGCTGCCGGCCGACTGCACATGTCCCTCGCTCGCCGGGCGGCCCAGCGCGTCGGCGATGAGCCAGCGCATGAGATCCTTGATGTGGATCATGCCGCGCGGATCGTCGAGCGTCTCGCGGAACAGCGGGACGCGCGACACGCCGGCCGCATCGAAGGTCTTGAGCAGCTCGCGGATCGGCTCGTTCTCGTCGACCGCGATGATGTCGGCGCGCGGCACCATCACGTCGACCACGCGCAAAGCGCCGAAACGCAGGATGCGCAGCAGCATCTCGCGCTCTTCGGCGGAGAAGGCATGCCCCTCGCCGGCCCCCTTCAACGCATCCTCGAGCGTAGCCCGCAGCGTCGGGGCACCCGGCAGTCCAAGCCGCGCCCGCAGCGCGGCGAGCCAACTCTGTGGCTGTTCTGCGTTGTCCTCCGTGGCGGCAAACGCCGCTTCCGGCCGGCTGTTCAAGGGTTTGACACTCATAGCAACCATCTGTCCAACATCGAATCCCAACACACGTCTTCCGTCATGCCGAATAGGCAGCATAGGGGTCCGCAACCCCGACCGCCGACAGGATGCGCACCTCCACGCTTTCCATCTCTTCCGCCTGCGCGTCGGTCAGGTGGTCGTAGCCGAGCAGGTGCAGCAAGCCGTGCACGACGAGGTGCTGCAGATGCGCCTCCGGCTCTATGCCGCGCTCCGCGGCCTCGCGCCGGATCGTCTCTGCCGCAAGCACGACATCGCCGAGATAGGGCGCGCCGCCGTCTACTTCCTCGGCACCGGGCGGCTCCTGGTAGGGGAACGACAGCACGTTGGTCGGCGCGTCCTTGCCGCGATAGGCGCCGTTCAACCGCTGCACGAGCGCGTCGCTGCCGAGCACGACGCCGGCTTCCGCGCCGCGGGCCTTGTCGCAGCCGGGATCGCGTGCGAGCGCCGAAGCAGCCCGGCGGATGCGGTCATGGACGGCCCCGAAGGCGCTCCAGTCGCCCGCTTCCTCGACGATGTTTACGTGCAGATCGGAGTGCGGGCGTTCGGGAGGCTCGGGCTCCGAGGCATTGTCGGCATCCGATGCAATACGCGTGCTGTTGCCAGGAGCGCTCATGCGCGCAACAAGCCCTACTCCGCCTTGTCGTAGGCCTCGACGATGCGCGCCACGAGATCGCGACGCACCACGTCGGCGGCGGAGAATTGCACCGCCTCGATGCCTTTGACACCCTTCAGCAGTCCGACGGCTTCGATGAGGCCCGATGTCTGGCCGCGCGGCAGATCGACCTGGCTCGGGTCGCCGGTGATCGCCATCTTGGAGCCTTCGCCGAGGCGCGTGAGGAACATCTTCATCTGCATGCTGGTCGTGTTCTGCGCCTCGTCGAGAATGACGAATGCATGCGCCAGCGTGCGCCCGCGCATGAACGCAAGCGGCGCAATCTCGATCACTCCGGTGGCGAGCTCCCGCTCCACCTTGCCGGGCGGGAGAACGTCATAGAGTGCATCGTAGAGCGGACGCAGATAGGGATCGACCTTCTCGCGCATGTCGCCCGGCAGGAATCCCAGCCGTTCGCCTGCCTCCACCGCCGGACGCGACAGCACGATGCGTTCCACCTGCCCGCGCTCGAGGCACTGGGCGGCATGTGCCACCGCCAGATACGTCTTGCCCGTGCCTGCGGGGCCGAGACCGAACACCAGATCGACTTTGTCGAGCGCCTGGATGTAGAGGCCCTGCGTGGGCGTGCGTGCCGTCACGACCCGACGGCGCGTGCGTATCTGCGGGATGCCGTCGGCGGGCGGGGCATCGGAGCTGGCGTGGCGGAGCAGGCCGTCGATATCTCCTGGGCCGATGTCTTCCCCCTGTCGAATGCGTGCGTAAAGCTTCTCGAGCACTTCGCGGGCGGTCTGGCAGGCCTCCGCCGGCCCGGTCAGCGTGACGACGTTGCCGTGCACATGCGCCTCGATCCCGAGGCGGTCCTCCAGCAACGCCAAGTGTCCGTCGTATTCGCCCAACAACCGGCTCAGGTGCCGATTGTCTTCGAAAGGCACGATCAAGCGCGCCTGCTCCGCTCTGAGCTGCTTGCCGAGCCCCGTCACCGCAGGCCCGCGAATGCCTGTCAACTAGCCGGCCTCCTCAAGAACTGCCGCTTCCAGACTCATTAAATGCTACCACAAACGGCGCAGATTTGCCTCAAGCGGGCACCCGCGGCACCGCCTCCGCCAGAGCACCGGAAAGACTATTGGGTCCCGCACCCACAATTTCAACCTTCAGGATCTGCCCGAGGAAAGATGAATCTGCTTGCGCATGAACCGCTTGCAGATACGGCGACCGTCCGATGAGCTGGCCCGCCCTGCGCCCCTTCCGCTCGAACAGGATGGGCATGACCTCACCCACGCAGGCAGAATTGAACGCCGTTTGTTGCTGATCCAACAGATCCTGCAGGCGATGCAGGCGCTCGGTCTTGACGCGATCGGGCACCTGCCCGTCGATGCCGGCTGCAGGTGTGCCGGGCCGCGGGCTGTACTTGAACGAGTAGGCCTGCGCGAAGCCGACCTTCCCGACGATGTCGAGCGTGGCAGCGAACTCCTCCTCCGTCTCGCCCGGAAATCCGACGATGATGTCGGTGGACAGCGCAAGGCTCTCGCAGCCGGCGCGAATGCGGTCGACGAGCGCCAGATACTCCGAGGCGGTGTGCTTGCGGTTCATCGCCGCGAGGATGCGGTCGGAGCCTGCCTGAAACGGCAGGTGCAGATACGGCATGAGCTTGGGCTGGTCGCGATGGGCGGCGATCAGATCGTCGGTCATGTCGCGCGGGTGGCTGGTCGTGTAGCGCAGCCGCTCGATGCCGTCGATCGCGGCCAGCCGATCGATCAGCCTGGCCAGCGACCATGTGCGGCCGTCCGGCCCCTGGCCATGATAAGCGTTGACGTTCTGGCCGAGCAGCGTGATCTCGCGCACGCCCTGGGCCGCGAGCCGGCGCGCCTCGGCCTCGACGTCCTTCACGGGCCGCGAGAACTCAGCGCCTCGCGTGTAGGGAACGACGCAGAAGGTGCAGAACTTGTCGCATCCCTCCTGCACGGTGAGAAATGCCGCCACAGCCCCGTTCGAGAGGCGTGCAGGCAGTCGCCCGAACTTGTCCTCCTCGGGAAAGCCCGTGTCGACGATGGCGCGCGTGCCGTTGCCGGCTCGGCCGAGCAGCTCTCCCAACCGATGGTAGCTCTGCGGCCCCACGACAACATCGACCACCGGCGCACGGCGCACGATCTCGGCGCCTTCCGCCTGTGCAACGCAGCCTGCAACGGTGACGATCGTCTCCTTGCCGGCCTCCTGCCGCTGCGTCTTGACCTGGCGGATACGGCCGAGATCCGAATAGACCTTCTCGGCTGCCTTCTCGCGAATGTGGCAGGTGTTGAGGATGACCACGTCGGCCTCCTCCATTGCCGCCGCCTCCGCAAAGCCCTGCTGCGCCAGCGCCTCCGACATGCGTTCGGAATCGTAGACGTTCATCTGGCAGCCGAACGTCTTGATGAAGATCTTCTTGGGCGCCGGCATGCTTGCGTTCGCTCGGATCCTCGATTGCAGCGCAACAACGGATGAGAGATTTATCGCCCCTGCGGGGGCCGGTAAAGCAGGCCGCACCCCGCGACCGGCGACGCACTGTCGCGAGCCTGGCTCTAGTCTAAAGCGTGAGCGCCAGCGTCAGGGCATCCTCTGCCGGCCCGGCGGGCCGCTCGTAATAGCCCTTGCGCCGGCCGACCTCCTGGAACCCCAGGCCCTTGTAAAGCCCCAGGGCAGCGGCGTTGTCGGCCGCCACTTCCAGGAACAGCCGCTTGGCCTCGGCTTTCCTGGCGGCCCGGCCCAGCGCTTCCACCAGCCGGCGCCCGATGCCGTGCCGCTGCCGGTCGGCCCGCACCCCCAGCGTCAGGATCTCCGCCTCGTCCGCCGCGAGCTGGCCGAGGATGAACCCGACATTCTCCGCCGGCGCCCCGAGGCGGGCCATGAAGGCGGTCGAGCCCGGATGCCCGAGCAGGTTCTGAAAGCTGCCGGCGTCCCAGGCCTTGTCAAAGAGCCCGGCATGCAGATTGGCGATCTCCGCGGCGTGCTCAGGCCCTGCCCAGAGGATGCTGACGTGCCTGTAGTCGATGGGCTGTGTCATGGCAGGGCTCGCGGCAGGGACTTGTCGCTCTGGGGTTTGACGTCGGGCGGCCTGAGATAGAGCGGCTTGACCGGGCGCATGGGAACGAGCGCGGAGGGCGCAAGCGCGAGCGTGCGCGCATGCGGCTGCAGGTCGGCGAGCGCCGCCTCGGCCTTTCCTCCTGCCTGGGCAATCTCCTCGGCGATCATGGCGGCCGCCGAGCCGACCACCACCACAGGGTCGCTTCCAACCAGTGCAGCCGCGTCCTCGCGCGCAACCAGCCGCGGTGCTCCGGCCTCCGCGAGTGCGCCGGTAAACATCTGCACATAGGCCATGTCGCGGCGCACATCGACCGCAACGGCCAGCGGCCGCCCGGCCCGCACCACCCCCAGGCGCTCCGCGGCGAGGTGGGCCATGGACGCAAGGCTCGTCGTGCCGAGCACGGGCTTGCCCGTAGCCAGCGCCAACGCGCGCGCGGCGGCGACGCCGGCCCGCACGCCGGTGAAGCTTCCCGGTCCGATGGTGACCGCAATCTGCTGGAGGTCCGGGAACGCCAAGCCCGCCTCCTCCATGACCTCGGCGATCATCGGCATCAGCCGCTCGGCATGTCCGGCCGTGCGCACCTCGTAGGCCTCATGGAGCTTCCATTCGTCCTGCGCGACCCTGCGGCGCACGGCCACCGATATGGCGCCCAGACACGTATCGAAGGCCAGGATGCTCATGACATCAGAGGATCTGCGCGAATTCGTCGAAAGCAAATCGCGGGCCGCGCGGCCGCATTCCTGTCGGGTCGCCGTATCCGAGATTGCACAGGAAGTTGGAGCGCACGTCGGTGCCGGCAAAGAACTCGTTGTCCACGCCCGCGTTGTCGAAGCCCGACATCGGGCCTGCGTCGAGCCCCAGGGCGCGCGCGGCGAGGATGAGATAGGCACCCTGCAGCGACGAGTTGCGCAACGCTACGGTGGCGGCGAGATCGGAGTTGCCGTCGAAGCCGCCGACCGGGCTCATGCCCTTCGGCAGGTGCTCGTAGAACTTGAGGTCATAGCCGACGATGGCGCAAACCGGGGCTTTCATGGTCCGCTCCCGATTGCCCTCGCTCAAGTGCGGCTTCAGCCGTTGCTTGGCTGCGCTCGACTTCAGGAACACGATGCGGGCCGGCAGGGTGTTCGACGCGGTCGGACCCATCTTCATGAGGTCGAGCAGCTCTTTGAGAAGACCATCGGGCACCTCGCGCGGCTGCCAGGCGCGGTGCGTGCGCGCCTGAAGGAGAAGCTGGTCAAGCGCAGCGTCGTCCAAGCGGGTCGTCATCGTGCTCTCCGCGCCATTATCTTCAGCCCATGAATAACGAAAACCCCGCTCGCACGCGAGCGGGGTTTTTGGCGCAGCCGGAAACCTTGCGCCGGTCAGACGGGCCGGACTTCCTGCACGTCGGGGCAGAAATGCCGCAACAGGTTCTCGATGCCGTGCCGAAGCGTCGCCGTGGAACTCGGGCAGCCGGCGCAGGCGCCGCGCATATGCAGGAACACGACGCCGTCCTTGAAGCCGTGGAAGACGATATCGCCGCCGTCATTGGCAACCGCCGGACGCACGCGCGTATCCAGCAACTCCTTGATGGTATTGACCGTCTCCTCGTCCTTCGGATCGTACTCTCCCGGCGCCCCGTCATTGGCCGCGCCCGCCGCCTCCATGGAGGGGGCGCCCGACATGTAGTGCTCCATGATGGCGCCGAGAATGGCCGGCTTGATGTGCTGCCACTCACCGTCTCCCTTGGTCACGGAGATGAAGTCCGATCCAAGGAATACCCCGGTTACGCCTTCGACATCGAACAGGCGCGCAGCAAGGGGGGAGGCTGCCGCTTCCGACCTCGCCCGAAATTCAGCAGTGCCATGGCCCAGCACGGTGCGGCCGGGGATGAACTTGAGCGTTGCGGGGTTGGGGGTCGGCTCGGTTTGAATGAACATCGGCGCCTCACGATCCGGTCTGCGGTTACTTTGGAATCATTCTAGTAGATAGGCAACGCCGGGTCAAAAGCCTAGTCCGCCACTCGCCATTCAGGAGATATCGGTCAGGCCAGCGCCTTGATGTCCTCGATCGCCAGGTCACCGGGCACGATGGTGATGGGGATCGGGAACTTGCCGGCCGTAACGCCGGCGGCCAGCGATGATACCAGCGGGCCCGGCCCCGCCACATCCTTGGAGGCACCGAGCACCAGGATGGCAATGTCCTCGTCCTCGTCGATGTGCTTGAGGATCTGCTCCACCTTCTTGCCTTCGCGGATCACCTCTTCGATGCCGGCCGGCTCCAGGCCCTCGTTGCTGAGCTTGCGGCGGAACAGGCGGAACAGCGCTTTGGCCTTGTTGGTCTGCTCCTCGAGCTGCACCTGCCGCACCCCCTCCCAGAACTGGTTCTCGGTCTCGATGACGTAGAGCAGCACGATCTGCCCGTTCGTGTGATGGGCACGGCCGGCGGCATAGAAGAGGGCGCCCTCCACCTCGGGCGTCTCATCCACGATGACCATCAGCTTGCGGCCGTGGCCGGCTTCGAATACGCGTCGTTTTCTTGCCATGCCCTATGCTGCCACGGGTTGCCCTCGCCAACAATAGACGAGGATGCCGACAAATCGTGCAATGTGCCTGACGCCGCCCGGGGGCGGATCAGGATCGCAGGAAGCCGACGATATCCTTCACCTTGTCCATGATGGGGCCGGCGATGGCTCTCGCTCGGCGCGAGCCGTCGGCGAGAATGCGGTCGATCTCGGCGGGGTCGGACAAGAGCCGCTTCATCTCGGCATTGACAGGGCCGATGCGCGAGACCGCAAGCTCGGCCAGCGCCTTCTTGAAGACCGAGAATTGCGCTCCGCCGAACTCCTTCAGCACATCAGCCTTCGCCGTGTTCTCGAGCGCTGCGTAGATCCCGATCAGGTTGTCTGCTTCGGGCCGCTTTGCAAGCTCTTCCTCGTCCGCCGGCAGAGGCAATGGATCGGTCTTGGCCTTCTGGATCTTCTTGGCGATCGTGTCCGCATCGTCCGTCATGTTGATGCGCGACATGTCGGACGCGTCCGACTTGGACATCTTCTTGGTGCCGTCGCGCAGGCTCATGACGCGCGTGGCCGGTCCGATGATCACGGGCTCGGGCAGCGGAAAGAACGTGCCGTCCTCGAAGCCGGCCTTGCGGATGGAGGCGGCAAAGTCGTTGTTGAACTTCTGGGCGATGTCGCGCGACAGCTCCAGATGCTGCTTCTGGTCTTCGCCGACGGGCACGTGCGTTGCGCGGTACGCCAGGATGTCGGCCGCCATCAGGCTCGGGTAGGCATACAGGCCGACGGACGCGTTCTCGCGATCCTTGCCGGCCTTCTCCTTGAACTGCGTCATGCGGTTCAGCCAGCCGAGCCGGGCAACGCAGTTGAACACCCAGGCCAGCTCGGCGTGCTCGTGCACCTGGCTCTGGTTGAACAGGATGCTGCGCTTGGGGTCCAGGCCCGAGGCGATGTAGGCGGCCGTCACCGCCCGGATGGAGTTGGCCAGCTCCTCGGGGTCCTGCCACACGGTGATGGCGTGCATGTCGACGACGCAGAAGATGCACTCGTGGCTCTGTTGCATCTCCACCCAGCGCACCATCGCGCCCAGGTAGTTGCCGAGATGCAGATTGCCGGTCGGCTGCATCCCGGAAAAGACGCGGGGCTCGGGCTTCTGGGGGAGCATCATGTCGGTATCCTCGATCGTTCGGCGCGGGGTTATCGCGTGCCGCCGCCCGCAACGCAAGCCGGCCTGCTGGCTCAGATTTGCGGCGGCCGGCGGGCCAGCAATCGGCGCAGCTGTCTGATTTCGACCGCGCCGGTGAGCAGCGCTGCCAGCGCATAGACAGCAAGGCCCGCGCCGACAAGCACCGCCAGCGCGCCGGCCCGCACCAGTATGCCCTGCGGCGGCGTGAGCCAGGGCTGCAGCGCCGCGGCCGCATACCAGAGCGCGCCGCCCATCACCAGGCTTGCCAGCACGATCAGCGGCAGCACGCGCTTCAGGCGCGCATCGGCGACGAAATGACCTTGTGCGACCAGGGTGCGATAGAGCAGGCCGGCATTGAGCCAGCCGCCCAGCGTCGTTGCCAGCGCGATGCCGAGATGCGGCATCAGGCCGAGCCAGCGGAACAGGAAGAAGAACCCGATCGAGCCCAGCGTGTTGGCGGTCAGGCTCAGCGTCGCATACAGCATCGGCGTCCTGGTGTCCTCGCGCGCGAAGTAGGCCGGCGAGAACACCTTGATCATGACGAACGACGGAAGGCCGAGCGCAAAGATGGCGAGCGCATAGGCCGTGGCGGGCGTGTCCGCAGCGGTGAAGGCCCCGCGCTCGAACAGCCCCCTCACGATCTCCGTCGGCACGACCGCGAGTGCCACGGCAGCGGGCACCGTCAGCAGCATGGCGAACTCGAGCGACCGGTTCTGGCTGTCCATGACGGCGGCATGGTTGCCGGCTCTGAGATGTCGCGACACGTCGGGCAAGAGCACCACGCCGATGGCGATGCCGACGATGGCGAGCGGCAGCTCGTAGACGCGATCGGCATAGTAGAGGTGCGACACCGCACCGTTCTGCAGCGAGGCGATCACCGTGCCGATGACGATGTTGATCTGGGTGACGCCGCCGGCGATGACGCCGGGAATGCCGAGCGCGACGAGCCGGCGCACGCCGGGCGTCAGGCGCGGCCACCTGAGCCGCAGGCGCAGCCCGTTGCGCCGCAACCCGTCGATCAGCAGCAGGAGCTGGAGAATGCCGGCCGCGAACACTCCCCACGCCTGCACGATGCCGGCGAGCGGCTCGTTGCGCAGGCCCATCGCCAGAGCAACGAAGGTTGCCGCCATCATCGTCAGGTTGAGGACGATGGACACCGCCGAGCTCTCGACGAACTTGCCGAGCGAATTCAGCACGCCCGACATCAGCGCGACCAGTGACATGCAGAGGAGATAGGGCATGGTGATCTGCGTCAGCAGCACCGCGAGATCGAACTTCGCCGGATTGGCGCTGAAGCCGGGAGCCAGGCCGTACATCAGGATCGGCATCGTGATCTGTGCGACGATCGTCAGCGCCAGCAGCACGAACACGAGGCCCGCCATCGCCTCCTCGGCAAAAGCCCGCGCCGCGTCCCGGCCATCGCCCTCCAGCCGCTTGGCGAACAGCGGCACGAACGCGGCGTTGAAGGCGCCCTCGCCGAACAGCCGGCGAAAGAGATTGGGAAAGCGGAAGGCGACGAAGAATGCATCGGCCACGGCGCCCGATCCCAGCGTCGCCGCGATCAGGATGTCGCGGAGGAAGCCGAACACGCGGCTGACCATGGTCAGGCCGCCGACGGTGGCAAAGGCGCGATAGAGTCTCATGGGGGCCGAGGGGTAGCGGACAGAGGGAGCAAGGGCAAGGCTGTCTGCCGCGGTTCGGCCGGCGATGTCATCCGACGCTGTCGAAGCCGATGCGCCCGAAGCCCGGCAGCTTGACGGCCGGACGGCGCAGGTCGAAGCCGGTGACGAGGCTCAACACGTTGATCTCGATGCCTTCGACCCATCCGACCGTGAAGCCGAGCAGGCCCGCGAGGGACAGCTGGAGACCGGTGCCGCTGGGGGTCGCGCCGAGATAGACGGATTTCGCGTGCCAGTCCTTGCCGATGGCGGTCGGCGGCAGGGCGATGCCGGCCTCCGGAATGGCCGCCAGAACGTGGGCAACGAAAGAGTTGGAGTTCGGTCCCGGCCAGACCGAGTAGCCGCCGCTCCTGTTGTAGGGGTAGCGCGCAACGGCGGCGCGAACCTTGGGGATCAGCGCCTCGGCCGCGGCTCCCTCGACGGCGCCCACGAGCGTCGGCCGATGGCCATACCAGCGCGCGTCGGGCGCCCAGCCGTCGACCTTCACCGGCCGCCCCCACGCCACCTTGTCGTAGCGCGTGTACGAGCTCGCCCCGCGCTCCTTGATCACTACCCAGCTATGGTGCGCAAAGATGCCCTTCCATCGGCCGGTGCGCGCCGCGTAGATGTGGACCAGTGCCTCGTTCTTGGTGCGCGCGGGCGGCAGCAGGCGGGCGCTCGACCAGTCCGCCTGATTCCACGCAACCGCCGTATCGTGCGACAGCCACCAGGCCGCATGCAGAGCCAGGGGCGCCAGGAAGGCGCAGGCGAACGCGATGGAGAGGAAGCGCATGAGGTGCATGATGCACTGAGGTGCGACGCGATTGCGCCGACATGATGACCCTGCGTCGCATCACGCGCCGGGCTGGCCGGAAGCCCCGCCCGACGTCCCCCATTCCGCGCCCAGGACCTCCAGCAGACGCTCGCGAATCGCCTTCTGGCGCGGCGGGCTGGTGATCTTCCTGTTGGTCAGGTCGGTCACATAGAAGACGTCGACGGCCTTCTCGCCGAACGTGGTGATGTGCGCGGAGGTGATGTCGAGATTGAGATCCGAGAGCGCGTTGGTCAGCTCATACAGCAATCCCGGCCGATCGAGGCCGGCCACCTCGATCACCGTGAATTGATGCGACAAGGCATTGTCGATCAGCACCTCGGGCGCGACCCTGAAGGCGTCGATCCTGCCGCGCCTTTCGAGCCTCTTTGCCATCAGCGCGCCGAGCCTGATCTCGCCCTTGAGCAACCGCTCGATCGTGTCGGCGATGCGGCGCGCACGCCTCAGCTCATCGTCGTCGCGCTCGAACTCGCGCGCCAGCAGGAACGTGTCGAGCGCAAAGCCGTCCCGCGTCGTGGAGATGTGCGCTCCGGAGATGTTGGCGCCGGCTGCGGCACAGGCGCCTGCAAACAGCGCGAGCAGCCGCGGATGATTGGGCGCAAACAGCGACAGCTCGGTGATCGCCGTGAAGGCGTCCGTGGTGAAATCGCTGGCGAGCTTCTGGCCTGATCTCTCGGCCGTGCGGATGAGCTTGGCGTGCTCGACGGCCTTGCGCGTCTCCGTCTTCAGCCAGTAGTCGGGATAATGCCGCTCGATGTAGCGGTCGACATCCTGCGCCGGCCAGTCGGCGACGGCGGAGCGGAATGCGGCCTGCGCCGAAGCAACACGATCGCGCGACGCCAGCTGCGTATGCCCGCCGGCAACGAGCGGCTCGGCCTCGTAGTAGAGGGCGCGCAGAAGCTGGCCTTTCCATCCGTTCCAGGCGCCGGGGCCGACCGCCCGGATATCGGCGACGGTCAACACCAGCAGCAGCTTCAGCCGCTCGGGGCTTTGCACGATGTTGGCGAAGTCGCGGATCGTCTTGGGATCACCGATGTCGCGGCTGAAGGCGAACGAGCTCATCGTCAGGTGCTGCTCGACGAGCCAGGCGACGGTCTCGGTCTCGGCGGGGGTGAGCCCAAGGCGCGGACAGAGCCTGCGGGCGATGTGCGCACCCTCGATCGAGTGGTCCTCGGGACGGCCCTTGGCGATGTCGTGCAGGAAGGCCGCCACATAAAGCGCGCGCCGGTTCTGGATGGTGCTGAAGATCTTGGTCGCCAGCGGATGCGGCTCGGCTGCCACGCCGTGCTCGATGTCGGAAAGCACGCCGATGGTGCGGATCAGGTGCTCGTCCACCGTGTAGTGGTGGTACATATTGAACTGCATCATCGAGACGACCCGGCCGAAGTCCGGCACGAAACGCCCCAGAACGCCGGCCTCGTTCATGCGCCGCAGCGTCGCCTCCGGATTGACCTCCGAGCACAGGATCTCGAGGAAGATCCGATTGGCCTCCCCGTCGTTGCGCAGCCGGTCGTCCACCAGCCGGAGCGACCGCCGCAGAAGACGCACCGCCTCGGGATGGAAGAACGCGTTCGTGCGCTCGGCCTGGGCGAAGAAACGGATGAGGTTGACGGGGTCGCGCTTGAAAGCGTCGGCATCCGCCACGTTGAGACGGCCGTTGTCGACGCGGAAGTCGCTGGTCGTGCGGATGTGGCGGCGGGTGCGCCAGCTCAGCGGATTGAAGAACTGCGTCAATCCGGGCGTCGCCTTGTGCTGCTCGATCTCGAGCGCGGAGCACAGGATGGTGGTCAGGTCGCCAACGTCCTTGGCGACGAGGAAGTAATGCTTCATGAAGCGCTCGACCGCGCGCAGGCCGCTGCGCTCCACGTATCCGAGGCGCTCGGCCATCGACGGCTGCACGTCGAATGTCAGCCGCTCCTCGGCGCGCCCGCACAGGAAGTGCAGGTGGCACCGGATGGTCCACAGGAAATCCTCGCACTTGCGATAGGTGTGATACTCCTCGGCGCTGAAGACGGCCGCTTCGACCGCCCCGGTGCTCGGCCCGCTGCCGTAGAGATACTTGGCAAGCCAGTGCAGCGTGTGCAGGTCGCGCAGGCCGCCTTTTCCCTCCTTGATATTCGGCTCGACGCGGTAGCGCGATTCACCTGCCCGCTGGTGGCGCGCGTCGCGCTCGGCGAGCTTGGCCTCGACGAACTCCCGCGCGCTGCCATGCACCACCTCGCGTCCGAACCGCTGCATGAGCTCGGTGAACAGCGGCTCGTCGCCGAGGATCAACCGCGCGTCCAGCAGCGCCGTGCGGATGGTGATGTCGGCACGCGACAGCTTCAGGCACTGCTCGATCGTGCGCGTCGCGTGGCCGACCTTGAGGCCCAGATCCCACAGCAGGTAGAGCATGTATTCGACGACGCTCTCGCCCCATGGTGTCTGCTTGTAGGGCAGCACGAACAGGAGATCGACGTCGGAGAACGGCGCCATGAGACCCCTGCCGTACCCGCCGGTGGCGATGATCGCCATGCGCTCGGCGTCGGAGGGATTGGTGGCCCGATAGACGTGCGCGACGGTGTAGTCGTAGACGACCCGGATCAGCTCGTCCTGGAACAGCGCCAACCCCTCCGCGCAGCGCCGCCCGTTGCCGTCGGAGGCAAGTTGCCGGTCGGCGGCGGCACGCGCTTGCTTCAGCAGCTCCTTGAGCGTCTCGAGCACGGCCGGGCGCGCCGCCTGCGCCGCCCCGTTCTGTGCCTCGAACAGCGCGGTCAGCTCGCGGCGCACCTCGTGCGCGTCGAAATAGGGGGCTTTGGCTGCAATGCTCCTGTCCATCGCGCGTCCGGCAGGCTGTATCGGGCTTTGTGTATCGATCTTCCGCCCTCCTTCTAGCAAGTGGCGGCCTCAGCGGCGACCTTTAGCAGCCAACTCTTTCAACATATACAAAGCCTCCAGCGCCGCCTTCGGCGTCAGGTCGTCCGGGTTGATGGCCGTCAGCGCCTGCTCGAGCGGCAGTGGCGCGTGGTCATCCGTGGCCTGAGGCCGGGGCCGCGTCGCAAACAAGGGCAGATCGGTCAGCAGCGCCTCGCCGTCCGGCGCCTTGCTTTCGCTCCTCTCCAGCAGCTCCAGCACCTCGGCCGCGCGCCGGGTCACGGGCTTGGGCAACCCCGCGAGCTTCGCCACCTGAATGCCGTAGGAGCGGTCCGCCGCACCGGGCCTCACCTTGTGCAGGAACACGATCTCGTCGCGCCATTCGCGCACGTCCATGGTGACATTGGCAACCTCCGCCAGCCGACCCGCCAGCGCGGTGAGCTCGTGATAGTGCGTGGCAAACAGCGCCCGGCACTTGTTGACCTCGTGCAGGTATTCCACCACCGCCCAGGCGATGGAAAGGCCGTCGAACGTCGCCGTGCCGCGTCCGATCTCGTCGAGGATCACGAGCGAGCGCGCAGTGGCCTGGTTGAGGATGCCGGCCGTCTCCACCATCTCGACCATGAACGTCGAGCGGCCGCGGGCCAGATCGTCCGCCGCTCCCACCCTGGAAAACAGCCGATCCACCAAGCCGATCTGCGCCGAGCGCGCCGGCACGAACGAGCCCATCTGGGCCATCACCGTGATCAGCGCGTTCTGGCGCAGGAATGTCGACTTGCCCGCCATGTTCGGCCCGGTGACAAGCCAGATGCGCGCGCCCGTCATCTCGTCGAAGCCGGTCGGTGCCTCCGGGCCTGCAGCCGCCAGCACACAATCGTTCTCGATGAAAGCCCCGGCTCTTGCGGCCTTGAGCGCCTGCTCCACCACGGGATGGCGACCGCCGCGGATCTCGAAGGTGGTGCCGTCGTCGAGCACCGGGCGCGCGTAGTTCTCCTCGACCGCGACCTGCGCCAGGGCTGCCTCGCAATCGAGCTCGGCCAGTGCGGCAGCCAGCTCGCTCAGCGCACGCTCCTCGGCCGCTATCGCGCCGCTCAGCTCGGCGAAGACCTCTTGCTCGATGGCGAGCGCGCGCTCAGCCGATGTGACGATCCGGCTCTCGATCTCCATCAGCTCCTCGGTGGCGAAGCGCACCGCACCGGCCATGGTCTGGCGATGGCGGAAGGTTGCCGCGAGCGGCTCGCCCATCAGCGGCTTCGCGGCCCCGGCGGGCACCTCCACATAGAAACCGAGGATGTTGTTGTGCCGCACCTTGAGCGACT
The DNA here is from genome assembly GCA_008933705.1 of Hyphomicrobiaceae bacterium. GTDB lineage: Bacteria > Pseudomonadota > Alphaproteobacteria > Rhizobiales > Hyphomicrobiaceae > AWTP1-13. Next base: position 25,534 of record WBUN01000023.1, read on the forward strand.
TGATGCCGGTCTGATCGAGGTATTTGGCCTCCAGGGCGGCCATGACCTTGCGGCTGTCGTCGCGCAGGCCGCGCGCCTCGTCGAGATCGGCACGGTAGCCGCTTCTGACGAAGCCGCCGTCGCGACGCAATGGCGGCGGCTCGTCGACCAGGGCGCGCGCGAGGCAGTCCGCGAGATCGGCGGCGGGCGCCGTCAGCCTCTGCGCGATGCGCGCAAGACCATCCGGCAGGCCGATTCCGTCACCCCCGTTCAACAGCAGCCGCGCGCACGCGGCCGCCGCGAGCAAGGCATCCCGCACGGCGGCAAGGTCGCGCGGACCGCCGCGCTGCAGGGCGAGACGGGCTATGGCACGCGCGATGTCGGGAGCCGCCTTGAGGGTCGCGCGCAAATCCTCGCGCAGGGTCTCGCTTTCGCCGAGGAAGCCCACGGCATCGAGGCGCGCGGCGATGGCATCGAGATCACGCAAGGGGCTCGCCAGCCGTGCGGCCAGCTCGCGCGCACCCGGCCCCGTCACGGTGCGGTCAAGCGCGCCCAGCAGGCTCGCGCGCCTGTCGCCCGACGTCGAGCGCAGCAACTCGAGGCTCGCGCGCGTCGCCGCATCGATGGCGAGGCGATCCGCGGGGCCGGCCTTGCGCGGCGGGCGCAGGCACGGCTTCTTGCCGATCTGCGTCAGCTCGACATATTTCAGCAGCGCGCCGATGGCGGCGAGCTCCGGTCTCGAGAAGGTGCCGAAGGCGGCAAGGTCCGCCACGCCGAACTGGGCTTTGAGGAGCCGCTCGCCCGCGAGGCTGTCGAACGACGCCGACGGCACCGGCGTTGCCGCCGCGCCTGCAACCCCGATCCACTTGCGCAGCTCGTCCGCCGACAACAGCGCATCTGCGGCGATCACCTCGCTTGGCGACAACCGCACGATCTCGCCCGGAAAATCGCCGGCCGGCACCTCGCCCACCTCGAACTCCCCCGTGGACAGGTCGAGCGAGGCCAGCGCAATCGTCGCCTCGGTACCGGCCTTCGGCCCCCTGAAGACGGCCGTCAGGTAATTGCGCGCCTTGGCATCGAGCAGGCTGTCCTCGGTGAGCGTCCCCGGCGTGACCAGGCGGACCACGTCGCGGCGCACGACCGCCTTCGAGCCCCGTTTCCTGGCCTCCGCCGGGTCTTCGAGCTGCTCGCATACGGCCACGCGGAACCCCTGCCGGATCAGGCGTTGCAGATACTCATCCGCGCGATGTATCGGCACCCCGCACATGGGGATGTCCTCGCCCAGGTGCTTGCCGCGCTTGGTCAGGACGATGCCGAGTGCCTCCGCCGCCGCAACCGCGTCCTCGAAGAACAGCTCGTAGAAGTCGCCCATGCGATAGAACAGCAGGCAATCGGGATTGGCGGCCTTGATCTCGAGGAACTGGGCCATGGACGGTGTGACGCCGCCCCCCTTTTCCGGCGCAGCAGCGGGCTCCTGCGCCGGCTGCTCGACCGCCCTCCTGCCTTTGCCCTTCTTGTCGTCCTGCCGCATGGCGTCGTGAGGCCCCCAACCCCCGGCCTAGGCATAACCGGTCCCGCCCGAGCAGGAAACCGCGGCATCGAAGGGTTCTGCACCGGTCACTCTTTCCAAAGATCCTGAGCGCACCATGGGTCCATCGTCTAAGATGCAGCCATTGTGCCGCTCCAGCCCGGGCTCTATCGTGCTCGTCCCCTCTGCCGCTTCCGACAAGAAAACCGGAGTCTCGGAAAACACCCATGCCGATCAAGTTCCCTGCCGCGCGCTTCACGGCCCAGGAAGCCCTGCAGTTTCACAGCCAGGGCAAGCCCGGCAAGCTTGAGATCACGCCAACCAAGCCATTGACGACACAGCGTGATCTCTCCCTTGCCTACTCGCCGGGCGTGGCTGTGCCGGTGCAGGCCATCGCGCAGGATCCCCGCCTTGCCTACGATTACACCAACAAGGGCAATCTGGTGGCGGTGGTCTCGAACGGCACGGCCATCCTCGGGCTCGGCAATCTGGGCGCGCAGGCGGCCAAGCCTGTGATGGAGGGCAAGGGCGCCCTGTTCAAGCGCTTCGCCGACATCGACGGCATCGACATCCTGGTGGACACGCCGGACCCGGAGGCGGTCATCAACTGCGTGCGCTACCTGGGCCCCAGCTTCGGCGGCATCAACCTCGAGGACATCAAGGCGCCGGACTGCTTCATCATCGAGGAGAAGCTGAAGGAGCTGCTCAACATCCCCGTCTTCCACGACGACCAGCACGGCACCGCCATCATCGCCGCGGCGGGCCTGCTCAATGCGCTGGAGCTGACCGGTCGCGACATCGGCAGCTTCAAGCTCGTCGTCAACGGCGCGGGTGCGGCCGGCATCGCCTGCCTGGAGCTGCTGACGGCCATGGGCATGCCGAAGAAGAATGTGGTCTTCTGCGACACCAAGGGCGTCATATACCAGGGCCGCACGGCCGGCATGAACCAATGGAAATCGGCCTACGCCGCCAAGACCAAGGCGCGCACCCTGGCGGACGCGATGGAGGGCGCCGACGCCTTCTTCGGCCTGTCGGCGGCCGGCGCCGTCACCAAGGAGATGGTGAAGTCGATGGCGGACAAGCCGATCATCTTCGCCATGGCAAATCCCGACCCCGAGATCACGCCCGAGGAGGTCGCCGAGGTGCGCTCGGACGCCATCGTCGCCACCGGACGCTCCGACTATCCCAACCAGATCAACAACGTCCTGGGCTTTCCCTTCATCTTCCGCGGCGCCCTCGACGTGCAGGCCTCAACCATCAACGAGGAGATGAAGATCGCCGCCGCCAAGGCGCTCGCCGCCCTGGCGCGCGAGGACGTGCCCGACCAGGTCGCCGCCGCCTTCCTCGGCCGGCAGGTCAAGTATGGCCCCGACTACATCATCCCGGCGCCGTTCGATCCGCGCCTGATCTGCCAGGTGCCGCCCGCGGTCGCCAAGGCGGCGATGGAGACGGGCGTCGCGCGCCGGCCGATCGTCGACATGGAAGGCTACGTCGCACAGCTCTCCGGCCGCCTCGATCCGGTTGCCGGCTGGCTGCACAGCATCTTTGCCCAGGTGCGCAATGCGCCCAAGCGCATCATCTTCGCGGAGGGCGAGCAGCCGCAGATCGCGCGCGCGGCCAACGCTTTCCACAACGCAGGGCTCGGCCACCCGATCCTGATCGGTCGCGCCGCGCCGATCCGCGAGGCGTTCTCGACCGCCGGCATCGGACTTACCGACGCCATCGAGATGCACGACACGAGCATCGACGAGCGCCGGCACGAGTACGCCGAGTTCCTCTACGGCCGCCTGCAGCGCAAGGGCTACCTGCTGCGCGACTGCCAGCGCCTGGTCAACAACGACCGCAACGTGTTTGCCGCCTGCATGGTGGCCATGGGGCATGCGGACGGCATGGTCACGGGCGTGACGCGCAACTGGTACACGGCCTATGAGGACGTCCGCCGGGTGCTGGATGCGAGGACCGGCCGGCGCGTCATCGGCGTATCGCTGGCCCTCATCCGGGGCCGCGCCGTGCTCGTTGCCGACGTGAGCGTGCACGACATGCCGAACGGCGCGGAGCTTGCCGACATCACCGAGGAGGCGGCCGGGGTGGCGCGCCGCCTCGGCATCGAGCCCCGCGTCGCCCTGCTCGCCTACTCGACGTTCGGCCACCCGCGCGGCGAGCGCTCCGACCGCGTGCGCGAGGCCGTCTCAATTCTCGATGAGCGCCGCGTCGACTTCGAGTACGACGGCGACATGGCCGCCGACGTGGCGCTGAACCGCGAGGCAATGAAGCAGTATTCCTTCTGCCGCCTGTCCGATACGGCGAATGTGCTGGTCATGCCGGCATTCCACTCGGCATCCATTTCCACCAAGATGCTGAGGGAGCTCGGCGGCGCCACGCTGATCGGCCCCATGCTGGTCGGGCTGACGCATTCGGTGCAGATCTGCCCGCTCGGCTCGAAGGACAGCGACATCGTCAACATGGCGGCCCTTGCCGCTTACGACATCAACGGCTGAGCGCATGCGTTTGGCGCGCTGCGACGCACGCGATGGCGGTGCAGCTACTGCCTCTTGCCGGTCCTGGCGGAGAAGAACGCCCGCACGGTGCAATCGGAGTATCCGCGCGAGGTCATGAGCTGCCTCGCCTCCCGCGTTGCCATGCCGCGGCTCTCGTGGGGCGGGCTGCCGCAGCTGAAATGCGGCTTGTTGCAGCACATGAACGCAAACACGTCGTCCAGTTGATTCGTGTGCGCAGGATCGCTCGAGCAGGTCCGCGACACGCTTCGGCACGCCTCGGCCGCGCGCTGTTTGGCCTCCGCCTCCGTTCGCCCCCAGCGCACCTGCAGATTGCCCTCGTTGTTGGCGGCAACCGCGGCGAAATCGCCGCTCTGTTGCGACCGGGCCGGACCGGCAAAGCAGGCGATCAACGCGGCAAACAGCAACAAGGCTCGGCGCATGGCACACCCCCCAAAGCGGCAACGCAGCCCGATCTTAGAGGACATCGCAGATCGACGACAGCCCCCAGGAGGGGCGTCGCCAAGAACGCAAATCTCGCTCCACACCAAGGAAGCAGAGCAGGATCCACGCTTCGACCGCACCGTTGCGGGGGGGGGCGCGGTGACCCAACCTGAAGCGATCCTGCTCTAAGCCGCTCTCGTATCGCTCAGATCGCCGCACCAGCGCTGCAGGACCTGCAGCAGATCCTCGCGATCGAACGGCTTGGCGAGATAGTCGTCCATGCCGGCTTCCATGCAGCGCCGGCGGTCCTCCTCGAAAGCGTTGGCCGTGACGGCAACGATGGGCGGGCGGTGCAGAGCTTCGTTGGTCCGGGCGGCAAACAGCTCGGTGATGATGCGCGATGCGTCCAGCCCATCGAGGACGGGCATGTGCACATCCATCAGTATGAGATCGATCGGAGTGTCGAGGCCGGCCAGCACCCGTCGGCAGGCCTCGACCGCGTCGCGGCCATTGAGAGAGACGCGCACCTCGCAGCCCGTCTTCTCCAGCATCCGTCGTGCCAGCAGCGCATTGATGTCGTTGTCCTCGACGAGAAGCACCACGGGCGCCGCGCCGCCCGTGCGCCATCGCGGCTGCGCCTTGGGCTTGGTCGGGACCGGCATTTCGCCGGCGTGGACCGGGACCGCGCCGACGTGGGTCAGCACGGATTGCGGGCGAACGGGTCGAACGAGATAGGCGTCGAATCCGACGGCACGGAAATCGGCGAAATCCGCTTTCGCTGCGGTGTCGAGCAGGATGATGCCCTGAACCTGGCGTTCAGGCGCCGCTTGCCGGGCCTGCGCCAGGAGCTGCCCCGCGGTCTCGCGACCGACCCGGCCGTCGACGAGCACGGTGGTGAACGGCTCATCCGCTTTGGCTGCTGCGCTCACCATCTCTGCGACGGTGGCGGTCGCACTTTCTTCCACTGGAATACCGGCCCCCTCGAGCGAAAGGCGCAGCGCGCGGCACTCGATGGGATGGTCGAGCGCCAGCAGCACGTGCTGGGAGCCCTTGGGCGCATCGGTCTTGTCGGCGGCCGCATCCTCGCCAGATTGCCTGAAGCGCAGGAGGGCCGTGAACGTCGAGCCGCTGCCCGGCGCGCTCACCACGAGGATGTCGCCGCCCATGGCGCGGGCCAGGCGGCGCGAGATGGCAAGACCCAGCCCCGTTCCGCCCTGGCGCCTGCGCACCGCCTCCTCGGCCTGTTCGAATTCGAGGAACAGGGAGGGAAGCGCATCGGTCGCAATGCCGATGCCCGTATCCTCGACCGTGATGGCCACACCCACCTCGTTCTCGCCGAGTGGTTTTGTTTCGCCGGTCGTGCGCCCCACGGTGACCAGAACCCCGCCGGTGTCGGTGAACTTGATGGCGTTGCCGATCAGATTGGTCACGATCTGCCGCAACCGTACCTCGTCGCCCAGCAGCACGCGCGGCAGCCTCGGGTCGATTGCCCAGGCGATGTCGATGCCCTTCTCGTAGGCCTTCGGCGCCAGCAACTCGACGATGCCCTGCACACAATCGCCGATCGCGAGCGGAGCGCTCTTGAAGTGCATCTTGTCCGCCTCGATCTTCGAGAAATCGAGGATCTCGTCGATCAGCGTCAGCAGCGTGCGCGCCGAGCGCTCGATGGCGTGGGCATACGTGCGCTGCTCGGCCGACAGCTCCGTATCGCACAGCAGGGCCGTCATGCCGAGGATGCCGTTCATGGGCGTGCGAATCTCGTGGCTCATGGCAGCGAGGAAACGCGACTTGGCGCGGTTGGCCGCCTCGGCCTGCCTGCGCGCATCCCTCAGCTCCGCCTCGGCGTGCGTGCGCTCGGTGATGTCGCGGCCGAGGCACTGCACCTCCGGCACCGCCGTGGCGCTCGCCGGCACGGCGTGCTCTTCCCACTCGAACCAGCGCCGGCCGGCCGCCGTCTCGATCTCCTGCACGTAGCGCTGCTGACGCAAGGCGCCGCCGGGCGCCAGCGGCGTCGTCCGGTCGCCGGCCAGCACCCGCGGCGCAAACCGGCGCCCCAGCACGTCGCCACGTTCCAGCCCGAACACGCGGCAGAACGCCTGATTGACGAAGGTCAGTCTGCCGCCGGCATCGCGCCGGAGAATGACGTCAGCCTGGTTGTCGAGCAGATCGCGGTAGCGGGCCTCGTTCTCGCGAATCTCCCACTGGATGTCCTTGAGGGCCTCCAGCCCCCGCTCCAGGCGCTCGCCGATGAGCATGAATCGCTCGAATTCGGCAGCAAGATCGCGCGCAGGCACTGGGCGGCTTCCGGTGCCGGGCCCGGCCGCAACCGTGGCCTGCAACACACTCCGCACCTCGCGGAACCAGCCGCGCAGACGACTAGGCAACTCTCGCAGCCGAGACACGCTTGACGCACACTCGTTTATCGTTGACCCCTGTTAGGGACAACCAAGCATGCCGGCTATTGAGAAACGCTTACCGGCCGGGCTCTGGGGTGGCGGCAGCACTGGCCGCCGCCTTCCCTGCCGGAGGGAGGTGCCAATGCGCGGCGGCAGACAAGAGAAAGGTAACCATGATGGGTCCGCTAGCCGGTTTTCGCATTGTAGAGATGGCAGGCATTGGTCCTGGCCCGTTTGCAGCGACGCTGTTCGCCGACATGGGCGCGGAGGTGATCCGCGTAGACCGGCAGGAAGCGACCGATCTCGGGCTACCCACCCGCGAGGCCAAGTACGACGTGCTGCATCGCGGCCGCCGCTCGCTGTGCGTCGACGTCAAGTCCGAGGCCGGACGCGCCGTGGTGAAGCGCCTCGCCGCCAGGGCCGATGCCCTCATCGAGGGATACAGGCCGGGCGTGATGGAGCGGCTGGGGCTTGGACCTGAGGATCTCTGGCAAGCCAACCCCAAGCTCGTCTACGGCCGCATGACGGGCTTCGGCCAGGAGGGCCCGATGGCGGAGCGGGCCGGTCACGATATCAACTACATAGCCCTCTCCGGCGCGCTGCATGCCATCGGCAGGAAGGACCAGGCGCCGGTGCCGCCGCTGAACCTGCTCGGTGACTTCGGCGGCGGCGGAATGTTCCTGGCCTTCGGCGTCGTCTGCGCCCTGCTCGAGGCGCAGAAATCCGGCAAGGGCCAGGTTGTCGATTCGGCCATGGTGGACGGCGCCGCCTACCTGATGGCGCTCATGTTCGGGCTCTACTCGCGCGGTGTCTGGCGCGATGAGCGCGGCGTCAACATACTCGACACCGGCGCGCCCTGGTACGACGTGTATCCGACCAAGGACGGCAAATGGCTGGCCGTGGGCGCAATCGAGAAGCGCTTCTACGAGGAGTTCGTGCAAGGCCTCGGCCTATCCATGGCCGAGCTGCCCAAGCAGCACGACATCAATGGCTGGCCCAAGCTGCGCCGGCGCTTTGCCGAGGTGATTGCCGCGCGCACACGCGAGGAATGGGAGCGCGTATTCGAGGGCAAGGACGCCTGCGTCTCGCCCGTGCTCTCGCTCGCCGAGGTCGACGGCCACCCGCACAACAAGGTGCGCGGCACGTTCCTCAACCGCGACGGCGTGCTGCAGCCCGCGCCTGCCCCGCGCTTCAGCCGGACGCAGTGCGAGACGAGTGCGCCGCCGCGCACCCGCGGTGCGGACACCGAGGCGGTCCTGCGCGACTGGGGATTTGCGGCGCCCGAGATCGAGGAGCTGAAGGCAGCCGGGGCGGTCGGCGCGCGCAACGTGGAGCGTTGAGGCATGGGCATGTCACTTACGCCGGCGCAGCAGGAGATCAGGGAGGCAGTCCTCAAGATCTGCGCGCGCTTCGGCGACGACTACTGGCTGGCAAAGGACCGCGAAGGCGGCTTTCCCCACGATTTCCACCGCGCGCTCGCAGACGCGGGCTGGCTCGGCATCGCCATGCCCGAGGCCTACGGCGGCGCCGGCCTCGGCATAACCGAGGCTGCCGTCATGATGCAGGCGATCGCCGAATCGGGCGCCGCCTTCTCAGGCGCCTCCGCATTGCACATGAACATCTTCGGCTTGAACCCGGTCGTCGTCTTCGGCACCGAGGAGCAGAAGCGCCGCTTCCTGCCCCCGCTCATCGCGGGTCGGGAAAAGGCGTGCTTCGCTGTCACCGAGCCGGACGCCGGCCTCGACACCACCAGGCTCAAGACGCGGGCGGTTCGCGACGGCAACCGCTACCTCGTGACCGGCCAGAAGATCTGGATCTCGACCGCCCAGATCGCGGACCGCGTGCTGCTGCTCGCCCGCACGACGCCGGTGGAGAACGTCAAGAAGGCGACGGAAGGCCTTTCGCTGTTCTACGCGGCGCTCGACCGGCACTATGTCGAGGCGCGCGAGATAGACAAGATGGGCCGCAAGGCCGTCGATTCCAATCAGGTCTTTTTCGACGGCCTGCCCGTTCCGGTGGAGGATCGCATCGGCGAGGAGGGCCGCGGATTCGAATACATCCTGCACGGCATGAATCCGGAGCGCATCCTGATTGCCGCCGAGGCCATCGGCACCGGCCGTGCCGCGCTTGAGCGCGCCGTGCGCTACGCCAAGGAGCGCGTCGTCTTCCGCCGTCCGATCGGGCAGAACCAGGCGATCCAGCACCCGCTCGCCAAATGCTGGATGGCACTCGAGGCGGCCAACCTGATGGTGCTCAAAGCGGCGCAGCTCTATGATGCAGGCCAGCCCTGCGGCATCGAGGCCAACACGGCAAAATACCTGGGCGCCGAGGCCGGCTTTGAAGCCTGCGAGACGGCCGTGCTGGTGCACGGCGGTATGGGCTACGCCAAGGAATACCACGTGGAGCGCCTTCTGCGGGAGATCATGATCGCGCGCATCGCTCCGGTCAGTCGCGAGCTGATCCTCTGCAATGTCGCGGAGAAGGCGCTGGGCCTGCCCAAGTCGTATTGAACGGCCCGCGCCCGCACGGGCCGGCAACAATCCTGTGGGCAGGTCGTTTTCGTCTCCGCATCGGTTGGCTTCCCGTGCACCAAACACGGTAGCCTGGACGGCACATCGTGCATCAATGGCTGCATGCCGGGCGGGGATGCGCGTAAAAGGGTAGCATGGCTGCGAACATCGACCTCCTTGCCTATAGCGATGCGCTCCTGGTGCTCGGAACGGCGGGCGTCATCGTGCCGGTGGTGCACCGCTGGCGCGTCAGTCCCGTGCTCGGCTTTCTTGCGGCCGGCGCGGTGCTGGGACCGCTCGGGCTCGGCTCCTTCAAGGACACGTTCCCGTTCCTGCAGTGGCTCACGGTCACGGATGCGAAGAACATCGCCGGCATAGCCGATCTCGGCGTCGTGTTCCTGCTGTTCCTCATCGGACTCGAGCTGTCGCTCGAGCGTCTGCTGACCATGCGCCGCCTGGTGTTCGGGTTGGGCAGCCTGCAGGTCGTGCTCACCGGCCTCGTCATCGGCGCCATCGCCACGCTGTTCGGCAACAAGGCCGACGCGGCCATCATCATCGGCCTCAGCCTCGCCCTGTCGTCGACCGCCATCGTCATCGAGCTTCTCGCGCATCAGCGCCGGCTCATGACCTCCGCAGGAAGGGCGAGCTTCGCCATCCTGCTGTTTCAGGACCTGGCGATCGTGCCGATGCTGCTGCTGGTCAGCATCCTCGGGGCGCAGACGGGACAGTCCGTCTTTCTCGGCATGGCCCTGACCCTGTTCCAGGCCGCAGTCGTCGTCGCCCTGATCGTCGCCGTCGGCCGCCTTCTCCTGCGCCCCTTCTTTCACCTGGTGGCTGCGACCGACTCAGCCGAGCTGTTCGTTGCGGCGACGCTGTTCGTGATCGTCGGCACGGGGGTTGCCTCCGCCGTGGCCGGCTTGTCGATGGCGCTCGGCGCGTTCGTCGCCGGGCTGATCCTGGCGGAGAGCGAGTTCCGCAAGGCCATCGAGACGACCATCGAGCCGTTCAAAGGCCTGCTGCTCGGCCTCTTCTTCTTCACCGTCGGCATGGGGGTCGATTTCCGCGAGATTGCGCGCGAGCCGCTGTGGCTCTTTGCGTCGGTCGTCGGGCTCATCGGCATCAAGGCGCTGCTGGCCACCGGCCTGTGCAGGCTGTTCGGCCTCACCTGGCCGGCCGCCGTCGAGACGGGGTTGCTGCTCGGGCCCGGAGGAGAGTTCGCCTTCGTCGGCATCGGCATGGCCGTGACCGTCGGCATCATCGCGACGGAGCCCTCGCGCTTCTTTCTCGCAGTGACCTCTCTGACGATGGCTCTGACGCCGCTCCTGTCCATGGTCGCACGGCGTGTGGCGGCCAGGATCGAAAAGCGCAAGCCGCTGGCGCCGGAGCTCACCGCCGCACCACCCGCGGACGGCAAGGGGCACGCCATCGTCGTCGGGCACGGCCGCGTCGGACAGATCGTCTGTGCCATGCTCGACCATCACAAGTTTCCCTACATCTCGACCGACCGCGACTCCGCAGCCGTCACGGAATGGCGCCGGCGCGGGCGGGAGGTCTACTATGGCGACGCAGCCAACCTGGCGTTCCTGAAGAGCTGCGGGCTGCTTCATGCCTCCGCCGTGATCGTGACGATTCACACGCGCGATGCCATCGACGAGATCGTCCGCGTTGTCCGGGAGGTGCGCCCCGACATCCTCATCGTGTCGCGCGCACGCGATGCCAGCCACGCCCGCCATCTCTATGCCATCGGCGTCACTGATGCGGTGCCGGAGACGATCGAAGCGAGCCTTCAGCTCTCGGAGGCAACCCTCGTCGGTCTGGGCCTGCCGACGGGCCCGGTGATCGCTTCCATCCACGACAAGCGCGATGAATTCCGCAACGAGCTGCAGGAGGCGGCCGACAAGGCGGGGCTGACCGAGACGCACGCCATCCGCTCGAAGACCCTGCGCTCCTCTTAGAGCAGGATCGCTTCAGATTGAATCACCTCGCCCCCCGGGGCAACGGTGCGGCTGAAGCGTGAATCCTGCTCAACTTCTTTAGTGCACGATCGCATTGACACCGCGCCGCTCTCGTCCGAACATTGTTCATCGCACTAGCCCGACCCGCATCGGCAGATTGCGCAATATCAACGCGGGCCGGTTGGAACATTTGTAAGTACTGCAACGTTCATGACTTATACTTTGAGCGATCGGGAAGCGCGCGAATTATGCAAGGTTCTTTGGGGCTAAGCAGACGCCCGCTCTATGTCCAGGTCTGTGACCTTTTGGCCGAGCGCATCACGTCGGGCATCTGGAAGCCCGGGTCGACGCTGCCCAACGAGCAGGATCTGGCCAGAGAGATCGGTGTCAGCCCAGGCACGCTGCGCAAGGCGCTCGACATGCTGGAAGGCAACCGCCTGATCGAGCGCCATCAGGGACGCGGAACCTACGTCACCGACTACAGCTCTGCGGCCTCGCAGACGCGCTTCAGCAACATCAGGGCCGGGGGCGGCGAGCGGATTTGCGGCGACACGCGCCTGCTCGAGCAGGCGATGGCCACAGCCGACCATGCGGAATGCCAGCACCTGCAATTGACCCCGGCCGACACCGTCCTGCGCACCCGGCGGCTGCGCTCTGTCGAAGGCCGCGCATTCATGTACGAGCACGCGAGGCTGGCAGCAGGCCGTCTTCCCGGCCTGAAAGGCGCTGACGATGCCAAGGACTATCGCATCTCGGCGCTCGCGCAGAGGTTCGGCGTGCATTTGGCCAGGGCAACCGAATGCGTAGGCTTGGCCAGCCCGGCGCGAGAGATCGCCGAGGCTCTCGCGGTTGAGCCCGGAGCAACGCTGCTGAGGCTCGACCGCATCATTTGCGGCACCGACGGCCTGCCCATCGAATGGCGCGTCGGCTTCTGCCTGCTGAACAACCTGCAGTACGTCGTCGAAATGAACTGAGCCGCCGGAGGCCCGTCGGCCGCGGCGCTACAGAGTCCTTCCAAGTCAGGTAGAATTGGAAATCCACACGCGACGCCTGTCGTCCCGGCCGGAGCGCGCGTGCGCGCAGGGCCGGGGCCTCGCCGGATGGCTCTTGGCGGTCTGCCCGGGGCCGGCGACGCTTCAAGATCCCGAATATTTCGCCGGCGCGCAATTCCGGGATGACAGCTTCAGGCGGCGGTCGTCCCGACGCCCATGTAGGCATCGAACGCCGCCCAGAAGCGCTGCCGGATTTCGTCCGTCTCCTGCAATATTTCGTGCTGAGCCTGCGGAATGAGGACATGCGTGCCGACTTTCAGGCGCAACGCGAATTCCTCGATGGCCTGCGTCGACACGATGCAATCGGCCCCTGCCGCGAACAGCAGCAGCGGCACCTCCACGCGCAGAGGATAGTCGGGCGACCTGAGCCGGGCCATGGAGCGGTAGGCGGCGCGCAGCCACGCAACGGTCGGCGAGCCGAGGCCGAGACCAGGTGCAGCTTCCAGCACCATGCGGTTGCGCTGATAGCGCTCGCGGTCCGATGTCAGCGGATTGCCCTCGAAGGGCCCGACCTCGAGCGGCTCGCCCGTGCCCTTGTGCACATACATGGAGCCGAGCCCGAGCCCGGCTACGATCTCCGCGTAGGTGCGGGCAAGGCTGTGCGGCGCGCCGACCTTGCTGGCGTCCAGTGCGATCATCGGCGCGCTCAGCACCATGCGCGAGAACCACGAGTTGGGCACGGTCGCATGACGCAGGAGTATGTTGCCGCCCATGGAGTGCGCCATGGCAACGTAGGGCTGGGGACATTCGGGCAACACCACCGTCTTCATGAAATGGGTGAGATCCTGGTCGAACTCCGTGAAGGAGCGCACGTGGCCCTTCTTCGGGTTGGACAGGAGCCGGGTGGAGCCGCCCTGGCCGCGCCAGTCCATGGTGGCCACGCCGAAGCCGCGCCGGCGCAGATCGGCAACCACCTCGAAATACTTCTCGATGTATTCGCCCCGGCCCTGGAAAAGACAGACGGTGCCACGCTGCGGCCCGCGCGACGCATCCCAGCGCGCATAGCGCAGCTTGATGCCGCCGGGGCAATCGAAATAGCCGGCCGTTGCCCCGCTCGGCACGGGATTCTTCGCCAGCGCCACCAGCTCCATGCCGGCCTCCCTCATGCCGCACGAGATTGCTCCCCTCTATAACAGGAGGGCGCGCCTCGAGACAGACGGCGCACACGAAAAACCCCGGCGCTCACCGGGGTTCTTCCTCGCCGTCCGTCGGCGCGGCGGCAGCAATCAGTAGGCGCGATCCCAGCGGCGCGGACCGTAAGCGTACGGCCCATAGGGCGGCGCCTCCAGCGGACGCGCGCTGACGACGGCACCGCTGCAGCGATCGACCGTCAGCTCGAACAGACGCCCGCTCGGACGGCGCGCCTGCACGGTGGCGCGGTCGCCCCACGGTTGCGCGTCACGGAAGTCCCGCCAGCCGTCCTGCATCAGACGGTGGCGGATCTCCTCGCGCGGCAGACAATGCGATGCATAGGGCTGGCGCGGACCGTTGTAGTTGTAGGAGTAGCGCCGCGGCCCCCGGTAGTCGTAGCGGTCGTCGTCATCGTCGTCGCGGTAGATCGGGGCCGGCGGCACGGGCGGGCGCGCATAGGGGACCGGCTCGCTGTACTGCGGCCGGCTCGGATAGCGATAGATGTCCGCATAGCGCGGATCCTCGTACGCCGATCCGTAGCGATCGAGAGGCGGACCATCGTCGAGATCGGCAGCCTGCGCCCCACTCGACACTGCAGCAGCCAAGAGACCCGCCGCCAACACCCAGCTCTTCATCGCACGCTCTCCTCTCCCGCCAACGCGGCCCCAGACTGCGGCAGAGTGGCGTCGGCAACATGAACGCGACATGAAGGACGTTATGCTCAGAGGCATCTAAACCGTTGTTCCGACGTGCAATTTTCCAGAAACGCCAGCCGCTTCAAGGCGCTGAAGGGCACCATTCACGGCCTCTTGAAGCGGCGGGACGCCCTCCTAAATACACAACCGTCCACGCCGTTCAGCGGGTGGGCACCAACCGCTGCCAGGCCCTCGCCGGCTGGCAGAAACACTGGTCGCTTCTGAAGGAGGACTTGTGATGCGACACATCGATTTCTCCCCTTTCTATCGCTCCACCGTCGGCTTCGATCGCCTGTTCGATCTGCTGGACTCGGCGTCCGGCTTCGAGACGGAGCCTGCCTATCCGCCCTACAACATCGAGCGGCTCGCAGAGAACGAGTACCGCATCACGATGGCGGTCGCGGGCTTCGGTCAGGATGAGATCAAGATCGACGTGAAGGAGAGCGCGCTCAGCATTCGCGGTGAGAAGAAGGCCGAGGATAAGGGGCGCCAGTTCCTGCATCGCGGCATCGCCGCCCGCGCGTTCGAGCGGCGCTTCCAGCTCGCCGAGCATGTCGAGGTGAAGGGCGCCGACCTGAAGGACGGCCTGCTCCATATCGACCTCGTTCGCAACGTGCCCGAGCGGCTGAAGCCGCGCACGATCGCCATCGGCACCGGCAAGGCGCCGGCGCAGGTCGAGGCGACCGCACAGTAGAGGCCCGTTCAAAGGCCTGCAGATCACCAGGAGCGGGCGTCGCGCAATGCGGCGCCCGCTTTCTTCGTGCCTGTCACCGCTCCCCGATCAGCTTCAGCCATTCATCCTCGCTCAGCACCGCGATGCCGAGCTCGCGCGCCTTGGCAAGCTTGGAGCCGGCATCGCTGCCGGCCACGACGTAGTCGGTCTTGCCGGACACCGACCCCGCCACCTTGGCGCCCAGACGCTCCGCCTGCGCCTTGGCCTCGCTGCGCGTGAGCCGCTCGAGCGTGCCGGTGAAGACGACCGTCTTGTCCGTTACAGGTGAGACGGCCGCCGCCCGCACAAACCGCTCGACGGTGACCTGCTCCAGCAGGCCCTCGAGCGCCTTCAGATTGTGCGGCTCGCCGAAGAACGCGATCAGGGAATCGACCACCGTCTCTCCGATGCCTTCGATGTTGTCGATCTCGCGATAGGCGTCGCTGTCCCGCCCGCCCTTGACGGCGGCCAGCGCGGCGGCGCGGAAGGTCGCGAAGGTGCCGAACGCCTTGGCGAGATCGCGCGCCGTCGTCTCCCCAATGTGCCGGATGCCGAGCGCATAGATGAAGCGGTCGAGGCCGATCCGGCGCCGCTCGTCGATCGCCTTGAACAGCTTCTCGACGGATTTCGAGCCGAACCCCTTCTTCTCCACAAGGCGGTCGGACGCGGGCAGGCGCGCGTCGCGCTCGGCCAGCGTGAAGATGTCGGCGGGCTGCCTGATGCGGTCCTCGTCGTAGAACAGCTCGATCTGCTTCTCGCCGAGCCCTTCGATATCGAAGGCCAGCCGCGACACGAAATGCTTGAGCCGCTCCTTGGCCTGCGCCGGGCAGATGAGGCCGCCGGTGCAGCGGCGCACGACGTCCTCGCGGCCGGTCTTCTCGTCGATCTCGCGGATCGCCTGGCTGCCGCACGCCGGGCAGACATGCGGCATCCGGAAAGGTCTGGCCCCCTTGGGCCGCTTGCTCGCCACGACGCCCATGATTTGCGGAATGACGTCGCCGGCGCGGCGCACGATCACGGTGTCGCCGATGCGGATATCCTTGCGGGCGATCTCATCCTCGTTGTGCAGCGTGGCGCTGGAGACGACCACCCCGCCGACGGTCACCGGCTCGAGCTTGGCCGCCGGCGTGAGCGCACCTGTGCGGCCGACCTGGATGTCGATGTCGAGCAGGCGCGTGGTTGCCTCCTCGGCGGGAAACTTGTGGGCGATGGCCCAGCGCGGGGCGCGCGACACGAAGCCCAGCCGTTCCTGCCAGTCCAGCCGATTGACCTTGTAGACGACGCCGTCGATGTCGTAGCCGAGCGAGGCGCGCTTGGTCCCCATCTCGCGATAGAAGGCCAGGATCTCCTCGGTGCTCCGGCACAGACGCATGAGCGGATTGAGCGGCAGGCCCCAGTGCCTGAAGGCCTCGTAGACACCGGATTGCGTATCGGCGGGCAGCGCGGATGCCGCGCCCCAGCCGTAGGCAAAGAAGCGCAGCGGCCGGCGCGCGGTGATCGAGGGGTCGAGCTGCCGCAGCGAGCCGGCGGCGGCATTGCGCGGATTGGCGAAGACCTTGGCCCCCGCAGCCGCCTGCTCGGCGTTGAGCTTCTCGAAATCGGCATGCGCCAGGTAGATCTCGCCACGCACCTCGATGGTGTCGGGCACGCCCTTGCCCTTCAGGATCTGAGGGACCTGCCTGATGGTCGCGACATTGGCCGTGACGTTTTCGCCTTCCGTGCCGTCGCCGCGCGTGGCCGCCTGCACGAAGCGGCGGTTCTCATAGGTGAGTGAAATGGAGAGCCCATCGATCTTCGGCTCGGCCGTCACATCAACGCCGGCATGCTCACCCAGGCCGAGAAAACGGCGAACGCGGGCGATGAAGTCGGCCACGTCCTCCTCGGCGAAGGCGTTGCCCAGCGAGAGCATCGGCACGGCATGGCGGACCTTGCCGAATGTCTCCACGGGCGGCGCGCCGACGCGTCTCGAGGGGCTGTCCGCACGCACCAGGGCCGGAAAGCGCCGCTCGATCGACGCATTGCGCTCGCGCAGGGCATCGTACTCGGCGTCGGGGATCTCCGGCGCATCCTGGCGATAGTAGAGGGCGTCGTGGTGTGCGATCTCGCGGGCAAGGCGGGCAAGCTCCGCCTTGGCTTCCGCCTCGGTCAGCTCATCGGCATGCTTCTTTGACGCGCTCGTCGCCTTCATGCGGCCAAGACTGCATTCGTGCGCGCTCGAAAGCCAGAGCCAACCGGCGCGCCCGACGCGCTATTCCACCTTTTGCGCAAATCCGAGCGTGGGCTTGGTCGTCGGCTTGGCCGCCGTCGGCGTGTCATCCGGCACGGGGACTCTCGGCGCCGGCATCTGCTCGGGTGACGGCATGCCGGGCGCCGGCTGGGCCGGAGCCGGCGGCGCCTTCTTTTGCCCGGCGCCGGGCGTAAGCGCCTTGATGACACTGCCGATCCAGCTGCCGGAGTTGGCCTGCGGGCTCAGCCCCCCGGACTTGAGCAGGGCATAGGCGTGCTTGTACCACTGCGAGTTCGGGTAGTTGTGGCCGAGGACGGCAGCCGTCGCCTGCGCCTCCGGCGCGATGCCGAGCGCCATGTTGGTCTCGACCAGGCGATAGAGGGCTTCCTCGATGTGGGCCGTGGTCTGGTAGTCGGAGACCACCACCTTGTAGCGGTTGATGGCGGCGACCTGATTGTTGCGGTTCTGATAGTAGCGGCCGACGTTCATCTCGGCGGCAGCCAGGATGTCCTCGGCGATGCGGATGCGGTTCTCCGCCTGCTTGGAATAGGGACTGTCGGGATAGCGCTGCCGCAGGATCTTCAGCTCGGCCAGCGCCTTGCGCGTCGCCGTCTGGTCGCGCGCGGGGTCCTTGATGTCGTCGAAATGGGCCGTCGCAATGATGTGATGCGCCAGCGCCGCGTCCTTCGTCCCGGGATGCAGAGTGGTGTAGCGCTGGGCGGAGGCGATCGCTTCCTGGTACTTGCCGCCCTTGTAATAGGCGTAGGCCGCCATCACGATCGCGCGGCGCGCCTCGGGCGAATAGGGGTGGTTGCGGTCGACATCCTCGAAGCGCTTTGCGGCATCCGAGTACGCGCCCTTCTGCAACAGGATATCCGCCCGCGCATACATCTTATCCGGCGGATCAGGGTTCAGCGCCTTGGCAGCATCGTTCGACGATGCGCATCCCGCCAGCCACCCGCTGCAGAGCACTGCCGCCAGCACAACGCCCGAAGCGCGACCGCATTCTGCAGCTCGCCTGATCGCTCGCAGTAGCATGCGCCTTGGTCCCCGTGATGGCCCGGCGTGTCGCCCACCGGATCCGCTACTTAAGTCTCTGGCCAGCACAGGCTGACCGCTTGCCCCCATAGCCACTTAGCACAGGAGTCGTGCCCCCACCAACAGAGGGACGCGGGAAGGCAATGCCGCACCCAAGGCGCAAAAGTTCAGGAACTTTGGATCGGAATTGTGGTCGGACGGCCAGATTCTCACGAACAGCCTCGGCCTGTGTCGCCGCCGCACTGCCGGCGGGCCGCAAGGGCCCCGAGCCGGCCGGAAATCACGTGCGGTCGGCAGCGTAGTTGACGGCCGCCACGCCCACGGGGACGTCCACGGAGACCGGATCGCGCACCCAGGGGGCCCGCACCATGGTCCATGCTTCCTTGTCCGCGAACAACGCCTGCAGGACGTGCGCGTTGAGGCGGTGACCGCCGCGCACCGAGCGGTAGGCGGCCAGGATAGGCGCCCCTGCCAGGGCCAGGTCGCCGACGGCATCCAGCATCTTGTGGCGCACGAACTCCTGCGGATAGCGCAGGCCTTCCGCGTTCATGATGCGGTCGTCAGCGAGCGCAACCGTGTTGTCAAGCGATGCCCCGAGCGCCAGGCCGGCCTTCCAGAGGTTCTCCACGTCGCGCATGAAGCCGAAGGTACGCGCCCTGGAAATCTCGTTGCGGAACGCCCCTGCATTCATTTCCAGCGCCATGCGCTGGCGGCCGATCAACGGCGTCTCGAAGTCGATCTGGACGTCGAGGAAGAAGCTCGAATGCGGTGTCAGCTCGCCCCAGCAGTCGCCTTCGTCGATGCGGATGGGCTTCAGGACCTTGATGTACTTGCGCGGCTGCGCCAGCTCGCGGATGCCGACCTCGTCGATCGCCGCCACGAACGCGGCCGCGCTGCCATCCATGATCGGGACTTCGCGCGAGTCGATCTCGATGTAGCAGTTGTCGATGCTGAGCCCGCGCAAGGCGGCCAGCAGGTGCTCGACGGTGCCGACGGTGACGCCCGCATCGTCACCGATGACGGTGCAAAGCGTGAGATTCTTGACGTAGCGGACATCGGCGGGAATTTCAGAGATGATGCGTCCGCGTTTGCTGACCAGGAAACGGAAGCCGGTATCTGCTTCTGCCGGATGAAGCACCATCGATACCGGCGCTCCGCTGTGCACCCCCGTGCCGGACAGCTCGATCTCGCGTCCGATCGTCGTTTGGCGCGACCCGATAAATCGCTTGGACATTTTTGCGACGTCCCTCGATCGCCTCTCGGCTCAGGATACTGCCGGTCCGTTAACCGATATCCTGTGCCCCCCTTAACCCTTTCGCGGCGTTCGGCCCCTCGTATTTCCGGGCCTGACAGGCTGCCCGTGACCAACGCCGCGTGGGTTTATGAATCAAACGATACTGTGCTGTGTGGATTGGGGACAAATCACGGTTTCTTACACTGTGTTACCGCTTCGCCGCACCTTAACCCAACCCTACTCGCTCAATGCTTCTTGCGTCCGAAAAATACAGGCAAATCAACTTGCTCTTCACCTTGCGCGGCACCGTTCTTGAAGCCTGCACGGTCTCCCTCGGGCTGACCTTCCGCACCTTTTCTCTTGTCGCGCCCTCCGCCCGTCAAACGGCGCAGAAGACTTGTCTTGGGGCGTGGCGAATCAGCCTGCCGCTGTTGCGATTGCGCGGGGTCTTGCTGGCGCGCCGGGCGATCCTTGCCGTCTCCTGATTTGGCCCAGTATTCCCGCTGGCCCACCGGCGGAAAATCTTCAACCGAGGGCATCCGCGGCGTACCGCGCTTGGCGTCCTGCGCCGCCTCGCCGTTGTTCTTGGCACGCATGGCGGGCGACAGGGCTGAAAGCTGCGGCGGGGCCTCCCGGATGTAGACATCGCCAGGCGCACGCCAGCCCTGGTTGTCCTCGGCAGGCTCGGCTTCCGGCTGGGCCTGCCCCTGTTGGGGGCCGAAGTCGCCGATGGCCTCGCTCAGACGGCGGTGATAGTCGTCCGCAGCATCGGCGCGGGGAGCAGGTGCGCGCCGCGAACCAGGCGTCCAGTTCGACGCCTCCGGCGCACGCGCCGATGACGCGGATCTGGCCATGCCTGAGGCGACGATGGAGACGCGAACCCGGTCGCCCAGGCTCTCATCAAACGTTGCGCCCACAATGATGTTGGCGTCCGGATCAACCTCCTGACGCACGCGGTTAGCCGCCTCGTCGACCTCCCACAAGGTGAGGTCATGGCCACCGGTGATGGACAGCAGCAGGCTCTTGGCGCCTTTGAGGGTGACCTCATCGAGCAGCGGATTGACGATCGCCTCCTCGGCCGCAACGATGGCGCGCTGCTCGCCGGAGGCTTCGCCCGTCCCCATCATGGCGGTGCCCATACCGCTCAGGACCGTCCGCACGTCTGCCAGATCAAGGTTGATCAGGCCTTCCTTGACGATCAGATCGACGATGCAGGCGATGCCGGAATAGAGCACCTGGTCAGCCAGAACGAAGGCCTCCGCGAACGTGGTGCGGTCCGTCGCGACGCGGAACAGGTTCTGGTTGGGGATCACGAGCAGGGTGTCGACGTGCTTCCTGAGCTCGGCCACGCCCGCCTCGGCGACGCGCATGCGGCGCGAGCCTTCGAAGTGGAAGGGCTTCGTCACGACGGCGACGGTGAGGATGCCGAACTCCTTGGCTACCCGCGCAATCACGGACGCCGCGCCCGTGCCCGTGCCGCCGCCCATGCCGGCGGCGATGAAGACCATGTGGCAGTCCGAGATTGCAGCGCGTATGTCGTCCAGCGCCTCCTCGGCAGCAGCTTCTCCGATCTCGGGCTTGGAGCCGGCGCCAAGCCCCTCGGTCAGGCTGGTGCCGAGCTGGATGTGCCGCTCGGCGCTCGATGCGGCAAGCGCCTGCGCGTCGGTATTGGCGACCATGAACTGGGCGCCCGTGAGCCCGGCGGCGATCATGTTGTTGACGGCATTGCCGCCGGCACCGCCCACGCCGATCACAGCTATGCGTGGTTTCATCGCGGCGCGCTCCAGGGGCCGGAGCTTGCGGACGGCCACGGGCCGGACAACGGCCGGACAGCACGAGAAGCCCGGCATTCAGCCGGCTCGCCCCGTCCTTCCTGCTCGGCGGCGCACGCGCCCATTGCCCACTCCTCAGAAGCTCTCACGCAGCCACTGACTCATGCGGCCGAGATAGCCGGCCGATTCCAGGCCGCTCCCCTCCGGCCGCACGCCCGCGCCGGGATCAAGAGCAGCATGCACAAGGCCGACGGCCGCCGAAAACGCAGGACTGGAATAGCTCGCCGGTAGCCCGCCGGCCGGAATAAGACGGGCAACGCGCACCGGCCGGCCCATAAATTCCGCTGCGAACTCGCTCAACCCGTGGAGCTGACTGGCTCCGCCGGTCAGAACCACCCGCTCCATCACGTGGCGCGGGAACCTCAGACGCCCGATCCGCTCGGCAACATGGCCGAGAATGCCCGTCATGCGGCCGCCTACGATGTCCCGGATCTTCGCTTGGCTCACCTGGTGCAAAGCAGGCTGCTCGCCCCCGGCAGCCATGTAGGCGATCGTCCCCTGATCATCGGATGCAACTCTTGCCAGTGTGCCATATTCCTTTTTGATTCGCTCGGCCTCGGCAAGGGAAGTCGGCAGGGCTCGCGCGATATCGAAGGTGATGTGGTTGCCGCCCACCGGAATGACTTCGTTCCAGAGCAGATGCCCTTCGGCAAACATCGACAGGCCGGTTGCGCCTGCACCTATGTCGACGCAGACGCCGCCGAGGCGCCGCTCCTCTGCCGTCATAGCCGCAAGGCTGCTGGCGTACGGCGCCGGCACCAGTCCGTCGGCCTTCAGATACGCCCGCTCGATGACGTGCAGCATGTTGCACACCGGTGCATCGTCGGCGGTCACCGCGTGCAGGTCGGCACCGAGCTTTTGCCCCGCGAGACCGCGGGGTTCCGCGATGCCGGCCGTGCTGTCGAGGCGATAGGACAGGCAATTCATGTGCAGCAAGGTGCGCCCTTCGCGTTCAGCATAGGTTCGAGCCGCCCCCATCAGCCGATCGATGTCTGCGCTGCCGACCACGCGTCCCTCAATGCTCGTGTCCGCCGTGAACGTGCTCGATTTCAAACGCCCGCACGCAACCGAAAGGAATACGCCTTCCAGAACCAGGCCGGCCGCCCGCTCGGCCTGCTCCACCGCGGCCCGCACGGCTTCCTCGGCGTCGGTCAGCTCGACGACCACTCCGGCCTTGAGCCCTTTCGAAGGCTGAAGGCCCACACCCAGCACCCTGACGCCGTCCAGCGTGTCCTCGCCGCGCGCACGCTGCGGCGAGACGATGAGACAGACGGTCTTGGCGGTGCCGATATCCAGCACGCCGATGACGTCACCTGTCCGCCCACTCGAATTGAGGCTTGCAACCACTGACGTTACTCCTACGCATACTCACTCAAATCCGTCCGGCCGTCGGCCTCGTCTCCACCGTGCGATCCGCCTGCGCACCTCCGCCCCGCCACTCGCGCACCAGGATGCGGCCGGGAACCCTCAGATCGATCTCGCCGATCCGTGCGAAGTCGGTACCGGTCAGCTTGGTGACCTGCGCCAGCGCCCGGGCCTCGCCGATGGCCGGCAGCAGGATCACCCGGCCGCTCGTCAGGTGCAGCGTCCAGCGCCGCTCGCCCACGCGCTCTGCGGTTTCGAGCTGGCGCTGCAATTCCGGATAGCCCGAGAGCATGTCGTGAAGCGCCGCGGCTTCCCCGGGCGCGGCCTCGCCGACGATGCGCAGCAGGTTGGGCATGGCGCTCTGCGGCACCGGGCCGAGCACCCGGCCGGTCCTGTCGATGAGGAACGTGCGTGACCCAAGGCGCCAGACCGCAAAGGGCGTGCGCTCGGTGACCCGCACCTCGATGCGGTTCGGGAAGATGCGCTCGACCGCGGCGTGCTGGATCCAAGGAAGCTGCTCGATGCGATCCTGGGCGGCCCCGCTGTCGAAGCTGAGCAGCGTGCGCGAGCGGCGCAGATCGATGGCATCGAAGATGTCGCCATCGGCCGTGAAGCGGTGCCCGGTCACCACCACCTGCTGCAGACCGGCGCCGGCGAGTTCCGCCAGATCCTCGATCTGTCCGAGCAGCGGCGCGGACGGGCGCGCGGCGCCCCCGGCGCCCGCGAGAACCAGCAGGGAGATAGCGCCCAATACGCCGGCACCGAGCATCGGCAGCGAGCCCGGCCACCGCCGGCGGCGGCGCGGGTTGTCTACTCGGCGGGCGGTGCTTTGCGGTGCGGAGGCAGAGGCCTGCAGGACCGGGCGGGGCGCTGGCGATTGGCTCGCCCGCCTCCGAACTTCCGGCCTCGGCCCTACCTGTTGCAACTCGCCTCCTCCACCATCCAGCTCACCAGCTCCGCGAACGTCAGGCCCGCGTGAGCCGCCAGCTCCGGAACAAGAGAGGTGGCCGTCATGCCCGGCTGGGTGTTCACTTCCAGGCAGACCATCTCTCCGGTGCCGCCGGGCGTGTCGTCGTAACGGAAGTCCGCCCGGGAAACGCCGCGGCAGCCCAATGCTTTATGAGCCGTCAACGTTAACTTCTGCACCAATTCGTAAACATTCGGTGAAACCGGTGCCGGAAGCAGGTGGCGCGAGCCTCCCGCCGCGTACTTGGCCTCATAGTTGTAGAAGCCCAGCGTCTCGGCCGGCAGGATCTCGATGACGCCCAGCACCCGATCCCCCATCACGCCGCAGGTCAGCTCGCGCCCCGGGATGAAACGCTCCGCCAGCAGCTCCTCGCCGAGCGACCAGTTCGGGTCGTTGAGCTCCTGCGGAGGATGGGCGTGGTCCTCGCGCACGATGAAGACGCCCACGCTCGAGCCCTCGGTGACGGGCTTGAGAACGTAGGGCCGCGGCAGCGCGTGCGCCTTTGCGGCTTCCGCCCGCAGCACCACGCGGCCCTCGGCCACCGGCACGCCGGCGGCGCGCATGACCTGCTTGGCGCGCTCCTTGTGCATGGCCAGCGCCGAGGCGAGCACGCCGGAGTGGGTGTAGGGCAGGCCCATCAGCTCCAGCACACCCTGCACGCAGCCGTCCTCGCCCCAGCGGCCATGCAGCGCGTTGAAGCACACGTCGGGCTTCAAGCCTGCAAGCCGCTGCGCCAGATCGCGGCCGGCATCGACGCGCGTCACCCTGTAGCCCGCGCTTTCCAGGGCGTTGGAGCAGGCTTCGCCCGAGCGCAGGCTGACCTCACGCTCCGCCGAGAGGCCGCCCATGAGCACGGCGACATGATCGTATTTCCGCGGTGCGGCCGACTTGGTCATTGTGCCAGCGCCTCCGCCAGAGCTTCACCTGAGGCATGGCCATCGAGTGGCTCGCCAAGCCGGATGATCTCCCAGTTGAGCGTCACGCCCGACGCTTCCCTGACACGCGCCCGCACGGTTTCGCCGAGGCGCTCGATGTCCTCGGCCGTGGCATTGCGATCGTTGATGAGGAAGTTGCAGTGCATCTCCGAGACCTTGGCACCGCCGACGCGCAGGCCTCGGCAGCCGGCCGAATCGATCAGCTTCCATGCGCTGGCACCGGGCGGGTTCTTGAAGGTGGAGCCGCCGGTGCGCTCCTTGATCGGCTGATTGGCCTCGCGGTACTCCGCCACCTCGTTCATCTGCTTCAGGATCTCGGCCGGCTCGCCTGGTGTTCCCTGGTAGACCGCCTCGGTGAAGATCCAGTCGGCCGGCACACCGCAATGACGGTAGGTGAAGCGCATGTCTGCCAGCGACAGCACATGGATATTGCCCTGCCGGTCGACCGCACGCGCTTCCTTCAGCACGTCCTTGGTCTCGCGCCCATGCGCGCCGGCGTTCATGCGCAGGGCGCCGCCGATGGAGCCCGGAATGCCGCGATAGAACGCAAGGCCCGCAATGCCGGCGTCTGCAGCGGCCCGGGCGGCCTTGACGTCGGGCACGGCCGTGCCGACCCGCAGGCGATGCCCGGGCAGGACCTCGATCATCGAGAAGCCGCGGCCGAGGCGGATGACGACCCCCGGCACGCCGCCGTCGCGCACCAGCAGGTTGGAACCGAGACCGATGACGAACACCGTAACTTCCGACGGCAGGTTCGCGAGGAAATAGGCGAGGTCGGCCTCGTCGGCGGGCGTGAACAGGACCTGGGCCGGCCCGCCGACCCGAAACCACGTGATATCGGCCAGAGCGGCATTGACGGCGAGGCGCCCGCGCAGCGCCGGGACCCTGGCGGCGATCTCGGCCAGCAGGTCGGGAAAGCTCACGCCACCCCTCCCGCCCGCAGAGGCTCCCCTGCAAGCCACTCGGGCAAGGCATGCGCCCATTCGGTGCTGTTGCCGGCGCCAAGGCAGATCACGAGATCGCCGGAGGTCGCAAATCGCTTGAGCAGCGCAGGGATATCGCGCGGGCTCTCGACGGCCGTCACGGCCGCATGCCCGGTGGCGCGTATGGCCTCGGCGAGAGAGCGATGATCGACGCCGTCGATGGGCACCTCGCCCGCCGAATACAGCGGGGTGACGATCACCCGGTCGGCGTCCTTGAAGCAGGCTGCGAACTCGCGGAACAGGTCGCGCACCCGCGTGTAGCGATGCGGCTCGACCACGGCGATGACCTGGCCATGGGCGCCGGCGCGCGCCGCCTTCAGCACCGCCGCAATCTCGACGGGGTGATGACCGTAGTCGTCGTAGACGGCAACGCCGTTCCACGTGCCCGTGAGCTGGAAGCGGCGCTTCACGCCGGAGAAGCTGGCGATAGCGTCGCGGATGTCGTCATCGGCGATGCCGGCCTCGCTGGCGGCGGCAATCGCAGCCAGCGCGTTGAGGGCGTTGTGGTGGCCGGGCAGCGGGATGCTCCATCCGCGGATGGAGCGCGCCCCCCCACGCACGCGCGGGCCGAGATCGGCGTCGAAGAAGGTGGTCGCCCCCTCGACGCGCGCCGACTTGAGAACGATGTCAGCACCCGCGGTCGTGCCGTAGGTCACAAGCCGCCGCCCGTCGCGCCGCAGCGCCAGGCGTTCGATCATCGCCGCCACCACCGGATGGTCGATGCAGGTCACGGCAAGGCCGTAGAACGGGATATTGCGGTAGAAAGTCTCGAACTCGCGATGCATGTTCTCGACCGTCTTGAAGTAGTCGAGGTGCTCCGGATCGATATTGGTGACGACGCCGATCTGGGTCGGGATCTTGATGAAGGTGCCGTCCGACTCGTCGGCCTCCACGATCATCCATTCACCGTCGCCGAGCCGCGCGTTCGAGCCCCACTCGTTGATGATGCCGCCTGTGATCACGGTCGGGTCGCGCCCCGCCGCGCTGAAGATGCGCGCGATCAGCGAGGTGGTCGTCGTCTTGCCGTGCGTACCCGTGACGGAAATCGTCGCGTAAAGGCGCATCAGCTCGGCCAGTATCTCGGCACGGCGGATGATGGGAAGCCCCTTCGCCCGTGCCGTCTCCAGCTCGGGATTGCCGGGCTTCACGGCCGTGGAAATGACGATGTAGCGGGCGCCGACGAGGTTGACCGGATCGTGCCCGACGAACACGCGAATGCCCTTCGCGCGCAAGCGCTTGACGTTGGCGCTGTCCTTCTGGTCGCTGCCCTGCACCGTGTAGCCTTTGGCATGCAGGATCTCGGCGATTGCGCTCATGCCGATACCGCCAATGCCCAGGATGTGCACGGGCCCGATGTCGCGAGGCATCTGCATATTTTGTTTTCCCTCGTTGGCGCCGGGGTGCGGCCCGACGCATGAAAAGCCTACGCGTTTTTGGCTCCGCTGCCTATCAGCTCCTCCACCATATCGGCGAGGTGGATCACGGCATCGGGGCGGCCTTGCCCCTTTGCCGCCGCGGCCGCCTCGGACAAGGCCTCGGGCGACAGCATGAGGTGGCCGATGGCCTCTGCGAGATTCTCCGGCGTCAGATCCTTCTGCTCAATGCACCAAGCCCCGCCCGATTCGGCAAGCCGGGTCGCGTTCTGCAGCTGATCGTTGTCGACGGCATGCGGCAGCGGCACCAGAATGGAGGGCCTTCCCATCACCGTGAGCTCGGCCACCGTCGAGGCGCCAGCGCGGGCGACGACGAGGTGCGCCTTGGCCATCTCCTCGGGCAGATTGCCGAAGAACGTCGCAAGGTGCGCGCGTATGCCGGCCTGCTGGTAGGCCGTCTCCACGCGCTGCAGATCCTCCTCGCGGCATTGTTGCACGATGAACAGCGCGGAGCGGATCTGTTCGGGCAGCAGCACCAATGCCGCCGGCATGATGTCGGCGAAAAAGCGCGCGCCCTGGCTGCCACCGAACACCAGCAGCGAATAGGGCCCGCCGTAGCCCGGTGGACGATAGCTTTGCGTTGCCCAGTCGATCACCTGGTCGCGCACCGGATTGCCGGTCAGGCGCGCGCGGGCGAGCGCCGGCCCTGCGAGGTGCTTGGTGTGTTCGAAGGACGTGGCAATGCGCGTCACGCGGCGCGCGAGCATCCGGTTGGCGCGGCCGAGCACGGCATTCTGCTCGTGCAACGCCGTGGGAATTCCTCTGAGCCCGGCAGCAACGAGCGGCGGGAATGCCGGATAGCCGCCGAAGCCCAGGACGGCACCCGGCTTGACGGCGCCAAGCAGCCTGTAGGCGGCGGCTATGCCGCGGGCCAGCATCCAGGCGGTCGTGGCGGCCGAGAGCGGCGAGCGGTTCGCGAGCGTCGCGGACGGCACGCGATAGACGGCGCGGGCAGGGAAATCCGCGCCGTAGCGATCACCGCGCATGTCGGTGACGAGGTCGACCGGGATCGAGCGCCGGCCGAGTTCCTGCGCCAGCGCAAAGGCCGGAAACAGATGGCCGCCGGTGCCGCCGGCCGCAAGCATGACGGAAGGACGGTTCACCGCGGCCACGCTCCACCTGCTCCATATGACGCGGGCTTTGCCACGAAGCCCGGCCTGTTGATGCCTGCGGGATCCGGCCGCCGCCGGCTCAGCGCCAGCAGCATGCCCACCCCGAGCCCCACGGCAAGCGTCGAAGAGCCGCCGCTGGAGATGAACGGCAGGGTGATGCCCTTGGCCGGGACCAACCCGACATTGACCGCCATGTTGATGATGGCCTGTAGCACAAAAAGCAGCGCAAGCCCTGCTGCCGAAAGCCGCGCGAAGGTGTCGGCCTCGCCGAGCTGCCGGGAGAACACGCGCACCGCCACCAGGGCAAACAGCCCCAGAACCACGAGGCAGGCAAGCACGCCGTACTCCTCGGCGATGACGGCGAAGATGAAGTCGGTGTGGGCATCCGGAAGGATGGTCTTGATGGTGCCTTCACCAGGCCCCCGCCCGAAGAAGCCGCCCTCGATAAAGGATTGCAGCGCCCGGTCGGTCTGGAAGGTGTCGCCGAGCGCCGGGTTGAGGAAGCGATCCACCCGCAGGCGCACGTAGCCGAACGTCAGGTAGGCCGCGACCAGCCCTGCGGCGAGCGCAATCGCAAAGGCCAGAAGCCAGCGCAGCGGCCGGCCGGCAAGGACGAACAGCGCACACCACACCAGGCTGACCAGCAGCGTCTGGCCCACGTCAGGCTGCAGCACCAGCAGGGTCACGATGAGCAGATAGAGGGCGATGGCCATCACGGTCGCGGGCATGTCCGGCCGCCGGTCGGCTTCGGCGAAGAGCCAGGCGGACAGCACCACGAATGCCGGCTTGGCGAACTCGGAAGGTTGCAGCGAATGCCCGCCGAAGTGCAGCCAGCGCCTTGCGCCGTTGACCTCGGTTCCGACCAGGACGACAGCGGCCATGCCTGCCAGGGCGGCAGCCAGCACGGCAAGCGACAGGCGGCGTACGCCTGCGGGCGACAGCAGGGAGACGGCAAGCATGATTGCGGCCCCGGCAAGCGCAAACAGCGCATGGCGTTCCACGAAGTGGAACATCGGTAGCCCGCGCTTGATGGCGATGGCTGGGCTTGCTGCCAGCGACAGCAGCAGACCGGCGCCGACGATGGCCAGGATCGAGGCCAGGAGCACGCGATCAACCGTGAACCACCAGTCGGCCAGCACGCTCTTCTCGGCGCGCGAGATCCTCATGCGCCGCTCCGCAGCAGATGGCGCCCGCATTCCCGGTGCGGGCTCATCTCCCGCCCCCGCGCAGGACGATGCCGGGCAGCGCGGCCACCAGGCGACGGAAGGTGTCGCCGCGTACCTCGAAATTCTTGAACTGGTCGTAGGACGCACACGCTGGCGACAGCAGCACGACGGCATCGCTCGCGCTCGAGGCGGCCGCATCCCGCGCCGCCGCGGCGAGTGCAACGTCGAGTGTGCAGCAGCGCTCGAAAGCGGCCATGCCCTGGAGCGTGGCCGCGAACTGCTCCGTCGCCTCGCCGATCAGATAGGCCTTGGCGATACGCGGGAAGTAGGGCGCGAGCGACGCAATTCCGCCTTCCTTGGGTTTGCCCCCGATGATCCAGAAGACATCGCGTGGAAACGCGGCAAGCGCGGTCGCCGAGCTGTCCGCGTTGGTTGCCTTGCTGTCGTTGATGAAGAGCACACGTCCGATGCGGCCGATCTCCTCGAGCCGGTGTGGCAGGCCCGGAAACGTCTTCAGCGCTGCAGCGATCTCGCCCGGCGTCACCCCGCAGGTGAGGGCTGCAGCACTGGCGGCAAGCGCATTCTGGGCATTGTGCAGCCCGCGCAGCGAACCTATGCCGGCGAGATCGGCGAAGGGGCCGAGCGGCCCTGTCCAGGGCGCAAAGGTGACGAGGCGGCTGCCCTCGGCATACCAGCCGTAGGCGACCTTGGTCTTGACGGACACGATGTCCACCCAGCTCCGGTTGGCGAGGCGCAGGCGCTCGATGATGTCGCAGCACCAGTCGTCGTCCTCGCCGACGATGGGCCGGCGCGCTTCGGCGACCAGGCGCGCCTTGAGGCCGGCGTAGGTCTCCATGCTGCCGTGGCGATCCAGGTGATCGGGGGAGATGTTGAGCAGGATGCCGACCGACGGCGCCAGGGAGGGCGTCAGCTCGATCTGGAACGACGACATCTCGATGACATGTATGCGCTCAGCGGCCGGCGGCGCGAGCGCGAGGATGGCCGTGCCGATGTTGCCGCCCATCTGCACGTCGCGCCCGGCCGAGCGCAGGATGTGGGCCGCAAGCGCCGTTGTCGTCGACTTGCCGTTGGTGCCGGTAACGGCGATGAAGGGCGCGTCGGGGGCAAGCCTCGCCCGCTCGCGGCAGAACAGCTCGACGTCGCCGATGATCTCGACGCCGGCGGCCCTGGCCTTGCGCACGGTCCAGTGCGGCTCCGGGTGCGTCAGGGGAACCCCTGGCGCGAGCACGAGAGCCGCAAGACGGCTCCAGTCGGCAGCGGCCAGATCCTCGACGCGGAACCCGGCAGCCGTCGCTGCGTCCCGGCCGGCAGGGCTGTCGTCGGCTGCCACGACGTTTGCGCCGCCTGCGGTCAGCGCACGGCAGGCCGCAAGCCCCGAGAGCCCGAGTCCGAATACCGCAACGGTTCTGCCGGCGAATGTCGTGGCTGGGGTCATGGCGCCATCTTATCCCGAGTCGGCACTGCGTTGACCGGACCCGAGCGCCTGCGTCCTAGTGTGGTGGTTCAGAAGTTCCCCTACCTTTGCGGCAAGGTTGCGAGGGAACTTCTGGACCATAAGCCACACTGGAAATCATAGGAATCTGGTGTCCCCTTTGAATCCGAAGTTCGCAACCATGGGTGCCTCGAAGGTGGGCGAACTTCCGCTTCGGGACACTAGCGCAGCTTGAGCGTGGCGAGGCCGACGAGGGCGAGCACGACCGAGATGATCCAGAAGCGCACGACGACGGTCGATTCCTTCCAGCCCTTCTGCTCGTAGTGATGATGCAACGGGGCCATGCGGAACACGCGCTTGCCCGTGAGCTTGAACGAGGCGACCTGGATGATCACCGAAAGCGTCTCGAGCACGAACAGCCCGCCGACGATGGCCAGCACGATCTCGTGCTTGGTCGCAACCGCGATGGCGCCCAGCGCGCCGCCGAGCGCCAGAGAGCCGGTATCGCCCATGAAGATCATGGCCGGCGGCGCATTGAACCACAGGAAGCCGAGGCCGGCGCCGATCAGCGCGCCGCAGATGACGGCAAGCTCACCGACGCCGGGCACGTAATGGATCTGCAGGTAGCGGGAGAAATTGTAGTGGCCGGTAAGATAGGCGATGAGGCCGAAGGTGGCGGCGGCTATCATCACCGGCACGATGGCGAGGCCGTCGAGGCCATCGGTGAGGTTGACGGCATTGCCCGCGCCGGCGATGACCAGGACGCCGAGCAGAATGAAGAAGGCGCCGAGCGGCACCACGACGTTCTTGAAGAACGGCACCGTGAGGGAGGACGAGAAGCCGGCTGTCCCCGCACGCATCACGAGAAAGGCAGCAATGGCGGCAACGACGATCTCGGCGAGCAGCCTGAGCTTCCCCGAGACGCCAGCGGTCTTGCCGGCGGTCACCTTCAGGTAGTCGTCGTAGAAGCCGATGACGCCATAGCTCAGCGTCACGAACAGAACGATCCACACGTACGAGTTGGCGAGGTTGGCCCACAGCAGCGTCGACACCGTCACGCCGGAGAGGATCATCAGCCCCCCCATGGTCGGCGTCCCCTTCTTGGCGAGGTGCGTCTGCGGCCCGTCCTCCCGGATCGGCTGGCCCTTGCCCTGCTTGACGCGCAGCAGATCGATGATCGCCGGCCCGAACAGGAACACGAACAGCAGCGCCGTCATGATGGCGCCGCCCGTGCGGAACGTGATGTAGCGAAAGACGTTCAGCACGTTGATCTGGTCGCTGAGATTCACCAGCGCGTAGAGCATCCCTATCCCCCAAGCCGCCCCTGTGGCCGCTCCGAGCCGAACCGCCCCTGCATCGCCGCCACGAGCAGCGCCATGCGCGAGCCGAGCGAGCCCTTGATCATCACCACATCGCCCGGATGGACGGCATCGAGCAGCGCTTGCGTCAATTCGGCCGATGAGGCCGCCCAGGCGCCGCGCTTGGACGGAGCAAGATCGTCGACCAGAAGCCTCATCATCGGACCACAGGCAAAGACCAGATCGACACCGGCCGCGTCAACCGCTTCTTTGAGGCCGCGGTGCAGATCGGCCGAAGCCTCGCCCAGTTCCAGCATGTCGCCCAGCACCGCGATGCGGCGCGGATGGTCCTCGCGCGGGGTGGTGGCCATGGCCGCGAGCGCCGCGCGCACGGACGCCGGGTTGGCGTTGTAGCTTTCGTCGATGAGGAGAATGGGGCCTCCGGGCGCCGCAAGATGCACGCGGGCGCCGCGGCCGGCGGGAGGCGTCAGCTTCAGCAGGGCCGGTGCACAGCGCATGATATCGGCGCCCACCGCGCTCAGGGCCGCGAGCACGGCCAGGGAGTTCTTGACGTAGTGCTCGCCGGGTGCACCGACGCGGTAGGGGAAGCGCTGCGAGCCGTGGCCGGCTATGACCGAGGAGCCCCTGTGCCCGATATCGACCTGGATGGCGCGGAAGTCGGCCTCCTCGTGATAGCCGAACGTCACGATGCGGGCGCCGGCGGCCTTGGCGCCATCGCGCAGCAGGGCGAAATGCGGGTTGTCGCGCGGCAGGACGGCAGCGCCGCCCGGCACCAGGCCCTGCAGTATCTCGGCCTTGGCCTCGGCGATATCCGCAACGGAGGCAAACTGGCCGAGGTGCACCGGCTCCACTGTGGTGATGACGGCCACATGGGGACGCACCATGCCCGCCAGCGGCGTTATCTCGCCCGGGTGGTTCATGCCGATCTCGAGCACGGCGAACTTCGCATCCTTCGGCATGCGCGCGAGTGTCAGCGGCACACCCCAGTGGTTGTTGTAGGACTTCTCGGACGCGTGCGTCGGACCCATCACCGACAGGCACAGGCGCAGCGCCTCCTTGGTGCTGGTCTTGCCGACGCTGCCCGTCACGGCGACGATGCGGGCATCGGTGCGCACGCGAGCCGCGCGACCGACGGCTTCGAGCGCACGCAAGGGATCGGCGACGCGGATCAGAGCGCCGTCGGCACCACTGCGGGCATAGGCCTGCGACACGAGAGCGGCTGCGGCCCCGGCCTTGAACGCAGCGCCGACGAATTCGTGGCCGTCACGTGCATCCTTGAGCGCGACGAACACATCGCCGGGCGCCAGCGAGCGCGTGTCGATCGACAGCCCGGTGATCGGCGTCGCTGGCGCGCCTTCAGCGCGACCTTGCGCGGCCGCCACAAGCTCGTCCCACTGCCACAACACCTCAGCCATGCACCGGAGCCTCCGCGAGCGCCGCCCGCACCGCCTCATGATCCGAGAACGGAATGATGGTGGCGCCGATGATCTGCCCGGTCTCGTGGCCCTTGCCGGCGATGAGCAGAACGTCGCCCTTGGCAAGCCGGCGCACGCCGGCGCGAATGGCCTCGGCCCGATCGCCGATCTCGCGCGCACCCGGCGCCCCGGACAGGATTTCGGCGCGGATGGCAGCCGCATTCTCGCTGCGCGGGTTGTCATCGGTGACGATGACGGCGTCCGCCTTCGCGCTCGCGATCTGTCCCATGATCGGCCGCTTGCCCTTGTCGCGATCGCCGCCGCAGCCGAACACGCAGACGAGCTTTCCCGGCGCGAACGGCCGCAGCGCAGCAAGCGCGGCTGCAAGCGCATCCGGCTTGTGCGCGTAGTCGATCACGACCAGGCCTCCATGCGCCTCGCCGACGATCTCCAGCCGGCCCTTGACGCCCCGCAGCGTCTCGAGCGTTGCGAAAACGCGCCCAGCCGGCTCGCCGATGGCAATGGCCAGCCCGGCCGCAAGCAGCGCATTCGCAGCCTGGTAGTCGCCGAGCAGCGGCAGGCGAATGTCGTAGTGCGCCCCCTCGTAGCGCACGCGCAGGCGCTGCGCGAAACCGTCGAGGCGGATGCCGTCCAGGGCCAGCACGGCGTCGCTCCCGCCCACGGTAATGAGCCGGCTGCCGCGCGCGCGGACGGTTGCGATCACGTCATCGGCCTGCTCGGAGGCCATATTGACAACGGCGGTGCCGTCCGGCGGCAGCAGATCGGAGAACAGGCGCAGCTTGGCGGCCAGATAGGCCTCCACCGTC
The DNA here is from genome assembly GCA_008933705.1 of Hyphomicrobiaceae bacterium. Taxonomy (GTDB): domain Bacteria; phylum Pseudomonadota; class Alphaproteobacteria; order Rhizobiales; family Hyphomicrobiaceae; genus AWTP1-13. The sequence continues at coordinate 59,737 of WBUN01000023.1, forward strand.
GGATGATAGTCCAGATGGTCGCGGCCGAGGTTGGTGAAGGCGGCGGCCTTGATGGCGACGCCGTCGAGCCGGTGCTGGTCGAGCCCGTGCGAGGAGGCCTCGAAGGCGAGGTGCGTCACGCCCTCGCCCGCCAGCTCCGCCAGCGTGCGATGCAGGGTCACGGGATCGGGCGTGGTGAGCGAGCCGTACACCCCGCCGCCGGGCTTGACGAGGCCGATGGTGCCGAGCGAGGCCGCCTTGCGGCCGAGCCCGGCGAAGATCTGGCGGGTGAAATCGGCCACGGAGGTCTTGCCGCTCGTGCCGGTCACGGCAACGATGGTCTCGGGCTGGGCGGCGTAGAAGCGGGCCGCCATCAGCGCCAGCGCGCGCCGCGGCTCGGTCGCAGACAGCACCGCGACCTCTGCCGGCGCCGAAACGGCCGTACCCTCCTTCACGAGCACGGCGGTCGCACCCTTGGCGAGCGCATCGTCAATGAAGCGCGCCCCATCGGCCTTGCTGCCCGCCAGCGCGGCGAACAGCCAGCCGGGCCGCACCTCGCGGCTGTCGGCGGTGAGGCCGGCAATCTGGACGTCGCCCGCCTGGGGCGGCGCCGTCAGTTCCGGACCGGCCAGCAGTTGGAGCTTCATTGCCCCTCGATACGTTGTTCTTGGGCCGGGCGCAGCCCTGCCATCCGCCCGATCATGTTTTTCGCTTCTTATTGTGCCTGCCGTAGGGCGTCAAACGTGCCGCCATCGCCCAAATGCGTCTCCACCAGGCGCGGCAGCACGCCGAGAACCGGGGCGATGCGCTCCACGATGCGGGCCGTGGTCGGCGCCGCGTTGACGCCGGCGGTGATGCGGTCGCCGGCACCCTCGCCGGAATGCGGCTCGAACAGCAGCACCAGCGTAACATACCTGGGCGCATCCATCGGAAAGGCGCCGAGGAAGGACGATATCACCGCTTTCTCCTGGTAGCCGCCACGGCCGGGCATCTCGGCCGTGCCGGTCTTGCCGCCGATGCGGTAGCCGTCCACCTCGGCGCGTCGGCCTGTTCCCGCGGCATGGGTGACGTTGAGGCGCATGATCTCCCGCAGCTTGGCGCTGGTCGCCGACGATACCACACGCTGTTGCGGCACCCTCTCCCGTTCGCCGGCCAGCACCGTCGCCGTTATCTTCTCCCCGCCGTTGAGCAGGGCCGCCGTGGCGACGGCGAACTGCAGGGGCGCTACTGATAGTCCGTGCCCGTAGCCGATCGTGACGGTCTCGGCCTTGCCCCAGGTCTTCGGCAGCAGCGGCGGCGCCACCGGACCGGCCTCGGTATGCATGGGCTCGAGCAGTCCGAGCCTGCCCAGGAATGCCCGCTGCCGCTCGGCGCCTGCTTCGAGCGCCAGCATGCCGGCGCCGACGTTGGAGGAGTGCAGGAAGATCTCGCGCACGCTGAGCGGCCGTCCTTGCGGATAGGGATCCTTGATGGTGTAGGGCCCGGCCGCGATGCCCTGGCGCACATCGTAGAGCCTGTCGAGCGTGGCCGCGCCGGTCTCCAACGCCATCGCGACGGTGATCGTCTTGAAGATGGAGCCCAGCTCGTAGACGCCGTTGCTCAGGCGATCGCGCCGCGTCGTGTCGAGCCAATCGGCCGGCCGCGCCGGGTCGGACTCGGGGAGCGACACGGCACCTACGATCTCGCCGCTGCGCGCATCGAGCACCAGGCCGGCGGCCGCCGTGGCGGCATAGTGACTGACGGCGCGCTTCAGCTCCTCGGCCAGCGCGTGCTGCACGCCGATGTCGAGCGATAGCCGCAGCGGCGGCTTGGGCGAGCGCATCGTGCCCTGCACCGGCTCGACCTTGCCCGTCTCATCGAGCGTGCGCTCGATGCCGGCAAGGCCCTTGTTGTCCACGTTGACGGCGCCGATCAGGTGCCCGGCGAGCGAGCCCTGCGGATAGGCCCGTTTCAGCTCGGAGCGGAACGCAAGGCCGGGAATGCCGAGTTCGTGCACGCGTTGCGCCTGCCGGGGGCTCAAGCCTCGCGCGATCCACACGAAGCGCTTGCTCTTGTCCGCCAGGCTGCGGCGCAGCTCTGCCGTGTCGAGGCCGGTGAGCACCGATGCCAGCTTCTCGACGGCCTCATCGAGATCGAGGACGAGAAGCGGATCGGCGTATAGCGAAGGCACCGCGATATCCGTGGCTAGCAGGCGCCCGTTGCGGTCGACGATGTCGGGCCGCGACCAGCTGCGACCCAACGGCTCGGCAAGGCTCGCCTTGATGTCGGGACCTGCGCGCATGGCCAGCCGGACGAGCTGGCCGCCGATGGCAACGAAGCAGGCCATCACACAGCCAAGCGTCAGCAGCGTGCGCAATCGTATGCGCTCCGCAGACATGCGTGACGCCTGACGGCTTCCTTCCGGTTCGACGCTGCGGATGACGACGGCGGCGGACATCGCACCTCACCGCGCCGCGCGCGCCGGGGCGCCCTGCACATCGGCGTCGACGCGCAGGTATTGGCGGGTCGTGATCGGCCCGAGCCCGCGCTCGCGTGCCAGCGGCTCGAGGCGCTCCGGCCGGGCGAGATAGGCACGCTCCGCCTCGAATACCGCCACGTCGATTTCGAGCTTCTCGAGCGTGCGCTCCTGCGCCAGCACACGCGCTTCCAGCCGGCGCGTGTCGTACTTGATCACGTAAAGGGCGACCGCGCTCGCCAGCGTCAGCAGCATCAGGATCCAGTTCACGGTGCGATGCATGCCGGCCTCTCTGGCTGCGGCTCGCGCGCCTACAGGCGCGGGACTGCGAGATCGCCGCTGTCGTCCGGCCAGGCCGGCGCCTCCGTGCGAATGGCTGCCCTGAGCTTGGCCGAGCGGGCCCGCGGGTTGGAGACGATCTCCTCTGCCGTCGGGCTTACCGGGCGTTGGTTAACGAATCGGAAACTCGCGGCCCGGCCGTGGCCGATATCCACCGGCAGGTGGCGCGAGCCGCGCGGCTCGGCGCTCGCACGCTCCTTGAGGAAATGCTTGACGAGGCCGTCCTCCAGCGAGTGGAAGGCGACGACGACCAGGCGGCCGCCGGGTGCCAGAATGCGTTCGGCCGCGGCCAGCGCCTGCGCAAGCTCGCCCAGCTCGTCGTTGACGTAGATCCTGAGCGCCTGGAAGGTGCGCGTGGCCGCATGGCGCCCGGCGATCTTCTCGCGGCCCAGCACGCGCGCGGCCAGCGCGGCGAGATCGGCCGTCCGCTCGAACGGCTTTTCCTGGCGCCGCCGCACGATGGCGCGGGCGATGCCGCGGGCGCTGCGCTCCTCGCCCAGATGATAGAAGATGTCGGCGAGAAGCTCCTCCTCCGCCGTATTGACGATGTCGGCCGCGGTGGGGCCGGTGCCCGACATGCGCATGTCGAGCGGCCCGTCGGCCTGGAACGAGAAGCCGCGTGCCGGATCGTCGAGTTGCATGGATGAGACGCCGACGTCGAGCACGACGCCGTCGGCGTGCGCAAAGCCCTGCTCTGCGGCGACACGGTCGAGCTCTCCGAAGCGCCCCTCCACCAGCGTCAGGTGCCCGGGAAATGCATCGACCATGGCGCGACCGGCTGCAAGGGCGGAAGGATCGCGGTCGATGGCGAGAACGCGTGCGCCGGGCGCGGCCGTCAGGATGGCGCAGCTATAGCCGCCGGCACCGAACGTGCCGTCAACGTAGGCCTCGCCGTCCCTCGGAGCCAGCGCGTGCAGCACTTGAGGAAGCAGCACGGGAACGTGGCGCTGCGTCCCTCTGCGGACACCCTCGGCCGAGGAGGTGTCTCGCCGCGCCGTCATTCCCGTGCTCCTCCTTCGCCGCCTCCGTCCCCGCGGTCGGAGCGGCGCCCCGCGCCGAATAGCCGGCGATGACCTTGGACTTTTTCGCGCGCCCGGGCGCGGCGCTCCTCGAAGCGCTTGGGCTCCCACATCTGGAACTTCTGGCCCAGGCCGACAAACGTGACGTGGGTTTCCAGGCCGGCATGGGCGCGAAGCGCTTCAGGAAGCACGATGCGGCCATCCTGGTCGAGGGAGAGAACCTGCACATCGCCGTAGAGCGCAACAGAGAGCTCGTCCCGCTCGTCCGAATAGTCCGGCAGGCCGTCGAGAAGCCCATCGATCTTTTGCGCAAGGCTTTGCCCGCCAGCATCGAGCGCCGGAGCATCGAGCGAGGGGTAGCAGTAGATGCCGCCCGCGTAGCCGTCCCGCTCGAGAATAGCCCGGAACGGGGCCGGGACCGAAACCCGGCCCTTGGCGTCGATCTTGTTCGTGAACGTTGAGACAAAGCGGTCCATCCCTTTGAACTCGAGCCTCGCCTGCCACGCCAAACCGAAAACGCCAGCCCGCAATCCGATCCCGCTTGGTCGCCCGCCCGCGCTGCGATTGCCTTGGCAGCCGCGGGTGACGCCAATCGGGTGATTATGGGATTACATGGGTTTTTATGGGAGTCAATGGGTCTGGATGCGTATTTCGTGGGAAATCCTGCGCGATCGGCGCCGCAGCCGGAACGGCGCGGGCCGGCGCGGCGCGTCGGCACGAACAGGGAAACGGCGGGGGGAGGGGCTAGTTGATCGCGGACCGGTCATCCGCACACGGGGTCAGGGGGGCGTCACCCCTTGTCGCGCGGACCGCGCTTGTCGTCGACTGCGGGCGGCGCGCCCTCCTCGCCGTCCTCACTCTCCGCCTCGTCGGGAATGGCGTAAGCGCCGCGCAGCCAGCGCGAGAGATCGACGTCGGCGCACCGCCGAGAGCAGAAGGGCCGGTAGTCCTGCTCGGTCGGATTTCCGCAGATCGGACACTTGCCTTGTGCCACGGGCTCCGGCTTCGATCGGGCCATCACGCACATCCCGTTCCGGCGGTCGGCGAGGGCATCACTGCGGATCGGCCTCGCCCAGCTTCAGCCAGTTGAAGTGGATGGGAAAGCCCTCGCCGAGCAGCATGTTCACGGTCTCGGTGAGCGGCAGTCCGACGACGTTGGTATACGAGCCGACGATCTTCTGCACGAAGCAGCCGGCAAGGCCCTGGATGGCATAGCCGCCCGCCTTGCCGCGCCATTCGCGCGAGGCGATGTAGGCCTCGATCTCCTCTTTCGAGAGGCGCTTGAAGCGCACCCGCGTGTCGACGATCTTGATGCGCACGCGGTCGTCGGGCGTGATCATGCACAGCCCGGTCAGCACACGATGGTTGCGCCCCGACAGCAATTGCAGCGACGCCAGCGCCTCCTCGACAAAGCGCGGCTTGACGAGAATGCGGCGGCCGACGGCAACGATAGTGTCCGCCGCCAGCACGTAGGCGTCGGCGATATCCTTGTCGTTGGCGATGAGATCGCGGGCCTCCTCGGCCTTGGTGCGGGCAAGACGCGTCACGACGGACCGGGGCATCTCGCCCTTCTTCGGCGCCTCGTCGACCGACGACGGGCGCAAGGCGTCCGGCTCTATGCCAGCCTGCGCCAGCAGCGTGAGGCGGCGCGGGGATGCACTCGCCAGCACCAGCTTGGGCTTCAGACCTGCGCGGCGGCCCGTGGGCTTGTCGCGTGCGAGTTCGCGCCTCAGCGTCTCGCGGCGCGGACTGTCGGTCCGGCTCAAGGCGGTGAGGAATGCGGCCTTTGGCGAATTCATGAGGCTCTTGGCTCCGGATCACCACACGGCGCGGAGAATGCCCACGGGATGCAGTGAAAATCAAGGTGGCCCCGCATCTCTGCCGCGGGCCTGATGAGATTGAAGCGAATTGCGTGGAAACGGGTCAGACCCGCCGGCGGGCGCCGGCCACGTTGACCGCGCAGTCCATCGGTTTGACCCCGACACCGCCCCCAGGCTCACACGCTCGGGCCGCCTTCGAAGCCGAAGCGCTGCTTGATGCGCCGGAACAATGCATCCCGCACGCTGCGGTAGGCCTGCAGGATCTGCTCGCGGCTGCCCTGCCCGGCCATCAGCGTGGCATCGAAGGTCGGCCAGTATTCCACCTCCACCGCCATCGTCCGCGTCAGCTCGAGCGCCTGGTGGTGCGCCTCGGGCGAGAGCGTGATGATGAGATCGAAGGAGGTGTCGTGCAGCTCCTGCAGGGTGCGCGGCTTGTGCTGTGAGATATCGATGCCGATCTCGTCCATGACGGCAGCGGCGAACACATCGGGCTCGTCGGTGCGAACGCCTGCCGATTCCACATAGATCCTGCGGCCGCCCAGGTGGCGCAGGATGGCGGCGGCCATCGGCGAGCGCACGGTGTTGGTCGTGCAAGCGAAGAGCACAGCGCCAGGCATGTCGTGGCCCCCCGCGCCGGACACCCCTCAACCTTTCCAGTGCAGGGCACAGATGAGCGTGAACAGCCGCCGCGCCGTGTCGGCGTCGACGGTGATCTTGCCCTTGAGCCGCTCCATCAGCACGCGGCTGCCCTCGTCGTGCAGCGCCCGCCGCCCCATGTCGATGGCCTGAATGCGCGACGGCGGTGCCGTGCGGATTGCCTGGTAGTAGCTTTCGCAGACGATGAAGTAGTCCTTCAGGATGCGGCGCAGCGGCGTCAGCGAAAGCACGAACGTGAAGGTGTCGGAGCTGCCCTCCTGGGCAACCGCGAACACCAGCCGGTCCTCGACGATGGAGAGATCGAGCGTGTAGGGGCCGTCATCGCGCCCCTCGAGGACGAAGTAGTTGCTCTCCAGGATGTCGAAGATCGCGACCTCGCGCTCGTGCTCGATATTGGCGTTGCCGCGCTTGATCGAGGTCTGATCGAGGTTGATGGCGGAGAGGCGGGCCTTCGAGTTGGGATCGGACCCCGGAGGTTCGAACATGGCGCGTCTCAGCCCCGGCCGTCGTGCCTGGTCAGACGCACCTCGACCGAGCGGCGGTGCGCTTCCAGCCCTTCGGCGCGCGCCAGCGTCATGGCGGCGGGCGCAAGGCTCGCGAGCGCGGCCGCGTCGAGTCTCAGGATCGACGTGCGCTTCATGAAGTCGAGCACACCGAGGCCCGACGAGAAGCGGGCGCTGCGCGCGGTCGGCAGCACGTGGTTGGAGCCCGCCACATAATCGCCGATCACCTCCGGCGTGTGCGGGCCGAGGAAGATGGCGCCCGCGTTGCGGATCCTGGCCGCAAGCTGCTCGGGGTTGCGCGTGGCGACCTCCAGGTGCTCGGCGGCGACGCGGTCGGCAAGCGCCGGCGTCTCCTCGAGCGAGCGCACGATGATGACGGCGCCGAACGTCTCCCAGCTTGCGCCGGCGATATTGCCGCGGGGCAGCGCTGCGAGCTGGCGCTTGACGGCCTCCTCCACGCGCGCGCCGAAGGCGGCATCGTCCGTCATCAGGATTGCCTGCGCGGCCGTGTCGTGCTCGGCCTGCGCCAGCAGATCGGCGGCGATCCATTCCGGATCGTTCTCCCCGTCGGCGATGACGAGCACCTCGGACGGCCCGGCGATCGAATCGATGCCGACGGTGCCGAACACGTGGCGCTTGGCGGCCGCGACATAGGCATTGCCGGGGCCGACGATCTTGGCGACGGCCTTGACCGTCTCGGTGCCATAAGCGAGCGCGGCAACCGCCTGCGCCCCGCCGATACGATAGACCTCGGACACGCCGGAGATGTGCGCGGCCGCCAGCACCAGCGGGTTCATCTCGCCGCCTGGCGAGGGCACGACCATGGCAATGCGCGGCACGCCCGCGACCCTGGCCGGCACGGCATTCATCAGCACCGAGCTCGGATAGCTGGCAAGCCCGCCCGGCACGTAGAGCCCCACCGACTCGACTGCCGTCCAGCGCGCGCCGAGCTCGGCGCCCAGCGCGTCGGTGTAGCGGTCGTCCTTGGGAAGCTGGCGCCGGTGGTGGCTCTCGATGCGGGCACGCGCCAGCTCGAGGGCGGCCAATGTGTCGCGGTCGCAGATCGAAACCGCGGCGGCAATGTCGTCGGCGCCGACCCGGATGCCAACCTTGGCAAGATCGAGCCGGTCGAAGCGCTGCGACAGCGCCACCAGCGCCGCATCGCCGTCGCGGCGCACCTCGGCGATGATCTGGCGCACTGCCGCATCAACGTCCTCGGAGGTCTCGCGCTTGGCCGCGAGGAATGCCGCGAACGCAGCTTCGAAACGGGGGTCGCTGGTGCTCAATCGCTGGGGCATGTCCTGCTCGGGCCGTCCGGCCGCCTCATTGTGAGAATTTCTATGCGCTGGCCGGCTCGTCGTCGGGATGGTGGGGCTTGGACTTGGCCTGCCACACCGGCCCCAGATCCTTGAGCTCCGCCTCGATGCACTCGACGTGCAGCCGGATGGCGCCGCCGTCGGCGAAATGCAGCGTGATGTCGCCCTCCGGCGCTGCCTCGGCCGGCTCGAAGCTGATGGCGAGCAGCGACAGGACGGTGCCTTTCCTGCCAAGGTCGATGTTGTGCAGCTTGGCGCCGAGCACGCGCTCGAAGCGCAGGGCGGCACGGCGGCGGGCGTAGGCCTCGTTGCCGCGTCGGGCACCATCGATCGCCTCGAGCCAGTCGAAGCGGTTGGCGATGGCGGCGAATCTCTTCTCGCGCGGCAGATAGGCCACGTCGCCGACCTGCAGAACGGCGTCCTGCAGGTGCGCCGAGATGACCGACAGGTCGTCGGCATCGAGCGCTATGAGCTTCAGGTCCGGCACGGCAACACACATCCTCCGCAGGGCGACGGGATCACAAGCCTCTGCCGTCACGCCCCGCTCAAGGAGTGATAGCGAACGCCCGATCCGGCCACAATACGAAGGAGGCGGACGCGCATTGGCCAAACCCCCTATGACTAACGCGGTGTCACCGGGGAGCGGTGTGGCGGCTCAGCGCGCCCGATGAGCCTTCCCGCCGGCATGGAAGGAATAGCCCTTGCCGCGGTCGGCGCGCCCCTCCGCACGGTGCAGGGGTGAGCGACTGGCGCGACCGGCACCGTAGTGGCTGCCGCCGGCGTGCCCGCCGCTGCGGCCATGGCGCGGCTCGCCCAGATGCTGCGGACGGCCGTGTTGCTGAGGCGACGCAAGGAAGGCGACGTTGGCGAGAGCCGAGCCGTTGCCGGCCGCCGGACGGCTGCCCCGATGCTCGCGAGCGGGGGTGTGCTCGTCCGCGCGATAGCCGCGATGCTCCGGACGCTTGCCCTTGCCGGCATGCCGGCCGCGGTGATGCACCTTGCCCTTGCCGTTCTGCGGTCTGTCGTGCCGGCGGTCGCCATGGGGACGCGCCTCGCCGCGCGCCGGCTCAGGTGTGACGGCCAGCGAAGCGTCGTTGCGCCGGTCCTCCGCCGGGATGGACTGCCGCGTCAGGCGCTCGATATCGCGCAGGTAGGCGCGCTCCTCCGCGTCACACAGCGAGATGGCAACGCCCTCCGCGCCGGCACGCGCCGTGCGGCCGATACGGTGCACGTAGCTCTCCGGCACGTTAGGCAGCTCGTAGTTGACGACGTGCGTCACGAGGTCGATGTCGATGCCGCGGGCGGCGACGTCGGTGGCGACGAGGGCGCGGATGCGCGAGGCCTTGAAGGCTGCGAGCGCCGCCTGGCGCTGGTTCTGGCTCTTGTTGCCGTGGATCGCGGCGCAGTTGATGCCGGCAGCCTCGAGATAGCGTGCCACCTTGTCGGCGCCGCGCTTGGTGCGCGTGAAGACGATGGAGCGCGTCAGCTCAGGGTTCGCGAACAGCTCGACGAGCAGCCCGCGCTTGGCCTTGGCGTCGACGAGATAGACCTGCTGGCGCACGCGCTCCACGGTGGTGGCGGCGGGCGTCACGGACACCTTGGCCGGGTCCTTCAGCAGCTCGCCGGCGAGGCGGCCGATCTCCTTGGGCATGGTGGCCGAGAAGAACAGGCACTGACGGCGCGCCGGCAGCCTGGCGATGATGCGGCGGATCGGCTGCACGAAGCCCATGTCGAGCATCTGGTCGGCCTCGTCGAGCACGAGCATCTCGACGCCGTCGAGCGTGACGTTGCGCTCCTCCATGTGGTCGAGCAGGCGGCCGGGCGTGGCGACGAGGATGTCGAGCCCGCGGGCCATGGCCTCCCTCTGCGGGCGATGGGCAACGCCGCCGAACACGGCGGCGACCTTGACGCCGAGGTGGCGGCCGTAGACGCGGAAGCTGTCGCAGATCTGGCTGGTGAGCTCGCGCGTCGGGCTCAGCACGAGCACGCGGCAGCCCCTGGGCTGCGGATCGCGCCTGGTTGCCGCCAGGCGATGCAGGATCGGCAGCGCGAACGCCGCGGTCTTGCCCGTGCCGGTCTGGGCGATGCCGAGCAGATCCCTGCCCGCAAGCACGACCGGGATGGCCTGGGCCTGGATCGGGGTTGGCGTGATGTAGCCCTCGCTCTCGAGCGATTTGAGAAGGGCGGGGTTCAGGTTGAAATCGGAAAAGGTCGTCAAGTGATGTATTCTTTCATGCAGGCTGCAAGCGGGCGGGCTGCGCCGGACAAGGTCCGGACGGGCACGCCTGACGCGTACAGCGGGTCGGTTTGGACGCCCCGCGTGGCCTGGGCTGTCTGTGGGGAAGCTCTGAAGGCGCTCAACAGGAGGACGAACGTGGGCGACAAATGCCCTGAACAAGGTCCTTCACGCGGCTGGAGCGCCAAAAATCGCTGTTCAGCGATGCGGGCTTATCTCATGCTGCGCCGCACAAGTCAAGCTGGTTCGGACCCTGATGGAAACAAGATGCGATGGTACGAAATGCCGACGAGCAAAATTCAAGCGACGGGCGAGCGACAGCAACCATGAAGAAAGAGACAACAACAATGAACAAGACGAAGAACCGCACAAAGGACGCAAAGGCGGCAGGCTCTCCCTCTCAGCTCATCGATGCGAGGATCAAGGATCTCAATGATTGGCGAGGCGAGGCGCTCGCGCGGGTCCGAGCCCTCATCAAGCAGGCCGACCCCGACGTGGTCGAGGCGGTGAAATGGAGAAAGCCCTCGAACGCGATGCGAGGGGTTCCGGTATGGGAGCACGACGGCATCATCTGCACCGGCGAGACGTACAAGGCCGTCGTGAAGCTGACCTTCGCCAAGGGTGCGGCGCTCGAGGACCCTTCAGGCCTCTTCAACGCCAGCCTCGACGGCAACGTGAGGCGCGCCATCGACATCCACGAGGGCGACAGGATCGATGAGAAGGCGCTGAAGGCGCTCATTCGCGCCGCCGTGGCGCTGAACACGTCGCAAGCCGCCCGGCGGCCGGGGACGCGTGCTGGAGTTGCGGGTTAGTCGTACTGTGTCACGTTTGTCCTCGCCATCTTTGTCTTGCGAGCGGCGTTGCGCAACATGGGCAGCGAGGCAGGCGTCGGGCGAGTTCGACTTCGATGCGTCGGCGCATGGTGGCGATCGA
>WBUN01000105.1 GCA_008933705.1 Hyphomicrobiaceae bacterium
ACTCGATCGCCACCATGCGCCGACGCATCGAAGTCGAACTCGCCCGACGCCTGCCTCGCTGCCCATGTTGCGCAACGCCGCTCGCAAGACAAAGATGGCGAGGACAAACGTGACACAGTACGATTAGGTTCCCGCCTGCGCGGGAATGACGCCACGTGAGGTGCCCCTTCCGGTTGGAACGGTCCTCCGTGGTGAGCCTGTCGAACCACGGCCGGCGGGGCCGCCCTTCGGCGCGCTCAGGGCGGAGCGGAGTGTGCGACGCGGGCATGACGTCCGTGTTGGATGATCCGTTCGCATTTCACTTCAGCGGCGCGCACACCTGCATTGCGAAGTGACCTGGGAGCCCGCCTGCGCGGGCATGACGTCAATTGGAGCAACCCGTGCCCCACCCACCAACGTCACCCCCGCGTCGTGTCGAAGACACGCCTCCGGCACGAAGGCGGGGGCTCTACGCGCGGCCGGCTTTGACGCGAACTCCGGGCGCAAGCCGCTCCAGCATGACATCGCGGCGAAAGCGGTAGAGCTGGGCGGGGCGGCCGCCGGTGCGGTAGCGGTACTCTCCCGTCGGCTCCACCAGGCCGCCGCCTTCCACCAGACGGCGGAAATTCTGCTTGTGCAGGTGCGGGCCGAGGATCGCCTCGACGGTCTTCTGCAGCTCAAACAGCGTGAACACCTCGGCCATCAGCTCGAACACCGCGGGGCGGTACTTGATGGCGCGCCTGAACTCGCCGATGGCGGTGGCGAGAACGCGGGCGTGATCGCCCTGCGTCTGATGCCACAGCTTCGGAAGACGCCAGGCGAGTGCCGCGGGATTGCCAGGGATGGAGCCCGGCTGTCCGATGAGCCCTGCCTCGCACAGCAGCTCGTAGCGCTCGAGAACCTTCTCCTCGTCCCAGGCACCGCCGTCGCAGCCGAAATAAAGGCGCAGGCGTTGTCCCCGGTCCAGCGCGGCGGGCCATCCGCTCTCGGAGGGCTGGCGCGCCGCCCAGTCCCTGAGGTGCGGCTCGATGTGGTTGGCGAGGCAGTCGGGCCTTCCGTGCCGCCAATCCTCCCACGGAAAGTAGGCGTACCAGCTTTGCCAGCTCGTGGGCTCGTGCCCGTTCTCGGCAGCCGGCCCCGCGAGGGCGAGATAGCACACGGTGACGACGACCGGTGCCGCCCCCCCGGCGTTGGCGGGAGGACCGATGCGGTCGCCGAAGGTGCAGAGCTGCTGGGCGAAGCCGAGCTCGATGCCGGTCTGCCTGTGCACCCAGGAGCGCAGTCCGCCCTCGAGCGTGCCGTGCTCGCGCGGAGAGAAGGGGCCGCACGGAAGCGAGCCATCGCTCGGATGCCCAGTCAGCGCCGTCGGCACGACGGCGACGACCGGCTCCTCGCCGCGCACGGCGAAGATCGCCGCGTTCAGTCCGATCTCGACCGGATCGACGGCCGTCCGCACGTGCGCTCTCGACTTGAGCGCGCTCTCCTTGTGGCGGACCGGCGAATTCATGAAACCCTCGTCCGAAATCAATGCTCTAGGGGCTAAGTCCCGATCATGGCAATTTTCCGCATCGAGCGGGGCGGCGACGGCGGCGAAGGTAAATGCCGCTGTGCGCAGGGCGTCAGCGCCCGCCGGTGCGCGCGATCCGCGCCGGAAGCGAGAACGGCACGGCCTCGCTCGCGGGCACGCCGCGGCCGATGGCGTCGACCGCATCCACCATGCGGCCGCCGCGCCCGAGCGCATCGTCGGCGAGGCGGACCATCAGCCGGTTCGGCTGCGCCGTCGGCGAGACGCGGCGCAGGCGCCCCGCAATCAGATCCTCCGGCGCATCGGGGTTGAGCGCGCACAGGGAGATGAAGGCGGCGGCGGTGGAGCGGCTGATACCGGCCCAGCAGTGCACCACCATCGGGCCTTCGCCGCCCCAGCCGCGCGCGAAATCGATCAGCCTTGCGATGTGCATCTCGTTCGGCGGCGTGTAGTCGGGCAGCGACACGATGATGTCGTCCATCACCAGCCGCAGGTGGTTGGCCGGAGTGATGCGGCGCGGGGTCTCGACGAGGCTGTCGTCATGGATGCAGGTGAGCAGGTGCGAAGCCTTGTGGCGCTCGACCGTGATGGAGACGGCGCTCAAAGGGCAGACGTGGATGCTGCCCTCCCTGCGCTCGGAGTCCACGCGGCGTTTGCGGGCGGTGTCGGCCTCTGTCATGCGTCCTCGTCCAGGGTGGGCTGTGACGTCGACGGCGCTCTTAAGACCTGCTTGTGCCGAAAAAGCGGCACACGCCTATTCCTCGAAAAGCTCCTGGAAGCGGGCGAGAAAACGCGCCTGCGCTTCGGACACCGGCACGGGGTCGAGTGCGTCGAGACGGTCGGACAGCGCCGCCGGCAGGCTGCGCGGGGTGCCGAAGTAGCGGCTCGCCTCCGCCACCGTGAAGCCGGCGAGCTGGGTCGCCTCGTAATAGGCGGCGATGCGATCGGCGGCCTTGATGGCGGCGGTGACGCGATCGGGCAGCGAGGGCGGCAGGCCGAAGCGGCGGTGGATGGCTTCGAGCAGCTTCAGCTCGAAGGCCTTGTAGTCGAGGCCGATGGCTGCCTTGAACGGGCTGATGAGGTCGCCGATCACGTATTCCGGCGCATCGTGCAGAAGGGCCGCGAGTTGCCAGCGGCGCGTCAGATCCGTCTGCATCGATGTGGCGATGTCCTCCACCACCAGCGCGTGCTGGGCCACGGAGAAGGCGTGCTCGCCGACCGTCTGGCCGTTCCAGCGCGCCACGCGGGCAAGGCCGTGCGCGATGTCCTCGATCTCGATGTCGCGCGGGGACGGATCAAGGAGGTCGAGCCGCCGGCCCGACAGCATGCGTTGCCAGGCCCGCTGCGACCGGCCGGCACTCTCTGCGCGGGGGCTGCTCTTGTCCGTCATACGCTTCCGCGGTCTCCCGGCCCTTTGAACAGGCTCTGCAGCTCTGCGCACGGCCCGTGGCGATGGCAGCTCGTGAGATGATCGTTGACCATGCCGGTTGCCTGCATGAAGGCATATACCGTGGTCGGCCCGACGAAGCGGAAGCCTTCCGCCTTCAGCGCCTTGGAGATCGCCTTCGACGCGGGCGTCTCGGCCGGGACGGTCTTGAACGAGCGGTGATGATTGATTTGCGGGCGTCCGTCAATGAAGCCCCAGATGAAGGCGGACAGGGATGTGCGTTCCTGCAGCTTCAGGAGTGCGCGGGCATTGTCGACGGTCGCCTCGATCTTCAGCCGGTTGCGGACGATGCCCGCATCAGCCATCAGGCGGGCGACATCCTTGTTGCGGTAGCAGGCGATGCGCTCCGCGTCAAAGCCGTGGAAGGCGCGACGGAAGTTGTCGCGCTTCTTGAGGATGGTCAGCCACGACAGGCCCGACTGGAAGCCTTCGAGCACGAGCTTCTCGAACAGCGTCCGATCGTCGGCTTTCGGAACACCCCACTCCTCGTCGTGATAGCGCGCATACTCGGGATCGGCGATGCCGACCCAGGGGCAGCGCACGGGGCCTCCGGCGTTCATGGTGCGCCTGCCGCCGCGGCCGATCGCAGATAGTCGGGCAGCCGGATGACAAGGGCGATGCCTGCGGCCGTCAGCGGCTCACCCTTTTCTTCCGCCTCGGCGGCCCGATCGCGCCGGAGCAGCGCCAGGGCGCGATTGCCCGCGACCGAGCCGACCCTGCCGATGGACGCTGCGCCAGCCAGTATTTCGCTGCCGGGCTGCAATGGAGCTTGCGCCTCCACAATGACGATGCGCTTGCGCGTGGTCGCGCGGTGGTGCATGCGGCTCACCACCTCCTGGCCGACGAAGCAGCCCTTGGTGAAGGATACCCCGTTGAGCACATCCATATTCGCCTCGTGCGGGAAGGTGTCGCCGAGAACGTAGTCTTTGCCCGCCTCGGGAACGCCGAGGGCAATGCGGTCGGCGTGATAGCCCTGCTCCGGGACCTCGACGCCGTTCGTTGCCGCGGCGATGCCGGCTGCAGATCTGGTTTCGGCCAGGACGCGCAGGCCGAGTGCCGGCAGGCGCGGATCGGCGTAGGAGATGCTGCCACTCATCTCGCCGGAGCTCCGGGGCGAGGCGCTCCAGACGGCGATGACGCGGTATTCCGCGCTCGCGTCCGTGATCGTCACCTTGGCGCGCAGCTTGTACATGCCGAGCCGCTTGACGAGGCCCGCGGCCTGGTCGCTGCCGGTCTCGAGCAGGAAGCCGCCGGGGGCCTTCACGACGAAGAATTCGAACAGGATCTTGCCCTGGGGCGTGAGCAGCGCCGCATGCATGGCGGCCTGCCGCGCCAGCAGCGCCATGTCGTTGGCGATGACGCCCTGCAGCAGCTTCTCCGCGTCCTCGCCGGCCACGCCGACAACGCCACGGTCTGAGAGCAGCGCCATTTTCACGGGTGACATGGGATGCGGCCGGTCTGGAGCTGGAAGGGGCGCCGATTCTGCTATACCTCGCTTCCAACAGGTAAGCGCGCGGGCCGCCGGTGGCAAGCGCAGGGAGCGTGCAGCATGGGTGCCAGCTTCGACGTGATCGTCAAGGGAGCCACGGTCGTCAACCAGGACGGCAGCGGCGTGCGCGACATCGGCATTCGCAACGGACGCATTGCCGCGCTCGGCTCGCTCGGTGGGGCGAAGGCTGCCGAGGTGATCGATGCGAAGGGTCTCCACGTCCTGCCTGGCGTGATCGACACGCAAGTGCACTTCCGCGAGCCAGGCCTCGAGCACAAGGAAGATCTCGAGACCGGCAGCCGTGCCGCCGTCATGGGCGGCGTCACGGCGGTGTTCGAGATGCCCAACACCAAGCCGCTGACGACGTCGCAGGCCACGCTGGCCGACAAGGTGCGCCGCGCACGGGGCCGCATGTTCTGCGACTTCGCTTTCTACGTCGGCGGCACGCGCGAGAACATCGAGGACATCCCGGCGCTCGAGCGGCTCGAAGGCTCCGCCGGCATCAAGGTATTCATAGGCTCCTCGACCGGCGACCTGCTGGTGGACGATGATCCCTCGCTCGAGCGCATCATCGCCAAGACCTCGCGCCGCGCGGCTTTCCATGCCGAGGACGAGACGCGCCTCAAGGCGCGCATGGGACTGCGCCGGCCCGGTGATGCCTCGTCGCATCCCGTGTGGCGCGACGAGGAGGCGGCCTTGCTGGCCACGCGGCGCCTCGTCGGCCTGGCCGAGCGGAAGCGCCGGCGCGTGCACGTGCTGCACGTCTCGTCCGCCGAGGAGATGGCGTTCCTCGCCGCACACAAGGACTGGGCGAGCGTCGAAGCGACGCCGCACCATCTCACGCTGGTGGCGCCGGAGTGCTACGAGCGGCTCGGCACCTACGCGCAGATGAACCCGCCCGTGCGCGGCGAGCGGCACCGGCAGGCGATCTGGGCCGCGCTCGCCGACGGCGTGGTCGATGTGCTGGGCTCCGACCACGCCCCGCACACGCGCGAGGAGAAGGACCATCCCTATCCCGAGAGCCATTCGGGTATGACCGGCGTGCAGACGCTGGTGCCGATCATGCTCGATCACGTCAACGCCGGGCGCCTGACGCTGGAGCGCCTCGTCGACCTGACGAGCCACGGTCCGCAGCGTCTGTTCGGCATTCGCGGCAAGGGCAGGATTGCCGTGGGCGGCGACGCCGATCTGACGATCGTCGACATGAAGAGGCGCGAGACCATCTCCAACCGCTGGATCCAGTCGCGGTGCGGGTGGACGCCCTATGACGGCGTCAAGGTGCAGGGATGGCCGGTCGGCACGGTGGTGCGCGGCCGGCGCGTGATGTGGGACGGGGAGATCGCGGGTGCCGCGGGCGGCGCGCCCGTCGGCTTCCACGAGGGGTGGTGAGGGGCGCCTCCCCCGGCAAGGGGAGAGGCGCAGCCGGTGCGATTGCCGCTACCAGCGGTCGGGCTGCCGGTATGCGTTCTGCCTGAGCGGTGCCACCTGGTCGGCGACGATCCTGGCCAGCTCCCTCGGCAACTGGCTCACGACGGTGACGGGTGTTCCGATCTCGACGCGACTGGCCAGATCGACGATGTGCCCGTTGAGCATGCGGAAGCAGCCCGACGATGCGGCCCGTCCGATGGACTTGGCGTCGTTGGTGCCGTGGATGCGATACAGCGAGTTGCCGAGGTAGAGGGCCATGGCGCCGAGCGGGTTCTTCACCCCGCCGGTCATCTTCTCCGGCAGGCGCCAGTCCCGCGCCCGCATTTCCTCCGGCGGGTGCCAGTCCGGCCAGTTGGCCTTGCGGCTGATCGTCTCCTTGCCGGTCCAGGTGAAGCCTTCGCGGCCGACAGAGATGGGGTAGTGGTAGGCCTCCGTCGGCGACTGGATCAGGAACAGTTGCCGCCCGCGCGTGTCGATGACGATGCCGCCGACGGGAAAGGTGCTGGGAAACGAGATCTTGCGGGGCTCGACGGGCGCGATGTCGGGCCGCTCGCCGCCCGACTGCAGCGACGGTCCCCGGCGGCGCGGACGGTAGTCGTCGTCATCGTCCCAATCCCAGAAGTAGCCAGGGCTCTGGTAGTAGCGGTAGGAGCGGCCGTAGGGCGGGCCCCAGGGCTGTGCGTACGCCGCGTCAGCGACCATCAGCATCAGCAAGGCTACAAGTCCTGCACGCCGCATCGTCGGGTCATCCTCTGTGTTGTTGGGGGTGACTTTATCCTTTGAACACCGCCGCTTACCACGCGGTGCTTACGGGTTAGGTTAGCGCGCCGTTGAACGCGACGGTAGCTCCCACGTCCTTGCGGGCATCACAATCCCTTGCGCAGGGCGTGCCACGTGCCGTCTGCGCCGATGGCGATGCGCCAGTAGGTGTACTTGCCGAGCACTTTCATCTCCTTCGCAGCGGCGGGCGTCACGAGACGCAGGAGCTCAACCTCTTGCGATGGCGTCAGCTTGTCCAGGGGCATCTCGGCAAAGTAGGGCCAGATGTAGATCTTGTTGTTTTCGATGTCACGGCCGAGCGGCAGGGTCACGTAGCCGGCATCCAGGATCTGAGCCAGCACGGCCAGGATCTCGCGACCCTCGCCATCGCCCGAGACCTGCTTCCAGTGGGCGACCGGGTCGGTCACGGGATGCTCGGCGAGCTCCGGCTTCAGCTCGTTCAGCTCATAAGCGTGGCGCAGATCCTCGATCCTGCCTGACCTGACGGCTGCCAGGATGGCCTCGCGCATGTCCATGACGGCCGTCGGCAGCCTGTCGGTGCCGTAGCGGATCTCCGGGGCGGAGGCGGACGCCTGCTGCTGCTTCTTTGTGCCGCCCGTCTTGGCTTTGGCCGCCTGCGACAAGGCGGGAGAGGCTGGTCCAAGACAATGGACAACCAGGAACAGCGCCAGTAGGAATAGCTTGAGAAGGTTCAACATTGTCCGTCAGTCCGCCTCACTGGGGAGGTTCCATTTGTTGCCGAGCCGTTCGCCCTGTGGCGGCGCGTCTGCGGCTCATGCCCATGCGCCATGCCCGTCCCCTCATCTTGCGCCCGGTATGGCGGATGGGAAGGCCCGACGCGGCCGCGCGGGGACGTAGCGGCGCCGTGACGTTCATCCCCAATCCTCTCATCATACCGGTCGGCATGGTCGTCGGCGTGCTGTTGGCGATGCCGTTCGGGCCCGTCAATCTGCTCGGAATACAGCGCGCCGTCGAGCGCGGGTTTTTCGGCGGCATGGCGGCGGGGCTCGGCATCATGCTCGGCGACGGACTGATCGCGCTCGGCGCCGCGCTCGGCGTCAATGCCATGTCGGGCGCCATCCGGGAATATCGCACCGCCATCCAGATCGTGGGCGGGCTGGCCCTGCTCGGCGCGGGCATCAAGCTCTACCTGACCGAGCCGACTGTCGTCACCGAGACGCACGCCGCCAAGGCCACCCTGCGCGACTATATCTGGGACATCCCGCAGACGTTCCTGCTCACCATCACCAACCCGGGCGCGCTGCTGGGGCTTGTAGCGATCTTCGGAGGCGTCAGCTCGTTCGTCGAGGTTGAGTCCTACGTCGATGCACTTACGATGGTGGCGGCCATCATGGGCGGCAGCTTCTGCTACTGGTTCATCGTCTCGCAGCGCATCAGCCAGTATCGCCACCGCTTCGACACGGTGCAGCTCGGCAAGATCAACCGTATCGCCGGCCTCATCCTCATCGGCTTCGGCGGCGTGCTGATCGGCGAGATGGTCATCAAGCGGCTGCGCCTCTGGTGAGCGGGCCGCCGCGACCGCTACTGGCGCGAGCGATAGAGCGTGAACTCGCCCTTCTGCACGCGCGGCGCCAGACCGTTGACGAGCGTGATGACGGAATCCTCACCGAACGAGGCGACCAGATCGGTGAGCGCCGTATAGAGCGCCGCATACGCCATCAGCTCCGGCGCGATGCCGCTCTCGGTGCCTTCCTCCCACGCTTCGAGAATGTAGTTGAGTGCCTTGACGCGATGATCGTCGCTCTCGGACAATTTGAATGATTGCATCCCCGCTCCCCTTCCCCCGAACGTTGCGCGGTGACGTTTATTGGCTGGCGGCGCTGTCGGCGCCGTGCCGGCGTGCACAGTCCCGTAGCACAGCAGGCATTCGATGGTGCGTGCTACAACAGTTAACGATTAATTCCTGCAATCTTGCTGCATTGCGTAAAATGCAGCGTGCTACGGCGTCTTCGTGAGGTTGTCTGCTATCTCCGCGCCTTCGCTGAGAAAACGGGTGACGGCGGTTTGCGCGGAGCCTGTGCAGCTCGTGTAGGTGCGGCTGTAGCTGCGGTAGCCGTTGTTGAAGCTGCGCGTCAGTTTTGCGCGGCGCAGTGCGGTCGACCCTTCCGCGTTCATCAGCTCCTTCATGCGGTCGCGCCAGTATTGGCCCTCGTTGGCACCGCACAGCTCGCGCAGGTAATGGATGGCGCCGAGAATCTCCGACAGCCGCAGCAGGCGATCGTCGTAGGGCCGAGCGTCGGCACCGGTCTCTACCTGCGCGTGCACGGGCAGCGCCGTTAGCGCAAAGAGCAGAGCGGCGCCTGCGCGCGCTGAGGTCGATGATGCAAATCGCATGGCGCCGCCGTTCCTCATGGGATCGCTTGGGATCCGCGCATCGAGTCGCTGCCGGTTAGCGTGCATTGTAGGCGGCGGCATGGCGGGGGCAAGCGGCCGGGTGATGCGCTGCGGGGGAAAAATGTCTCATCGGCCAAGCGCTTGCAGCATGGCGTCGGCGCGGCGGATGAGCGAGGCGGCGCCGTCTGTGAGCGGATAGGACTCCATGTCGGCCATGGACACGAACCGTGCGGCCGACGCATCGCTGCCTGCGACGGGCTCGCCCGACAGCCAGCGGCCAAAGAAGACGGCGATGAGATAGTGGGCCTGTATGGCCTTGTCGGCGCCGGTGAGCAGCACCTCGTGCAGGTCCACCAAACCGCAAAGCTCGGCATCCACGCCAGACTCCTCGCGAAGCTCGCGCAGCGCTGCGGTGCGTGCGCGCTCGCCTGGCTCGATGTGGCCGCCCGGCAGGCTCCAGCGACCCTTGAGCGCCCCCTTGCCCCGTTCGATCAGCAACACCTGTCCGTCCCGGAACACGGCGGCGCTGGCGCCGCAACTCGGCCAGGGGGACCTTTCGGCCGGCGCAGGACTGTGCTGCGGCGATCATGCCTCCCAGGGTACCCCTCCGGGCCGACCCCGTCGATTGGCTCGGTTAATCGCGTTCACATCCCTCCCCTCGCGCCGCTCCGACCCAGGGCTTATGGTTCGCATG
>WBUN01000106.1 GCA_008933705.1 Hyphomicrobiaceae bacterium
CCGCTGGCCCGGGCTGCGGTCGCGGCAGCGCTGGCTCGGAGCCTCCGGCATCGGCGGCGTGGCCGGCCTGCTGGCGGCGTCGCTGGCGTTCGGCATCTACATCGGCGTTTCCAACGTGATGCAAGGGGCCCTGCCCGCGCTCGCGGAGATGACGGGCATCAGCCTGCCGTCTGGCGGCACGACCACGCTGGCTCAGATCGATGCGCTGGATGAGGATCTGCTATGACGCAGACCGCATCAGAGGCCCCCCGTCGCGCGCCCAGATGGATGCTGGTGCTGCTGACCGTTTCGCTCGCGCTCAATTTCATCATCGTAGGCCTCGTCGCAGGAGCCGTGTGGCGCTTCCGCTCGCCGCCGCCGTGGGCCAGCGGCGTTACGCCCAACCTGCTCGGCTATGCCAGCACCCTGTCCTCCGAGCGGCGCAAGGAGCTGTGGAGGGGAACCGAGGAAGAGCGCACGCGGCTGCGTCCCTTCCGCCGCGAGGTGCGTGCGGCGCGCGAGGACACCATGAGGGCGCTCGCGGAGGAGCCGTTCGACAAGCAGCGCTTCCTCGCCGCGCAGGCTCGCCAGGCCGATGCCGAGAACCGCGCACGGGCGGCGGTGCAGGACCTGTACGCCGAGATCGCCGCCCGCCTGACCGTCGAGGAGCGCCGGGCCTTCCGGCGCTGGCGCGATCACCGGCGTCCCCCGGGCCACAATCTGCTCGACGAGCCCGAGCAGCCGACCGCCGCCAAGTGAACGGCCGTGCCGGCGGTACGGTTTGACCGGCATCAAGGCGTGGCGGCGAGCGATCCGCTCGGCTTATGATTGCATATCGTGGGCCGGACGGGAGGTGATCTGCCATGCACAAGCTGCTGGTGCCAGTCGACAACTCCGACAATGCCATGCGTGCCCTCAAGCACGCCATCAAGCTCGCCAAGGAGAACGGTCCCTACGAGCTCCTCATCGTGTATGCGCACGAGCCGCCCGTCATTTACGGCGAGATCTCGGTCTACCTGTCCGAGGAGAAGGCCAAGCAGCTGCAGCAGCAGCACAGCGAGGACATCCTGCGGCCCGCAATCGAGACGGCCAAGGCCGCAGGCGTGCCATTCACCAGCGAAGTCCTCATCGGCGAGGTGTCGAGCGCCATCGTCAGGTACGCCGAGGACAAGGGCTGCGACGCCATCGTGATGGGCACCAGCGGCATGAGCGCTATCGGCAATCTCGTCATGGGGTCGATCGCGACCAAGGTCGTTCACCTCACCAAGCTGCCCGTGACACTGGTGAAGTAGCCCGATGCCGAAGTAGCCCGATGCGGCGGAGGGTCCGCTATGAGGCGGCCGGGCCGCCGCCCTTCCCGCTGGAGAGGAGGTTCGCGCCGGCTCCGGGCTTCAGTTGCCGGCCCGGCCGGTCGCCGCTCTCGCTGCCGCCCGCCGGCGCCACCAGGCCATGGTCGTCCCCAGGATGCCGTTCGGCATGTAGATGATGAACAGCACGAGCAGCAGTCCGTAGATGAGCTGATCGAGAGCGAGGGCCGAGCTGCCGAACATGCCCTTGAGCGTGGCCGAGCCCTGAATGACGACGCGCAGGGTCTCGGCCAGCACTTGCGTGAACACGGCGCCGACCGTCGGCCCCAGCAGGACCCAGATGCCGCCGGCGATTGCCGCGAACACGATGTTGAGCGACAGGCCGAGGCCCGCAATCGTGTCGGGACCGATGTACATCTGATACTGCGCGAAGATGGCGCCGCCGAGCGCGCACATGGCCGAGGACAGCGCGGTGATCTTCAGCCGCTCCCTGGTCACGTTGATGCCGACCGAGGCAGCCGCGTCCTCGTCCTGGCTGGCGGCATCGAGCGCGTAGCGGTCCATGCTGCCGTCGACGCGCAGCCACACGTACAGCCCGAGCACCCACAGCCCGAACGCGATGTAGTAGGCGAGCATGCGGTCGGGCTCGAACTGCAGCGCATAGAGCGAGATGCCGTCGCCGTAGCGCCTGGGCTGCGTGCCGAGCGAGCCGCCCGTGAAATCGCGCAATCCGACGATGCACAGCCGCACGAACTCGGTCAGCGCCAACGTCAGGAGGGCGAAGTAGTGACCGGCGATGCGGAAGCGGAAGCACGGATAGCCCACCAGCACGCCGACGACGGTGGCGAGCGCGACCGCGACCGGGATGCCGATCCAGGGCGTGATGCCGGCAAAATTCCACAGCATGACCGTGGCGTAGGCGCCGATGCCGGTGAACGCGCCGTGGCCGAGGGAGGTCAGGCCGAAGCGGCCCATGAGCGACCAGCCCGTGTAGATGAAGGACCACAGCAGGATCTGGATCAGCAGGTGCAGGTAGTATTTCTCGGAGGCCGGCAGAAAGTAGCGGACGACCAGAGGCAGCGCCGCCACCGCGAGGAGCCCGATGATCGTTGCAGGCTTGAGACGCAACCCGGTCACGTTCTGCTCCCGAACAGGCCTTGCGGGCGAATGAAGATGGCCACCATGAAGAACAGGAAGGCGACGGCGTAGCCCCACTCGGTGTGGAAGCAGCTCGAGCCGACGGCGATGAACTGGCTGATGATGAAGGCGGCGACGAAGCCGCCGATCATGTTGCCCAGTCCGCCGAGCACGCAGATCATGAAGATGAGGGGGCCGAACTGCAGGCCGATCTGCGGATAGATGTCGTACTGCAGCACCATCAGCGCCGCCGCAAGGCCGGCAAGCCCTCCGCCGATGGCCGAGGTCACCAGGTAGAGCTTGCGGCTGTCGACGCCCATCAGCGGCATGATCTGGCGATCCTGCGAGATGGCGCGGATCGCCGTGCCGATGAACGTGCGCGACAGGAAGAGCCACAGGGCCAGCATGCCGGCCAGTGCGAACAGGAATGCCAGGATGCGCGACCACGAGAAGCTCATGTCGATGATGTTCAACGAGCCGAGGCGGATGCCGAGGTTCTTGAACTCGATGCCGAACGCCATGGTGGCGGCGGCCTGCAACAGGAAGAGCACGCCGCCTGTGACGAGAAGCTGGTTGATGGGCGGCGTCTCCAACACCGGCCTGATCACCAGGAAATGCAGCAACGCGCCGGCGATGGCGACCAGCACGATGCCGAAGAGGGCCGCGACGAGAAACGGCATGCCGCCCTTGTAGGCGTAGTTGATGCCGTACATCCCCACCATCACCAGCTCGGCGTAGCAGATCCACACGACGTCGATCACGCCGAAGATGAGGTTGAGGCCGAGCGCCAGCAGCGCGAGCAGGCCGGCGAGCAGAAGGCCGTTGACCACGGCCTCCAGGAAGAAGATGTCGAGCTGGCAATCCATTCAGAATTCCCCCGGATGCCGCGCACATTCCCCTCCCCGTCGCACCGAAGGCGCGCCTTCGGCACAAAGACACGCTTTCGGCATGAAGGGGGAGGGAACGCCTGCCATCGATCGCATCGCTAGAGCCCCATGTATGCCTTGCGGATCTCGTCGCTGGCGGCGAGCTCCTCGGCGCGGCCGGAGGCCTTCATGCGCCCGACCTCGAGCAGGTAGGCCCGGTCCACCACCTTCAGCACCTGCCTGACGTTCTGCTCGACGATCAGCACGGTGTAGCCGTCGTTGCGGATGCGCCGCACCAGATCGAAGACCTGCGACACGATCACGGGCGCCAGCCCCATGGAGGGCTCGTCCAGCAGAACGAGCTTGGGCTCGCTCATGAGGGCGCGCGCGATGGCGCACATCTGCTGCTCTCCGCCGGACATCGTGCCGGCAAGCTGCGTGCGCCGCTCCTTCAGGCGCGGGAACAGCGCATAGACATACTCCAGCCGCTGGTGGAACTTGGCGCGCGCCGCCGGAATGAACGCGCCCATGCGCAGGTTGTCCTCCACGCTGAGGCGCGGGAACAGCCTTCGGCTTTCGGGCACGTGGGCGATGCCGGTCTCGATGACCTTGTGCGGCGGCGTGGCGATGAGGTCGGTGCCCTGCATCGTCATGGTGCCGGCGGTCGGCGCGAGCAGGCCGGAAACGACGCGCAGCAGCGTGGTCTTGCCGGCGCCGTTGGAGCCGATCACCGCGACCGCCTCGCCGGCATCGACACGCATGGATACGCCGAAGAGCGCCTGAAAGCCGGCATATCCCGCATCGATGCCTTTCAGCTCCAGCACCCTGCCGTCTCCTCACGCCGCCACATCGGCCCCAAGATAGACCTCGACCACGCGAGGATCTGATTGCGCCGCCCTCGGTGCGCCATCGAAGATCTTCTCGCCGTGGTCGAGCACCACCACCCTGTCGACGACGCGCATGAGCACGCCCATGATGTGCTCGACCCATACGATGGTGATGCCGCGCTCGCTGCGGATGCGCTGCAGCATGTCGGCGGCCTGCTCCATCTCCGAGTGGTCGAGACCGTTCAGGCTCTCGTCGGCGAGGAGGAGCTTGGGCTGCGTGGCGAGCGCGCGTGCAAGCTCGAGCTTCTTGAGCGCGGCCGCGCCAAGCCCGTCGGTGGTGGTGCGCGCATCCGTGGGCAGACCGACCATCGCCAGGGCTTCCTCCGCCTGCCGCCAGCAGTCCGCGCGGACCGTCTTGCCGTGCTGCCCGAACCACGCCGACAGAGCGACGTTCTCGAGCAGCGTGAGGTTCCGGAACGGCCGCGGGATCTGGTAGGTGCGCCCGATGCCCTTGTGGCAAATGCGGCTGGCGGAGAGACCGCCGATCTCCTCGCCGGCGAAATTCACCGAGCCGGCGGAGGGCACGTACATGCCGGCGATGCAATTGAAGATGGTGCTCTTGCCCGACCCGTTGGGTCCGATGAGGCCGACAATCTCCCCTTCACCGACGTCGAATGAGACGTTCGAGACGGCGGTGAAGCCGCCGAACGTCTTGGTCAGGCCGGTGACGGAAAGGAGTGCCACGGATTTCGCGCTGTGTGGGCCAAGACGGTTCGGGGGACCGTTGCGATCCCCCGATTGCATTTTCAGCGTGCGTAGGCGTGGCCCGGGGGCAGGGGCAGCACGGGGTCGATCGTCCTCAGGGCATTGGGCCAGGCGATCTTGGTCTCGCCCTTGATGTACTGCATGACGACCGGCGAGGAGCGCTCGTTCTGCCCCGCCATCTTGTGACCGGGTGGGAAGAACTTCACGCCGTAGCCCTGCACCGTGCCACCTTCCGGGATGTCGGTCTCGAGAGCCGCCTTGCGCAGCGCTTCCGGGTCGAAGCCGCCGTGCTTCTTGATCGCGCGCGGCAGCACGTCGGAGAGGAAGATCCACGCCTGGTTGAAGCCCATGGAGGCATGCGGCGGAACCTGGCTGGCCCCCGTCGCGGCCTTGTAGCGCTTGACCATCTCGGCGGTCAGGTCGCCAAGACCCGGCTTCAGGCTCTTGGCGTCGAGGAGCTGGGCCGCGACCGGGTCGACGTTGTAGACCAAGTTCACGTCGTCCTTGAAGGTCTCGATCAGCTTGTCGATCTGGCCATAGCCGGCACCGTGCCCGATCAGGGCGCTCCACTTCAGCCCAGCTTCCTTCGCCTGGCGCAGGAACAGCGTGATGTCGGGGTTGTAGCCGGTATGCAGGATGACGTCGGGCTGGGCCCGGCGCAGCTTGGTGACGAGCGCGGACAGGTCGGTGGAGGTGGCTGCATAGCCCTCCTTGTGCACGATCTGCATGCCGAGCTCTTTGCACTTGGCCTCGTTGCCCATGGCGACGCCAACGCCGTAGGGGCCGTCCTCATGGATGATGGCGACCTTGATGCCCTTGACGTCCTTCTTGAGCTTGGCCTTCGCGTTCTCGGCGATGAACGAGCAGGACGCCTCGCCGAACTGGTCGGAATGCACCTGCGGACGGAAGACGTACTGCAGGTTCTTGTCCTTGAACACGGCAGAGGCCACGCAGACGTTGGCCCACATGAACTTCTTGGCCGCGTCGACCTTGGCGGCCATCGGCACGCAGTGGGCGCTGGAGTAGACGCCCATCAGCAGGTCGACCTTGGCGTCGTTGAGCAGCCGCTCCGCCTCGTTGATGGCGACGTCGGTCTTCGATTGCGCGTCGGCCTCCACCGCGATGATCTTGTGGCCGCCGACGCCGCCCTTCTCGTTGATCATGTCGATGGCGATCTTGTTGCCGATCGCGGCAGCCTTGGAGCCGCCGGCCGCGAACGGCCCGGTCTGGTCGTAGATCACGCCGATCTTCACGTCTGCCGCGGCGGGCAAAGGCGCGGCAAGCAGCAGTGCAAGCAAGGCGCC
Organism: Hyphomicrobiaceae bacterium; assembly: GCA_008933705.1. Classification (GTDB taxonomy): domain Bacteria; phylum Pseudomonadota; class Alphaproteobacteria; order Rhizobiales; family Hyphomicrobiaceae; genus AWTP1-13. The sequence continues at coordinate 6,186 of WBUN01000106.1, forward strand.
GGCAGATCCGGCCGATAAGGCACGCAACATGTGTCTCCTCCCTGGAGGGTTTTCAACTTATGGCGGCTCGAAGGCCTTATGTTGCGGTCAGTGTGAGAAGCGGGAGGGCAGTCTGTCAACCGGAACCATCAACTAAGGTCGGCAACATGCTCGATCGCCACCCCGCGGCAATCCATCTCGTAGTCGATATCGACCACCGGGGGGCGGCAGTAGTGCCACGTCAGTCCCGTGCGGGCGGCGCCGCGCGCCACGATTTCGCTTGCCATCAGCGCATGAAAGTGGTGCACGGTGTAAACCTGGACCGCCGTCGTCGACGGCCAGCCAGCGCCGACCGCATGGAGGCGCCGCTCCATCTCGCCCATCACCCAGCGCACCTTTTCGGCCAGTCCGTCCGGGCTCAGATCGCCGCGCCGCACGATGTGGTCGCGGTAGTTGCCCTTGCCTTCCGGGCATTCGCCGCTGCCGGCCACGCAGAAGCTCGGCGCGGCGCCGCTCGCCGGAACGGTGAAGGCGAAGGCGTGGAAGGACGGCTCGGCGGGCTTGTCGATCTCGGGACAGACGTTGCTGCGCGCGACGGGATTGGTCTTGCCGTCGTAGAGGCCCCATTCGGCCAGCGTGCCGACATAAAGCTCGTTGAATGCCTTGAAGCCTGCCTCGGCGAAGGGCGCGGGCGATCGCAGCTCGCAGGCGCACAGGGCGGTGAGCGGGCGGCCGCGGGCCTCCAGGAAGCTCTTGATGCGCGCGAAGCCTGCCGCCAGCGCAACGGGCTTGCGGAAGGTCACGCGCTCGATGCGGTAGCCGGGCTCGGCGGCGACGCCGCCGGAATACTGGAAGACCGCCGGGATGTAGCGGTATCCCCCCGGGGCGAACGCCTGCGTCATCACGCCTTGCCGTCCTTCTCGTAGGTGTAGTCGAAGTCGCAATGGCTGGCGCCCTGCATGATGGTCTGCGTGCGCCTGAGCTTGAGGTGGCTGTCGTAGCCTTCGCAGAAGGTGCCGTCGCGCTGGCACGACAGCAGGTGCCCGATGTCGCCGAGCCCCATGTCCCTGTACATCTCGGCGTACTTGCAGCGCGTGACGTTGAAGCGGTAGCGGGTATCGCTGCTTTCCCGGACGTCGATCTCGAGCGCGCCACCGCGCATCCACAGCTCCTGCCGCGCAACGAACGTCGCCAGGGAGGTGTTGCCGCCGACCGCTGCGGCCATCTGCTGTGCCTGCTCGATGGAGGATCGGCGCACGGCGTCGGCTATGGTCTGCCGTGCGATGTCAGCGCCGTGGCTGGCCTTCAGCGTCTCGTACACGTGCCTGAGGATGCAGGCCTCGATGCGCCGGCGCTCGAGCATGGCAAGCGTCTGCTGGTCGGACAACGAGGCCTCCTGCGCTTTGTGTCCCGATCGCCAAGGGCTTGCTGCCGGCGACGGGAGCGACCCAGCCTACGGGCTCAAGGCGATCCGGCCAAGAGCGCTATGAGAAGAACATGGCATCGCGAGCGCCCAGCCTCGCCAACGTCACCCCCGCGTCGCGTCGGAGACGCGCCTGCATCATGCGTCGGAGACGCGCCTGCATCATGCGTCGGAGACGCGCCTGCATCATGCGTCGGAGACGCGCCTCCGGCACGATGGCGGGGGGCCAGTGCACCGGGCCGGGCGGGTCGCATTCCCCGCAGAGCACGCCCGCGGCCGCGCGCGATATTTCAGCGGCGCGCGCACCCGCGCTTTTCGGTTGGAACGGTCCTCCGTGGTGAGCCTGTCGAACCACGGCCGGCGCGGCCGCCCTTCGACATGCTCAGGGCGGAGTAGGGTGCGCGACGCGGGCATGACGTCCGTGTTGGACGATCGGTTTGGATTTCACTGCGATGTCGAGGCACTCGCGCACCCCACCCACCAGCGTCACCCCCGCGAAGGCGGGGGCCCAGGTCACCAGGCCGCGCGGGGCACGTTCCCTGCAGATCACGCCCGCGGCCGCGCGCGATATTTCAGCGGCCCGCACACCTCCGTTGCAATGTGACCTGGCTTCCCGCCTCCGCGGGAATGACGTCAGTGTTGGCTGATCGATTCGGAAATCACTTCGGTTGCATGGCGCTCGCGCCCCCCACCCATCGGCGTCACCCCCGCGAAGGCGGGGGGCCAGTGCACCGGGCCGCACGGGGCACGTTCCCTGCAGATCACGCCCGCGGCCGCGCGCGCCATTTCAGCGGTGCGCGCACCCGCGCTTTTCGGTTGGAACGGTCCTCCGTGGTGAGCCTGTCGAACCACGGCCGGCGCGGCCGCCCTTCGACTTGGCTCAGGGCGGAGCGGGGTGTGCGACGCGGGAATGACGTCAGTGTTGGCTGATCGATTCGGAAATCACTTCGGTTGCGAGGCGCTCGCGCGCGCCCCACCCACCAACGTCACCCCCGCATCGCGTCGAAGACGCGCCTCCGGCACGATGGCGGGGGCCCAGGTCACCGGGCCGCACGGGCCATGCCTGCCGCAGAGCACGCCCGCAGCCACGCGCGGCATTTCAACGGCGCGCACACCTGCGTTGCAATGTGACCTGGCTGCCCGCCTACGCGGGCATGACGTCACGTGAGGTGCCCCTTCCGGTTGAAACGGTCCTCCGTGGTGAGCCTGTCGAACCACGGCCGGCGTGGCCGCCCTTCGACGGGCTCAGGGCGGAGTAGGGTGTGCGACGCGGGCATGACGCCAGTGTTGGACGATCGGTTTGGATTTCACTGCGATGTTGAGGCACTCGCGCACCCCACCCACCAGCGTCACCCCCGCGAAGGCGGGGGCCCAGGTCACCGAGCCGCACGGGCTACATTCGCCGCAGATCACGACCCCGGCTGCGCGCGCCATTCCAGCGGCCCGCACACCTGCGTTGCGATGTGTCCTGGGTGCCCGCCTTCGCGGGCATGACGTCGGTGTTGGCTGATCGGTTCGCATTTCACTGCGATGGTGGGCACTCGCGCGCACCCCACCCGCCAGCGTCACCCCCGCGTCGTGTCGAAGACGCGCCTCCGGCACGATGGCGGGGGCCCAGGTCACCGGGCCGCGCGGGGCACGTTCCCTGCAGATCACGCCCGCGGCCGCGCGCGCCATTTCAGCGGTGCGCGCACCTGAGTTGAGACGTGATCTGGGTTCCCGCCTCCGCGGGAATGACGTCAGTGTTGGACGATCGGTTCGGATTTCACAGCGATGGCGAGGCACTCGCGCCCACCCACCAGCGTCACCCCCGCGTCGCGTCGAAGACGCGCCTCCGGCACGAAGGCGGGGGCCCAGGTCACCGGGCCGCGCGGGCCACATCCGCCGCAGATCACCACCGCAGCCGCGCGCGCCATTTCAGCGACACGTGCACCTGCGTTGTGAAGTGCCCTGGCTGCCCGCCTGCGCGGGCATGACGTCACGTGAGGGGCCCCTTCCGGCTGGAACGGTCCTTCGTGGTGAGCCCGTCGAACCACGGCCGGCGTGGCCGCCCTTCGACGCGCTCAGGGCGGAGTAGGGTGCGCGA
>WBUN01000024.1 GCA_008933705.1 Hyphomicrobiaceae bacterium
GCCGCTCGCTCCGTCGAGGCCCTGTGGACCGCCATCGGCCAGCTCACGAGCACGTTTGAGCCCGGTGAATGCGCAAACTACCTCCGCCATTCAGGCTATGTACGGTCAAGCTGAATCTGCTCTAGGCATTATTCCGCGGCGGCCAATCCCGGTGGCGGCTGCCACCTGAGCTTCGGCTCGCGCGCGGCCTTCGTCTCGTCGAGGCGGCGGCGCGGAGCAAAACGCGGCGCCTCCTTGAAGCGGTCGACGTCGCCAGCCTTGGCGGCCTTGGCCAGCTCCCGCAGCACACCGACGAACTCATCGAGACGCTGCTTTGATTCCGATTCCGTCGGCTCGACCAGCATGGCGCCATGGGCCACCAGCGGGAAATACACCGTCATGGGATGGTAGCCCTCGTCGATCATGGCCTTCGCAAAGTCGAGCGTGGTGATGCCGCTCCCTTCCAGCCAGCGATCATCGAACAGAACCTCGTGCATGCAGACGCGGTTGCCGAACGGCAGCGACATCAAGTCCGACAGCGAAGCGCGCACGTAGTTGGCGTTGAGGACGGCATCCTCGGACGCCTGCCGCATGCCGTCGCCGCCATGCGAGAGCATGTAGGACAGCGCGCGCACGAACATGCCCACCTGGCCATGGAACGCGCACATACGGCCGAACGGTCGAGCCTCGCCGCCTGACAGGGCCGCATGCTCCACGAAGCGTACGCCATCGGCGTCAGCAACCGCGTACGGCAGCGGCATGAACGGCGCCAGCGCGGCTGACAGCGCCACCGGGCCGGCACCCGGACCACCACCGCCGTGCGGCGTCGAGAACGTCTTGTGCAGATTGATATGCATGGCATCGACGCCGAGATCGCCGGGCCGCACCTTGCCGACGATGGCGTTGAAGTTGGCGCCGTCGGCGTAGAAGTAGGCGCCAGCCGCATGCACTGCATCGGCAATGGCCACGACGTCGCGCTCGAACAGCCCGCAGGTATTCGGGTTGGTGAGCATGATGGCTGCGACCTCGGGCGTCAGATGCTTCTTGACCTCCTCGGGATCGACCGTACCATCCGCGCGCGACGGCACCGGCTGGATACGATAGCCGAGCAATGCCGCCGTCGCGGGGTTGGTGCCGTGAGCAGACTCCGGCACCAGCACGACGGAGCGCATCTCGCCGCGGGCCTCCAGCGCCGCCTTGATCGCCATCATGCCGCACAGCTCGCCATGCGCGCCGGCCTTCGGCGTCAACGCGACGGCAGGCATGCCGGTCAGCTCCCGCAGCCAGCGGGCCAGCTCGGCGATGAGGGCAACGGCCCCCCGTACTGTCGAGAGCGGCTGCAGCGGATGAACGTCGGCGAGCCCCGGAAGCCGCGCCATGCGCTCGTTGAGGCGCGGGTTGTGCTTCATGGTGCAGGAGCCGAGCGGAAACAGACCCGTATCGATGCCATAGTTTTTCTGGCTCAGGCGCACGTAGTGGCGCATGGCCTCGGGCTCGGAGAGGCCGACGAGACCGATCGGCGCGGACCGCTCCAGGCCGCCGAGACGCGGCTTGAACTTGGCAGGCTCATCGAGATCGACGCCGGTCACATCCGGGCGGCCGATCTCGAAGATCAGCCCCTCCTCGACGGCAAGGGCGCGATTGCCGCTGAAGGTCTCGCGGCCTCTATTGATCATCTCTCCCGGCGCAGTCGGCCGTCCCTGACGGTTCAGCATCACAGCACCTCCTTCAGCGCCTTGGCATAGGCGGCGCGATCCTCATCCGTGTTGACCTCGGTGGCGGCGACAACGATGAGGCCGGCAGCCTCCGGCCGCCCCGGCAGCAGCCGCGACACGGGCACGCCGCCAAGCACGCCCCTCGCGGCAAGCTTCTCGACCACATCGGCCGCGTCGCCCGGCACGCGAATGGTGAACTCGTTGAAGAATGCCTTGTTCAGCACCTTCACGCCCTTGACGTTGACCAACGCATCGGCGAGCGCCACCGCATTGGCGTGGTTGATACGCGCCAGTCGCTTCAGGCCGGCCTCGCCGAGCAGCGAGAGATGGATCGTGAAGGCCAGAACGCACAACCCGGAGTTGGTGCAGATGTTGGAGGTGGCCTTCTCGCGGCGGATATGCTGCTCGCGCGTCGACAGCGTGAGCACGAAGCCGCGCCGGCCCTCCCGATCGACGGTCTCGCCGCAAAGCCGGCCCGGCATCTGCCGCACCAGCTTGCTGCGCGTCGCAAACAGCCCGAGGTAGGGACCACCGAAGGACAGCGCGTTGCCAATCGACTGGCCCTCGCCGACGACGATGTCGGCGCCCATCTCGCCCGGCGGCTTCAGCAGGCCGAGCGAGACCACCTCCGTCACAACCGCGACAAGCAGCGCTCCCACAGCGTGCGCGCGCTCGGCGATGGCGGAAAGATCGTACACGTGGCCGTAGAAGTCCGGCATCTGCACGACGACGCACGACACCGTGTTGTCGATATGCGCGCCGAAATCCTCGCCGCCCCCCGGCATCGGCGGCAGCGCCACGATCTCGTCGCCCGCCATCCGCCCCACCGTTTCGATGGTTTCGCGGTAGTGCGGATGCAGGTTGCCGGCCAGCACGGCGCGGCGCCGACTGGTCACGCGCTGCGCCATCAGCACCGCTTCGGCCGTGGCGGTCGAGCCGTCGTACATGGAGGCGTTGGCCACCTCCATCCCGGTCAGGATCGACACCTGGGTCTGGAATTCATAGAGATACTGCAGGGTGCCCTGCGCGATCTCCGGCTGATAGGGCGTATACGAGGTCAGGAACTCCGAGCGCTGGATCAGGTGATCGACCGTGGCCGGCACATGGTGCTTGTAGGCACCCGCGCCGACGAAGAACGGCACGGAGCCGGCTGAGACGTTGCGGTCCGCCAGCCTGGCGATCTCGCGCTCGACCTGCAGCTCGCCCTTGGCCTTCGGCAGATCAAGGCGACCGTTGAGCCGCTTATCCTTCGGCACGTCGGCGAACAGCGCGTCGATGTCGGCAACGCCGATCCTGGCCAGCATGGCGCGGCGATCGGCATCCGTGAGAGGCAGATAGCGCATCTAGTGGCTTTCCTTGATGAAGGCTTCGTAGGCGGCCCGATCCATCAGCCCGGCGAGCTGGCTTTCGTCGGCAAGCCTGATCTTGAAGAACCAGGCCTTGCCCTCGGCGTCCTCGTTGACGAGGGCGAAGTTGGCCGCGAGTTCGCCGTTCGCCTCCAGGATCTCCCCCGAGACGGGCGCGAATACGTCGCTTGCGGCCTTGACGCTCTCAACTACGGCGACGGCCTCGCCTGCTGTCACCTTGCGGCCCGGCTCCGGCACCTCGACGAACACGACGTCGCCAAGCTGCCCCTGGGCATGGTCGGTAATGCCGACCGTGCCGACGCCGCCCTCGACGCGGATCCACTCGTGATCTTTGGTGAAGCATTCGCTTGCCATGGGATGTCCTTGTGTCAGCTCTTGCGTGCGTAGCGATGGGGAACGAAGGGAAGCGTCACGATCTCGGCGGCGAGCGCTTTGCCCCGCACCATCAGGTTCACGGGCGTGCCGGGTGACGCGTAGTCCGCGAGCACGTAGCCCATGGCGACGGGACCGCTGACGCTCGGCCCGAAGCCTCCGGAAGTGACGATGCCGAGCCGCTCGCCCAGCATGGAAAGGATCTCGGTACCCTCGCGCGCCGGCGCCCGCCCTTCAGGCCTGAGGCCGATGCGGCGCCGCCTCGGGCCGCGCGCCAGCTCTTCTTGAATGCGGGCAGCGCCCGGGAACCCGCCCTCGGTCCGCCGGCGTTTCTGGATCGACCATGCCAAATCTGCCTCGATCGGGCTCGTCGTCTCGTCGATGTCGTGGCCGTAGAGACAGAGGCCGGCCTCCAGACGCAGCGAGTCGCGCGCGCCGAGGCCGATCGGTTTCACGCGCTCGTCGGCGAGAAGCAGGTTCGCAAGATCCGCCGCCCTTGATGCTGCGACCGAGATCTCGAAGCCGTCCTCTCCCGTATATCCCGAACGGCTGATGCGACAGTCGATGCCGCCGATGCTGCCGCTGGATGCCGCCATGAAGCCGAGACCCGCAACGGCGCTGGAGTGCTTCGCCAGCACGTCCACCGCGGCGGGCCCTTGCAGGGCAAGCAGCGCGCGGTCCGGCATGGGCTCGAGCCGGACGTCCGAAGGCAGTCGGCGCGAGATATGCGTGTAGTCGACGTCCTTGCGCGAGGCATTGACGACCAGCGTCAGATTGCCGTCCTCCTTCGCCGAGGCCGAGCGCGTCACCATCAGGTCGTCGATGATGCCGCCGCCATCGGTGAGGAGCTGCGTATAGCGCTGGCGCCCAAGCCCGAGATTGGAAATATCGGCCGGCACCAGAGCCTCGAGTGCAGCGGCCACCCCAGCGTGGCTTGGGCCAATGAGCGAAGCCTGGCCCATGTGCGAGACGTCGAACAAGCCGGCCTTGTCTCGCGTGTGCAGATGCTCCTTCAAGATGCCGGGCGGATACTGCACGGGCATCGCATAGCCGGCGAACGGCACCATCCTGGCGCCGAGCGCGAGGTGCAGATCGTAGAGCGGCGTACGTTTCAGGGATTGCTCGGTGCCGGGCGCGGCGCTCATCTCAAGTCCCACAAGGCTTGCCTCCCGCGCCAATCGCGCGAGGCTAAGCCCCCTCTGTCACGGGACCTGAGAGATTCCAGCGGCGAGCCGCCTTACCCCTTCGGTGAGCCGACGGTGAGACCGGCTGCTTTCCAGAGTGCCATCAATCTACGGTCCTTTTGCCTGAGAGGTTCCGGGGCGGTTGCTCCTTCGGCGCCGGCCGATCTCACAAAACACGGGCCGGTCTCTTCCGCAGATCTCGAATGGACCGGCGCGGATGATACGCACCATCCGCCCGAAGTCAACGCACGCGGCGTCGGCATCGAAAAATCACGTTGATGAGATGAGAAGACAACGCGGAATGCCCACGCGGCGCGTCAGCCCGCACCCGGCACGTTGCGGTCGAAGCCGACGTAAACCTCGTACTCCCCGGGCCTCGATCCCTCGGGAATAGAGAACGTTACCGTCCGCACGATCGAGAAATAGCCGATCGGCTTGTCGAGCGAGACGTCGACGTCGATCTTGACCTTGTCGTTGGCGATCTTCTCGCGCTTGGCATCCGTCACGTACACGCTGAGGGGCAGCGAGACATAGCCCGGCTTGCCCTTGGGGCCGAGCAGCACACGCCCCGAGAAGCCGTATTTCACTGTCACGCGGCCGGGCTCGATCTGGCATTCGCGCGCCGTCTTGGTGATCTCGCCGCGATGCATGACGGCGAGCCCATCGCCGATGCGGCCCTGCTCGTAGATCGTGACGTAGCCGTCCCGCGACCAGACCTGGAAGCGGGGGCAACCGTGCGCCACCTCGATTCCGACGCCTGCGGGGCCTGCGGTGTCGGTCTTGGCCGCCGCAAGAAGCTGGTCCTGGTTGACCGACCCAACTTCGGTCTTGGTCTTGTTCTGGCCGCCGAACCAGCCGCCTCCGATGCCGGACGTCAGCGACGACATCCCGCAACCGCCAAGCGCGTTTGCCAGCGCAGCCACCACGGCGCACCGAGCAACACAGATCATTGCGCTACGTGCCGATTGCGTCACGACGCCCCTGTCCGAACACTTGCCCGGTCTCTTGCGGACCGGTATTCCCTACCCCATCGAGCCCTATTGACGCCCTCTGGTACTGTCCGGTGATTCGAATTGTAGCACCCGACGACACGGGCGGCCAGAAAAGGGTGCAGGAAGCTGCAGCACACTCGCGGAAAAGCCGTTTACCATATGGCCACCTCAACTCCTGCCTGCAAGGCGCTCCCGCCGCTCAAAGTGCTGGTCGCAGCTCCGCGCGGCTTCTGCGCAGGCGTGGACCGGGCCATCAAGATCGTCGAACTGGCGCTGAAGAAATTCGGAGCGCCGGTCTACGTGCGCCACGAGATCGTCCACAACCGCCATGTTGTGGAATCCCTCAAGGCGAAAGGCGCCATTTTTGTGGAGGAGCTGGACGAGATCCCCGAAACTGATGCTCCTGTGATCTTTTCAGCACATGGCGTTCCGCAATCGGTGCCGGAAAGCGCCAGGGCGCGCAACATGTTCTACCTCGATGCGACCTGCCCGCTGGTCTCCAAGGTCCATGCGGAGGCGCGAGACCACTACGAGAAGGGCCTCGAGATCGTCCTGATCGGACACGCCGGCCACCCGGAAGTGGTCGGCACGCTGGGCCAGCTTCCATCCGGCGCCGCGACCCTGATCGAGACGGTGGACGATGCGCGGCGCTTTTCGCCGCGCACTCCTGACCGGCTGGCGTACATAACCCAGACCACATTGTCGGTGGACGATACGTCCGCCATGGTCGCCGTCCTCAAGGAGCGGTTTCCGCACATCGTCGGGCCCAGGAAGGAGGACATATGCTACGCCACCACCAACCGGCAGGCCGCGGTGAAGGCCATCGCGGGCCGTTGCGACCGGATGATCGTGGTCGGCGCGCCCAACAGCTCGAATTCCCTGCGCCTCGTGGAGGTGGCCGAGCGCGCCGGCTGTCCGCGCGCCCTGCTCGTGCAGCAAGCTGCCGATATTCCATGGGACGAGTTCGAAGGCATCCACACACTCGGCGTCACGGCGGGCGCCTCCGCGCCCGAGCTTCTGGTCACCGGAATCGTCGACGCGTTCCGCACCCGTTTTGACGTCTGCGTCGAAAGCGTGGTGACGACCGAGGAGCGCATCGGCTTCAACGTACCGCGCGAGCTGCGCGAGGCGGGCGCACCCTGAACGCCCAACGTCGAGGCCGAGGTCATGGCAGTCTACACTGAAGTCTCCGATGAGGATCTTGCCGGCTTCATCGCCAGCTATGATCTGGGTGCGCTACTGTCCTACAAGGGCATCGCCGAGGGCGTCGAGAACACCAACTATCTCGTGCACACCGAAAAGGGGCCCTACTTCCTCACCCTGTTCGAGAAGCGCGTAGCGGCTGCCGATCTGCCGTTCTTCCTCGGCCTGATGGAGCATCTGTCCAAGGCCGGCCTCACCTGCCCAACCCCCGTCCATGATGCGGAAGGGCGCGTGCTGCGCACGCTCGCCGGCCGGCCGGCCGCCCTTGTAACGTTCCTGGAAGGCGTGTGGATCCGGCGCCCGCAGGCACGGCATTGCGCGGCCGTCGGCCAAGCGATGGCCCGGCTGCACCTGGCAGGGCAAGGCTTCCCGCTGTCGCGCAAGAACGCGCTGGGGCTGTCGGGGTGGCGGCCGCTGTTCGAGCGCTTTCGCGCGCGCGCCGACGAGATCGCACCCGGCCTCGCCGGCACCATCGAGCAGGAGCTCGATCATCTCGAGGCCCGCTGGCCCTCCGCCCTTCCGCAGGGCGTCATCCATGCCGATCTGTTTCCGGACAATGTCTTCTTTCTCGGCGACGCGCTGTCAGGGCTCATCGACTTCTATTTCGCCTGCAACGACGCACTGAGCTACGACATCGCCGTCACACTCAATGCCTGGTGCTTTGAGAGCGACCACTCGTTCAACATCACCAAGGGCCAGGCGCTGCTCAAAGGCTACCAGAGCGTGCGCCCCATCAGCGCAGAGGAGCGCGATGCTCTACCCCTGCTCGCGAGGGGCGCGGCGCTGCGCTTCCTGCTTACGCGCGCGCACGACTGGCTGCACACCTCCAAGGACGCGCTGGTCAGTCCGAAGGATCCTGTCGAATATCTGCGCCGGCTGAAATTCCACCGCAGCATCAAGGCAGCGAGCGAGTACGGCTTCGAGGCGCAGGCATGACCGCCTCGAAGCCCGCGGTCGTCATCTACACCGATGGTGCCTGCTCGGGGAATCCCGGCCCCGGCGGCTGGGGCGCGATCCTCGTCTTGGGCACGCATCGCAAGGAGATGTCCGGCGGCGAGGCCGAGACCACCAACAACCGCATGGAGTTGATGGCGGCCATCACGGCGCTGGAAGCCCTCAAACGTCCCTCGCGCGTCGATCTGCACACGGACTCCGAGTACGTGAAGAACGGCATCAGTCAGTGGATCCACGGGTGGAAGGCGAACGGCTGGAAGACGGCGGCCAAGAAGCCGGTCAAGAACGCCGAGCTGTGGCAGCGGCTGGACGCGGCGCGCCACAGGCATCAGGTGGAGTGGCACTGGGTGCGCGGCCACGCCGGCCATACCGAGAACGAGCGCGCCGACGAACTCGCCCGCGAAGGCATGAAGCCCTATCTGAAACGGCGCGGAGGTCAGGCGTTGGAATGAGGCCGGGAATGGCCCAGGGCTCATCCCGGCGCGGTTGCGACCGCCGGCCTGGCCATCAGCGGTAGTTGAACACCTGGATGATCGCAGGGCCGAGGATGACCACGAACAGCACCGGCAGGAAGAACACGATCATCGGCACCGTCAGCTTCGGCGGGAGAGCGGCGGCCTTCTTTTCCGCCTCGGCCATGCGCATCTCGCGGTTTTCCTTGGCCATCACGCGGAGCGCCTGGCCGATCGGCGTTCCGTAGCGCTCGGCCTGGATCAGCGCCGTGGCCACGGCCTTGACGCCCGGGATGCCAGTGCGCTTGCCGAGATTCTCGTAGGCCTGCCGCCGTTCGTGCAGGTAGGAAAGCTCGGCCGTCGTCAGGCTGAGTTCCTCTGCGAGCTCGAGCGACTGGCTGCCGACCTCCTCAGACACCTTGCCGAACGCGGCCTCGGCCGACATGCCTGATTGCACGCAGATCAGCAGCATATCGAGAGCGTCGGGAAATGCGTTCTTGATCGAGGTCTGGCGGCGCTGCACGAGGTTCTCGACGAACATGTTCGGCAGATAGAAGCCGATGTATCCCGCACCGATCGCGAGGCCCACCTTCACCATCGGCGGGTACGCATAGTCGGCAATGACAAAGAGATAGATGAGCGCAAGGACCGCGACGATCGCCGGCATCGCGACGCGGAAGAACATGTAGGTCACAAGAGGGGCCTGTCCGCGCAGGCCCGCCATCTTCAGCTTGTCGCGGACCTCCTCGGTCTCGAACATGCTGCGCAGATTGAACCTGTCGACGATCTCCTGCATGAAGCCCTTGGGCGTGGTGCGCAACCGGCCCTGACCTTCCTTCTTGACGAGATCGGCAAGCCGCGCGGCCCGCATCTTGTCGCGCTCGGTCGCCATCACCTGCATGCGCGTATTGAGCCGATCGCGCGAGAGCACGGGCATCAGCACCGTGAGGGCCGTTGCGAATGCCGCGATTGCCGCAAGCAGCGTCACGGCGATCTGCGGGGTCATGAGAGAGACGATCTGGTCCAGCATGGCTCTTGCTTCTCCCGGAGGCATTCAGCTCCGCGATGTCCTCCGCGCTCAGTACTTGAAGTTGATCATCTTCTTCATGATCAGGACCCCGATCGTCATCCAGGCCCCCGCCGCGACAAGCAGGAACTGGCCGACCTGCGTCGTCCATAGAAGTGCGATGTAGGCCGGCGTCGTGATGTAGACGAGAATCATGACGGTGAACGGCAGGGCTGCAAGCACGGCCGCCGACGCCTTGGCCTCAGCCGACAGAGCGCGCACCTTGGCCTGCAGCCGCTTGCGGTCGCGCAGCACGCCGGAGAGGTTGCCAAGCGCCTCGGAAAGGTTGCCGCCGGCCTGCTGCTGGATGGCGATGACGATGGCGAAGAAGCGCACCTCGGGCAGCGGCAGGCGGGCCATCATGCGCTCGAAAGCCTCGCCCAAGGGCACGCCGACGCGCTGCTGCTCGACGAGATCGGTGAACTCCTCGGCAACGGGCTGCGGCGACTCGCGCGCAATGATGGTAAGGCACTCGATGAGCGGCAGACCGGACTTGACGCCGCGCACGATCACATCGATGGCATTGGCGAACTCGTCGATGAACTTGGTTTGCCGGCGCTTCGTCAATCGTGCGAGAACCCAGCGCGGCAATCCGAGCGTGCCGACGAATGCCCCGAGCACGGGAACGATGATCGGCAGGCCGGGCGCCGTAACAAAGATGCTCGCGCCGACGACCAGGCCGCCGAGCACGCTCGCGATCCAGTAGGAGCGTGGCGCCATGTCGAGGCCGGCCCGCTCCAGGCGCAACCGCAGCGACACCTTCTCGCGTGCCTTCTGCCGGTCCTCCAGCTCCTTCAGCGACTCGGCAACCTGCCGGCGCCGGTTCTGCGTCGTCTCCGCCTGCAACTTGGCGGCCACCCGGCGCGCCTTGTTGTCCGTGACGCTCTGGATGCGCTTGTCGGTGCGACGCTCTCCGGACAGGTAGGGGTACAGGAGCAGATAGACGATGGCACCCATCGAGACGGCAGCCAGCAGCAAGAGCCCCGCCATCAGGAGGTCGTTGCTAAGCACGGGAGTCTCCCAAGCCATTGCGCGGATCGTGCGCCTCCGCACTCGCCAACGCCTCGGCAAGACGCCCCGTTTCACCGAAATACTCGGCCCGCTCCCAGAAGCGCGGGCGAGCGATGCCGGTCGAACGATGCCGGCCGATTATCTTGCCGTGAGCATCCTCACCCGTGATGTCGAATACGATGAGGTTCTGCAACGTGACGACCTCGCCTTCCATGCCCACCACCTCGGTGATGTGCGTGATCTTGCGCGTGCCGTCGCGCAGGCGCGCCGCCTGGACGATGACATCGATGGAACCGCTGATCATCTCGCGGATGGTCTTCGGCGGCAGCGAGAAGCCGCCCATCATGATCATCGATTCCAGACGGCTGATTGCCTCGCGCGGGCTGTTGGCGTGCAGCGTGCCCATGGAGCCGTCGTGACCGGTATTCATCGCCTGAAGCAGGTCGAACGCCTCGGCTCCGCGCACCTCGCCGACGATGATGCGCTCCGGTCGCATGCGCAGGCAGTTCCTGACCAGGTCGCGCATGGTGATCTCGCCCTCGCCTTCCAGATTCGGCGGGCGAGTCTCGAGACGGACGACGTGGGGCTGCTGCAGCTGCAGCTCGGCCGAGTCCTCGCAGGTGATGATGCGCTCGTCGTGGTCGATCGCGCCGGTAAGGCAATTGAGCAGCGTCGTCTTGCCCGAACCCGTGCCGCCCGAGATCAGCACGTTGCAGCGCACCCGGCCGATGATCTCGAGGATTGTCTTCGACTCGGGCGAGATCGACTTGTACTTGACGAGCTGATCGAGCTTCAGCCGGTCCTTCTTGAATTTGCGGATGGTGAGTGTTGGACCGTCAATGGCGAGCGGAGGAGCGATAACGTTGACGCGGCTGCCGTCCGGAAGACGGGCGTCGCAGATCGGGCTCGACTCGTCGACGCGCCGGCCTACCTGGCTGACGATGCGTTGGCAGATATTCATGAGCTGGGCGTTGTCGGCGAAGCGCACGCCCGTCCTCTGTACCTTGCCGCCGACCTCGATGTAGGTGGTGTTGGCGCCGTTGACCATGATGTCGGCGATGTCGTCGCGCGCAAGAAGCGGCTCGAGCGGGCCGTATCCGAGAACGTCGTTGCAGATGTCCTCGAGCAGCTCCTCCTGCTCGGCGATCGACATCACGACGTTCTTGATCTGGATGATCTCGCTGACGATGTCGCGGATCTCCTCGCGCGCAGCCGCAGCTTCCAGCTTGGCAAGCTGTGTCAGATCGATCGTGTCGATCAGTGCGTTGAAGACCGTCGTCTTGACGTCGTAGTACTCTTCGGAATGACGACGTTCCTGAACGACGGCCTCCGCGCGGGGCTGCCCACGCGGCTCGAGTGTCGCGACCTGGGCGTCGGATATCTTGACTGGCGCAGCCGCTTCCTGCGCAGGCAACGCACGCCGCGGAGAGGCCGAAGGATCACTGGTACGCCTGCCGAACATGGTCTGGACGCTCCTCAGCGCTTAAGCTTGAGCTTCTCGAGAAGAGGTGCGAGGGGAGCAAGCGGCGACGACTTCTTCTTGTCGTCCTTCTGCTCCCTGCGGTTGGCGAGGGCCAATCCCAATTCGCGGAACTGCTGGGCAGCCTTCGCCTTGCCTGAGAACTCCTCGATCATCTGGCCGTTGTTGGAGGCGAGGCCGAACGTCTCGCTGTCGAACTCGATCACCATCGACGGCTCGATGTCGAGGGCGGCGGAGAACTCCTTGGCGGAGATTTCGGGCCGCTTCGGCGTCTTCACCATGTTGATGACGAGCCGCGGCGGACCGTCGTTCACGCGGCTGAGCTTCAGGAGGTCGATCAGGTTCTTGGCATTGCGCAGGTTCGCCAGGTCGGGCACCGCGGTGATTACGATCTCGTCGGCCTGCAGCAGGATGCGCTTCACCCAAGGCGTCCACGAGTGAGGCAGGTCGACGGCAACGAAGGGCACGTTCTGGCGGACGATGTCGAGAACGATGTCGCAGGAATCCGCCGAGATCTCGTAGTCGCGATCGAGCACGACCGGTGCGGCGAAAATGCTCAACCGCTCAGAGCACTTGGTGAGCAGGCGGTCGAGCAGCACCTCGTCCAGCCGCTCCGGGCTCTGGAGCGCTTCGGCGATGCCCTGTATCGGATCCTGGTTGAAGTCGAGGCCGGTCGTGCCGAACGCCAGATCGAGATCGGCGACGACGACGTTGGTCATCAGGGCCTCAGACATCGACCAGGCGGTGTTGTGGCAAACCGTGCTGGAGCCGACGCCGCCCTTGGCGCCGATGAAGGCCACGACATTGCCGACAGGATCGGTATCGGGATTGTTGTAGAGGTTGGACAGGCTCTCGATGAGCTGCAGCGGACCGATGGGAGCGATGAGGTATTCGCTCACCCCGCGCTTGAGCAACTCCCGATAGAGCACCACGTCATTGGTGCGGCCGATGACGACCACCTTGGTGCCGGCATCGCAGCTGTCGGCAAGGCGATCCAATTCGCCCAGCATCTGTGCGCGAGGCAGGCTGGTCTCGACGATGATCAGGTTAGGTGTAGGGCTTTCCTGATAGTGCGCCACGGCCGCCGGTGCGCCGCCCATGTGCACGCTGAAGTGTGACTTGGCGAGCCGCCGGTCGGCGGAAGCAGCCTGCAGCACCTCTGCCGTGGCTGCGTCCTCACAGAAAGCCTGAATGGAGATGCGCGGGATCGGCCGCGCCTTGTCTGGCCGCGGCGGCTCTTCGGCCTCGACGGGCATGAGCTCACGGCCGGCCCGACTGTCCTCGGCAAGGGAAAATGCCTGCTTGCTCATCTTCCACCTCGGTTAGTTGGCGCCCTTGACCTGAACCCGCTCTTCGCCGCTCTTCTCCGCGCCGGTCGTCAGGCCCTTCTGATACCTCTCGAGCACCAGCGAGCGCCGCTCGGCATCGGACGGCGTCATGGAACGCGGACCAAGAAGATCGGCCGGATTGGCGATCTGGGCTGCAAGATTGCGCTGCTGGGCGCAGCCGAAATTCGGATAGGGCAGGTTACGCCGGTCATCTGCAAGGTTCGCCGACCAGTCGCTGCAGGCCGGACCATCGGCGACGAAGCGCATGTAGGACAGGCGGATCGGCGCGTTCGGGTCGCGCCCGCCCGGGTAGGGCTCGATGGAGACGGCGGTGTCCGAGAAGCCGAATTCGGCCATCATGCGCCGGAGGTCGCCGACCGCATGCACGGCGGCGCTCTCATTGGGCGAGCCGCTCGGCACGGCAATCAGCAGCCGGCTGTTGCGCATGCCGGCGTTGCGATAGTGACCGAGGAAACCCGCGACCTGCGATGCCTGCGCCGGGGACAGGCCATGCGAGCCTCGGGAAATGCGGACGCTCATGCTCGCGGGCTGCTGCGACACCATGATCGGATGCCGTTGCGAAGGATCGACCAGCGTCCAGCCTGCGACGTAGCCGCCAGGCTCCTCGATGCTCTTGCAGCCACCCAGGACGAAGGCGCAGAGCGAAGCCGCCAGCAATCTCGACACGACCACCGGTCTGAAGCCGGGTGCCGAGGGCGGTGCGATCGGAGATCTCATGATGTCCTCCAGCAATCCGGCTATTCGACGATGAAACCGTAGTCGCCCTTCAGATCGCCAGGCGGCAATTCGCGACCGCGGCCGTAGACCCGATTGATGTGACCAAGAAGGTTGGCCTTCAGATCAGACGCCGGCGCGAAGCCGTCGTCCGGGCGCGCCAGCTTTTGCCGGGCGGTCGGGCGAACCATGTAGGGCGTGACGATGACGACGAGCTCGGTCTCGTTCTTGGTGAAATCGCGGCTGCGGAACAGCGTGCCGAGCACGGGAACGTCCTTGAGCCCCGGGAAGCCGTCAATATTCTGCCGCGTGTCGTCCGAGATCAGGCCCGCGATCGCCAGCGAGCCGCCGGAAGGCAGCTCGATGGTCGATTTCGCCTGGCGTTTTTTCAGCGCCGGGATGCTGATGCTCGACAGCGTCACGGCGCCGACATCGCTGAGTTCGCTGACTTCGGTCTCGATCTTGAGGCTGATGCGGCCCTCGGTCATGACGACCGGCGTGAAGGCGACGCCGACACCGAACTCCTTGAAGGTCACGGACAGCTTGCCGTCGCTGTCGACCACGGGGATGGGGAACTCGCCGCCGGCCAGGAACTTGGCCGTCTCGCCGGACACGGCGGTGAGATTCGGCTCGGCCAGGGTGCGCACCAGACCGTCACGCTCCATCGCCCGCAAGGCGGCGGCCATCTGCGTGTTGCCGCCCCGGAACAAGGTGTCGACGCCGGAATTGCCGAAGGCGCTGCTAGCCGGTCCTGCGTTGTAGTTGCCCAGCACTCCGCCCGCGATGCCGGGAACCGGCAAAGTTCCAAGACCTGCTGCAGCAGTAAGCGGCAGCGCGTTCTGGCTCAGAATCGCGGTCGAGAAGTTGCCCGAGTTCACCAGCGCGCCCACGTTGACGCCGAGCTGCTTGAGAACGGTGCGCTGCATCTCGGCGACCGTCACTTTCAGCATCACCTGCTCCTCGCCCTCGATGGTGACGAGGTTGATGATGAGATCGCGCTTGGCGCCGCCCGCGGTATTCGTGGTCTGGCCCGGACCCTGCACAGTCGTGGTTCGCCCCTCGACAATGTCGCTGCCGGCCACGGATGAGGTGGTGGTGTAGACCCTGCTGAGCTGGTTCCTGTTGGCGAGGGCAAACTGGTAGGCGATGTCGCCGGCGCGGTTGGCATCGGCGGGCGTGCGCACACTGCCGGTCAGCACGATGGCACCCCCGGCCAGCTCGGTACGGATGCTGGAGCCGGGGATGAGGCGTCTCAGCAGATCCTCCAATGTCCCAAGATCGGCGCCGATCACCACCTCAAGCGTGAGCACCTGCTGCCCCTTGGTGTCGAAGAAGAAGGCATTCGAGGAGCCGACCTTCTTGGCAATCAGGAACACGCGGTTGGACGATTGGACGACGGCATCGACGGTCTCCGGGTCGGCGACCAGCACGTCCCTGAGGTCGAACGGGAACTGGACAAGCATCGACTTGCCCTTGCCGAGATCGACCTTGCGGGACATCGGGAAATTCCCGCGCGCGGGAATCTGCATGACCGACTGCTGCACGGTGATCCCGTCCGCATCGCGCCCGCGATCCCCCGACATCACTGCCGGCGGCGCCACCGCGATCCCCATCGCGGCGAGCAGCATAGCGCCAGCAATCCCCCTGAATTTCATTCGCATATTGCCAACCTTCTTGCCGGCCCTGACTCAGGCACTCAGACTCAGTTGACGCCGTACGCGCGCGTTTTCACTCCATAGCGCAGCACCTTGATCGACTCGGCGCGGGCATCTTTCCCTGGCGTGGGCTCGTCACGACCCTGGATGTCCGCGATGCTGCGCAGTGCCAGCGAGATCTCCCCCCTGGAGTTCGCCGCCGCCAACTCTTCCGCCTGCTGAGGTGTCAGTTCGAGGGTTGCCGTATTGCCCTCGGCCAGCTTCTTGCCTTCGCGCGCCTCGATGAGCTGGCCGATGGCGAGCACGCGCACGTTGCGGAACAACGTATCGGAGACATGCTGGTCGCCGCTGCGGCCGCGCCGCCGCAGCGTAAGGATGACGTCGACGTGGTCGTTGGGCAGGATCAGCCTGCCTGCGGACGTCTCCTCCTTGATGCGGGTCGAGATGGCGCGCATGCCGGGGGGCAGGATGGCGGCCAGCACGCCGCCGTCGCCGGCCTTGACGAGCTTTTGCGCCGTAACCGGCTCACCGGCGAGCAGCGGCGCGCGCGCGACCGAGCCGGACAGATCCCTGATGGCGTTCGGGCGCTGGCTTCTTTGGACGTAGGCGGGGCTGGTGGCATTCTGCGGCCAATCCTGCCAGCGGAAATTCTCCGGCGCCGTCATCTGGCCCAAGCCGATCTCGGTCTTGGCGACCAGCACCTGGGTGGTATTGGTCTGCACCTCTTCCTTGACGACAGTGGCAGGCCGATTGACGAGGCTCATGACGCCGAAAAACGCGCCGAGGCCGCAAACGCCGGCAATGGCAACGCCCAGCAACTGTGGTCGTTTCATCGCGCTACCCGTCCTTTCCCCGAGCCCAAATCGAATCCCCTGCCGGCCCAATCTGCGTGACAATTGTCAATGGGTGGTTAACCAGGGGTGCAGATCGATACGCGCCCGCAGACGACTTCGCCGGCGGGTAAACAGCCGCTTAACTCGTGCGCCTCGCACCTGCTATCCCGCGACGATGGAGAACCAGACGGTCTGCGGGTAGACGAGCAGCGCGCCGGCAGCGAGGGCAATGCCGTACGGGATGCCGCCATCGGGACGATGCAGGCGCAACGCCCAGCCTTCACCGAGGAACACGCGGGGAAGCGGGACGGAGCGAATCGAGGAAAACAGCATGGCGAGCATGCCGCCAGCCATGGCGACGCAGAGGAAATAGGCTGGCAGGCTTTCAAAGCCGACCCACAATGCGATGGCCGCCATCAACTTGGCATCGCCGCCGCCGAACCAGCCTCCCGCGAACAACCCAATGCCAATGACGAGTGCCAATGCTCCGGCGCCGACATGGGCGGCGACATCCCAGGCGTCGAGCCCTGCGAGCACGGCCAGCGGGAAGAAGGCAAGCACCATCACCGCCGATACCCTGTTGGGTATGGTCATCGTGAAGATGTCCATCGCCGCCGCAAAGGCGACGGCGCCAGGCAAGATGGTGAGGACGGCCAACTCGAGCACAACCTGAGGTCCTGAAGCCGAGACCGACGCGTTTACTCCCCGACACCGTATGCAGGATCCGTCAAGGGGAGGTTAAGCCGGCCGGCACACTCAAAATGCGCGAGGCCACCCGCGATCGGCGGGCAGCCTCGAAGCCAATTCGGACTCGAATCTTCTCGAGACCGCCGACGAGCAAGAGCTTGCGCTCTTACTTCATTGCGTTGCCGACGTTGTTGAAGGTGTCGCTGATCTGCGAGCCGAGCAGCCGGGCGGCGCCGATGATGCCGACGGCGATCAGGGCCGCGATCAGGCCGTACTCGATGGCCGTCGCACCGGACTCGTCCTTCACGAAACGCGTAACGAAGTTCTTCATGACAACTCTCCCACTTTCACATGACCATGCGCGGATTGCGCGGCAGTCAGCCCACGGGTCTCTGCCCCTGCGACCGAACTGGTGCTACACTACTTTGTGCAAATTAAAGACGAGTTAAAATATTTCTGAGGTGCGAACGCGCGTAAGTGAGCAAAGATCGTGTCGGCAGCATGATAAATTGCACATTAACTATAGCTTGTCTCAAGTATGAACCCACATCTTTTGCAGGTATGCCATTATGTTTACTTGGCATATATAGGAATTAATCGGTTAAGCCATCGTAACCTCCAGCTCTGAGCAGTGATCCAGCAGCAGGGACGGCCGCCCGAGACTGCGCATCCGCCATCAGAACCTCGCTCTTGGCCCCCATCCATACGCGCGGGCCTCGAGCGGCACCGAAAAAGACGAGCAAGGATTGTACAGGCGCCTGCGACCAGCGACGCCGGTCGGCATCCGTGGTTGTCGCTGAAATTTGCACTTCCTTCACCATTTCAGCCGACAAAGCCAACTGCACGCACTATCCGGGCAGAAGGATTCTCCCGTCATGGCTTCCGGCTCTGCACTGCATAGGCCCCGCACTTGGGACATCATGCTTTCGTTGCTGGCAGGCATCTCCCTGCTCGCTTGCGCCGCGCTCGCCGCAAAGCCCGCCCGCGCTCAAGACCTGATCGTCAAGTACGATCAGTCGGAGCTGCTCCGGCTGCCGCGACCCGCCTCGGAGATCATTATCGGCAACCCGGCGATCGCCGATATCTCGGTGCAGTCCGGAACCCTCCTGGTCGTCACCGGCAAGACCTTCGGCATCACCAACCTCATCGCGCTCGACGCCAAGCGCGACGTCATCGAGGAGCGACGCATTCTCGTGCGGCGCGACGATGCCAGGGTGGTCAATCTGCAGCGCGGTACACAGCGCCAGACCTACAACTGCACGCCGCAGTGCAACCCCTCGATCATCATCGGTGACGAGCCCGGCTACTTCGACACGATCTCCAAAGCATCAGAGAAGAAGATCGGCTTCTCCGAGCGTGCCGCCGATTCGAGCCCGCAGTCGAACGGTCAATAGACCCGGAGTGAGCAAGCGGCTCTGCCGCAGGGTGAACAATTGGTAGATGCTGCGGCCAAAAGTTTACTAAGACTTTGGGCCGCAGGGGCACATTTACCTGCTCTTCAGCATTCGCCTCCCATAGTCCGCGCATCAAGACGTTTGCGTGGGGAAGACGAGGCCATGGTGCCCGGGGCTGCAGAGCTGGTGCGGCGGAAATGCGCCGGCGCATGGATGCTGGCGCGGCGCGTGCGCAAGGACGAGGACGGCAACTCGACCGTCGAGTTCGCGATGATCGCGATGCCGTTCCTCATGCTGCTGGTCGGCATCATGTCGATCTGCCTCTACTTCTTCACCAACTTCACGATCGAGAACGCCGTCTGGCAGGCAGCGCGCGCCATCCGCACTGGTCAGCTCCAACAGTCTCAGGGCAGCTACGCGGGCATCACCACCCTGGAGGACCAGAAGATCGCCTTCAAGAACGCCTTGTGTGCAAAAGCGCCGACCTTCCTTGACTGCGCAAACAAGGCGGTCGTTCTCGTGCAGAGCAACGCCAGCTTCAGCGGCATCGTTGAGCCCGCCTGTGCAAGCAATGGGACCATCGTCGATCAGAGCACGGCCAGCTTCGACCCTGGCACCGCCAGCTCCGTCGTCCTCGTCACGGTCTGCTACCCGTGGCAATTCGGCGGCAAGCTGCCGTTCTTCAAGCTTGGCAATCTCAAGGACGGATCTTTGCTGATGCAGGCATCGGCCGCGTTCCGTACCGAGCCGTACAACTGAGGACCGTCGAGAACCCCCATGTTCCGCGCATCGTTCAGCCGTCTCGCACCCCACATCAGCGATCTCGTCTGTCGCTGGAAGGCAGACAGACGAGGCATTGCCGCCGTCGAATTTGCGCTGATCGTGCCGATCATGGGCGTCATGTTCGTCGGCGCGGTCGAAATGAGCCAGGTCATCACCGTCGATCGCAGGGTTACCCAGGTCTCCAGCGCGACAGCCGATCTCGTAGCCCGCGCGGAGAAGCAAATCTCGCAAGCGGAGATCAGCGACATCGTGAAGGTCGGCAGCTACATCCTGAAGCCGTACAACGCGACGCCGGTGCAGATCGTCCTGCGCAACGTCACCTCATCGCCCACCGACGCCACCGTGGCCAAGCAGTCGTGGAGCTGCACGTACCAGGGCACCGGCGAGACGCTGACCTGCGCATGCTCGAACACCACCTTCTCGCTGCCGGCAAACCTGGTGACCACCAATGACAGCGTCGTGGTGTCGGAGGTGACCTACAACTACACGCCGCTGATCTTCAACTACTTCATGAAGAAGGCATTCAGCGGCTCCGGTGCCACGTCCGGCGTCTACCCGCTGACGGAGACGATCTACCTGAAGCCCCGCAGCCAGACGGCCATGCTCCTGCAGGCCGACAACACGCCCTGCCCTTCCCCGACCTTCCCATAACGAGAACGCCGAACGGACAACCTCCCTCTGCAGCGCGCGGAGCGTGCTCCGGAAAAACCCGCCCGGTCACGCGCTTTGCGCCGCCGCAGGAGTATTTGTCCGGGCGCTGCGCATTTTTCGCGGACAATCCTTGGTTGTAATTGCCCAACGGCCCGATTTCCACCTATGCTGGCAACGCTCTAAGTGCGTTTGCAGGGGGCCAGGGGCGTATCGCCCGCCGGAATGGTCATGGGACGTCGTTCGACGCATACGCCGCAACAGCTGCGCGAGCTTATTCTTGAAGCCGCACAGGAGATTATTCAGTCTCAGGGACTTGCAGGCCTTTCAGCCCGCGAGATCGCGCGGCGCATCAGCTATTCGCCGGGCACCATCTACAACATGTTCCAAAACCTCGACGACGTGGTGCTCAACGTCGAGGCTCGGGTGCTCGATGCACTCGACGCCCGCCTCACGGCCGTTCTCAAGGGCGATGGGGACACGGTCGGCCGAATTGAAAGGCTGGCCCATGCCTATCTGAGCTTCACCCAGGAGAACCCGCGGCTCTGGAACCTCCTATTCGAGCATCACATGCCGGCGGGCACGGATCTGCCGTCCTGGTATCAGCAAAAGCTCGAGGGGCTGATGGCGCGTGTTGAGGAGGCGCTGGCTCCGATGTTTCCGGCCGGTCGGGAAGCCGACCGCCAGCGCGCGGCCAGGGTGCTTTGGGCCGGCGTGCACGGCATCACCTCCCTGTCGACGGCCGACAAGCTGTCGATTGTCACCACGGACGGGGCCAACCGGCTGATCGATGACCTGATCGGTACCTATCTGGCGGGCCTGCGCGGAGCCGAGAGCGGCGCAGGCGCACAGGAGGCACATTCAGCCAAGCCATAGCCGCCCTCACTCATCAAGGCTTGGCGCCTGCGGTCGCGGCCGAACTCGTTCGCATCGGCGCTCCCTCCGCGCCCAGCAAATGGGCGATGGCATTGGCGTAGTAGGCCAGCAGCATCGTCTCCTTCGGATTGGCTCGATAGACGCCGTCCTCGAGCAGCACAATGTGGCGGAGAAGCAGCATGCGCAGGCCGACCTCGACCGCATATTCCTGATCCTGCCGCGGAATATGCACATGCGCTCCCCGCGCCTTGAGCCGTTCCATCAGCTCGGCCACGGCTCCCTTGAGCTCCAGGCTCGACTGGCCGCCGCCGCCGTCGGCCAGCACAGCACTTGCCACCAGGGACACCGGCAGGGCGGGAACGACGTTGCCGACCTCCTGCATCAGGCGCTTGCCGAGGTGCGCAATCTCGCTGAAGCGCTCCTGCTCCGGGAGCGCCCGGAAATCCACGCCGCGGTCATGCAGATAGTCGCGCAGCGAGAGCGGCCGACCGAAGCTGACGCAGGCGTAGCCGTAGCGATGCCAGGCGCCGCGCAGCCGCTGCCACAAGCTCTTGCCCAGGAAGCCTGCCAGCACCAGAGGGTTGAAGGCAAAGCTTGGCCGCTCGCCCTTGGGCGTCGATGCCGCGGCGGTCAAGATGCGATCCTCAAGCACGCGATCGTAGTTGAGGCCGACGGGAACGAAGACGATGTCGCGTGCGCCTTGGGGATCGAAGCCCGAGACCATGTAGCTGAGCAAGCCGAGCTTCGGCGGACGCAGGCTGCCGTCCCGGGTCAGGCCGCCTTCCGGAAAGACGGCCTGAGCCACGCCGGAGGCGGTGGCCATGTGAACATAGCGGGCCAGCACCTTGCGGTAGAGCGGGTTGGAGCTGTCGCGGCGCACGAAGTAGCCGCCCATGGCGCGGATCAGGCTTTGCAGGGCCCACACCCGCGCCCACTCGCCGACCGCGTAGCTCAGCGCCGAGCTTTGCGAGACCAGGTACGTCACCAGCACGTAATCCATGTTTGAGCGGTGATTGATGACGAACACCACGGCGGCATCGTCGGGAACCTGATAGAGGCTGGATTCGTCAAACGCGCCGATGCGCACCCGATAGAGCGCCGTCGAGATACGTTTCGCCAATGCCGTGCCGATGCGGAAATAGGCGTACGCACTGAAGGCCGGAATGATCTCCTTGGCATACCGCCGGGCGCGTACATGCGTCACCGACTTGGGCTCGCCCCGCGCTTTGGCCTCTTCCTCCACGGCCTTGAGCACGTCGGGATCGAACATGAGCTGCTCGATGAGCTGGCGCCGGCGGGCGAGCTTGAAAGGCGGAATCTTGAGCTTGAGACGCTGGTTCAGCTCGTCGATGGCACGATTGACGCGGCGGCGCATCCACCAGCCGAAGGCCGGCGCGAACAGGCGATCCACGAGCGCTATGAGCGCAAGGGCTCCCAGCACGACCGCGACCCAGAGCGGAACTGTGACCGTCGACGCCGACATCGCATCCAAGGCGCGTCTCCCCCGAGACAATTTGCCAGCCGGCCTGTAAGCCGGGTTCTGTCTGGAGAGTTGCCCCTCCGCGACGGCCATTCATCTTGGGCGCGGATCGCTCCGAGCCTCGAGCAACCAACCCGGGCGGCGGCCTGGATCTCGCCTGATACCGGGTCGCCCCGGCATCGTGCCGCCCCTATTCGGTCTTGCTCCCGGTGGGGTTTGCCGTGCCGCCTCCGTTGCCGGAGACGCGGTGCGCTCTTACCGCACCGTTTCACCCTTGCCTTTGCGGGTTGCCCCGCTCCGGCGGTCTGTTTTCTGTGGCACTTTCCCTGGGGTCACCCCCGGCGGCCGTTAGCCGCCACCGTTGATCCCTGGAGCCCGGACTTTCCTCCACCGGGTGCTTCGGCCGCAAAGCCTGCAACCCCGGCAGCGGCCGCCCGGCCAGCTGGCACTCCGAATAAGGAGAATGGGGTGCCCGAGGTCAAGGGGGGTGGCACCGGTTTCAGTTGCGGTTCACCAAATAGATGCCGAAAGCAATGAGCCCCAGCGCCAGCACCAGGCTCGGCGTGAAGGCCTCGCCCAGCATCAGGTTGCCGGCTATGACCCCGAAGACCGGCGACAGGAACGTGAACGCGGAAATCCGTGTCGGCGGGTAATGGCGGACCAGCCAGAACCACGCGATGTAGCTCGCGAACGCCACCACGCTGAAGGTGTAGACGAAGGCAATGAGCACCGGAGGGCTCAGGTCGACGAAGCCGGGCTCGCCCATCGCGAGGGAGGCGGGCGGCAGCACAATCGCCGAGACGCCAAGCTGATAGAGCAGCGTCTTCTCTGGAGCCACGGCGCGCAGAGGCGTGATCCTGATCAGCACGGTGGTTGCTCCCCACAGCACTGCCGCCGCCACACAAAGCAGATCGCCAATCAGCGTCGGCCGGCCCGGAGCGGCAAAGCTCTCACCCATGGCGACGGCCAAACCGGACAGCGCCGCGGCGAGGCCGATGGTCTTGAGCATCGTCAGCCGGTCACCCGGAATGAGCGAGTGGGAGCCGAATGCGACCACGAACGGGGCCAAGTAGAGGAAGACGATGCCGCGCGAGGCCTCCGTGTAGTTGAGCCCGATGTAGATGATGAGGAACTCGACGGCAAACAGCAGGCCGCAGACGATACCGGGCCACAGCGTGCCGTCCCGCTCGAACAGCTTGACGCCGCGTGCTGCGGCCCAGGCATACACCAGAACCCCTGCAAGGATGGAGCGCAGCCCCACCTGCAGCACCGGCGAGATGCCAGCGTTGGCGATCTTGATGGCGGACTGGTTGATGCCCCAGCTTGCACAGCAGGCGAGAAGAACCAGCATGGCCCGCAGATCCAGCCGATCGGCTGGAGCGAATGACGGCGACGCAACCTTATCGCCCAAGCTCATGGCTTCCTCCTGGGCTCCCCCGCCAGAGTGCTCACCCTTCTCGCGCCGAGAGATCGTCCGGCTGTTGGCGATCGCGGCTCGTTCTAGGAGGCCGCGGCAGATTTGGGCAGCGCCCCGATCAGGCACTCGAGCGTGGCAATGGTCGACTGGTCAATGCGCCCGCTCACACGCTCGGGGCGGAAATGACGCTGGAACGCCGTCACCACGAACTCGGTCAGCGAATCGAACACGCCGGTTGCGTCGATGCCATAGCCGTAGCGGCCAAGCATAGTCTGCACTTCGGCGATAAGCGGCCCCGCGGCATCGCGGGCAAAGCCCGGGTCCGCCTTGTTGACGGGTGCGGGGGCCACCCAATGGCCGATGCCGGCTTCGGCCAGGCGCCCCCAGGGAAACTTCTCGCCCGGGTCCTTCTTGCGCGTCGGTGCGACATCGGAATGGCCGAGCACGCGCGCTGCAGGAATGGAATTGCGGGCCATGATGTCGCGACAGAGGTCTACGAGAGCGTTGAGCTGGGCCTCGGGGAAATCAGGATAGCCGAGTTCGTGCCCGGGGTTGTGGATCTCGATGCCGATCGAGGCCGAGTTGATGTCCGTCTCGCCGGCCCAGACGGCAAGACCCGCGTGCCATGCCCGCATGGCTTCCGCCACCATCTGCGTAATCCGACCGCTCTCATCGATGACGTAGTGGCAGGAGACCTTGCTTTCCGGGCGGGAGAGCCAGTCGATCGCCTTGTCGCAGCTCTTGAGGCCCGTGTAATGCAGGAGCAGCATATCGGGCCCGGCCGGGAGCCGGCGCGGCTCGTAGTTCGGCGAGCCGCGCAGAGCGCCGACGAGGGGACTGTCCGGCCTCGAGATCAAAGTCCGCGCTCCTTGGATATGGCGTCGTAGGCCGCATTGATGGCTGCGAGCTTGCGCGTGGCGATGTCGATGAACTCGGGCGGCACGCCGCTGCCCATCAGCTTGTCGGGGTGGTTGTTGGCGACCAGCTTGCGGTACTGCGCCTTCACCTCCTCGTCGGTCGCATCGGGGCTTATGCGGAGAATCTCGTACGGACTCGACGGGTCAACAACGAAGCGGGCGCGAAACTGGCGGAACTCGACGTCGGAAAACCCGAAGCGGCCCGCCACGTCGTGCAGATAGGCATCCTCCTTGGGATGCAGCACGCCATCCGCCGCAGCCACGTGCAGCAGGCCCTCGAGCACATGCTGCAGGAGCCTCCGGTTGTCCTTGAGGAGCGCCGCGACCTGGTCGGCATAGGCCTCGTAGCCGGCCACATCCTGCTTTGCGAGGCCGAATACGCGCTCGACGTTTACCTCCTCTTCAGGCGAGAAATGAAAGGCCCGCTCGAAAGCATCGACCTCCAACGGCGAGACGATGCCGTCGGCCTTGGCCATCTTGGCGCTGAGAGCAATGACGCCGATGGTAAAGGCGACATTCTGCTCCGGTGCGACGTCCGCTCCCATGCCGAAGGCGCCGGCCAGCTCGCCCAGGAAGCTGCCTCCCATATCCCCGACGGCCGTCGCCAGACCCGAGATCTTCTGCCAAACCATCATTGCGCTATTACTCTAACGTCCTTTTCCGCCGGCCAGTAGCGATTGCGCCGGCCTCAGGAGACCGCTAATCCCGAGTGCGAGGAGAAAGTCAAGGATACATCGATGCAAGCATCCGCAACTGACGAGGTCTTGATCCGCCGCGAGGGGAGGGCCGGGCGCATAACCATGAACCGGCCGAAGGCGCTCAATGCCTTAACATACGGGATGGTCGGCCGGATCTGGGACGCCCTGGCGGGCTGGAGCCGCGACCCAGCGGTTGCGCTCGTCGTACTCGACGGGACAGGCGACCGAGCCCTGTGTGCCGGCGGCGACGTGCGCAGCCTCTACGACAGCCGCGTCGACGGTCCCGGCTACGCCAGGGGATTCTGGCGCGACGAGTATCGGCTCAACGCGGTGATCGGGAGATACCCCAAGCCCTATGTGGCGATCCAGGACGGCATCGTCATGGGCGGCGGTATCGGGCTGTCGGCGCATACGCGCCACCGCATCGTCACGGAACGCTCGCAGCTCGCCATGCCGGAGACCGGCATCGGCCTCATCCCCGATGTCGGCGGCACCTGGCTGCTGGCGCATGCGCCCGGCGAAACGGGCGTCTACCTCGGTCTCACTGGGCAGACCATGCGCGCCGCCGATGCCATCTATGCACGCTTCAGCGACACTTTCATCCCATCGGCGAGCCTCAGCGAGCTGCTCGAGCGGATGGTCGATCCCAAGGGCGGCGACCCCTCGGACATCATGCGCGCGCTGGCGGGCATGCCTGGCGCCTCGGAGCTGGAGCAGCGGCGCGGCGACATCGATCGTCTGTTCGGACACGCCAGCGTGGAAGCGATCATCGACACGCTGGCCGCAACGCCCGGCGAGTGGGCGGAGAAAACCAGCAGCATACTCACGCAGAAGTCGCCGAAAGCCCTGAAGCTTGCGCTCGCGGCCATAAGGGGCGCCCGCGGGCTCGCCTCGCTGGAGGAAGCGCTCAACGTCGAATATCGGCTGACGACGCGCCTGTTCGAGGATGGCGAGTTCCCCGAGGGCGTGCGTGCCCTTATCGTCGACAAGGATCGCCAACCAAAATGGGCACCGCCGCGGCTCGGCGAGGTGACCGACGACCTGATCTCGCGCTACCTGGCGCCGCTGCCGGCGGGCGAAGAGCTGGGCCTCGATGCAAGGAGCACATGCGCATGACCGCACGACCCCAGCAGGGCCCGCTCGCCGGCATGCGCGTCCTCGATCTCTCCCACGTCATGGCAGGCCCCATCTGCGGGCTGATGCTGGCCGACATGGGTGCCGACGTCATCAAGATCGAGAGTCTCGATGGAGGCGACACCAGCCGGCAGATGCTCACGCCCTCGATCAAGGGCGAGCCGGCCTCCTTCATGATGATGAACCGCAACAAGCGCGGACTGGCACTCGACCTCAAGAAGCCGAAGGGCAAGGAGGTCTTGAAGCGGCTCACCCGCGGTGCCGACGTGCTCATCGAGAACTACCGCTACGGCACCATGGAGAAGCTCGGCCTCGGCTACGACACGCTGCAGGCCGAAAATCCCGGCCTGATCTATTGCGAGATCTCGGGCTATGGCCGCACCGGGCCGTTGGCCAAGAAGGGCGGCTTCGATCTCGTCGCGCAAGGCATGTCGGGGCTGATGGCGATTACCGGCGAGGGCCCGGGCCGCCCCCCGGTCAAGGTCGGCTCACCGATCACCGACATCACCGCCGGCCTGATCGCAGCCATGGGGGTTGCCGCAGCCTACGCGCACAAGCTCAAGACGGGGCAAGGCCAGCGCGTCGACACCTCCCTGTTCGAGGCGGGCGTGACCCACACCTACTGGCAGTCGGCAATCGCTTTCGCCACCGGCGTCTCGCCCGGACCGCTGGGCTCCGCCCACCCCTTGAGCGCACCTTACGAGGCCTTCGAGACAAGAGACGGCTGGCTGACGCTGGGCGCCTCCAACCAGAAGACCTGGCTCGCGCTGCTGAAGGTGCTGGACGATCCTGCTCTCGCCAATGACGACCGCTTCAAGGAGAACGCCGGCCGCATGGCCGAGCGGCCGGCGCTGGTCGCGGCCCTTTCCGCGCACTTCAAGCAGCGGACCACAGCGGACTGGCTCGAGATGCTAGACAACGCAGGGGTGCCGGCGGGCCCTGTGCTCTCGATCAAGGAGATGCACACCCACCCGCAAACGCTCGCCCGCGACATGGTGCCGGTCGTGGAGCACGCCACCGCGGGTCGCATTCAGACCATCGGATCGCCGGTGAAATTCACCGGGACGCCTGGCGGCATCCGGCGCGCCGCCCCGCTTCTGGGGCAGCACACGCGCGAGATTCTGGGCGAGGTCGGCTATGCCGCAAACGAGATTGCTGACCTCCTCGCTGAGACTGTGGTAGCTGAGCCGTCACAAAACGGGGGGGAACAGAAGCATGACTGAGCGTGTGCTCATTGATGGCCTCAGTGTCGCGAAGGTCTTCTATGACTTCATCAACAAGGAAGCGCTGCCGGGTACAGGCATAGCCGAGAACGCGTTCTGGGCCCGCCTCGATCGCATCGTCCACGACCTTGCTCCGAAAAACCGCGCTCTGCTGAAGAAACGCGACGACCTGCAGGCCAGGATCGACGCCTGGCACCGCGAGCGAAAGGGCAGACCTTTCGATTTTGCGGCCTACAAGAAATTCCTCGCCGACATCGGCTATCTCGTCCCCGAAGGGCCGGACTTCTCCGTCGACACCGCAAACGTCGACGACGAGATCGCGCACGTGGCCGGGCCTCAACTCGTGGTGCCGGTGACGAATGCGCGCTACGCCCTCAACGCCGCCAACGCGCGCTGGGGCAGCCTGTATGACGCGCTCTACGGCACCGACGTGATCCCCGAGGAGGGTGGCGCCACGCGTGCCGGCAGCTACAATCCGGTGCGCGGCGCCAAGGTGTTCGCGTACGCCAAGCGCTTTCTCGACGAGATCGCGCCGCTGGCGAGGGGCTCCCACGCCGACGTCAGAGCCTACGCGGTGAAGGACGGCAAGCTGGTCGCGAGCTTCGACAGCGTCGCCGATACCTGGCTCGACAACGCGGAGAAGCTGGTCGGCCTTGCGAGCCCCGCGCAGCTTATCGGGTACCGTGGCGATCCGGCTGAGCCGCGCGCCGTCCTCCTGCGCCACCACGGCCTGCATGCGGAAATCCAGATCGACAACCGTCATCCGATCGGCAAGACGGATACGGCCGGTGTAGCGGACATCATCCTGGAGGCCGCACTTACGACCATTGTCGACCTGGAGGACTCGATTGCGGCCGTCGATCCCGCCGACAAGGTCGCAGCGTATCGCAACTGGCTCGGCCTGATGAAGGGCACCCTGTCGGACACCTTCGACAAGGGCGGCAAGACCATCACGCGCCGGCTCAACGCTGACCGCACCTACATGACGCCCGATGGCGACGAGATCACCTTGCATGGGCGCAGCCTGCTGCTGGTGCGCAATGTCGGCCACCTGATGATGGACACCTCCGTCCTCGACAAGGATGGACAGCCGGCGCCCGAAGGCATTCTGGACGCGATGGTGAGCTCGCTCATCGCCATGCACGACCTCAAGGGCAACACCAGCTTCAGGAACAGCCGCACCGGCTCGGTCTACATCGTCAAGCCGAAGATGCACGGCCCCAACGAGGTGGCGTTTGCCAACGAGCTTTTCGATCGCACCGAGGACGCGCTGGGCCTTGCCCGCAACACGCTCAAGATCGGCATCATGGACGAGGAGCGGCGCACCACCGTCAACCTGAAGGAGTGCATCCGCGCGGCGCGGCATCGCATCTGCTTCATCAACACGGGCTTCCTCGACCGCACAGGCGACGAGATCCATACCTCGATGGAAGCCGGTGCCATGATCCGCAAGGGAGACATGCGCGGCACGGCCTGGATCAAGGCGTACGAGGATTCCAACGTCGATATCGGCCTTGCCTGCGGGCTGCCGGGCCGCGCGCAGGTCGGCAAGGGCATGTGGGCGATGCCGGACCGCATGGCCGACATGATGGCGCAGAAGATCGGCCATCCGCAGGCGGGCGCCAACACCGCCTGGGTGCCTTCCCCGACAGCGGCAACGCTGCATGCCATCCACTATCACAAGGTGGACGTGGCAAAGCGCCAGGCCGAGCTGCGCTCGCGGCCGCGCGCCTCGCTCGACCACATCCTCGCCATCCCCGTCGCTGATCGCGTGAACTGGTCGCCACAAGAAGTGCAGCAGGAGCTCGACAATAACGCACAGGGCATTCTGGGCTACGTCGTGCGCTGGATCGACCAGGGTGTGGGCTGCTCCAAGGTGCCCGACATCAACAACATCGGCCTGATGGAGGACCGCGCCACGCTGCGCATCTCGAGCCAACACATCGCCAACTGGCTGGCGAACGGCATAGCCAGTGAAGGCCAGGTGATGGAGACGATGAAGCGCATGGCGACGGTCGTCGATAAGCAAAACGCCGGCGATCCTCTGTACCGGCCGATGGCGCCCGACTTCGAGGCATCTGTGGCATTCCAGGCCGCCTGCGATCTCGTCTTCAAGGGCCGCGCGCAGCCCAACGGCTATACCGAGCCGATCCTGCACGCGCGCCGCGTGGAAGCGAAGACGAAGTTCGGAGGCTAGCGTTCTTCGTCCATTTCCGCGTTGCCATCGGACCCGGCAGAATCTGCGGGTCTGATGCGCATTGTCCGACAAGGCCCGCGGGCGATCTCGCGTTGCATGGGCGCGGGAGGGGGCATAGCATTGCCGGACTCACGAAATTGCAGTCGGGCGTTCACTCACGACAAGGGAGCGATGTTGGGCCATGGCGTACGACATCCTGATGATGGGCGCGTCCTACGGATCGCTGCTGGCCTCCAAACTGCTCTTCGGCGGCCATTCCATTCACCTCGTGTGCCTCCCCGCCGAGGCCGACCTGATCAATGCCGAGGGCTTCCGCGTGCGCCTGCCGGTCAGGGGCCGCCAGGATCCGGTCGTGCTGGAATCCCGAAAGCTGCCGGGCAAGGTGACGGCCGGCAGCGCAGCAGGGATTGATCCCAGGAGGTACGATCTCGTGGGCTTGTGCATGCAGGAGCCGCAGTACCGCTCTCCCGGCGTGCGCGAGCTGCTCGATGCGGTCGCCAAGTCCAGGGTGCCGTGCATGTCGATCATGAACATGCCGCCGCTGCCCTACATGAAGCGTATTCCAGGCCTTGATTACGCTGCGCTCGAGCCGGCCTACACCGATCCAAGGGTCTGGGACTCGTTCGATCCCAAGACCATCACGCTGAACAGCCCCGATCCGCAGGCGATCCGCCCGCCGGACGGCAAGGCGAACGAGCTTCTGGTGACGCTGCCAACTAACTTCAAATGCGCGCGCTTCGATGATGAGAAGGCAACGAACCTCGTGCGCCAGCTCGAGAAGGATGTAGAAGCTGCGCGCTTCGAAACGCCCGAGGGCAAGATCGAGCTGCCCGTGAAGCTCAAGGTGCACGATTCCATCTTCGTGCCGCTCGCCAAGTGGGCGATGCTGCTGGCCGGCAACTACCGCTGCGTCACCAAGGACGGCATGCGCACCGCACAGGAGGCCGTGCACAGCGATATTGAGACGTCGCGCTCGGTCTACAACTTCGTCAACGACCTGTGCGTGAAGCTCGGTGCCAACCGGAGCGACCTGGTGCCGTTCGAGAAGTACGCGGCCGCGGCGCAGAGCCTGAGCCGTCCGGCCTCGGCGGCGCGCGCACTGAACAACGGCGCCCCCAACATCGAGCGCGCGGACAAGCTGGTTCAGCTCATCGCAAAGCAAAAGGGTCTCAGCCATCCGGCCATCGACGCCATCGTGGCGCTCGTCGACGCGCGGCTTGAAGCCAATCGTAAAGCTGCGGCGACCCGATAGCCGCGGCGGCTGCGCTCATCTCCTCTCCTGTTGCACGGCGCTGCCAGTGCGGCCAAACCGGCCATGGCAGCATGACGATAGATATTGATCGGCATCAAGGAGCGTTACCGGCATACCGGATAGGGCTTGCGCGTATTCGGATGTCCGCCTTGCCCCGGGTGAACGCCGGCAGAGCGAAGGGCGCGGTTTGCAGGCGACAAGCATGGCCAAGTCTCGCCGGCAGCCCATCGTTCTCGAAGGAGCGCAGCGATGGTCGAGGTGCCCCCTGTTTGTGATATCGAAATTCTCCCGCTCGGGCTGAAAGGGTTACTCGCCGTTCCGGCCTCTGCGAGCGGCATCATCGTATTCGCGCATGGCAGCGGATCGAGCCGATTGAGCCCGCGCAACACGCAGGTTGCGCGTGCATTCAACCAGGCCGGGCTCGCCACGCTGCTGCTCGACCTGCTGCTTCCGGACGAAGCCTCCGATCGGCACAAGGTGTTCGACATTTCCCTGCTGGCCAGCCGGCTCGAGGAAGCCCTCGACTGGATCGAGGAGGAGGAAACCACCGCGGACCTGGCGGTCGGGCTCTTCGGAGCCAGCACCGGTGCGGCCGCAGCGCTGACGGCCGCGGCGCGCCGGTCCGAGCTCGTTTCGGCCGTCGTCTCCAGGGGTGGCAGACCGGACCTCGCAGCCGACGCCCTGGCCGGCGTGCTGGCACCGACGCTTCTGATCGTTGGCGAGCGCGACGAGATCGTGATCGACCTGAACCGCCGCGCCATGGCCCAGCTCACCTGCCCGGCGCGCCTGGAGATCGTTCCCGGAGCGACGCACCTGTTTGAGGAGCCAGGCACGCTCGACCAGGTCGTCGCCCTCGCCACCTCCTGGTTCGTTCAGTACCTGGGCTCGGAATGATGAGGTGAGGTATCCTTGCAGGCCGGCAAGGTGGCGGAAACGACTCCGAGCAAGGAAGTGAGGCGCGTGTCGACCGTGGGCAAGCCGAAACGCATCGTCATCATGGGCGCGGCCGGCCGCGACTTCCATAATTTCAACGTCGCCTTTCGCGACGATCCGACCTGCGACGTCGTCGCGTTCACGGCCGCACAGATCCCGGGCATATCCGGCCGGCGCTACCCGCCTGCGCTGGCTGGAGCACGCTACCCTGACGGCATTGCCATCCTCGACGAAGCCGAGCTGGTCCACATCTGCCGCGAGAGGAACGTCGATGAGGTTGTTTTCGCTTACAGCGACGTCGAGCATGCGTTCGTCATGCACAAGGCGTCCATGGTGCTGGCGGCCGGCGCCGACTTCACATTGCTCGGCCCCGCGCGGACGATGCTCAAGTCCCGCCTTCCCGTCCTGGCCATCTGTGCCGTCCGCACGGGCGTGGGCAAATCGCAGATGGCGCGCTGGCTGGCCGGCCTCCTCAAACAGCGGGGGCTGCGCGTAGCCGTCGTCCGTCACCCCATGCCCTATGGCGATCTCGAGCGCCAGGCGGCGCAGCGCTTTGCCAGCCTGACCGATCTCGATGCGGCGGCATGCACCATCGAGGAACGGGAGGAGTACGAGCCGCATGTCCTCGCCGGCAATGTCGTCTTCGCCGGTGTCGACTATGCTCGGATCCTGAAGGAGGCGGAGAAGGAAGCTGACGTCATCCTCTGGGACGGCGGCAACAACGATTTTCCCTTCCTGCAGCCCGATCTCCAGATCGTGCTGGTCGATCCGTTGCGGCCGGGCCATGAGACCACTCACCATCCGGGCGAGGCCGTGCTGCGCATGGCCGACATCGTCGTGGTTGCCAAGACGAACTCGGCCTCGGAGGCCGACATCCACAAAGTGAGCGAGACGGCACGGAACATCGCACCGAGCGCAACCATAGTCCGGGCCGCCTCCATCGTGACCCTGGATGACCCGCTTGCGGTTGCCGGAAGGCGCGTGCTCGTCGTCGACGACGGACCAACGATCACGCACGGCGGCATGCCGTACGGCGCAGGCTACGTGGCAGCCATCCGGGCAGGCGTCGGCGAGATCGTCGACCCCAGGTCGTCGGCCGTAGGAGACATCGCCCGGATATTCCGCCAGTACCCGCATATCGGAAGGGTGCTGCCGGCCATGGGATACTCGCCCGGCGAGCTTGCCGACCTGCAGGCGACGATCAATGGTGCGAACGCCGACATGGTGATCGCCGGTACGCCCAGTGACCTGTCGCATCTGATGCCGCTCAACAAGCCCGTCCTTCGGGCACGCTATGAGTTCGCGGAGGTCGGGGACCCAAAGGTGAGCCGGCTGATCGAGGCCTCCCTGCGTCGCGCAGGCGTCCTGAAAGATGCCCGTCCGGCCTGAAACGCGAGAGCAGGAGGCCGGACCACATTGCTGGAGAAGCGCTCATGCCGGTCAATCTCAAGGGTCGCAGCATCCTGACGCTCGATGAGCTGACCCCCGTAGAAATCCGCTTCCTGTTGCGTCTCGCTGCGGAGCTCAAGGCCGCCAAGCATGCGGGCACGGAACGGCAGCGCCTCCGGGGCAAGAACATCGCGCTGATCTTCGAGAAGGACTCAACCAGAACCCGCACGGGCTTCGAGGTTGCCGCCTATGACCAGGGCGCGCACGTCACCTATCTCGGCCCGACCGGCACCCAGATCGGCCACAAGGAGTCCATGAAGGATACCGCCCGGGTCCTCGGGCGCACCTACGACGCCATCGAGTTTCGCGGCTCGAGCCAGCAATCAGCGCGGCAACTGGCCGAATATTCGGGCATCCCGGTCTACAACGGCTTGACCGACGAAGCCCATCCGACCCAGGCGCTCGCCGATTTCATGACCATGCGGGAGTTCACCCACAAGCACCTTTCCGATATGGCAGTGGCGTTCATGGGCGACGTGCGCAACAACGTGGCGTCGTCCCTCGCACTCGGCGCCATGAAGCTCGGCATGGACATGCGGCTTTGCGGCCCCCGCGAGCTCTGGCCCGAGAAGATATTCAGCAACAAGCTGCTCGACATCGCGGCCACAACCAACGCACGGTTGCGCGTGTGCGACGATGCGGCCGAAGGGCTGCTCGGAGCCGACTTCGTCTATACCGACGTGTGGCTGTCGATGGGCGAGCCCAAGGAGATATGGGGCGAGCGCATCCGCCTGCTCGAGCCCTACCGCGTAACCAAGGACACCCTTCTGAAGACCGAAAACCCTCACGCCAAGTTCATGCATTGCCTTCCGGCCTTCCACAATACCGAGACCAGGACCGGCGCCCAGATCGCGCAGGAATTCGGCATCGAGTGCATGGAGGTGACCGACGAGGTCTTCGAGAGCGAAGCCTCGATCGTCTTCGATCAGGCCGAGAACCGAATGCATACCATCAAGGCCATCCTCGTCGCCACGCTGGGGGCTTGACCGCATGCGTATCGTCATTGCGTTGGGCGGCAATGCCCTGTTGCGCCGCGGCGAGCCCATGACGCCACAGACGCAGCGCGCGAATGTGAAGCGCGCGGTGGCCGCTCTTCTGCCGCTGCTTGAAGGCGGACATCAGCTTGTGATCACGCATGGCAACGGCCCGCAAGTCGGGCTGCTCGCGTTGCAGGCCGCCGCCGGCCCGCGGGAGGGCACCTATCCGCTCGACATCCTCGATGCGGAGAGCGAGGGCATGGTCGGCTATCTGATCGAGCAGGAACTCTCGAATGTGCTGCCCGGCGGGCGTCTGATCGCAACCCTGCTGACACAAGTCCTCGTCGATCGCCGCGATAAGGCATTTTCGCATCCGACCAAGCCGATTGGTCCCGTCTACGACAAGGCCGAGGCGGAAAGGCTGGCCCAGGTTTCCGGCTGGCGCATCGCCGGGGAGGGCGGCGGGTGGCGCCGCGTCGTTGCCTCACCGCGCCCGCTGCAGGTTCTCGAGGCCCGCGTCATCGAGCTGCTCGTGTCGCAAGGCGTCATCGTCATCTGCACAGGAGGCGGCGGCATCCCGGTCGTGGAGCGCAGCGACGGCACCCTGGTCGGCGTCGAGGCTGTCATCGACAAGGATCTGGCGAGCGCGCTGCTCGCAAGCCAATTGCGCGCCGATCATCTCATGCTGCTGACCGACGTCGATAGTGTCTATCTCCACTGGGGGACTGACGCAGCCAGACCCGTCGCGCGGG
Source organism: Hyphomicrobiaceae bacterium (assembly GCA_008933705.1). Taxonomy (GTDB): domain Bacteria; phylum Pseudomonadota; class Alphaproteobacteria; order Rhizobiales; family Hyphomicrobiaceae; genus AWTP1-13. Next base: position 35,144 of record WBUN01000024.1, read on the forward strand.
CGGGCACGCGTGCATTGACTGCAGCCGATTTCGCGCCCGGCTCGATGGGACCCAAGATCGAGGCTGCCATCGGCTTTGCCGCCGAAACCGGCCGGCCCGCGTCGATCGGGCGCTTGGAAGATGCAGCTTTGATTGTGGCGGGTGCGGCGGGCACAAGAATCGATGCCGCCACCACCAGTGTCACCCTCCGCGCGCCGGGGTAGCCGGTCAGCAGCGGAAAGCGGATCGGCTCTGCGTGCGGGTCGCGCGGCTCACATCTTCTTCAGAACAATCTGTGCGCCGTCCAGCTCCTCGAGCACATCCTCGTTGAGCACCTCCATGAGATCGCCGATGCTCGTAGTCTTCTGCAGGCGGCGATCCTGCATCTTCGCCCAGACATCTGCGAAGGCCGTACCGAAGGTCTCCGCGTCCGTGACCGTATGGACACCCTCATAAAGGGCGACATTCTTCTTCATGATCCGCAATTGGGCTTTCATGTTCCACCTCGAGCGCTGCCCCAGGATGAGTGCCGGTGCCGGCAGCGGGGTGCCTTGACGCTGATCAACGCGGCTGGCCGGCCTGCACGGCGAGACTGTTGCCAAGCCCGCTCGATCGTGGGCGTGCACGGCGCCTTATGCTGGTTGTGACATATGGATCTCGCCGCTAGCCCGCTGCTGACCGATCTTTATCAGCTCAACATGATCCAGGCCTACCTGGAGCATGGGGAAACCGAGACGGCGGTATTCGAGTTCTTCGTGCGTCGGCTACCCGATCGGCGCGGCTTTCTCATAGCGGCCGGGCTCGAGCAGGCCCTCGATTTTCTCGAAGATCTGCGCTTCTCGCCGGAGGATCTGGACTGGCTTGCCAAGAGCGGCCGGTTTGGGACCGGGCTGCTCGACTGCCTTGCCGACATGCGCTTCACAGGCGATGTCCATGCCATGCCGGAGGGTACGGTATTCTTCGACAACGAGCCGATCCTGCGCGTGACAGCACCTCTTCCCCAAGCGCAGCTCGTGGAGACGCGCCTTATCAACATCCTGCACTTCCAGTCGCTGATCGCGGCCAAGGCGGCGCGCATGGTCTTGTGTGCGCCCGGCAAGCTGCTCGTCGACTTCGGCTTGCGCCGCGCGCACGGCGCGGAGGCCGGCGTGCTGGCAGGGCGCGCCAGCTACATCGCGGGGTTTGCAGGTACGGCCACCATGCTGGCCGGCAAGCTGTTCGGCATTCCGATCTACGGCACGATGGCGCATTCGTTCATCCAGGCCTACGACGATGAAACCGCTGCATTCGAAGCCTTCGCACGTTCCCGCCCGGACAATCTGATACTGCTGATCGACACCTACGACACCGAGGTAGCGGCGCGGAAGGTCGTGGCTCTCGCGCCCCGCCTCGACGCGGCCGGCATCAAGATCCGCGGCGTGCGCCTCGACAGCGGAGACCTGATCGCCTTGTCCAAGAGCGTGCGCCGGATCCTGGACGAGGGTGGCCTCGGAGAGGTCGCCATATTCGCCAGCGGCGGCATCGACGAGCAGGAGATGACCGCGATGGCTCAGCAGGGCGCACCCATAGATGGGTTCGGCATCGGCACCAGCCTTACGACGTCGTTTGACGTGCCGGCGCTCGACTGCGCCTACAAGCTTCAGGAGTATGCGGAATTGCCTCGGCGCAAGCGATCGGCCGGCAAGGCTACCTGGCCGGGCCGCAAGCAGGTCTGGCGGCAATATGATTCGAACGGCCGCATGTGCCGCGATATTCTCTCGATCGAGAGCGACACTCATGCAGGAGAGCCGCTGATCCAGCCGGTGATGAAGGACGGACGGCGCCTTCAACCACGGTCGACACTGGCGGAAATCCGGGCGCGTGCCGCCCGCGGCCTGCAGCAGTTGCCGGAGCCCCTGCGCCGACTGGAGCCGGGCGCCCGCTACCGGGTTGAGGTGACGGATGCGCTGGTCCAGCTTGCGGCAGAAGTGGATCGACGCTTAGCCGGGCAGCAAAGGACACAACCATGACAGACAAGATTGCCGACAGCGACGTCCTCCTCGTCGTCGACGTCCAGAACGATTTCTGCCCCGGCGGCAACCTGGCCGTGCCGGGCGGGGATGAGGTTGTGCCAACCATTAATCAACTGAGCACGCGGTTCAAGCACGTCGTGCTGACGCAGGATTGGCACCCAACAGGTCACGGATCTTTCGCATCCGCCAACCCCGGCCGCCAGCCGTTCGAGACGATCACCGTGTCCTACGGACCGCAGGTGCTGTGGCCGGACCATTGCGTGCAGGGCACGAAAGGTGCGGAATTCCACCCTGCACTGCAGGTGCCGCACGCCGAGCTGATCATCCGCAAGGGCTACCGGCGCGAAATCGATTCCTACTCCGCGTTCTACGAGAACGATCGCACAACACCGACGGGGCTTGCCGGCTATCTGCGCGAGCGCGGACTGAAGCGCGTGTTCCTGGCCGGGCTGGCGTTCGATTTCTGTGTCCGCTACTCGGCCGAGGACGCAAGCCGTCTCGGCTTCGAGGTCGTGGTCATCGAGGATGCGTGCCGCGGCATCGATATCGACGCCTCCGTGGAAGCAACGCGGCGGCGGCTCAGTGAGCTCGGCATTCCCTGCACAGGCGCCCATGCGATCGCGTGACCGAGGCGTCGATAGACCGCAGGCGGATGGAGCACAGGGGGCGCCGACGGTGTCGATGATCGAAGCGGATGAGCCGACGCTCGCCGAAAAGGTGGACCACCTCAGCCGGGCCGGCGCCTATCCGGCCGCCCTGGACGAGGTGGTCCTCCGCGAGACGCACATGTCGTGGGTCTTTCTTGCCGGCGACAAGGTCTACAAGCTGAAAAAGCCCGTTCGATTTCCCTATCTGGACTTTTCCACGCTCGACCGCCGCGAGGCGGCTTGCCGGGCCGAGTTCAGCCTGAACCGCAGGCTGGCTCCGGACGTTTATGTCGGCGTGCTCCCCCTCATGTTTTCGCACCAGGGGCTGTCGCTCGGCGGAGAGGGGCGCATCGTCGACTGGCTGGTCGTCATGCGCCGGCTCGACGATCGATGGGCGCTCGAGGAAGTCGTGCACGAAGGCCGCCTCGAGACAGCCCATCTCGATCGCCTGGTCGCGACCCTGGTGCGCTTCTATCGGCGCGCCCGGCCGGCGTTCCTTTCCCCAGACACCTATCTCGCCGAGTGGCCGAGAAATCTGGCGTTGAACCGTCGCGTCCTGCTCAACCCGCGGTTCGATCTGCCTTTCGGGCTCATCAGCAGGATCGATCGCACCCTGTGCAAATTCGTGGCGGAGCGCAGGGACATTCTGGCAGCACGCGTGCGTGGTCGCCGCATTGTGGACGGGCACGGGGATCTGCGCCCGGAGCACGTCTGGCTCGATCACGAGGTGAGAATAATCGACTGCCTCGAATTCAACACACGGCTGAGGACGGTCGATCCCTTCGATGAGATTGCCTTTCTGACGATCGAATGCGAGCGGCTCGGCGCGGCGTGGGCAGGCCGTTACATCAGAAGGGCTATGGAGCGCGGGCTGCGCGAGAAATTTCCTGCTGAGCTGTTTCTCTTCTATCGTTCCTACCGCGCCATGCTGCGCGCTCGCCTGGCGATCGCGCACCTGCTCGAGGCACACCCTCGCACCCCGGACAAGTGGCCCCGCCGGGCTCGCACCTACCTTGCCATCGCCGCACGCGACGCGGCAAGACTCGAAACCATCCTCAGAACACCACGAGGTCGGTGAGCAGGCAATCGTCGTGCAGGCGGCTGATCGCCGTGGCCAGAAGCGGCGCAGCCGGCAGGATCTCGAGCTTGTCGCGGCGAGCATTCGCCGGCAGGCGAAAAGGCGGCACGGCATCGGTGATGACGAGCCTGTCGATGGCGGGATCCGCCAGCACCTCGGCAGCACCCGGCATGAACAGCCTATGCGTGACAAGGGCCATGATCCGGCGGGCCCCGGCCTTGCGCGCAGCCTTGGCCGCGCGCAGAAGCGTGCCCCCCGTGCTGATAAGATCATCGATGATGAGGGCCGTGCTGTCGACCACATCGCCAACAAAGAGATCGCCGGAGACGATGCCGGCGCTGCGATGCTTGTCAGCGAATGCCTTGCCGATGGGGCGCCCGCACGCCGCTTCCAGCGTCTCGCGAAAGAGCTCCGCACGCTTGGCGCCACCCGTGTCCGGGGAGACGACGCAAAGCTTGTCGTCCTGCAGCGATCTCGCGAAGTCGACGAACAGCGGCGTGCCGGTGAGCGCCACGGTGCGGCAGCGGAACGCGTTCTCGAAGGCGACCGGGTTGTGCACCTCGAGGGTGACGATCGCATCCGTGCCGACGGCCTCGAACATGCCGGCGACGTACCTCGTGGCGACCGGATCGCTCGGTTTCGTACGGCGATCCTTGCGGGCGTAGCATAGGTAAGGCACCACGGCTGTTACCCGCTCCGCGCCGGCATCCTTGAGCGCGCCGATGAAGAACAGGAGGCGGCAGAGCTTGTCGTTGGCACTCATGTCCGGTCCACCGTACAAGCTGTGGATCACGTAGACGTCTCTGCCCCCGACCGGCTCGAGCGGGCGCGCCTTGTGCTCGCCGTCCTCGAACTCGCGCTCCTCGTGTGCGGACAAGGGCCGGCTCAGCGCATCGGCGATCGCCTTCCCGAGGTCGGCCGTTGCGTTGAGGGCGAATAGCTGCAGGCGGTCACGCGATCCCGGCGTCAACGGATCGCGTGGACTCCAGAGGGATGGCTGTTTGCACATACGCTGCTTCCTCCCGGCCGGATCATCACGATTGACATTTGGCAATGCTGCTGGCCGCATGCGAGCTAAGTCAGCATAGTCACGCCGCCCTCGGACAACTGCGGTTTGCGCAATGAGCCACCTGTATGATCTCGCTGCATTGACGAGCGCGCGCATCATGGACGAGCTGACGAAAATCGTTTCGCGCGCGTCCGCTGCAGTCATTGCGATCGATCAAACGACGGCGGCATGGCGGGCCAAGACCGATCTCTCGCCTGTGAGTGTAGCAGACGAGGCGGCCAATGCGGTGATCATGCAAGGGCTCGCGTGTCTGCTCCCCGGCCTGCCGATCGTCTCGGAAGAGGGCAGGTGCAGGCAGGCATCCTTGGCGCCCGGTGCGTTGTACGCGCTGGTCGACCCCCTCGACGGAACGCGCGAGTTCCTGGCTGGCCGCGATGAATTTACGGTGAACATCGCCATTGTATGGGATGGGCGACCAAGAGTTGGTCTCATCGCCGCGCCCGCCCTCGGCCTCGTGTGGCGCGGCATCGTCGGGCAAGGCGCCGAACGCCTGCGTCTTGCGCCAGGCGCCGAACCGCATCAGGCCTCCGAGATCAGCACGGTGTGCACGCGGCAGCGGCCGCCTGAGGGGTTCGTCGCCCTGGTCAGCAGATCGCACTTCGATACGCAAACCGACGCGCTCCTCAAGCGCCTTCCCATCGCCACCCAGGTCTCCTGCGGCTCCTCGCTCAAGTTCTGCCGGATTGCCGAGGGTAGCGCCGATCTCTATGTGCGGCTTGCCCAGACATGCGAGTGGGACGTGGCCGCGGGCCATGCGCTTGTCGTTGCGGCCGGCGGCGCGGTGACGGCGCCCGACGGGGCCGACCTCGTGTACGGCCGCGTCATCGACGACTTCCACATCCCGGCGTTCATCGCCTGGGGCCATCCGACGTCGGTGCAGGAAACCCTCGACCACCTGCAGCGAAGCCGTCGAACCTGACATCCGGTCTCCGACGCCAGCGATGCATCTGGGCGGGTGGCACCTCCACACATGCCGCCCTACATCGCCAAATCCTGCTCCCGCCCCGGCTCTTTCTTCCGCTCCGGCAGCTCCGTCATTGTGGCTTCCGTGAGCAGCAGGACGCCGGCGACCGACACCGCGTTCTCAAGCGCAATACGTACGACCTTGGTCGGATCGATAATGCCGGCCTCGACCAGGTCGACGTACTTGTTGCAGGCTGCATCGAACCCGAAATTGCCCTTCCCTTCGAGCATCTTGGCCACGACTACGCCGCCATCCACCGCCGAGTTATCGGCAATCTGACGCGCCGGCGCGCCGAGTGCCCGTCTCAGAATCTGAACTCCAGTCTTCTCGTCGCCCTCGCTGCGCGTCTCCTCCTCGGATACGATTTGCATGCAGCGCAACAGCGCCAGTCCGCCACCCGGCACGATTCCCTCGCCGACCGCGGCCTTGGTGGCGCTGATGGCGTCGTCGAGTGCCTCCTTCTTCGCCTTCATCTCGGACTCGGAGGGCGCGCCGACGCGGATGACTGCAACGCCGCCGGCCAGCTTGGCGAGGCGCTCGCGCAGCTTCTCCTTGTCGTAGTCGCTCGTCGACATGTCGATCTCGCGGCGGATCTGCTGCACACGATCGTCGATCGCCTTGCGATTGCCGCCGCCGCCAATGATGGTCGTATTCTCCTTGTCGGCGACAATGCGCTTGGCCCGCCCGAGCTGCTCGAACACGACGCTCTCGAGCTTGAGGCCCAGCTCCTCCGAGATCACCTGCCCGCCGGTGAGCACGGCAATGTCCTCCAGCATGGCCTTGCGGCGGTCGCCGAACCCGGGCGCCTTGACGGCACAGCTCTTCAGCGCGCCGCGGAGCTGATTGACGATGAGCGTGGCGAGCGCCTCACCTTCGACATCCTCGGCCACGACTAGAAGCGGACGGGCTGCCTTCGCAACCTGCTCGAGAAGCGGGATCAGGTCCTTGAGCGCGCTGATCTTCTTGTCGCAGATGAGGATCAGGGCATCCTCCAGCACGGCTTCCATCTTGTCCGCGTTGGTGATGAAGTAGGGCGAGATGAAGCCCCGATCGAATTGCATTCCTTCCACGACGTCGAGAGTGGTTTCGGTCGTCTTGGATTCTTCGACCGTGATGACGCCCTCGTTGCCGACCTTCTCCATGGCTTCGGCGACGAGCGCACCGATGACCGGATCATTGTGCGCGGAGATGGTCGCAACCTGCGCTTTCTCCTTATGCTCCTTGACCGGACGCGACAGCGCCTTCAAGTGATTGACGGCGGCCCTTGTGCCGCGCTCCAGGCCGCGTTTCAGGTCTATGGCGCTGGCACCGGCAACGACGTTACGCACGCCGTCGGCAAATATCGCGTGGGCCAGGATGGCCGAAGTGCTGGTGCCGTCGCCGACGGCCTCTCCGGTCTTCTCTGCAGCCTGCCGCAGCATCTGCGCACCGAGGTTCTCCTCGGCGTCCTCAAGATCAAATTCCTTGGCGATGGTGACGCCGTCATTGCAGACGAGGGGTGCACCCCACTTCTTCTGGATCAACACCGACTTGGATTTCGGCCCGAGCGTCACCCGGATCGCATCGGCAAGCTGCGCAGCACCGCGCAACAGCTTCTCTCGGGCCTCGGACCTGAACAGGACCTGTTTGTAGGGCATGGCTGGACCCACTTGCGCTCGAGGTTGGTCGGCGCGCACGGCGATGGCCGGTGCGCCCTTTCCATGCATGTCTCTTAAGACCGGAGCCCGGGCGCAGCACCTTGACGCCGGTCAATGTCACCCGGGTGTGCCCGGCTAGACATGCAGTATGGGTTCCGCCGGCGCAGAGCGAAGGGCGTACCGAAATGGCCGGACACAAGAAAGGTGACTCAAAGGCTATGCCCGTCACCTCCTCCGACGAGGTGCGGCACTTGGTTGGGCCGGTGACCGACGACACGATCTCCGCCATCCTCAAGACCGGCGCCTCCGTCGAGGACCTGGAGGTCGCAGCAAGCTATCTGCAGGGCGAAGGGAGTACGGTGGATCGCCTCGGCCATCCGATGTCAGGCAAAGTGGCACAGATCTACGACATCCTGGCCGCAGACGAGCTGTACGCGAACAGCGAAAGATAGAGGGACCGTCGCTGCAAGTCGCCTCTACCACCCAGTTCATGAGGTCTCAACCATGCAGGTGCCTCTCCAAATCGTGTTCGAGCACATCGGTCATTCCGACGCACTCGAGGCGGCTGTCCGCAAGGAGGCGCAAAGGCTCGAGCGCTTCCACGATCGCATCACGTCCGCGCGCGTGGTGATCGCGCGCCCCCAGCATCGCCATCACAAGGGCGATACCTACAGCGTTCGCATCCATCTGGCGGTGCCCGGCGGCAAGCACATCGATATCAGCCGCGATCCAGCGGCGACGGGGCGGCATGAAGATGCCCACGTCACCATCAGAGACGCATTCGACGCGGCCGGCCGCCAGCTGCAGGACCAAGCCCGCAAGATCGAAGGTCAGGTGAAGACCCACGAGACGCAGCCGCACGGCAAGATCGCGAAGCTGGTTCCCGAGCGCGACCACGGCTTTATTGCTGCATCCGACGGGCGCGAAATCTACTTTCACCGCAACAGCGTCATCGAAGGCACGTTCGACAATCTCCAGGTCGGCCAGGACGTGCGCTTCTCGGAGGCCGCCGGCGACAAGGGGCCTCAAGCCTCATCCGTGCGCCCTGTGGGCAAACATCACGTGCAGTAGCGGCATGCCCGCGCCGGACGGGCTGTCCGTCCGGCGGCTATGCAATGCTGCGCAATATCTCAAGTCGCCGATCTGCGCTTGAAGTCTCTCGCATTCTGCGGCCACAGCTCCTTGAGCTCAGCAGGAAACTGCGCAATGACATCAGCAATCTCTCCGGGGTCGCAGTGGTGCGCCAGGAGGGCAAATACGTCGCGCACAGCCGGCTCGGCGTCGATCGGATGCGGTCGCAGTTTCACGGTGACCTCCAGCAGAAACTCGTGTTTCGAGCGCACCTTGGAGGGAGTCCGGGCAGGCCGCCAGCCTTCGAAATAGAGGCCGCGCACAATCAACGGCAACTGTGCAGCAAGATCGACAGCCTCCTCCGGCGTCAGGCGATCGCGAAGCTGATGCAGGACTGCACGCAGTACGCTGTAGGCGACATCTTCATCGGGAAGATCGCCATTGTCGCGCAACTCCTTCAGCCACTCTTGCGTCTGCTGGACCGCATGCCGGAGTGTCGCTGGAAGGGTCATGGCTCTGCTCCCATGTGATCTTTTGCAGGTCATCGCAAGGGCATCGGCCGCCAGCAAGCGCGACGCTCGACCTATCTATTCAATGACGTTGCGTACGCTGATCGTCGTTGATCCACGTCAACGGCCGGAGCCGCTGCCCCAACTTTCGCGCACACTGCACCGGCTTCACCGCAGCCGCAGCGCGCCGTCCTGAGCGATAGCGATCTGCGTCCCGAACGCGGTGCAAGCCCGATTGAGCGTGTCGGCAAGCCAGGCGCGGTCAGCAACCGAGGCCGCAGTGAGCCGCATATTGCGGACCTGCATTGGAACCATCTCCAGCGCCGAGAGCGTGCCGTCAGTGGCGCTCACCGACGGGAAATACATGAGCACGAGATCGCCGCGGAACGCCTCGTAGCCGCTGATGCCCTCATAGTCATTGATGCAATCGCCGCAGCCATAGAGGACGAGCTTGTTGCGGTAGACCTCGATGGCTTTGGCGTGATGCGACGAATGGCCGTGGATGACGTCGGCGGCGCCGCTGTCGATCAGGTGATGGGCAAAGGCGATCTGCGCGTCGGGCACCTCGTGGCCCCAGTTGCGGCCCCAGTGGATGGAGACGACGACCACGTCGCCCGGATGCCTCGCCGGCAAGATCGTGTCCGCAACACGCTTTGCATTGCGCGGCGAGATATCGGAAAGAAAATTCACTCCCGGCTTGCTGGCTGTCGCACGCCAGTGAGATGGAACCCCGCTGCTGGGTGACGCGAGAGCGAAGACGAGCACGCGCGCTCGTTCGCCGACCCTCAGGACGGCCGGCGCCGCCGCAGCCGACAGGTTGCGACCCGCGCCCGCGCATGCGATGCGCGCCTGCCCAAGGCTGGAGAGTGTCTCCTCAAGGCCCGGCCGCCCCCAATCGAGGACGTGGTTGTTGGCAAGCACGCAGCAATCGATGCCAGCGGCCGTAATGACGCCGACGTTGGCCGGGTTCATCTTGTAGTTGATGCCCTTGGCCTCGTACGCCTTCGAGGATGTAACGGCCGTCTCGAGGTTCGCGATCCTGACGTCCGGTGCCCGCCGAGCGATCTCCTCGAGTGCAACGCCCCAGATATAATCGAAGGAAACTGGCCTGCTGATGGGACCGTTGGCGTCTTCCGCCAGCCTGACGTAGTCGCTGGCGCGCTTGACATAGTCCTCGTGGAGGTGATCGTCGCCCGGATGGGGCAGGATCTGATCGATGCCCCTACCCGTCATGACATCACCCGCAAGAAGCAGCGTGAGCGCCTCTGGACTGTGCGCACCGCTCGCCGGCATCGCCTGCGCTCTCCCCATGTCGAGAGCCTTCGGGCACCTCTGCAGGCACCTCGAATTCTGGTCCGCCACCAGCGTCCACGTCCGATCGTGACAGCGAATTGACCCTGGTCAACCCGTGCACATACGCCAGTGCCTACAGTTGCCGAGTGTCCGGCGCATCCGGCCCCCTGCATCAGATGCGTGCTGCAGCTTGACCTGATCGCTCACGGAGATGCGAAATGCTCACGGCGGCGTCGTTCACCATCCCGTTCACGCGCTACCTGTCGGCCCAGGGCGAGCCCGTTGCCGAGATGCCGGCGTTTGCGCGCGATGTCCGTGACCTGTTGCCTCTCTACAAGGCCATGGTGCGCACCCGCATCTTCGACGAGAAGGCGATAGCCCTGCAGCGGACCGGCCGCCTCGGCACGTTCGCCTCCTCGCTCGGCGAGGAGGCAGTCGGTGTCGGAGTCGCCAGCGCCATGCGCGCTGAGGACGTGCTGCTCCCGTCGTTTCGCGAGCAGTCTGCCCAGCTATGGCGCGGCGTCAGCTTGGGCGAGCTCTTGTTGTATTGGGGTGGCGACGAGCGCGGCAGCAACTTCAAGGGCCCGCGCGAGGATTTTCCGATCTGCATACCGGTTGCCACGCACTTTCCTCATGCCGTCGGCGTCGCCCTTGCTATGCGCTTGCGCGGTGAGAAGCGTGCTGCGGTCGCCATCGCCGGAGACGGCGCCACATCGAAGGGCGACTTCTACGAAGCGATCAATGTCGCGGGGATCTGGCGTCTTCCTGTCGTCTTCGTCATTGCCAACAATCAATGGGCGATCTCGGTGCCGCGACGGGCACAAACCGCCTGCGAGACGCTGGCGCAAAAGGCCGTTGCCGCAGGTATTCCTGGCGAGCAGGCCGACGGCAATGACGTGATCGCCGTGCGGGATGCTGCCGAGAGAGCCCTGGCGCGTGCTCGGCGCGGCGAAGGAGCAACGCTCATCGAGGCCGTTACGTATCGGCTCTCGGATCACACGACCGCCGACGATGCGCGACGCTACCGCAGCGACGCGGAGGTCTCACCGCATTGGAAAGAGGAGCCGATCGCTCGCTTGCGGTCGTTCCTTGCCGCGCGGGGGGTCTGGTCGAAGGACGATGAGCATGATTTGAGGGAATCGTGCCGAGCCGAGATCGAGAGGGCCGTCTCCGAGTATTTCGCCACAGCGCCGCCCGCACCTTCGGACATGTTCGATTTCCTGTTTGCGGAGCTGCCTGCACCACTTGCGCAGCAGCGCCATGCGCTCAATCGCCAAGGGCACGCACCATGACCGAGCTGACGCTGGTGGAGGCCGTCAACAGGGCGCTCAGGCATGCCATGGAGGAGGACGAACGTGTCATCATCCTCGGCGAGGACGTCGGAGCCGACGGCGGCGTGTTCCGCGCGACCGTCGGCCTACTCGAACGGTTCGGCCCGGACCGCGTGCGCGACACACCGCTTGCGGAGACGGCGATAGCCGGAATGTCGATCGGCCTGGCTGCACAGGGGTTCCACCCGGTTGCGGAAGTCCAGTTCGACGGTTTCATGTTCCCGACCCTCGATCAGATGATCAACCACGCGGCACGCCTGCGAACGCGCACGCGCGGACGCCTGAGCTGCCCCATGGTGTTGCGTGCGCCCTATGGCGGCGGCATCCACGCGCCGGAGCATCATTCGGACAGCGTCGAGACCTATTTCGCGCACGCGCCGGGGCTCAGGGTCGTGATCCCGTCATCGCCCGAGCGGGCCTACCGGCTTCTGCTGTCGGCCATCCGCGATCCCGACCCCGTGGTGTTTCTTGAGCCCAAGCGCCTCTATCGCGCTGCGAAGGAGGAGGTAGCGGACGATGGAGCCGGTATGCCTCTCGACCGCTGCTTCGCGCTGCGGCAAGGCACCGACGCCACGCTGATTGCCTGGGGCGCCATGACGGCAGAGGTGCTGGCAGCGGCGCAAGCGCTGGAGGACGAAGGCATCAGCGCCGAGGTTGTGGATGTCGCCACGTTGAAGCCCCTGGATGCCGATACCATTCTTCGTTCCGTGGAGAAGACGGGCCGCGCGGTCATCGTGCACGAGGCGCCTCTTACCGGAGGTCTCGGCGGGGAGATTGCGGCCCGCATTGCCGAAAGCGCGCTGCTTTCGCTGCTTGCGCCGATACGCCGGGTGACGGGCTACGATTGCGTTATGCCGCTGCCGCGCCTTGAGAGCAGCTATTTGCCGTCGGCCGCGGACGTGGTGGAGGCTGTGCGAGAGGTGATGGCATTCAAATGAAGAAGACCTTTCGGCTCCCCGATCTGGGAGAAGGACTGCAGGAGGCGGAGATCGTCTCCTGGCACGTGTCGGTCGGCGACCGCATCGTCGTGGACCAGCCGCTGGTCTCGGTCGAGACCGCCAAGGCCGTCGTCGAGGTGCCGGCGCCTTGGTCGGGTTCCATCGTCAAGGTCTATGGCGCGTTGGGTCAGATCGTGAAGATCGGCGAGCCGCTGGTGGACATCGAGACCGAGGCCGGTGAGAGGGCGGATGCCGGGGCGGTCGTCGGCGAGTTGCCGCAGGCGCCGCCTGCCGAAGCGAAGGTACGGGCGGCCGCGCCGCCTGCGGCCGGTCGAGCCGTGCCGGCCGTGCGTGCACGCGCCAAGGCGCTCGGTGTCGATCTGGCAGGCATCGCCGGCACCGGACCCGGCGGATCGATCAGCATGGCTGACGTGGAAGCCGCTGCACACAAGGCGTTGGCGGGCTCGGGCTACGAACCCTTGCGCGGTGTCCGCCGCGCCATGGCCGAGAATATGACGCGGGCGGCCTCGATCATACCGGCGACCGTCACCGACGAGGCCGATATCGATCACTGGCCCCCGAACCCCGATGTTACCATTCGCCTCGTCCGCGCCGTTGCCGCCGGATGCGCAGCAGCACCCGAGCTCAACGCATGGTTCGACGGCGAGCGTGCAGCGCGCCGCCTCCACGACAACATCGATCTCGGCCTGGCGCTGAACACGGAGGATGGATTGTTTGTCCCGGTGCTGCGGAACGTGGCCCGCCGAAGCGACGAGGATATCAGGCGCGGCATCGAGGCCATGAAACGAGACATCGCCGCGCGCTCCGTGCCGCCACACGAGCTCAGGGGCCAGACGATCACTCTCTCCAACTTCGGCATGTTCGGGTGGGGCCTCACCGCCGCGCTCGGCATTGTGGCACCGCAGGTCGCAATTCTGGGCGCGGGCCGCATCCATAAAGCGCCGAGGGTTGTCAGCGACCAAGTGCAAGTGCGCAAGGTACTGCCACTGTCGCTGACATTTGACCATCGGGTCGTCAGCGGCGCCGAGGCCGTCAGATTTCTGGGCGCCGCCATCACGTCCCTGCAAACGTAGCTTCAACGGCATTCGGAGGCACCATGGAGGAAGCATTCAGGTTCGCCGATCAGCTCGGCCCCGAGAAGATCGTCCACATCCACGAGCCGCGCCTGGGCCTCAGGGCGATTGTCGTCGTGGACAACACGGCGGCGGGACCCGCAATCGGCGGGACGCGCATGGCGCCGGACGTGAGCACGCAAGAGTGCTTCCGCCTCGCGCGCGCCATGACGCTCAAGAATGCGGCAGCGAGCCTTGCGCACGGCGGCGCCAAATCGGTGATCTTCGGCAATCCCGGAATGCCAAAGGCCGAGAAGGAAAGGCTCGTGCGCGCCTTCGCGGCAGCCATTCGCAATCTCAAGGAGTACATACCCGGCCCTGACATGGGAACCGACGAGGCGGCCATGGCTTGGGTGAAGGACGAGATAGGCCGCTCCGTCGGCCTGCCACGCGAGGTTGGCGGAATACCGCTGGACGAAATCGGCGCAACGGGCTTCGGGCTGACCGTCGCCGCTGCGGCAGCCGAAGAGTTCTCGGGTGTGAGGCTCGATGGCGCCAGGATCGTCGTGCAGGGCTATGGCGCGGTCGGCCGGCACGCGGCGCGCTTCCTTGCGCAGAAGGGAGCGCGGCTCGTGGGTGTGTCCGACACCAAGGGCGCGGTAGCCAGCCCTTCCGGCCTCGACCTCGGCCAGCTCGAGGCGCTCAAGGCTCAGGGCAAGAGCGTTGCTGAACTGAAATCGGGGAGGCATTTGGCGGCAGAAGATCTCATCGGCATCGAATGCGACATCTGGATCCCGGCGGCGCGACCCGATGTGATCCGGGAGGACAATGTGGGTGCCCTGAAGACGCGGGTCGTGCTGCAAGGCGCCAACATACCGGCGACACCCGAAGCCGAGCGGAGCATGCACGCGCGCGGCATACTGTCGATCCCCGACTTCATCGCCAATGCCGGCGGCGTTATCGCCGGCGCCGTGGAGCTTCGTAGCGGGACCGAGCAGGCAGCTCTCGATACGATCGCCGAAAAGATCTCGGCCAACACACGCGCCGTGCTCGAGACTGCGAAGGCACAACGCATCCCGCCCCGCGAGGCCGCTGTCGGCATCGCTCGCGCCCGCGTCGAGCGGGCCATGGACCTGCGGCGGTGGCAAGCCTGACGGCCAGCGCCGCAGGTCCCCGCGGCGGGGCCGGTTGATCATGGTCAATGTGCCGGTGCGGGTGCTCGCGCTTTGATGCGCGACGATTCCGTAACGCGTATCCAAGAGGTGAAAGCGATGGCCGGTGTGCGCATCGTATCCTTCATCGCAACCTTCGGCGCAGCAGCCATCCTGAGCCTAGCCCTGCCCACATCGGACGGCTCTGCCCAGGCGTACGACCGCAGCCAGGCCAAGGCCAGCGGCGCGCCTCGCAGCATCAGGGCACCCGCGCCGCGCGCCAGCAGCAGGATTGTGGCACCGCGCACGAGCAGGGCGATGGCGCCGAGGACCACAGTCCGGCGTGCAACGCCCCGCACGGGAAGGGCGGTGACCACGCGAAGGACGATCGTAGTGCCCCGCACCAAACGCGTGGCGACGCGCCGCGCACCCAAGATCACGACGCTGCCGCGCACGACGAAGCGTGTCACGCGCAAGGCTCCCTCGGTCGCCACGCGCCTGACGCGGCAGACCATCCGCCGGGCGCCCGCGAACCTTGCCCTCATGAACAGAGGATTGAAGCAGAACCCCAAGCGATACAAGCCGGCCAGCCTGTTGCATGACCCGAAGCGGAAGGCCGGAAGATCCGGCTGGATGCATCGGCACCGGCCGTTCGTCTTCAAGCACGATGGCCATCGCTGGCGCCGGCACTACTACAGCTTCCTGGTGGGCGGGCTTTGGTACTGGTACTGGTACGACATCATTGCTGACGATGACCCTGTCGCGCTGGCCTACAGCGAGGTCTTACTGCCGGATTGCAGCCTGGACAGTGACGAGTGCGTCGAGCCCGGCGCTGTTGTCGCCCCCGCGATTCTGGAAGGGCGTGCCACGGAAGAGGACATGGCCCGCTGCGCCGCACAGTTCATATCCTTCGATCCGAGCAGCGGGACCTACCTGACCTATGCGGGCATAGTGCGCGTCTGCCCCTATCTCGAATGAGGAAGCAAACGTGCCGGCAGGCCTCGTTTCGAAGCTTCGGCTGGCGCAGAGACTGGCACAATAGACCTGCAGGCCATCGGCGATCGCCCCTGCGGGGAACATGGAGGCTGTGATGTACAAGCACATTCTGATTGCGACCGACGGAACGGAGCTCGCCCAGAAGGCCGTGACCGAAGGCCTCGGCCTTGCCAAGATCCTCGGCGCGAAGGCGACGGCGGTCACCGTAACGGAACCCTGGGCTGCGGTTGCCACCGGCGAGATGGCCCTCGGATTTCCGCGCGACCAATACGACAAGGGCGCAGCAGAGAATGCCGCCGATATACTCACGACCGTCAGCGAGGTGGCGAAAGCGATGGGCATGGACTGCGCCACGATCCACGCAAAGGATCAATATCCGGCCGAGGGCATCATCGCCGCTGCCAAGGAAAAGGGCTGCGACCTGATCGTCATGGCCTCGCACGGACGGCGCGGCATCGCCAAGCTGCTGATCGGCAGCGAGGCCATCAGAGTGCTGACGCTCAGCACGGTGCCAGTTCTCATTTGTCGCTGAGGTGTTCGCGCGGCAGCCAGTCGTCGCCGACCTTCCGATAGCGCTTCTTCACGGCAGCCCAGGCAACGCGATGGGCAATCTCCTCACCCCCTGAGGCGGCATATGTCTGCCATGCGTGATTGAAGGCGCTTCGGTAGATGTCCTGCGCGTGCTCGGGCAAGTGCCCGCGAACCGATGGCGGCAGCTCCTCGTTGGATGCATAGGGCATGGGAGGTGCTCCCATCCTGTTGCGCTCTGGCGTCCGCTTGCGGCCGGCAGGCGGCCGCTATTCCCGCCGCAACGCCTCGATCGGATCGAGGCTCGCCGCGCGACGGGCCGGAAAGAACCCGAACACGATACCCACCAAAGCCGAGAAGACGAAGGCAACTACGACGATCGTCGGATCGACGACCAGGGGCACTCTCAGCCCCGTCGTCGCGAGCCACGCCAGCAGGAGGCCCGTCAGGATGCCGATCAAGCCGCCGAACAGCGACAGAACCGTCGCCTCGACCAGGAACTGCAGAAGCACCTGGCGCTCGAGCGCGCCTATGGCGAGGCGGATGCCGATCTCGCGCGTGCGCTCCGTCACCGACACGAGCATGATGTTCATGATGCCGATGCCGCCCACGAGGAGGCTGACGGCGGCGACGGCACCAAGCAGACCGGTCAAGACGGCGGTCGTGGCGGTCTGCGTCTCAACGATCTGCTTCATGTCGCGAACGGAGAAATCGTCCTCCTTGCCGCTGACGATATTGCGACGTTCGCGCAACAGCCTCTCGATGTCGGCTTGCACTTTGGCCGTGTCGGCGGACTCCTCCGCGGAAACGAGGATCGTGGCGATTTCCGTATTGCCGGCCAGACGCCGCTGGAACGTCCGCAGCGGCAGCAGCACGATGTCGTCCTGATCCGTGCCGAAGCTGGATTGGCCTTTGGACTCGAGCAGGCCGATCACCTCGCACGAGATCTTATTCACCCGGATGCTGCGCCCCAGGGGCTCGGATGAGCCAAAGAGCTTGCTGCGCACAGTATCGCCAATGATGCAGGCGGCACGGCCTGCGCGCAGCTCGCCATCCAGAAATTGCCGCCCGGCCTTGAGGTTCCAGGCCTGGGCTATGAAGTAGCCGTTATCGGTGCCGTGCACCGGCGTGGTGCGGTTCTCCGTGCCGTAGACGACGGTCACGGACTTGGAGGAAACACCCGTTACCGTACGCACGGACCCGAGCTGACTTCTGAGAGCCTCGATATCTCGGATGTTGAAGGGCTTCGCCTCAGAGCTGGCGCGCCCGGGCCCGAACTGGCCGGGACGGACGAACAGCAGGTTGGAGCCGAGCTTGGCCAGATCGGCGGCCACCTTTGCGGTCGTGCCGTTGCCGATCGTCACCATGGCGATCACAGCGCCGACGCCGATGACGATGCCGAGCACCGTCAGCAACGACCGCAGAACGTTGCGCTGCAGTGCCTGGAAGGCGAGCTTGATCGTCTCAAGCAGCATCACGCGGCCTGCCTTCCCGGCTCGTCCGCCGCTATCTGCCCGTCGAGGAATCGCACGATGCGCCGCGCATAGGCGGCCATGTCCGGCTCGTGCGTCACCATGATGATGGTAATGCCCTGATCGCGGTTGAGGCTGTTCAGCAGATCCATGATCTCGCGGCTGGTCTTGGTGTCGAGGTTGCCGGTCGGCTCGTCCGCCAGCAGCACGGCGGGCTCGGTGACGATGGCACGCGCGATCGCCACGCGCTGCTGCTGCCCGCCGGACAGCTCGGCGGAGGTGTGATGCTCGCGGCCCTTGAGACCGACACGCGCGAGGGCCTCGAAGGCAAGCGCACGGCGCTTCTCGTAAGGCTCGCCCCGATATATCAGCGGCAGCTCGACGTTGTCCGCCGCCGTCGTGCGCGGCAGAAGATTGAACCCCTGAAACACGAAACCCAGGAAATGCCGCCTCAGCAGCGCGCGCTGGTTGCGGTCGAGGCGACCGACGTCGATGCCGTGGAAAAGGTACTGCCCGCTCGTCGGCGTATCCAGGCAACCGATGACGTTCATGGCCGTCGACTTGCCCGACCCGGACGGTCCCATGATGGCCACGAATTCACCTGCCGCTATGCGCAGATCGACCCCACCCAGCGCGCTGACCGCGGCCATTCCGGTGCCGTAGATCTTGGTGACGCCCCGCAATTCGATGAGCGCCTCGGCTTCCGAGGGATGGTCTTCCACGCCCATCTCCTCAACGCTTGCGGGTGACCGCATCGACGATAACGGCTTGGCCCTCGGTCAGATTGCCCTTCAGCACCTCGGCGCGCCTGCCGTCGCTCGCTCCAACCGTCACGGGCAGCGCCGACGGCTGGCCGTCGCGCAGCACCCACACGGTCCGGTTTGCTCCCGTTTCCTCGCGCGGGCTCGCGGAGCGGAAGCTCGGCATGCCCGGCAGCAGCTTCCGCAGAAAACTGCTGCTCTGCCCGGAGTTCGTCTCGGCCGGCGGCTGGAAGCGCAGCGCCGTGTTGGGCACGAGCAGCGCATGCTCGACGCGCTGTACCGTAATCTCTGCGGTTGCCGTCATGCCCGGCCGCAGCAGCAGCTCCGAGTTGTCGGTGCTGAGCACGGCTTTGTAGGTCACGACACCTTGCACGACCTCCGAGCCGTAACGAAGCTCGCGGATCTGTGCCGAGAATTTCCGGTCCGGGTAGGCGTCCACCGCGAAGGTCGCCTTCTGCCCCTCCTTCACCTTGCCCACGTCGGCTTCGTCAACATCAACCTGGACTTCCATCTGCCTCAGGTCCTCGGCAATGGAGAAGAGAACAGGCGCCTGCAGGGACGACGCGACCGTCTGCCCCGGATCGACGTTACGCTTGAGCACGACGCCGTTGATGGGAGAGGTGATCCTGGCTTTCGCCAGATTCGTCTCGTTGAGCTTGAGCTCGGCCCGCGCCACGCCGACATCGGCCCGGGCGCTCGCCAACGCCGCTACAGCACGATCATGCGCGGCACGGGCCGTATCGAGGTCGAGCACTGAAATCACTTTTCGCTCTGCCAGCTCCGTCTTTCTCGTCAGGTCCCGCTGCTTCTCGAGCCGCGTCGCCTCGACCTCCTCCACCTTGGCCTCGGCGGCCGTCAACCGGGCCCGCGAGCTTTCCACGGTGGCAACCAGCTTGTCGGTGTCGAGCTCCGCCAAGATCTGCCCGACCTTGACCTCGCTGTTGAAATCCACATTGACTTTGCGCACCGTTCCCGAGAGCTCGCTCGAGATGTCGACCTGGTTCGTGGGCTGCACGGAGCCAGTGGCCGTGACGACCACCGTCAGGTCGCCGCGCGTGGCGGGCTCCGTCGTATAGCGCACCGTAGCCGCCGACCGGCTGGACAAGACGAGCCACAGCGAGATCGTCAGAAGGGCGATGCCAACGGCGCCGAAGATCGCCAACCGGCGGCGCGAGGGGTGCTGGCTCGTTGAGCCCAGGCCCAGCACCTTCTCGATCCTCAAGAGCTGCTGCGGTTTGATCGGCTTGTTCAAGGTGCGGGGCCCTCACGGCTGCGTACCCCTCATCAAGCGTTCTCAAGGCCCGAGGGCATTGACAGCGATCAAGGAATTTTCCGGCAGCGCCGAGTGCCAGCGCGCTACCTGTGTCTCAGGGACAAACTGTCGCCATGTCTCCGGGCCGGACAGCAACAGTATTGGCGGAGAGGGTGGGATTCGAACCCACGATACCCTTGCGAGTATGCCGCATTTCGAGTGCGGTGCTTTCAACCACTCAGCCACCTCTCCGAAGCAAGCGCGATCCGTGAAACGCGTGGCTGAAACGGATCGTTTGCGCCCGGCGCTCGTGACACCGACGCCGCAGCGGGTGCGACCTCATAGGGGAAGCGCGCTGCGAGGGCAAGTCAGGACCAAGAACGCTCCTGCAGGGCGCACAGGCCGGCGCGGCGGCAGGCGGATGGGGCACCGCTGAGCAACAGGGGCAGAGGCTTGCTGGGTCCCCCACCAGTCTGGCTTGGGCCCTCGCAAGGAGGGCGCCGCTGCAACCGGCGCTTCCCGCGTTGACTTTGGCGGCCTAGTCGATGATATTGCGCCGCAATTGGGCGCGGCTGCCGTATCAGCCGGCGCGCGATGCCGCCCGTCGCCGTGGCGCGGGGCAAGAAATTTCGAAGGAAATCAAAGATGTACGCTGTCATTAAGACCGGCGGCAAGCAGTATCGTGTGGCCACCGAGGACGTCCTGACGATCGAAAAGATCGCTGGCGACGCCGGATCGACGGTGGAGTTCACCGAAGTGCTGATGCTGGCAGGGTCCGGCGAGCCCAAGATCGGCAAGCCGATGATCTCCGGTGCAAAGGTCACCGCCGAGGTGGTCGAGCAGGGGCGCGCGCCCAAGGTCATCGCCTTCAAGAAGCGCCGGCGCAAGAATTCGCGCCGCAAGCGCGGCCACCGTCAGGAGCAGACGACGGTGCGCATCAAGGAAATCATCGGCGCCTGAGCGCGGCCGGCCTCGAGCTTAAGGAACAGGTGAGATGGCACACAAGAAGGCAGGCGGCTCTTCACGCAACGGCCGCGATACAGCCGGGCGACGCCTCGGCATCAAGAAGTATGGTGGTGAGCACGTGCTTGCCGGCAACATCCTGGCACGCCAGCGCGGCACCAAGTGGCACCCCGGCGCCAATGTCGGCATGGGCACGGACCACACGCTGTTCGCCAAGGCCGAAGGGCATGTGGAGTTTGCCACCAAGAGCAACGGCCGCATCTACATCTCGGTCAAGCCGACGGAAAAGGCCGGCGCCGCAGAATAGGGCAGCCGCGTCCTTCAGGCTCCAGCCGCGGGATCATTACGGGGAGATGGGCCGCCATCTCCCCGTCGCCGTTCCAATTTGCAACGTGCCGCAGCGGCCTGCTGCCGCCCAAGGGGATTGACGGAGCCATCGGGCCTCGGCTCTGCTGTGCTCATGTCCAAGCTCGAAACCGAACGCCTGAGCTTGCGCCCCTTTCGGCGCACCGATGCGCCGGCGTTCACGCGGCTCGCCGGCGATTGGGCGGTGGCCTCCATGACGAGCGACATCCCTTTTCCCTTCGTCGAAAGCCAAGCCGCGGGCTGGCTCGAGCCGGCGCGCGGAGAGGTGCGTTTCGCCATCGAGCGCGAGGGGAGGCTGATCGGCGGCGTCGGTTACTATCGCCGGGCGTCGGGCGTGGCCGAACTCGGCTTCTGGCTCGGCAGGGCGTGGTGGGGCAGAGGCTACGCCACCGAAGCGGCAGAGGCCGTGGTGCGGCGCGGCCTCAGGGATCGGAGCCTGCCGGGATTCTCCTCAGCACACTTCATCGACAATCCTGCCTCTGGGCGAGTGCTGGCCAAGCTCGGCTTCGAGCCGACCGGACGCGGCCTGATCGCCTGCGAGGCCCGCGGGTGCGACGTCGAGGTTGTCACCTACCGTCTCGACCGCAAGCGCGCGTCGATAGTGATGCCGGCCCTGGCGACCGAGCCGGCGTCAAGGCCACGCTGGCGCGCGTGGCTGAGCCTTTTCGGCGCGTCCTGAGACGGCGGAAGTACCCATGAAGTTTCTGGACCAGGCGAAAATCTACATCCGCTCGGGGGACGGCGGCCCCGGCGCAGTGTCGTTCCGTCGCGAGAAATTCATCGAGTTCGGCGGACCCGACGGCGGCGACGGAGGCAAGGGTGGCGACGTGTGGGTGGAATGCGTCGCCAACCTCAACACGCTGATCGACTATCGCTACCAGCAGCATTTCAAGGCCAAGAACGGCACTGGCGGCATGGGCAAGAATCGCGCCGGCGCCGGGGGCGCCGATGTCGTCATCGCGGTGCCGCCGGGTACACAGGTCTACGCCGAGGACCAGGAGACGCTGCTTGCCGAGCTGATGAAGCCGGGAGAGCGCGCGCGCTTGGCCAAGGGCGGCAATGGCGGCTTCGGCAACGCTCATTTCAAGTCGTCAACCAATCAGGCGCCCCGCCGCGCCAATCCGGGAGAGCCGGGCCAGGAGTTGACTGTCTGGCTGCGACTCAAGCTCATCGCTGACGCCGGTATCATCGGCCTGCCGAACGCCGGCAAGTCGACGTTCCTGGCAACCGTAAGCGCCGCCAAGCCCAAGATCGCGGACTATCCGTTCACGACCCTGCACCCCAACCTCGGTGTCGTGCGGACGCCGGCGACCGACTTCGTACTGGCCGACATTCCAGGGCTGATCGAGGGCGCCCACGAAGGCGCAGGGCTCGGTACGCGCTTTCTCGGCCATGTCGAGCGCTGCCGCGTGTTGCTGCACTTGGTGGATGCGACGGCAGACGACATAGCTGGCGCCTACCGCACGGTGCGCGCAGAGCTTAAGGCCTACGGCGCAGGCCTCGAGAGGAAGAAGGAGATCGTTGCACTGACGAAGTGTGATGCCCTTGACGAGGCGAGCCTTGCGGAAAAGGCAGTAGCGCTGAAGGCCGCCGCGCGCAAGAAGCCGCTCATGCTGTCGGCCGTCTCGGGGCTGGGCGTCAAGGAGGTGCTGAACGCCCTGGCCCGGGAAATCGGCAAGGCCCAGGAGAAGGCCCGTAGCGCGTCCGAAGCCGCAGGCGAGCCGCGGCAGAAGTGGCAGCCTTAGGGAAAGCCTCCGAAGGCAGCCGCTTCCTTGTCCACAGGCCTCGCACCGACTGTCCGTGCACTATCCGATCTGCCCCAAAAAGTCGCAGGCTGCGGTTACCAAGGCCATGATCTTCTGCCTGAATTTGTTTGCAAGATAGCGGAGAAAAAGTATTGTGCGCCTGGGGTTGCGTGGAACTCGGTTTGCATGACGGCGCTTCGATGCCGAAGCCGTCGCATTTCCGCCGTCCCACGCCGCTCCCATGAACAAGAAGCCACACCGCGGGAACAGCCTGAGGTGCCAAGGGCGTTCGGAGTGAGAGGGAGGTTCAGAGTGGTTCGTTTCGCCGTCGCATGCTTCTGCCTGATCGCGGCCCTGCTGCCTTCGCTACCGGCTGCGGCACAATCGGATGCGTTGATCCTTGCCCAGGCGGCGCCGCGACGTGCGCAACCCATACCCAACAAGCCCATAACCGAGGACGAGACCGCCAGGGCGGCGCGCATCAACAACTGGACGGTGGGCGTTGCCGGCGGACTGCTCGAGGGCACCTTCTCCAAGTATGCCGCCGACCTCGGCAAAGCTCTCGACGACGGCGACAACCTCCGTGTCCTGCCAATCGTGACCTACGGGGCGGTCGGCAACGTCACCGACCTCATCTATCTGAAGGGCGTGGATTTCGGCATCACCTATGCCGATGTGCTGGATCATTTCAAGAACGTCGAGAAGATCCCGGGCATCGAGCGTCGGGTCAACTACGTCATCCCCATGTTCCAGGGTGAGTTCCACCTGTACGTGCGGCCCGAAATCAAGACCATCCAGGATCTGGCCGGCAAGAAGGTTGGCTTCAACACCGTCGGCAGCGCCGCCAACTATACCGGCGGCATCGTCTTCGACCGCCTCGGCATCAAGGTCGAAAGGGTGTTCCAGAACAATGCGCTTGCGCTCGAGGCCATGCGCAGGGGCGAGCTTGCCGGCATCGTGCATGTCGTCGGCAAGCCGAACGACCTGTTCGCCAAGTTCAAGCCCGAGCCGGGCTTTCATTTCCTGCCGATCGAGTTCTCCGATAAGTTCGCAGACTACTACGTTCCGGCCGAGCTGACGTCTGCGGACTATCCGAACCTGATACCGCAAGGCCAGACCATCCAGACCATCTCCGTGTCCGCTCTTCTCGCGGTCTACAACTGGAAGCCGGACACGGACCGCTATCGCCGGTGCGTGCGCTTCGTCGAGTATCTGTTCAATCGCTTCGACAAGTTGCGCCAGTCGCCGTTCCAGCCCGGATGGAAGCAGATCAATCTGGCGGGAACCATCCCCGGCTGGACGCGCTTCCCGCCCGCGCAGGAGATGGTCGACAGGATTGCTGCGGCACGCGTCAACATAGATCCCGCGCTCGCACGCACGCAGGCAGCCCGCGCGGCGCCGAACAGTCAGGCCGAGCAGGAGCGGCTGTTCCAGCAATTCCTCGAATGGAGCAGACAACAAAAACGGCAGTGAACTGCCGCAGGCGCAACAAGGGAAGGCGACGCTGCTGAAGGGGCCAGATTACACGTCCGGGGGAAGCTGCAACGAACGGCGTGCGTGGACGCTGGTGAGCGGCGCACGGCTGTTTCGCGGCGGCGTTGCGTTTGTCCTAACGACTGCACTCGGCGTGGCTCTGATGGCCGCTTCGGGTGGCGGGCCTGCAGGCTGGATTCGCCTCGCGCAGGCGCAGCAGGGCACGCGCGACGTCCTCGTCGTGGCGGCGATCGTGCATGCGCAGCCTGCCTCCAAGACGCGGCTGCCCATCCAGATCAGCTCCCAGGCGACGCCACCGAAGAACAGCTTCGTTCGCGTGCGCGGCCTGCCGTTGGCGGCATCCTTATCCGATGGCTATGCCGTTGCGCCGGGGGCCTGGGCCGTACCATTGGCAGCACTGCCCGGCTTGAACGTCATCCTGCCGGTGGGGCTGCAGGGTTCCTCGGAAATCACCGTAAGCCTTGTGAGCATCGAGGGCACGGTGCTCGCCGAGGCAAGGACGATATTGTCCATCGGTGCGCCCCCCGCGCCGGCAAGCTCACAACCAACGCCGGCCGCGAACGCGCCTGCCGTTCCCTTGCTCTCGCCTGCTGAGCGCGAACGGGCGCTTGGCCTGCACGCCAAGGGCCAGGAGCAACTGGAACGCGGCAGCGTTTATGCAGCCCGCAAGTTCTTCGAGAAGGCCGCCGAAGCCGGTTTGTCGCAGAGCGCGGTCGCTCTTGCCGCGACGTACGATCCCAACGAGCTCGCCAAGCTCAAGGTCATCGGCCTGCAGCCCGATGTCGACGCGGCGCGCAAGTGGTACGAGAGGGCGCGCGAACTCGGCGCGGCGGAAGCTGCCGAACGGCTCCGCCTGCTTCAGGCCGTACGATGAGCGGCAGTCAGCGGGCGGCGCCGACAAGCGGCCAATCCACCGATCAGAAGGGCGACAGGCCGAAACTCCACGGCTGCGTCTTGTCGGATGACTGCTTGAGGATCGGATAGGCGTAGTCGACACGGAGCGCGCCGATGGGCGAGGCCCACGCCAGCCCGGTGCCGACAGAAGCGCGCATGGCCGGCGTGTTGCCGGCAAGGCCCGGCAGGGATGCGGCCGTATTGTTGACACCCCAGATGGAACCGGCGTCGATGAAGACGGCGCCGCGCAGGCCGATGTCCTGCGGCACACCCGGAATGTTGAACAGCACCTCGGCCGTCGTGGCGTAGAACATCTTGCCGCCGAGCGCGTCCCTGTTGGCGCTCAGCATGTCGCGCGGCCCGAGACCGGCGGGCGCAAAGCCACGCACCGACTCGCTGCCCCTGTAGAACAGATCGAGCAGGCGCACGTCCTGCCCACCCCATCCGGAAATGATGCCGCCGGCGGCACGGCCGACGCCAGTGATCCCCTCGCTGACCGGGTAGTAGACCCGCGCGTCGCCGACGGAACGGATGTAGCGGACATCGCCGCCGAGCCCTGCTAGATCTTGCGTCAGGGTGTAGTAGACGCCCGATGAAGGCGCCTTCTTGCTGTCGCGCGTGTCGTAGATGATGCCGTAGCCAACCGAGGATGTGTAGTAGGCATTGGACGCGGCACCCGGATATCCGGCTGCCTCGCGGATTGCAGCCGAGGCGCTGGGGCCCACGTCGTAGATCTGGTTGCGCACCAGCGTGTAGTTGACGCTGGCGGACCACTGGTCGTTGATCGGATAGCCGAAACGCACGTCTCCGCCGACCTTGCGGCTTTTGTAGGAAGCCTGCCTCGTGTAGTCGACGTCCTTGTAGAGCAGGTCGAAACCGGCCGAGAGGTCCGTGCCGAGAAAGCGCGGCTCGGTGAAGCCGATATCGGCTTGC
This sequence comes from Hyphomicrobiaceae bacterium, assembly GCA_008933705.1. GTDB lineage: Bacteria > Pseudomonadota > Alphaproteobacteria > Rhizobiales > Hyphomicrobiaceae > AWTP1-13. The sequence goes on from WBUN01000024.1 coordinate 61,300, forward strand.
AGCCTCTTCTCGCCGCCAGCGAGCTTGACGCGCAGCCACTGGCCATTGCCGAGCAGATTCCGCTCGGTGAGCGAGATGTCGCCTACCACACCTTCGGAGGTCGAGTAGCCGACCCCGTAGGACAGCTCGCGGGTGTCGTCCTCGACGACTTCGAGCGTCACCACCGCACGGTCGGGCACGGAGCCCGTCTTGTGCTTCAGGGCCACGCTCTTGAAGAAGCCGAGCGCCTTCACCCGCTGGCGGCCACGCTCCAGAAGCACGGCGTTGACGGCATCGCCCTCGGCGACGCGAAACGTGCGGCGGATGACGGTATCCTTGGTCCTGGTGTTGCCGACGATGTCGATGCGCTCGACATAAACGCGCGGGCCCTCGTCGATGCGGAACTTCACGCCGATCGTGTGGGCAGCGACGTCGCGCACCGGCACAGGGCGCACCCGAGCGAACGGCTTGCCCTGCTCGCTCAGCGCCAGCGTCATCTGCTCAGCCGATCTGGAGATCGCCTCCTCGCTGTAGCGGGCGCCGGGCTTGACCTCGGCAAGGCCTTCGAGAGCCGCCGTGTCGACCCCGGGCAAGCTCGATTCGACAGTTGCCGGCGAAAATGAGAAGCGATCGCCTTCCTCGACGGAGAAGGTGACCGTGTATCCCGTTCCGTCCGCGTTCTTGACCGCTTCGGCGCTAGGCACACGCGCGTCGGGGAAGCCGTTCTTCAGATAGAAGCGGCGCAACAGGTCCTTGTCATGGTCGATGCGCTCGGGATCATAGAATGCCGCAGACTTGAGGATATCGAACCAACCGGACTGGCTGGTGGAGATGACATCGCGCAGCTGAGCGTCGGTGAATGAGCGGTTGCCGACGAAGGTGATGGCGTCGATCTTGGTCACCTGGCCTTCCGCGATGACGAACACGACGTCGACTCGGCCGCTGCCGCGATCGGCGGTCTTGGGCTCGACAGTGGTCAAAAGGCGCCCTTGCCGCCGATACAGCTCTCGCAGGCGCACGGCATCAGCGTGCGCCTTAGCCTCGGTGAACCGCATCTTCGGCTTGAGCTGCACCTGCGCCTCGAGCTTGGTCTTGTCGATCGCGCTCGCGCCTTCGAAGGAGATGGCGCCGACAACCGGGTTCTCCACCACCGTTACGACGAGCACGGTCCCGCGGCGGTCGATGCGCACGTCGGAGAACAGGCCGGTCGCGAACAATGCCTTCAAGGACTGGTCGACCTTGGCGGCGTCGTAGGGACCGCCCTTGGAGACGAGCAACCTGGAGCGGACGGTCTCCGGACCGACGGAGCGATTGCCGGCGATCTCGATGGCACTGATGACGTCGGCAGCCCAAGCCGAGGGGGCGCCAGAGACGGCGAGCGTGGCGCCTGCCGCGATGAGCAGGCAAAGGATTGCGCACAGCCGCGTCATGCCCGCACGCGACGGTGCGGCGTGGCAGCAACGGCGGGCCCAGCGCAGACTACGCATCAACCGTCCTGGCTCCGGAACGCATGAGCGTGCGCAGAGAGAGCCCCCTTCGCGCACCACCCGGCCGGCGAGGCATTCCCCCCGACCTCAAGTAACTGAGCTAGAACGACATTACGGCGAGATTCCGCACGCCGACGGACGCCAAGGTCCCATATTTCAGGCGTAGCGACGGAAGACGATCTTGGAGGGCCGGCCGACGAGGTGGCGCTCCACACCATCCCCGAGGGCCTTGGCGTAAACACCCAGCGCGCCGTCGATGGCCTCGATGGTGCGATCGATATCGGCGTCCGAGTGCGTATACCCCACCACCAGGGAAGGGGCGAGGATGCCGCGCCGGATCGTCTCCTGCAGGAACAGGCTGCGGAAGGCCTGCGACGGCGCACCGGACGTGTCGCGGGTGCTGTAGACGAGGCAGCACGGCTTGCCGTCGATGGAGACGAACCTGTCAAGGCCGTGGCGGCGAACGACCTGCATGGCGCCGCTCTTGAGTCGCTCGCCCTGGCGGTAGAGGTGCTCGATGACGGGCTCGGTCTCGTAGACCTTCATGTTGGCGATGGCCGCAGCCAGTGCGTGCGTCTCGGCACCGTGCGTGGTCGAAAGCAGGAAGACGCGCTCGCGATCGTGGTCCAGGCCGCCGAGACGCATGAAATCGCCCCTGCCGGCCAGCGCCGACACCGAGAAGCCGTTGGCCAGCGCCTTGCCGAAGCAGCTGAGGTCGGGGACGATCCCGTAGAGCTTCTGGGCACCGCCGTTGTGCCAGCGGAAACCCGTAATCATCTCATCCAGGATGAAGAGCGCGCCGTTCTCATGGCACAGGCGCCGCACCTCGTGCAGGAACCCCGCGTCGGGATCTGCATACTTCGCCGGCTCCAGGATGAGGGCGGCGATGGCGCCGGGGTGCTGCTCGAACAGCGCGCGAATGCTGCCGACGTCGTTGTACTTGAAGGTGAGCGTGAGCTGCCTGACTGCTTGCGGTATGCCGGCATTCATGGGCGTTGTGGCGATGAACCAGTCGTGCGTGGCGAAGAAGGGATGATCGCCGCAGCAGGCGACGAGATCGCGACCGGTCGCGGCCCGGGCAAGGCGCAGGGCCTCGGTGGTGACCGTCGAGCCGTCCTTGCAGAATTTGACCATCTCGGCGCCGTCGATCATGCGCAGAAGCTGCTCGGCGCATTCGACCTCGATGCCGGCGGGGCGCGTGAAGTTGCAGCCCTTCGCCAGCTCGCGCATCACGGCGTCGACGACGGCCGGATAGGCATGGCCGAGACCGACGGCACGATTGCCCATGCCGTACTCGATGAACTCGTTGCCATCCACGTCCCAGACGTGCGAGCCGCTGCCGCGCGCGATGAAGCCGGGTGCAAGCTCGGGATACTGGTCGTCGCCCTTGGCGTAGGTGTGCGCGCCGCCGGGAATGATCTGATGCGCACGGACGCTCAAGCGCTTGGACAAATCGAAGGCCATCTGCGGCTTGGCTGCCGGCGGGGCTGCACCGGAGGCAGCCGACATCCGCTCCTGCGCACCGCTCTCGACTGGCGCAACGCTCATGGCATCCCCCTGATATGAACCCGCAGTGCTCGCCGCATTCCTTGCGTATTGTCGGGGCCGCGGCATGAACGATCAACGAAGCGGCGGCTGCCATCGCCCGGTTTGGTAAACGTGCTGCAGGGGCGCTCCCTGCATGGTTAACCTTCGGGACCGGCTCCGGTCGCCAAAGCAAGACCCGACCGCATAAGACTGGGGCGGCGGAGAGCGACGTCGTTCGTCGCGATAGAGGCACCCCCGCACCTGAGCGGCCCCGCGAGGACGAAGCCTCGCTTCATTTGGATCAGAGGAGACTATGCCGATGCGCGTGCTTGTGACCGGTCACAGGGGTTACATCGGAACCGTGATGACGCCTCTGCTGCTGAACGCCGGCCACGAAGTCGTCGGCTACGACACCGACCTCTACCGCCGCTGCACGTATCCTGAGGGCGGCGCCATTGCCGAGGTCCCTGCCATCGAGAAGGACACGCGGGACATCGAGGTCGACGATCTCAAGGGTTTCGACGCGGTGATCCATCTGGCTGCGCTTTCCAACGATCCGCTCGGAAACCTCAACCCGAACATCACCTTCGAGATCAACCACGAAGCGGTGATCCGCACTGCGACCATGGCCAAGAAAGCCGGTGTGCGACGCTTCCTGTTCGCCTCCTCGTGCAGCAACTACGGCTCGGCCGGCGACGACATGCTGGACGAAACGGCGCCGCTGGCTCCGGTGACGCCTTACGGCGCCGCCAAGGTGAAGGCCGAACTCGAGCTCAGAGCGCTCGCGAGCAAGGACTTCGCCCCGACCTCCCTGCGGCCGGCAACGGCGTACGGCGTATCGCCGCGCATGCGCTTCGACATCGTCCTCAACAATCTCGTGGCCTGGGCCGTGACGACCGGCAAGATCCACCTGAAATCGGACGGTTCACCGTGGCGGCCGATCGTGCATATCGAGGACATCTCGCGCGCATTCCTGGCGGCCCTCGAAGCACCCATCGAGGCCGTGTCGAACGAAGCCTTCAACGTCGGCCAGACGGCGCACAACTATCGCATCCGCGACCTTGCCGAGATCGTGGCTGGCGTGGTGCCCGGCTGCGAGATCGAATATGCGGTGGATGCGGGGCCCGACACGCGCAACTACCGCGTCAATTGCGACAAGATACGGCGCGTGCTGCCGGCGTTCCAGCCCACGTGGGATGCCAAGAAGGGCGCCGAGCAGCTCTACGCCGCCTATCGCTCCAGCGCGCTCAAGCTCGAAGAGTTCGAGGGTGTCCGCTATCAGCGCATCGGCCACATCAAGAAGCTGCTCGGCGACGGCATCATCGGCTCCGATCTGCGACGCAGCGACCTGGGCGCTGCTGCGGTAGCCTGAGCCGTCAATCCCGCGGCGCGGGCAGCGTGCTCCAGACTCGGATGATGCCATCCTGCCCGCCGGAGATGAGCCGCCGGCCATCGGCGGTGAAGCCGACCGCGCGCACCGGCCCCGCATGGCCCCGGAAGACGCGGGCGGTACGCCCATAGCGCAGGTTCCACAACTTGACGACCCCGTCCTCACCGGCCGAGGCAAGCAGGCGGTCGCCCGGCGCGAAGGACAGCGCGGCGACCCTTCCCTCATGGGCCCGCAAGGAGCGCTGCAGGCGCGAGGAGTAGGCAGACCACAGACGGATTGAGCCATCGGCGCCGCCGCCGGCAATCGCGCGGCCTCCGGGCGCTATGTCGAGAGCCGTGATGCCCTCGGACTGACCGCGCCATGTGCGCAGCCGGCTGTGCGTCTCGATACGCCAGAGCCTGACGCTACGGTCCTGGCCGCTGGAGACCATGAGCCCGCTGGCGCGCGCGGCGGAGATGAGCTGCGCCGCGGCCTCCTGATCCTCAAGGACATCAGCCGGCGCGGATGGCGCGCGCTCGTCCAGCAACACAACGGTGCCGTCGAGGCTTGCTGCGGCAAATCGATTTGGATCGCCGGTGAATGCGACCGCCGTAACCGGCGCTTCGCGCTGCTGAAACACGCCGATCTTCTCCGCCCGCTCGAGGTCCCACAGCACGACGGCGCCCGCCTTGTGGCCGGTAAGCGCCCGCCGGTCATCGACGGCAAAGGCGGTCGCAGGCCCCTCGTCCAGCTCGATGGTACGCACCAGCGCGCCGGAGCCCGCGTTCCAGACCCGCATGGTGCCATCGCTGCCGACGGACACGATCCAACGGCCCTGATCGCCGCTCGCCACCGCCGTGACGGCACCCTTGTGGCCGACGAGTCGCGGCACCTGCGCCAGATCTGCTGACTGGCTCGAAACCACCGTGGCGCCGCGACCTTCATAGTGCGGCAGCTTTTCCTGGTAGGCGACCGCCAGGCTGGCGATGCCGATGCCGACCAGCAGCTTGAAGGCGAGCGAGCGCCATGAGCGCGACGGCAGGCCCCACGACTTGACGCGGCGTGGTCGCGGCGGGGCGCGTCGCGCAGCCGCAACCGGCTTCGCCGCGTTCTTAGCCGCCGGCGCGAACTTCTTCGGAGCAGGGCCGGGATGCGCGGTGGAAGGAGCATCGCGCGGCTCTGACAGAACGGCGGCCGGCCGATCAGCGGCCTTCTTCTTCGGTTCGGGCTTGGCCTCAGCCTTCGGCTTGGCGTCGGCCTTGGGCTCGGGTGCAGCCTTCTTGCGTGGCGCCAAGATGGGCGGGCGCTGCTTCTTCAATGCCTCGATGAAATCAAGAAGCTGACCCTTCGGCTGCGGCGCATCCGGCGGTGCGGGCACGAGGCTCTTGGGCTCCGCCGGCGCCAACGGTTGCGTGACGTCATTGGCCGGGGCCTGCTCGGGGCGCACCTCGGCGGTGCGCTTGCGTCCGAGCGGAAGGCCGAGACGAGCGCGCTCACGCTTGGGCTCCGGAGCCAGCAGCGCGCTGCGCCATTCGGCGATGGATTGAGGCCGCTCCGTCACCTCGAGCCTGAGCGCTTTATCGATGGCGGCGAGAAATGTGGAGCGATAGGCGCTGAGCGCCACCTCCCGCGCCGGTACGTACTCGTCATTGACCATGCGCGACGGGCTATCGGGCGGACGCTTGCCGGCGAGCGCATGATAGAGCGTGGCGCCGAGAGCGTAGATGTCGGTCCAAGGGCCTTGCTGGCGGCTATTGGTGGCGTACTGCTCGTAGGGGCTGTAGCCGGGCTTGACGAGCGCGCTCACGGTCTTGGAGTGGGAAGCGATCTCACCGCGCGCCGAGCCGAAATCGATCAGGACCGGCGAGCTGTCCTTGCGGATGATGATGTTGTCTGGGGCGATGTCACGGTGCAGGAAATTGCCCTTGTGCACGACATCGAGGGCATCGAGCAGCGGGGCGATTATGGCGTCGAGCTCCGCCTGTCGCGGAGCGCGCTTGAGACCCTTCAGCCAGGATTTGAAGCTGCCGCCTTCCTCGAAATGCAACACCATGTAGCCGGTATTGTTGGCACGAAAGTAGCGGTAGACGCGCACGATGTTGGGGTGGACGAAGCGCGCCAGCGTCTGCGCCTCTTCGATGAAGCGGTCGAGCCCCCATTTATAGTCGACGGAGCATTCCTGCGAGCGTGGCGAGGCATCGACCGCGCCGTTGCGCGCGGCGAAGTCGGCGGGGAAATACTCCTTGATGGTGACGAGGCGGGCGAGCGCCACCTCCTCGGCGAGATAGGTGATGCCGAAGCCACCGGCACCGAGCACCCGCTTGATCCGGAAGTCGCCAACAAGCTCCGTCCCGTCTGGCAGAGCCAGCAGGTTGTTGGACGCCGGCTTGGGCTGCATCGCCTTCCCCATTACGGCCCACGGGTACGAGCACGCGGGGGGCTCATCGTCCCGCACGAATGGTGGCCTCCTTGCGCTGATGCCGCGCCGGCAGCTCCGGCCGCAAGTGCGAACGGAACAAGGCTAGAGTGCAGGCAATAATGTGGCAACACGATGGGCTCGAGCGGCCACACGGGACCGCTCGGTCCGTGCTTGTGATGCCAATGGTCGCCGCGATTTGCCAGCGCCGATCAGCACTTACCGTCGTGGAGCTTGCCAACCTTGCGGGCTCGGCGCACGCAGTCATTGGAATAGGTGCGTCCATCGCAGCCGCAGACCGGCCGATAGATCCTGGTGCAAATCGGTGACGGCTTCACGCAGACGCCGGCGAACAGGCCGCCGCACGTGCCCGGGAAGGGATCGCACCACAGACCCCTCTCGCACCGTTCCCCCGTGAAACCGCCGCAGACCTCTCCCGGACCGGCGGCGCTGGCCCCCTGCGACAGCGTTGCACCGGCAAGAAGCAGAACGGCAACGATCAAGCTACGCAATGACAACATGGCAATCTCCTACAACAAGACGGGTCCCCCACAATATGCTGGGGTGACGACGACTTTAGCGTTTGCAGCCAAGCGTCACAATCGCTTTGTCCGTATACTCTGCGTCCCGCCGTGATGAGGAGGGCGCTCGATATTGTGCAGGATCGAGCGGCTGTAGATGGCATTTCCTGCGGCCTTGCCGGCCATGTTCCTGCCCTCATGGTCCGTCACGATTTTGCAACATGATTTGGGAATGCCGCCCGTGAATACTACTGCCGTGCTGCTTGCAGTCGCCCTCCCAGGTGCGATGACCTTTGCGTGCGTCGCGCATGCCGAGATCCCGGTTCCTGGCATCGCCGGCGCGGCCGACGCACAATCGATATACGAGCAGTGGCGGGCCCTCGCGTCAGCGGTTGCGCATGGCGTGGCCGTGCTGGAGGACGGCTATCGGCGCGTACCGGCACTGGTGGTGGTGCTTTCCGCCATCGTGCTGCTGCCGGCGGTGGCGCTCGTCTCGCTCGCCGTGCACCGGGCGGCGCGCACAGCTTCATGGCGGCTCGCCCGTCGGCCGGCAGCCGTGGAGTGGACACGGGGGCCGCGCCCCGGCCCCGATGTGCCGGCCTGGCCCGCCCAGGCGTGGCTTTCCATCGAGGGAGAGGCCATGGGCGCGCGTCCGATCGCGGGCGAGATGGTCCGCATCGGCCGCCACAAGGACAACGAAATTGCCTTGCCGCACGCCTCCGTGCACCGCTATCACGCCGTGATCCGCCGCACAGAGGACTCGGAGTTCGTCATCACCGACCTGAGCGGGCGGGAGGGTAACGGCGTGCGCATCAACGGCAAGCGAACGGCACAGGCGCAGCTCGCCGACGGCGACGTGATCGAGCTCGGCAAGGCACGCATGACATTTGCGAGCGTTCCGGTTTGAAGGGCCGACGGCCCCGGACAAAGGGAGAGCGACATGAAAGACGACAAGCGCCCGGGGAGCGGCCAGCCAGCGCCGGCATCCGCGTCCATCCCCAATCGCATCCTGGGCTCGCTGCGCGATGCACTGAATGCGGCCAGCCGCGATGACCGTTCCGGCGAAATCACGGTCGGCGAGCGCACCGACGTGCTGCCGAAAACTGCTGCCGTCGAGCCGCCGAAACCGACTCCGGCGGCCGCACCTGCACCGACGGCGCAAGCATCTCGCGCGCCCGACATGCCTACCGTTCCAGCCCAGCAGATGAGCGCGGCCGACGCGCTGCGCGAGGCCAAGGCGCCCACGCGTGCGCACTTCGAGGCCGGCGAACCAACGACGCGCGCCGTGCGTGCGCCTGCGGTCACCGCCAAGGCCGCGGCGACGCCGGCAGCGGAGGCACCCAAGACCCAGGTCATCCGCGGCAAGCCCAAGACCGTGACGGCAACCTTCCATCAGGACCCGGTGGTGGGCTGGCTCGTCGTGGTCGCAGGCCAGGGCCTCGGTGCGTTCCGGCCGATCTTCGAAGGCAACAATGCCGTCGGCCGCAGCAAGACCCAGCGCATCCCCATTGACTTCGGCGACGACACCATCTCCTCCGAGGAGCAGGCCTACATCCGTTACGATTCGATGGACCGCTCGTTCCTGTTCGTGCCCAACCTCTCCAAGACCAATATCGTCGCCGTCAACGACAAGAAGCCGACGGGCGCGGTGAAGCTTGAGGCGATGGATGTCATCACCATGGGCCGCACCAAGCTCGCCTTCGTCCCCTTCTGCGGCGAGGAATTCGATTGGTCGGAGCTTTCCGACCTCAAGGAGTAGCAGTGCCTTTCGAGTATGCGAGCCGTGCCAGCCAGGGCGCGAGGAGCTATCAGGAGG
>WBUN01000107.1 GCA_008933705.1 Hyphomicrobiaceae bacterium
GGCTCACCACGGAGGAGCGTTTCAACCGAAATGCCCAGGTGTGCGCGCTGCTGAAATGCCGCCGCGGCCGCGGTCGTGATCTGCGGCGGATGTGGTCCATGCGGCCGGGTGACCTGGGCCCCCGCCATCGTGCCAGAGGGCGCGTCTTCGACACGTGCTGGAGGCGCCGGTGGGTGGGGTGCGCACACACTGGCGTCATTCCCGCGGAGGCGGGAACCCAGATCACGTCTGAACTCAGGTGTGCGTGTCGCTGAAATATCGCGCGCAGCCGCGGGGGTGATCTGCGGCGGATGTGGCCCGCGCGGCCCGGTGACCTGGTTACCACGGAGGATCGTCGCGCACCCTACTCCGCCCTGAGTTTGTCGAAGGGCGGCCACGCCGGCCGTGGTTCGACAGGCTCACCACGGAGGACCGTTCGAGCCGGAAGGGGCCCCTCACGTGACGTCATGCCCGCGTAGGCGGGCAGCCAGATCACATTGCAGCGCAGGTGCGCGTGTCGCTGGAATGGCGCACGCGGCCGCGGGGGTGATCTGCGGCGCGCATGGCCCGTGCGGCCCGGTGACCTGGGCCCCCGCCTTCGCGGGGGTGACGTTTGTGGGTGGGGCACCCGGGTTACCCCATCTGACGTCATTCCCGCGCAGGCGGGCAGCCAGGTCACATTGCAACGCAGGTGCGCGTGTCGCTGGAATATCGCGTGAGGGCGTTCACCTTGCAGGCCCTTATCAACGGCACCTCGGCATGTGCGATGATGACGCCACCTCGGCTCACGAGGGGGCCGCTGCGGCGGTGCCCTCGAACCATGAGCGGAGGGTCGCAGTCCGGGGCGTCTCGCGCGCTGGCGATGTGGCCGCCCATGGGTGCTCGGCCATCTGGATCGGGTGCAGCGGTACTTCAGGACGCGGCCGGCGGGTGCAGGAGCCGGTGCTCTTGGGCGCCTTGCAAATACGGTCCGGCGGCTCTTGCCCCGCTCCTTCGACGTCTCGCGCTGACGCCGGTGCAGGGCCGGTGGCAGATCATCATCCATGGCCGCGTGGATGGCCGGCGCATCACGGAACCCGTCCCAACGGCAGGCCGGCGTTCGCGCGCCCGGCAAAGATGCGTGACCGCAAATCGCCTCGATGTGCGCCGAGCGGATCTGCCCCCCACACAGCCGCCCACACTTGCGCTATCAAGGGACCAGCGTCGTCCGAGGAGGCCTGCTCCGGCACCGATAGAACAGGGGGAAGATTATGACCAAGCTCATGCTCATCACTGGCGGCAGCCGGGGCATCGGCGCGGCGACGGCGCGGCTGGCGGCTGCGCGCGGCTACGACGTAGCTATCAGCTATGCCGTCAACCAGGAGGCCGCGGACGCCGTCGTCGCCGGTATCCACGCGCTCGGCCGCAAGGCCCTGGCGATCGAGGCCGACATGGGCAAGCCCGAAGACATCGCCCGCCTGTTCAAGGCCGTCGATGCCGGGTTCGGACGCCTCGACGCCTTCTTCAACAACGCCGGCATTGTCGGCAAGGCCGCAAGGTTCGTCGACATCCCGCTCGCGCAGCTCCAGCGCGTGCTGGCGGTCAATACTGCGGGCGCCTTCATCGCGGCCCAGGAGGCGACCCGGCGCATGTCGACGCGGCTCGGCGGCAAGGGGGGCGTCATCGTCAACATGTCATCCATCGCAGCCAAGATGGGCGGCGCCAACGAGGCGACCGACTATGGCCTCTCAAAGGGCGGCATCGATTCGCTCACCATCGGCTTGGCCAAGGAACTCGCCGGCGAAGGCATTCGCGTCAACGCAGTGCGGCCGGGCCTCATTCACACGGAAATCCATGCCAGCATGGGCGTGCCCGACCGAATCGAGCGCTTCAAGACGCTCGTGCCGATGCAGCGTGGCGGCACGCCCGAAGAAGTCGCCGAAGCCGTCCTCTGGCTTTGCTCCGATCAGGCTTCCTACTGCACGGGCGTGTTGCTGGAGGTTACGGGCGGGCGCGGCATTTAGTGTGATGGTTCAGATGTTCCCCTGCCTTTGCGGCGAGGTTGCGAGGGAACTTCTGAACCATAAACCACATTGGAAATCACAGGAACCTGGTGTCCCTTTTGAATCCGAAGTTCGCGACCATGGGTACCGCGAAGGTGGGCGAACTTCGGATTGGGGACACTGGCTGTCTTTGGCCGCGAGTCACATATAGTGACGCCAGTCTCGCGCCACGCGACCGGAACCCATCGACGTGTCCCTGCCGTCCGCCACTGCCGCACGATCGAGCCGCTCCGATGCCTGGCCCGCGGGCGTCGAACCCACGGCCGAGTTCCTTACCGCCCGCGATTTTCTCCGCGAGGGCGACGGCCACCTGTTCGTCACCGGCCGTGCCGGCACCGGCAAGTCGACGCTGCTGCGCTGCCTGAAGGATCTCGTTGCCGACGAGATGGTGATCCTCGCGCCCACGGGCCTTGCCGCCGTCAACGTCGGCGGCCAGACCATTCATTCGTTCTTCGGTCTGCCCCCGCGGCTGGTGCGGCCGGAAGACATCCGGCGCAGCCGCAACGGCCGCCTGATGCGCCGGCTCAAGTTCCTCGTCATCGACGAGGTCTCGATGGTGCGCTCGGACCTCATGTGGGCCATCGACCAGTCGCTGCGCGTCAACCGCGGACGTCCGCGCGAGCCGTTCGGCGGCCTCAGGCTCGCCCTGTTCGGCGACCTGCATCAGCTTCCCCCGGTGATCAACGATGCTGAGGTGGCGGAGCATCTGGAGTCGGCCTACGGCGGACCGTTCTTCTTCAGCGTGCCGGCGCTGCGTGAACCGCCGGGCACCTCGCTGATCGAGCTCAGCCACGTCTTCCGTCAGCGTGACCAGGCGCTGCTGGATGTTCTGAACCGGGTTCGCGAGGGTGAGGCCGGAGAGGACGATCTCGCCATCCTCAATGAACGGGTCCATCCGATCCGCACCCTCTCGGACGGCGAGCCCTACGTCATCCTGACACCGACCAACGCCGCCGCCAAGCGCATCAATATGGCTTATCTCAACGCGCTGCCCGGTGCGACCAGGGCGTATCAGGCTGGCGTCACAGGCGAGTTCAGCGAGGGCGCCCACCCCACGGATGCGACGCTCGAGCTAAAGCCCGGCGCCAAGGTCATGCTGCTGCGCAACGATCCCGACAAGCGCTGGGTCAACGGCACCATCGCCCGCATCTGCCGGCTCGAGGACAAGCGTGTTTGGATCGACGTGGACGGCAACGAGCACGAGCTGGAGCAGGTCTCCTGGGAGAGCCGGCGCTACGCTTATGACAAAGCTGAGGAGAAGATTGTCGAGACGGTTGCCGGCACATTCCGGCAGTTCCCGTTGCGCCTCGCCTGGGCGCTGACCATCCACAAGAGCCAGGGCCTGACGCTCGACAAGGTGTACATCGACCTTGGGCGCGGTACGTTTGCGCACGGGCAGGCCTACGTGGCGCTCTCGCGCTGCCGCTCGCTGGAGGGCCTCGCGTTCGCCCGCCCGCTGCGCCCCACCGACATTCTCTTCGACCGGTCCGCTATGGGATATCGGCAAATGTTCGATGCGCTCGGCTGACAAAAAAACGCTTGAGTTCAGGGGCCATGGACCCGCTATAGTGGTGTCATGTTGGGGTCCGGCTCAAAGGTACGCGTACGCAGCGCAAAGTCTGGCGACGCCAAGGCGCTTGCCCGCATCTTCAAGGACTCCTGGCTGCTCGCCTATCGCGGCATCATCCCGCACCTGCATCTCGACACGATGATCCGCCAGCGCACGCCGGAATGGTGGCGTGACGCGTTGAAGTCGAGCGACATGGCGCTGGTGCTCGAGGTCTCCGGCACCGTCGCCGGCTATGCGACGCTCGGCAGCTCTCGCCAGCGGGGCCCCTATCAGGGCGAGATCTACGAATTGTACCTCGATCCCGCACACCAGGGCCTCGGCCTCGGCGAGCTGCTGTTCGAAGGCTGCAGGCACGCGCTCGACATGCGCAAGCTGAATGGTCTCATCGTCTGGGCGCTCATCGAGAACACGCAGGCCTGCGACTTCTACTGGCGCCGCGGCGGCCGGCCCATCACGAGCGCGTTCGCCAAGATCGGCGGCGAGCGCCTGGAGAAGGTCGCGTTCGCCTGGCGCTGACTGGCGCCGATGGGCGGCTGCCGCACTCACATGGGGCTTCGACCCGTCTCACCTTCTGCGCGCGGCTCGTTGCGGCAATCGAATGTCCTCGCCTTCGAGTCGGCGATCTTCCGCGCAAGGGCAATCGCGTCATGGTTGGCCAGTGAATCGATGTAGGCGACGTGACAGGTCTCCCGCTCCGTCACCTTGGACACGACCAGCACGTCGCCCCTGCGACCGCCGCCGGAGGTGTGAAAGCGCATAATGGTCGCATAGGGGATTTGCCGCTCTGCTTGGCGGACGAACCGCCACTCGATCGTTGCACGGTTGCTCCCGTGCTCGAAAATCGAGTTGAACGGCCCCAGCGTCTGCTTGGCGGCGCGTCGTTTCTCGGCGTCCGCTCCCACACTCACGAAATGGCGAAGATCGCCCTCGGCGACGTAGACCGGATAGCCGGGCAGCCCCTCACAACGCCAAGCCCCCCCGTCTTGATGGCGCTTGACCTGCTTGCAGGCCTTGAGATCGATGGTCGTGTAGAGGCTTTTCAGGGGGCTGGCTGCAGCCGGACCCGCAATGATGGCAAGTGCAATCGCGAGCGGGAGAGCACGCATCTTCGTCTCCTCTCGAGCCTACCCCTGGGCATTTCGGGTCGGCCCTGGCAGCACGGCAACGGGCATATATCATGGCTGCGAAAGGATTTGCTAAGCACTCTCCATGCGCACTGCCCTTTCGTCCGCGATCCGCCGTTGCTATACCGGCAGCGATGCGTCAAGGGGCCTTCCCATGGATAGGATGAAGATCGCCGTCGCCGGCGCGGCCGGCCGGATGGGCCGTGAGCTCATTCGCGCCGTTCACGGCAACGAAGCATGTGTGCTCATCGGCGCGATGGAGCAGGAAGGCTCGATCGCACTCGGACAGGACATCGGCCTGCTCGCCGGCCTCGGCAAGCTCGGCGTCGCCATCACCGACGACCCGCTGGAGCTGTTCACCAAGGCGGACGCGGTCCTCGATTTCACGGTGCCCGCCGCCTCGGTGGAATTCGCCGCTCTGGCTGCCAACGCCCGCATCGTCCATGTCGTCGGCACCACCGGCTTCAAGGCGGCTGACGAGGCCAAGATCGAAGCCGCCGCCCGGCATGCCACCATCGTCAAGGCCGGCAACATGAGCCTCGGCGTCAATCTGCTCGCCGCCCTCACACGCAAGGTCGCCGCCGCGCTCGACGCCGACTTCGACATCGAGATTCTGGAGATGCATCACCGTCACAAGGTCGATGCGCCCTCGGGCACCGCGCTCATGCTGGGCAACGCCGCCGCCGAGGGCCGCGGGGTGAGGCTTGAGGATGTCAGCGTGCGCGTGCGCGACGGGCATACGGGTGCGCGCCGTCGAGGCGACATCGGCTTTGCCACGCTCAGAGGCGGCAGCGTGGTCGGCGACCACAGGGTTATTCTCGCGGCTGACGGCGAGATCATCGAGCTGACGCATCACGCTGCCGACCGCGGCATTTTCGCCCGCGGCGCGGTCAAGGCCGCGCTTTGGGGGCGCGGCAAAGGGCCCGGCCTCTTCAGCATGATGGACGTGCTCGGCATCGGTTGATACAGGACGCGGCGAGACGTCCGCGGACCATCAGCAGGAGAATTCGGAAGATGGGAGGATCGGGCAGAGACAGCATGCTTGTCCTCGTGCGTCACGGCGAGAGCGAGTGGAACAAGCTCAATCTGTTCACCGGCTGGAAGGACCCAGACCTGTCCGAGAAGGGCATCGCCGAGGCCCGGCAGGCCGGCCGCCTCCTCAAGACCGAGGGCTTCCACTTCGACATCGCCTTCACCAGCGATCTCAAGCGCGCCCAGAACACCTTGTCGATCATCCTCGCCGAGCTCGGCCAGACCGGGCTCGCGACCGTCAAGGATCAGAAGCTCAACGAGCGCGACTACGGCGATCTTTCGGGCCTCAACAAGGACGATGCGCGCAAGAGGTGGGGCGAAAAGCAGGTGCACATCTGGCGCCGCAGCTACGATGTACCCCCGCCCGGCGGCGAGAGCCTCAAGGACACGGCTGCCCGCGTTCTGCCCTACTACGAGGCCAGGATTTGGCCCGAGATCGCGGGAGGGCGCAACGTGCTCGTCGTCGCCCACGGCAACTCGCTGCGTGCGCTCATCATGAAGCTCGAGGGTCTCACCGGCGAGCAGATCGTTGCCCGCGAGCTTGGCACCGGCGTTCCGATCATTTATCGGCTGACGCGCGAGGGCATCGTTGCCGAGCGGCGTGATCTCGTTGCCTGACGCGGGCGGACTGAGGCATTGGGGAACGCAACATGTCCATGGACGAGGTGATCGAGCGCCTGAAGGGCGACGCCGAGGAGCGCAACAAGTGGATCGGCGTCTACATCGGCCTGCTGGCCGTCTTGCTTGCGATATGCGGCGTCGGCGGCGGCAACGCTGCCAAGGATGCTACCCGCTCCAACATCGAGGCGGCCAACACCTGGTCCTTTTTCCAGGCCAAGAACATTCGCCGCGCCTCGCTCAGCGTCGCCGCCGATGACCTCGAGCTGATGCTCGCCGCCCAGCCCAACATGCCGGCCGATGTCGCGCGCAGGTTCGAGGACAAGATCAAGGACTACCGGGCCCAGATACAACGCCTCACCACCGATCCGGTGAAGAAGGAGGGCCTCGACGAGCTCTTCGCCCGGGGCAAGTCGCTGGAGGCGGAGCGTGACGTTGCCTTGCGCAAGGACCCCTATTTCGACTGGAGCCAGGCGCTGCTGCAGATCGCCATCGTGCTCGCCTCCGTGCACCTCATCATCGGCAACTTTCCGCTGCTGTGGATGAGCGGCGGCCTGGGCTTGCTCGGCATCCTGCTCATGCTCAACGGCTTCACGCTGGCCGTGAGCCTGCCGTTCCTGGGCTGATCCGCGCCGGTGGCGGCCTGCGCTTGCTCAGGGCTTCGCCTTGGCCGCGTCCAGCGTGTTCTTGAGCAGGCAGGCGATGGTCATGGGACCCACCCCTCCGGGCACCGGCGTGATCGCGCCCGCCACCTCGGCCGCCTCCGCGTAGGCGACGTCGCCGACCAGACGTGTCTTGCCGTCTGCGGCGGGTACGCGATTGATCCCGACGTCGATGACGATGGCGCCGGGCTTGATCCAGCTGCCGCGCACCATCTCGGGCCGGCCCACCGCCGCCACCACCAGATCCCCGCGTCGCACCACGCCCGGCAGATCGCGCGTGCGCGAATGCGCGACCGTCACCGTGCAGCTTTCGCCGAGCAGCAGCTGCGCCATCGGCTTGCCGACGATGTTGGAGCGGCCGATCACCACCGCCTCCAATCCTGCCAGCTCCGCGCGCACCGACTTGGCGAGGATCAAGCAGCCCGTGGGCGTGCACGGCGCCAGCGCCTTGGCACCCGATGCCAGACGACCGACGTTCACCGGGTGGAACCCGTCGACATCCTTGGCCGGATCTATTGCCTCGATGACCTTGCCGGCGTCGATATGCTTGGGTAGCGGCAGCTGCACCAGGATGCCATGCACGTCGCCGCGCCGGTTCAGGTCCGCGATCAGGGCGAGCAGCTCCGCCTCTGGCGTCTCGGCAGGCAGCGTGTGCTCTATCGACAGCATCCCGGCCTCGCGCGTGGCCTTGGCCTTGCTGCGCACGTAGACCTGGCTCGCGGGGTTCTCACCCACCAGCACCACGGCGAGACCCGGCGTCAGGCCACGCTCGCGCTGCAGGGCCGCCGCGCCGGCTGCAACCTCGCGGCGCACCGCGGCTGCGATCGCCTTGCCATCAATGATGCGTGCAGCGCCCACGGCAGCTCCTTCCTCAGCATTGCCCATCATCGGCCAGGCGGGCAGCGATGCGACGGCACAGTTCGGCTCCCTGGCCAGCGATGAACAGGGTCTTGCAGCGCGATTTGCTGCCCGCTGCCACCTCGACCGTGCTCTTCGGTACGTCCAGCCAGCGCGCCAGCGTCGCTGCGAGCGCCGCGTTGGCCTCACCCTTCTCCGGCACGGCGCGCACGCGCACCTTGAGGGCGGGGCCCTCAGCGGTGGCTTCCACGCCCTCAACGGCATCCCGCCCCGAGCGCGGGGTCAAGCGTACGCGCACCCTCGCCCCGCCATCGACGGCGGTCCATGCCTGCAAAGTCTGCGTTGCGCCTGTCAACTGAACAGCGGCATCAGCCAGCCGCGAATGACGACGACCCGGATGAACACGAGGACGAGAATGAGAATGACCGGCGAGATGTCGATGCCGCCCATGTCCGGCAGCAGGCGGCGGATGGGCCGCAGGAACGGCTCCGTGATGCGCTGGAACAGATCCCACAGCGAACGCACGAACTGGTTGTAGGGGTTGACCACATTGAAGGCGATCAGCCAGCTCAGGATGGCGCTGCCGATGATGATCCAGATGAACAGATCGATCAGGTACTGATCAATGAAGATGAGAATCGGCAGCATCCGGGGGCCTCTCCGCGCCTAGCCAAATCGCCCGAAGGTTTAGACGACCGGCCTGCCTCCGGGCAAGGGCGAAGCCTGCGCCGGCCGGCAAGTAGCGCCAGCAACCTGCGCCGGACGGCAGGAGCGCGACCGGCCGCCGCCATCGATCCACACCGCGGCGTTCATCGGCCACATTGACCGCAGCCGCCCCGCTCCGCCGTTTCTTGACAATGGGGGCTATCGCCACCTAAATGGCGCCGACCTCGGGGCCGTAGCTCAGATGGGAGAGCGCTGCAATCGCACTGCAGAGGTCAGGGGTTCGATTCCCCTCGGCTCCACCAATAACTTCAGGCACTTAAAAGCTTCCATCAAAAATCCGAAATCCCTGGGCACACACCGGGCACACACGCGGTGAGGGACGTGATGCGACTCCCTGTTGCGGAGCGTCACATCTGAACCGAACGCTTCTGGCACGCGCGAAACGAACAGTCTGGTCGCCGCTGACTCAGCGTGAGGGTGCGCGCTGACAGCCGTGGATTCGTCTAGAAGCATGGCTAGACGAATCCGTGCTGGGGACGGAGACGACACCATGATGCGCTCGACGCTTGGAATGGTTGGGTACGCTTTTGAGCGTGTACTGCCTAGATCAGCACTGCTGCAGGTGCCCATACTGCTGTTGCTCAGCGGCCTACCCTTCCTGGTGGACGCACTACCGGCCGTCACCCCCGACCCGTTGAGGAAGCTCTTCGCAAGCGTGGCGATTGTAGGGGCCGGACTGGCGATACTCTGTGTAATAGTGCAGAGCCTTGCCCTTGCCGACGCTGCTGCGTTCGCTGTCATGGCGAAGCGCGTTGGTCAACCTTTTGAGCCATCGTCGAGGTTGAAAGCTCTGGATACGAGTCCCGCATGGGGGCTCCTGATTACGCACCACGCTAAGCCATCATCCTGCCCAACGAGTCAGACGATTTGCGTGCGCATTCAGGGAGATGGCTATGGCACGCAATCGCATCCAATTTCAGAAGGGTCTCTCTGAGGCCCGTT
>WBUN01000025.1 GCA_008933705.1 Hyphomicrobiaceae bacterium
GCCGCTCGCTCCGTCGAGGCCCTGTGGACCGCCATCGGCCAGCTCACGAGCACGTTTGAGCCCGGTGAATGCGCAAACTACCTCCGCCATTCAGGCTATGTACGGTCAAGCTGAATCTGCTCTAGGCCCTGGATTTGCCTCGATGATTCCGTTTCACGGGTTGAGTTCATCTCGCCGTCGTTACTATATATCGCAGGTCGGGTTGAATGAGCCGTGCAATGCGGTCCTAATGGTTCGGCGAGTAGGACACGGGTACGAGATGACTATTGCTCATGAGCCCAAGGCGCTGCGCGCCCGCTACGCAGTACTTCTCACCCTTGGATGTCTGATGGCACACCCGGCAGTGGTGACCGCCACCGAACTGAGCAGCAGCCCTCCGCCTCACAACGGTGCGGCATTCGATCAACGATTGCCCATACCTGGCGCGCTGCAGACGGACGACCGTAACCGGCGGCTTGCCGAAAAGGGCATGACCGCCGGCAGCCCGGTCATGATCCGCATATTCAAGGCCGAATCCCAGCTTGAGCTCTGGCTCGAAAGAGGCGGCCGCTTCGAACTCTTCGCCACGTATCCGATCTGCTATTGGTCGGGCATCGTGGGACCGAAGTTGCACGAGGGGGACAAGCAGGCTCCGGAGGGGTTCTACTCCGTCGGGATGCGCCAGATCCATCGTCGGGGCCGCTGGCCGCGCTCTCTCAACATCGGCTTTCCGAATGCCCTCGATCGGGCCTATGCCCGCACCGGCTCCCTTATTCTCGTGCACGGCGGCTGTACGTCCACCGGCTGCTACGCCATGACCGATCCCGTGATGGAGGAGATCCATGCCTTGAGCGAGCAGGCTCTTAAGAATGGGCAGGATCGCATCCAGGTGCACGTCTTTCCGTTCCGAATGACCGACCAGAACATGAGCGCTTTCGCGGACCATGAGTGGTATGGCTTTTGGCTCAATCTCAAGGAAGGCTACGACCTCTTCGAGCGTACGCGCATCCCGCCGAAGCTGAGCGTCTGCGGGAAGAAGTACGTGCTTGCAGAGGGAACGCCCTCCGATGCCGCGGAAGAAGCGCCAACGCTAAGTGCCCGCAGACGCGCCGCCCACCTGATCGGCGATATGAAGGAGGTTGCCTCAGGGGAGCTCACGGACTGCGTTGAACTTGAGCCCGATACGCAGTTTCTTGTGTCTCCCCGGTCCGCGCGCGCCAAGAAGGCCAAGGGCCGAAAGGTCGCTTCCCGTGCACACCGCCGCCGTTCTGTCGGCCGCAACGCGCGTAAGGCGTATGCTGCCGCCCGGAAAGCGCGCATGGCGGCCCATGCCAAGCGTGTGCGCACCGCGTCGGGCGCCCGGCGATCTCACTGAAGTCCGCCGCAAGTGCCGAGCTTCGATGTCTCGGTATTACCTTATGAACTGAGATCAGATCATACAGTTCACAGCGGACCAAGAATACGCGACGTGGGGACCCCGCTGGCAACGCAATCACTTCGCGCGTGCACGCGGCCTGCGGAAGACAAAGGCCGACGCCGGTTCGGAGGCCTCGACCTCGGCAAGGTGGGCAAATGCCTGATGGTGCGGAGACTTCGCGCAGGCCGGATCCGTTGCCGCGGCAGTGCCTGCAAAGGCCAGGGCTTGGCAGCGGCAGCCGCCCCAATCGATCTCGCGAAACTCGCACGACCGGCATGGCTCGGGCATCCAGTCTGTGCCGCGATATTTCCGAAAGGCATCCGAGCCGAGCCAGATATCACGCAGACGCTGCTTGCGCACATTCTCGAACTGAAGGCCTGGAATGGTCTCAGCGGCATGGCAAGGCAGCGCCTTGCCCGAGGGCGTGATGTTGATGATGCCGCGTCCCCATCCGCCCATGCACGGTTTCGGCCGCGACGCATAGTAGTCCGGCACCACAAAGTCGATGACGAGCACGCCCTTCAGCCGTTCGCGGGCTTGCGCTACCACGTCGGCGCTGTGCAGCACCTGCTCCCGCGTTGGCATAAGAGCCTGCCGGTTCGTCAGCGCCCAGCCGTAGTACTGCACATGGGCGACTTCGAGCCGTTGCGCACCCACCTGCACCGCCAGCTCGATGAAGCCTTCCAGGCTGGCAATATTCTGGCGGTGGATGGGTGCGTTGATGGTCAGCGGCAGGCCTGCAGCTCCCACCCACCGCGCAACCTCGAGCTTCTTGGCATGTCCGCCCTCGTAGTGCGCAATGCGATCGGCATTGCCGGCTAGTGTATCCTGCAGGGAGATCTGCACGTGATCGAGGCCGTGCGCCGCCAAACCCTCCAGCCGCTCGCGCGTCAACAGCACGCCGGCCGTAATGAGGTTCGAATAGAGACCGACCTTCGCGGCCCGCGCGATAATATCCTCCAGGTCTCGCCGCACCGTAGGCTCGCCGCCCGAAAGGTGCAGTTGCAGTACGCCGAGGTCGGCTGCCTGCGCCAGCACATCGAGCCACACCTCCGTCGGCAGCTCGTCGGACACCTGCTCCAGAGCCAGGGGGTTCGAGCAGTAGGGACATTGCAGGGGGCAGCGGTGCGTCAGCTCTGCCAGCAAGCCGACAGGCGCCAGCGCGCACGCCAATTCCTTGCGCATGGCAGGCGATGAGATCACGTCTTGACCACGCCCTTGTCGGCGAGTTCCTGCAGCATGCTGGTCACATCGGCAAGTATCTGGTCTCTGGGCGCATTATAGGTGCGCGACAGCTCCTCCGCGATCTCCGCGACCGTTCGGCCGCCGTCGCACAGCCGCAGCACGGCGACCGCAATCGGGTCGGGCGAGAGCACGCGCTCCGGCGCAAGAATGACCCACCGGTCTCGCGCCCGATCATGGCGCATCCTTATATGCCGCGGCAGAGCGGGTTTGGACGTCGCCTCGATCAGAGTGCGCCCTGGCTTGCCGGCATCTGTCATGGGGCCCCTGGGGTGAATGCCCCTGGCGGGATCAGGCCCGGCGATACGTAGGCGTGATGCAGTGCGTCGAGTTGAGCCCACAGGACGCTGCACTTGAAACGGACGGCGTCCACGACGGAAGCCTGGGCTTCGGGCGTCGTGGCGTGGCGTTTGACGTAGTCGAGCGCGAACTCGGAGTCGCGGTCGGCCTGGTCGAGACGCCGGCGGAAATACTGCATGGCATGCTCGCCGATGAAGTCGTAGTTCTCGAGCATGCCCGCAATGCGCTCGCGATGGATCGAGGGCGCAAACAGCTCGGTCAGGGAGGAGGCGACAGCCTCCAGAAGAGTTCGCTTGCGCACGAAGTTGACATAGGCTTCGACGGCAAAGCGCGTGGCCGGCAGCGCCCCTTGCATGGAGATGACGTAGGCGCGTTCGAGTCCGAGCGCATCTGTCAGGACAAGCCAGCGCTCGATGCCGCCTTCCTCCCCATCGGCACCGTCGTGGTCGAGGATGCGATGCACCCATTCGCGACGCAGCTCGCGATCGTGGACCCGGCTCATCAGCGCCGCATCCTTGCGCGGCACCGCCGATTGGTAGCAGTAGCGGTTGAGCGCCCAGGCCTGCACTTGGCCCTTGTGAAGCTTTCCCCCATGCAGAAGCCGGTGGAAGGGGTGCTTGTCGTGATAGCGCTCGGCACCTACCTGCCGAATGGCGGCCTCCAGCTCCTGCGCAGTCATCAACGTGCTCACAGGCGAATCTCCATGCCGTCGAAGGCGATCTCCCAGCCGGCACGCTCGACGTGCGCCCGCTCCAGGCTGTCGTCGCGCAGGACCGGGTTGGAATTGTTGATGTGCACGTAGATGCGGCGCTTCACATCCAGTCTGTCGAATGCCGCAATCGACCCGTCCGCGCCGGCCATGCTGATGTGGCCCATCCGCTTGCCGGTCTTGCTCGACAATCCCTGCGCAATCATCTCCTGGTCAGTGTAGAGCGTGCCGTCAAACAGGACCAGCTGCGCACCTCTGAGGCGCTCTGCCAGCATCGCATCTACCTCAGCGCATCCTGGAATGTAGTGAACGCGAGCCCCGCTGGTCGGGTCGCTGATCGTCAGGCCGATGGTGTCGTCATCGCGGGTGCCAAGGTCCGGGGCGGCCTTCTCCAAGTACAGCGCCACCTTTCCCGGCACGGCGAAGGCTTCCAGCAGCAATCCGCCGGCGAGCTCGATCTGCACGCCGGTCGTCATGGCGACACGCGGGACGATCTTGGGGTCGAGCACGTTGAAGATGCTGTTCGCCGCCAGGGCGTCCAGCACTGTGGGAGATGCGTAGAGTGCAAACGGCACGCCCTCGCGCAGGCTCAGAAGCCCGGCGACGTGATCGACGTCGCCGTTGGTGACGGCCACCGCCTTGATGGGGCTTGAACGCAGGCCATCCTCCGGGCGAGGCGCAAGCTCGGGCGTCTGGCTCATCTGCTGGCGGATATCGGGGGAGGCGTTCAGCAGCACCCAGTCGCGGCCGTCTTGGCTTACGGCAAGGGAGGACTGCGTCCGTGCCTGCACGCCTGGCCGGCCCTGTCGCACGTCGGCACAGTTGCGGCAATTGCAGTTGGCTTGCGGGAAACCGCCACCCGCTGCTGATCCCAGCACCTTGATGATCATGGAGGTGCCCCCTTGCAGTCAGGGCAGCGCCAACCCCTGAAAACGGCAGCGGCGGCCGAACGACCGCCGCACGTGTCCCATGTCTGAGGGCCCGATCAGTCGCGGTCCAGCTCAGCCGGCAGGTAGCTGGTAACCTCGAGCCCGACTTCCTGTTCGGTAACTTGCGGCTTGTGCCAAACGAGCTTCATGCAAATCCTCCGGGTTGCCTTGCTGCAATCTGAGCGCGCGGGAACGTCTTGCCGTTCCTTGTCCTGCCGCACTTATTGCAGCGGTCTGCTCAGAACCCACGGCAAAATGTGCAGCGAACGCCCTTCGCCGTCAAGGATGCGCCCTCACGTGACGATCGACGCGGATGTGTGTTCTGGCGTACACACGTTGGAAACGCTGGAGTTTTCGGGAGGCAAGCCCATGTGTGAGCTGCGATGGATGAGCCTGTGAAAGCGCGCGCAGCCGCGGTGAAGCCGGTAAGGGGACGCCCTCGCGGTGAGGGTCCCAGTCCGGACGGTCGCCGCCTGCCACGCCCCCCCGCCGACAGCGGCGGCGCGATTGATCGGTCATCCCCGATCGACCTGGGCGGGCTCGACCAGTTTGTTGGCTACGTCGTTCGCCGGGCGCAGGTGTGGATCTTTCAGGATGTGAAGCGCCTGCTCAAGGAGCTGGACATCACCCCGGCGCAGTTTTCCGTGATGAAACTGGTTTCCGCCAACGCCGGCCTTGCTCAGGTACGTGTGGCGGAGGCGCTCTGCATCGAGCGAGCACGCCTGGTTCAGATGCTCGACAAGCTCGAGACGCGCGGCCTCATCAAGCGTACCCGCTCGGCAAGGGATCGGCGATCACACGCCTTGCACCTGACGGCGGACGGGGCGGCAATGCTCGAGCGTCTGATTGCGCTCATGGGCGAGCATGAGCGCCGCGTGGTCGAGAAGATCGGGACCAAGGGTAAGGCGGAGCTGCTGCGGATCCTGGCGCCATTTCTTCGTTGAGGCGGATACAAATCGTTGCCATGGGCAACGATTTTCGCTACTGACTTGACAACAATAAGAAAGAAGTCGTTTGAGCATGGGGAGACGTCCGATGGGCAACACAGCGCTAGCCGGCACTACGGCCACGCCGAATGCCGTTTCTGATGAGGGTAACGCACTCTTTGCCAAGCCCGCAGTCCAGTGTGAGCGCCGCCCGGACGGCTCAATGATCTTGAGCTCCGGCCACGCGCTCGGTTCCGTCCCATCCTCAATCGGCGCGCTGCTTGAGCGTCGGGCAGTCTCCGATCCGGACCGGGTGTTTCTCGCCGAGCGCGATGCGTCAGGTGCCTGGCGCAAGGTCACATACGATCAAGCATCTCGGGCAGCGAACGCCATCGGTCAGGCGCTGATCGACCGTAGTCTTGGGCCGGATCGGCCATTGATGATCCTCGCCGAGAACGGCATCGATCATGCCCTCATCGCGCTCGGTGCGATGCATATCGGTGTGCCGGTTGTCCCGGTCTCGACCGCCTATGCCCGGCTGAGCCAGGATTTCGGCAAGCTGCGCTACATCTACGATCTGATCACGCCTGGTCTGATCTACGTGGATGAGGCTGATCGCTACGCCAAGGCGCTGGAGACGATCGGGGCGACGCGTCTGGAGATCGTTGCCAGCCGCGGCAAGCTCGGTGCCCACGCACTCACTCCCTTCTCGACGCTGGCGGAGTTGAGGCCGACGCCTGCGGTCGATGCCGCCTTCGCGCGGGTTGGACCCGACACTGTCGCCAAGATTCTCTTCACCTCCGGCTCCACGGGCCAGCCCAAGGGTGTCATCAACACCCAGCGCATGCTCTGCGCCAATCAGGAGAGCATCGTTGCTGCCTGGCCGTTCCTGGCCGCCCGGCCGCCGGTGATCGTCGACTGGCTGCCCTGGAACCACACATTCGGCGCCAACCACAACTTCAACATGATGCTGCGCCACGGCGGCACGCTCTACATCGACGAAGGAAAGCCGGTGCCCGGTCTTATCGAGCGCACAATCGCCAACCTGCGCGACGTCTCCCCCACGGTCTATTTCAACGTGCCGCGCGGGTATGCTGCCCTTCTCGATTATCTGGAAAAGGACGAGGAGCTGCAGCGCAAGTTCTTCGAGCGCCTCGATATGCTCTTCTATGCTGCGGCTGCTCTGCCGCAGAGCTTGTGGGATCGGCTGGAAGCGCTGGCACGCAAGGTGCGCGGGCGCCCTGTTCCTTTCGTTTCCTCCTGGGGACTGACGGAGACAGCGCCGCTCGCAACGATTGTGCACTATCCGATCGATCGGCCTGGCAACATCGGCGTGCCGGGCCCGGGCATCCAGGTCAAGCTGGCCCCGGTCAGCGACAAGCTCGAAATCCGCGTGAAGGGTCCCAATGTGACGCCGGGCTATTTCAAGGACCCGGAGGTCACCAAGGCCGCCTTCGACGAGGAAGGCTGGTTCAAGACCGGCGATGCCGTCCGTTTGGCAGACCCGGCCGATCCGGTGCGCGGCCTCCTTTTCGATGGCCGCACGGCAGAGAATTTCAAGCTGCTCTCCGGCACGTGGGTCAACGTCGGCATGCTGCGCACGGCCGTGATCGCAGCTGGGGCGCCCGTGATCGAGGATGCTGTGGTGGCAGGCCATGACCGCGACGAAGTCGGCCTGCTGGTATTCCCCAGTCTTGCCGGCTTGCGCAGCCTGTGCCCTGAGCTTGGTGCCGCCGCAAGGCTCGACGATCTGCTCCGGGCGCCGGCTGTACGAGACGCTCTCGTCAGGGGGCTCTCCCACCATAACGCACAGGCTCAGGGCACCTCCATGCGCATTCGCCGATGCGTGCTGCTGAGCGAGTCGCCGAGCATCGATGCCAATGAGATCACCGACAAAGGCTACCTCAACCAGCGTGCCGTGCTGACCAAGCGCGCGACGACGGTCGAGCGGCTTTACACGGACCCGCCGCCCCCCGAGGTCATTCTCATCAACTGATCCACATCGCAGACAGCATTGCGGAGAGCTTCAATGGACGAGCAGAGCCACGCCCAGACAATTGGCTACGAGGATGTCTGGATCTTGGGTGGCGCACGCACGCCGTTTGCGGACTACAACGGCACGCTGCGGGACGTGTCTGCAACGGATCTCGGCATCAAGGCCGCGCGCGAGGCGTTAAAGACGACGGGGGTTTCGGTCGAGGCGATAGACGCGGTCGTAGCCTCCTCGGTGGCGCAGACGAGTTTCGACGCGTTCTTCTTGCCCCGTCATATCGGTCTCTACTCCGGTTTGCCGATCGGCGTCCCTGCTCTCCTTGTGCAGCGGCTTTGCACCTCGGGCTTCGAGGCGGTGCTGCAGGCGGCCGACCAGATGGCGCTCGGCAAATCGGAAGCCGTGCTCTGCGTGGGCACGGAGTCCATGTCGCGCAATCCCATCGCATCCTACAGTCACCGCGGCGGCTTCAAGATGGGTCAGGTCGAGTTCAAGGACTTTCTGTGGGAGGCGACGCTCGACACGGCGCCGCGTTCGCGTATGGGCGACACGGCCGAAGAGTTGGCGAAGCGCTACCAGATTACGCGTGAGGACACCGACGTCTTCGCTGCAACCAGCTTCGCGCGCGCGGTCGCGGCCCAGGAGGCCGGTTTCTTCTCGGGCGAAGTGGTTCCGGTGACGGCCGAAAAGTTCGAGCGTGAACGCTACCAGACGCGCGAGATTCGCCTGCCCCGCAACGTGAAGTCGCTGGCGTCGGACGAGCATCCGCGCCCGACCCCGATCGAGGCGCTCAAGAGCCTGAAGCCCGCGTTCAAGGGTGTTCAGACAGGCGGCAACAGCTCGGCTATCGTCGACGGTGCGGCGGCCGTGGTGGTGGCGAGTGGTGCCTTCGCGAAGAAGGCAGGCGCCGTGCCGCTCGCTCGCGTCGTCGCCGGCGCCACTGTGGGCGTGCCACCCGAGATCATGGGCATCGGTCCTGCGCCAGCCATCCGCGCCGTCGTGGCCGAGGCTGGTCTCAAGCTCGATGACATCTCGCGCTTCGAGATCAACGAGGCGTTCGGTGCCCAGTACATCGCCGTGGAGAGGGAGCTGGGTCTCGACCGCGAGCGCGTCAACGTCAATGGCGGCGCCATTGCCATTGGTCATCCGCTCGGCGCGACCGGCGTTCGCTGCACGCATACGCTCGCGCGTGAGCTCAAGCGCTGCAGAGGCCGTTATGGTATTGCGACCGCTTGTGCCGGTGGCGGGCAGGGCGTTGCGATTCTGATCGAGAACACCGATGCTGCAGCGGCGTGAAGCCGATCGGGAATGAGCCGCTGATGCTGACCAATACCAGGACCATCCGTGTGCAGTGGGGCGACTGTGACCCCGCCGGCATCGTGTTCTACCCGCGTTACTTCGAGTGGTTCGATGCCAGCACGATACTTCTGTTCGAGAAGGCGACAGGCATGACCAAGATCAAGATGCTGGAGAAGTACAACGGTGCCGGCCTTGCCTTGGTGGAGGCCCGGGCCAAGTTCTGCATCCCTTCTCAGTATGGTGACGATATCCAAATAGAGACGCAGGTCAGCGAATTTCGCCGCTCCAGTTTCTCTATGCACCACAAGGTGTTCAAAGGCGATACGCTCGCGCTTGAGGGCTTTGAGACCAGGGTGTGGACGGCGCGCGATCCCGAAACCAATCGCATGCGGGGGCAGCCTATTCCGCCTGAAGTTCTGGCATGCTTCCAGAAGACTTGAGCGGTCGGGCTTGACGCGCTGGCGTGTTGCCGTGAGCGTGTGGGATGGGCGGTTGTGAGCCGGACGCCGAGCAGCTTCTCGAAAGAAGCGGATCGTTGTGGGGCCATTGCCAGTGGGTTGTGCGTTTTCAGGTGCCGAGCGCAGCCTCTGCTTGCTGCGCTTGCGGCAAGACGCCGAACCAGGCGAGCGCGCGCACGATCTGATCGCGATCCTCGACGTTGTCACAGCGGCGTTCACCGAAGCCGAGCGGAATCTTGTCGAGGTCGAAGCTCGGCACATGCGCGGTGATGAGCTTGTTCTTCCTGGCGGCGCGTCGCGCTTCGTCGCGGACCCACATGGAAGCCACGGCGGCGTCCGACCAGATGACGACGACGGCTTTGGCCGCATCGAGAGCGGCGACGATCGCATCGTGCAGATCCTCACCCGAATAGAGCTCGCGATCCCACCAAACGTTGAACCCCTGGGCACGAAGGTACGCCACGAGCGGTTCGGCAATGGCGCGGTCGTGTCGCGAGTAGGAGACGACGATATCGGCAGGTGGGCGCGGGGCAAACGTCAAGGGGCCCTCCAGCGAACGGGCGGCCGTGCGGCCGTTCGGCTTGCCCCCTGGGGGCAACCCCACCATCCTCCTCAAGGTTCGGCGAATGAATTGCGGCATGACACCCAACGCACTTGATCCCTGCAGGTCGGAACGCGTCCTGTTGCTGTCGGCTCGCCCATTCAGGCGATCGGCTTCTCTCCGTATTTCGCGAGCAGGCCGTTGATGGCCTCCTCGCCCAATGCTTGCAGCGATGTGCCGTGATCCAGCGCCATCTGCCGAAGCCGCTTCGCCACGCTCGGATCGACGTAGATGACGATACCCTTCTTTCCGTGGCGCGATGGCGCGCTGCGCGCATAGGAGAGGGGCTCGGGCTTGGGCGCGCGGCCCGAAACCGACTGCACGGCGCGCTTCAAGGGACTGTCCTTGCTCATCTGCCAACTCGCTCACTCATGCGGGCGCGGGACGGCGTTGCGTCCCGTTCGCACAGGCGCTTGTAGACGTCCCAGATCTCACCGGCGGCACGGCTTTTCGGCTCGGTTTCGGTCACGCCCTGTCCCT
The DNA here is from genome assembly GCA_008933705.1 of Hyphomicrobiaceae bacterium. Classification (GTDB taxonomy): domain Bacteria; phylum Pseudomonadota; class Alphaproteobacteria; order Rhizobiales; family Hyphomicrobiaceae; genus AWTP1-13. Next base: position 10,331 of record WBUN01000025.1, read on the forward strand.
CCATCAGCGATCGGCTGAATGATACGCGCTCGGCGAGCCTGGCGGGGATGATGTCGAGACCATACTCGGCGGCAGCCTCCTTCACCTCTTTGACCTGCGCAGCCGTCGTGGGCATCGCGTTCAGCACGATTGCAGCTCTGCCGTCCAGGCTGGCCAGCTTCAAGAGGTTTACGGTGTCGCCGATGGCCTGCAGGTCGAGGATCGTGCCTCGCGATGGGATGAGAACGAGGTCGGCTGCCTTGGCGGCAATGAGTGTGGTTCGATCGCTCTTGGGCGGCGTGTCGATGATGACGAGATCGGCGCCATTCTCGGCGGCCACGCGCAGCATGTCGCCGAGCCTCTCGGGCTCGCCGGCAACAATGGCGGGCTCGGCCTCGTCCCTGAGTTCGGACCAGCGCTCGGCCGAGACTTGGGGGTCGAGATCGATAACGAGAGTCTTGCGCCCCTTCGAGGTGGCGGCAATGGCCAAGTGCAATGCCAGCGTGGTTTTGCCGCTGCCGCCCTTTTGACTGACAATGCTCCAGACTCTCATGGGACCACACCACATGCTTACAGGCTTGCATGCTATCTTTAGCATGCTAGCATGGTAGATGCAAGCTTTCGGTTGGCCATTTTTTCGGGGCTGCGCGCTGGACGGACGGAGCAGGTGCGGTGCGAATGGCCACGACCCGCAGGGCCAGCGAAGGAACGACGGTCCATGGCAGGAGCAGTGCATTTCTGGCCGGAAGAGGTGAAAGGAGAAACCTCAGGCGCGGCGTTCTGGCGGCATCGGCACATCATGACAGAAAGCCCGACATCGGCTATTGCGTCGCACCATGCTGCACATCAATGATCTCACCTACCGCATCGAAGGGCGCACCATTTTCGACAAGGCCACCGCCGGCATCCCCGCCGGGCACAAGGTCGGTTTCGTCGGCCGTAACGGTTCCGGCAAGACCACCTTGCTTCGGCTGATCGCGGGCGAGCTCGCGCCCGACGACGGTGGCATCCGCCTGCCGCGCGCCACCCGTATCGGCTGGGTGGCGCAGGAGGCACCGGGAGGACCGGAGAGCCTGATCGAGTTCGTGCTTGCGGCCGACAGAGAGCGAAGCCGGCTGCTGACGGAATGCGAAACCGTTGACGACGACCCCGGGCGCATCGCCGAGATCCATGAGCGCCTGGCCGACATCGGCGCGCATGCGGCACCCTCGCGAGCTGCACGCATTCTCGCCGGCCTTGGCTTCGATGAGGCGGCCCAGCAACGGCCGTGCTCGGAATACTCCGGCGGTTGGCGCATGCGCGTGGCACTCGCTGCCATGCTGTTCACGGAACCCGATCTGCTGCTGCTCGACGAGCCCACCAACTATCTCGATCTTGAAGGAACGCTGTGGCTTGAGGACTATCTGCGCGATTATCCGCATACCGTTCTGATCGTCAGCCACGATCGCGAGCTGTTGAACCGCTCCGTGAGCTCGATCCTGCATCTCTCCCAGGGCAAGCTCACGCTCTATAGCGGCGGCTACGATCGCTTCGAGGAGGCGCGGCGCGAGAAGCAGCGGCTGGATCTCAAGCTGAAGAAGAAGCAGGACGATGAGCGGCGTCATATCGAGACGTTCATTGCCCGCTTCAAGGCCAAGGCCTCCAAGGCCACCCAGGCGCAGAGCCGCATGAAGGCACTCGCTCGCATGCAGCCGATTGCGGAGCAGATCGAAGAGCGGGTGGCACCCTTTCTTTTTCCCAATCCGGCCAAGGGCTTCGCCAGCCCCCTGATCCGGCTGGAAGGCGTGGCCGCCGGCTACGTACCCGACCGGCCGGTACTAAGGGATCTCGATCTGCGCCTCGATGCGGACGACCGCGTCGGTTTGCTGGGCGCCAACGGCAACGGCAAGAGCACGTTCGCCAAGCTGCTGTCGGGGCGTCTTTCGGTGATGGCTGGAAACCGCTACGCATCGAGGAAGATCGAGGTCGGCTATTTCGCGCAGCATCAGATGGACGACTTGCCTGTCGGCAAGACACCCTATGAGCACATGCTGGACCTGATGCCCGATGCAACCGAGGCGCAGCGCCGTGCCAAGCTTGGGGCGTTGGGATTCGGCGTCGGCAAAGCCGATACGCGAGCAGAGAACCTGTCCGGCGGGGAAAAGGCACGTCTGCTGTTCGCCCTGGCAACCTTCCACGGGCCGCATCTGCTCATCCTCGACGAGCCGACCAACCATCTCGACGTCGACGCGCGCGAGGCGTTGGTGCGCGCGCTCAACGAATACGAGGGTGCTGTGATCCTGGTCAGCCACGACCGTCATCTGATGGATGCCTGCGCCGACCGGCTCTGGATCGTGCGGCACGGCACCGTGCGTGTCTACAATGGTGATATGGACAGCTATCGTGCGGAATGTCTCGCCGAGCGCGGAGCCCTCGATGCGCGGCGCGCCAAGGGCAAATCAGCGACCAACCTGATGAGGCAGACGCCACAGGAGTTGCGCCGGCAGGCAGCGGAAATGCGTGCCGCCCTGGCGCCGCTCAAGAAGCATGTGACGAAGGCCGAAGCGGATATCGAGCGTTTGACCAGGAAGATTGCAGCCATTGATGATGCTCTTGCCGACGGCAGCCTCTACCTAGGTGACCCGGCACGCGCTCAAGCGCTGGCCCGCGAACGAGGCGAACTCGTCACGGCGCGCAATGTCGCCGAAAACGCCTGGCTTGCGGCCAGCGAAGCCTACGAAAACGCAGCGGTGCAGGCCAAGGAAGGCGCGCTCTGAGTTGTGGAGCGACATCCGGGTGGTGCGGGCCGCTCCAGTAACATTCGCACACAAAACGTGATCGGGGCGGCCCCCGTAAGGCCCCTCTTTGCCAGCAAGCAAGGTGGGCCCGATGATCCGGGCTTTCGTTCATCCAATCGCGGATCCCCAGTTCATGCCGTCGCAATCCGAAATTGGACTGGCCGAGGCCGATCTCAGCATCGCCCAGGCGGAACACAACATCAGCCGTGTGGAAGCGCTGCTCCCTTTGCTTGCCGAGAGCGGATACCCGACGAGGGAGGTCGAGGGGCATCTCGAGCTCTTGACGCAGGCGCTGCTGCATCTTCAGGCCCAGCGGCGCTCGATCGTCGAGGCTCTCGAAGAGGAAGCGGCACCGATCCCTCTAAGGGCTGAACCCGGCGACACGCGCGGCATCGCCGAGCGCTTCGGTCACCGGCTCAGGTTCCAGCCGTGATTGGGTCGTCGGACATTCCTGTCACTGCACGAGGCGCGTGATCCGCCCGGATCGTTCCCAAGAACGACCGCGCCTCAGATGGCCGGCTGCCGCAAGCCCTCGCGCAGCATCGCGGTCGCGCGGTCCGCTGGCATAGGCAGCCCGAAGTAGTTGCCCTGCGCCAGTTTGCAGCCGGCTGCAATCAGCATCTGCCGCTGCTCGGCGGTCTCCACGCCCTCGGCCACGGCTTCGATTCCGAGTTCCTCCGCCAACCGGATCGTGGCTCGCACGATTGTTGCGTCATCAGGATTGATCGTCATGCCCTCGATGAATCTGCGATCGATCTTCAAGCGCGACACGCGGAACGACCGCAGGTAGTCGAGCGAGGAGTAGCCTGTACCGAAGTCGTCGATGGCAAGGCGCACGCCGACCCGGCGCAATCGCGCGAAAGCCTCATTGTGTCTTTCGGTCGTCTCCATCAAGACGGATTCGGTCAGCTCCAGCTCCAGTTGGCCGGGGGCGATGCGAAACCTGGAGAGGTTTTCCGAGATCAACTGATCCAGCCCGGCCGTCAGTTTGAACTGTGCCGCTGACAGGTTGATCGAGATGAGCGGGGGAGAGATTTGCTGTTTGCGCCAGCACTCGATCTGCCGGCAGGCCTGCTCGATGACCCACTGCCCGATGGCAATGATGCTTCCCGTCGTTTCAGCGACCGGAATGAATGCCTCTGGGAGCAGCGGGCCGCGCTTGGGGTGGTTCCAGCGGATCAGAGCCTCCAGTCCGACGATCCCTCCTGAAGCAAGCTCGATCTGCGGCTGGAAGAACAGCTCGAACTCCTGCAGCTCAAGCGCTCGATGGAGATCCTCAGCAATGGTCACGCGCTCGCGTATCAACTGGTCGAGCTCTGCGATATGAAAGCGGAACTGATTGCGTCCTTCGCCCTTCGCGCGATAGAGGGCGAGATCGGCTTTCATCATCATCGATTCGGCGCCGTCGATGCCCTTGTTGTAGGGCACTACGCCGATGCTTGCAGTTGATCGGATCTGGTTGCCTTGGATCAGGTAGGGCGCGCCGAGCGCTTCGCCAAGCTTGATCGCCAGATGCTCGGCGCTGGCAATATCCTCCATCTCATCCTGCAACACCGCAAACTCGTCGCCGCCGAAGCGGGCCACCTGGTCGGTCTCACGCACGCAGCACCTGAGCCGATCGGCAACGGCCTGCAGGAGCGCATCCCCAACCGGATGGCCCAACGTGTCGTTGACGTCCTTGAAGTGATCGAGATCGAGATAGAGAATGGCGAAGGCAGTGGCGTTCCGCCGGGCGCGCGCGAGAGCCAGGTTCAAACGCTCGAGAAATGCAGCGCGATTCGGCAGGCCGGTCAGCGCGTCTGTCCGCGCCATCGCGGCAATCCTCTCGGCCGCATGCTTGCGGACGGTTACATCGCTGAGGATGCCCTCGATGCCGATCAATTGGCCGCTGCTGTCGCGTTGCGCGTTCCCCTCGCCTTCGAACCAGACGATGGTGCCATCGGGTTTCGCAATGCGGAAATCCAACTGGGCATGGTCCACCCTTCCATCGACGATGGTGCCGATGTGATCGAGGACCGGGCCCAGATCGTCGCTCGCGATCAACTCCAGCCAGCGCTGGGGCGTATTGACGAGGTTGTCGGCGTCGTAGCCGTACCGCCGGATGTTCTGCGACAGGAACGTCAGGGGAAAGGGCGGCTGACCACTGAGACGATAGAGAATGGTCGGGCTGTTTTCGACAATGCGATTCGCATCGGCAAGCCTTTGCAGGCTTCTCTCGCGCGCGATGGCCGCACCGATCAGCTCGGCCAGGGTCTTGAAGACGTCGATCTCGGCCGACAACCACTCGTGCTCGCTTAGGCAGTCGTCGAAGGCAAGGAACCCCCACCACTGGTCGTCAGCAAACACCGGGACTGCCAGCGCGGACTTGACGCCGCCCAGTCTGAACAGTGGGCGGGCGCAAGTCTCGAAGTCCCGCACATGTCCGACGATGGTCTCGCCGCGGGCAAGCCTCGGCACCCAGGACCGGAGGCCGACGCCGGCCATAGCGCTATCGGCTTCGACGAACTCACGGGGCGTCGATATGCCGGGAGCACTCCACACGAAATGCCAGGCGATGGCGCCGCCATTGGAGGCCGCGCCGGCGTGAACCTCGAAGATGTGGACACGGTCGACGCCTATCGCCTGGCCAAGCCGTTGGATGACCTGGGGCAGGGACTTCCTCAGATCGGGTGTTCGCAGAAGTTCCTTTGCGCTTGCGGCAACAACCTCGAGGATGACATCGCGGCGATGCAACGTCAGCGTCGCTAGCGATTTCTCGATGGCTGGGTCGGCGGACGATCGATGTCTGCGCTGCTGTCTTAGCTTTCGGCCCACGAGGTCACCCCACATACGCAACGCATGGTTTCTATCGGCCCAATCGATCCCGCAGCCATGCGTCGAGAGTGCGAGAAATTCGATTGATCAGCTTTGGCAGTCTTCAGGGTGCGGATTCCAAGATGTTTCTGCGCCATGAACTGAGGTTCGGCAGGAATATCATCGGCGCCGAGAAGATTGCGGGACAATACTGAAGAGATCATTGCGGTTCCTCGCTCGGCCCACGCCAATAGACCGGCTCCAAGGCACGCAATTAACGGCGTTGGTTGATTTCGTCTGAATGCGGACAGGCTGGTCAGACGGAGCCGGATCAGCAGATGCTTCTTGGCCTGTTCATCAGTGCACGAAGTCTTCATCAAACCTTTCTACGCTTCATGGCGAGGAGCGGCAGGCGCTGGCGCCCGTGTACCGCTCTCAGGGCGTGCGGAGTAACTTGCCATTTCCGAGCGGGCGCCCGTCGATGCCGACAGCCATTGAGGAAGTTCTCATTTCCGGTTGTTGGTAAAGAAAGGCGAGGAGGGAAGAGGGACCATGGCTGATGATTTCTCCATCGATGCGGGCGAGCCGCGCGCGCCCGAGGGCGCGGCGGAGTTAACCCTGACGCGTCGGCTGTTCCTGCCCACGTTCGTCACGGCTCTCGCGTCGTCGGCCGTCGCTGCGGCAGGTCTGTCGGCGCAGGCCAAGCAGCAGGCTTCAAGCTCGGATGTCGGAACGATCTGGTGGCACGAACTGCGCACCCGCAATCCCGCGAAGGCCAAAGCGTTCTACTCCGGCGTCGTGGGCTGGACGCCGAAGGTCGTCGCCCAGGAAGATACGAGTCGCCCGCCGAATCCTGGGGAAAAGGACTATGTGGTCTTTGCGGTCGGAGAGCAGGACGTCGCCGGAGCGGAGACCATCAATGGGACCGATACAGCGGACGTGCGCCCCGGGTGGCTGACCTACATCCATGTCGATGACGTGGATGAAGCCTCCAAGTGGGCGGTTCAGCTTGGCGGCAAGGTCGTCCAAGAGCCCTTCGACGCCCCCGGAGTAGGGCGGATGGCAGAGATAGAGGATCCGGAGGGAAATCGAGTGGGGCTTGTCTCTCCCCGGTTATAGGTCGGCAACTGTTGAGTTGATGTGACCGCACATCCGGGCCCCGGCGAGCAGGTTGAAGGCTTTCGGCATTCCTTCCAAGCAAAAGTCGGCGGGCCACGGACGAGGCGTATCTGAGTGGGTTGACATGACGAGCATGGCGGCCATTTCGAACAGGCCGAACGCGCCGGTCCGAGCGGTGATCCAAGAGACGTGCCGCGTGGATCTTTGGGCATCATTCGTATCCGATGGCGGCAAGGGGCCACCACACGGCATCGAGCTTCTGGATAAGGACGACAAGCGGCGGTACGCCCGGCTGCACTTGCGGTCCGACCAGAACAGATTCCTGACCGCTCACATCCTGCTTCGCCTGGCCTTGTCGGACGCCGTGAACGGCGCCGTGCGTCCGGCTGAATGGTGCTTCGAACGAGACGAGCATGGCAAGCTCAAGTCGGCCCGCGGCCTTCCCAAGCTTCATTTCAGCCTGTCGCACGAAGAGCAGATGTCGGTCGTCGCGGTGAGCGCGACAAATCCGGTTGGCATCGATGTCGAGCCTTTGCCCGCGTGTCCCGTCGCGCCGCCTGTTTGGTCTGCAGCGGCACCGGCGGAGCGGGTATTTCTGTCCCAGGAAAGCGCTGAAGATAGAGCCCATGATTTCCTGCGGCTGTGGGCCCTCAAGGAAGCGTACGCCAAGATGCTGGGCCTCGGTCATGGTTTGGATTTCTGCTCGCTCGAGGTGGACCTCGCACGAAGGCAGCTGCGGCAGGCCGAAATCGACTGCAAGGCCGCTTTCGAGACGCACATGCTGTGGTGCCCGGACGACTGCTATTTCGTGGCGCTCGCGGTGGGGATCGATCATCCCACATCGATAGATTCACGTGGTCATCTGCTGGACCTGGCGGGTGCGTCCTGGTTCACGCAGTCGGAAATCTCTCCACAGGAAGCCGTTTGGCCCAAGCGATGGAAGTGGCACTGGCTCTGACGGCGCGATGATGGGTGGAACAGTTCTCCAAGCAGAGCGTCCCGATGGGGCTTCAAGCCCCGATCGCATTCGTGTGCTGCACGAGTTCTTCGAGCAGCAGGTGGAGCGGCGACCGGAGCAGCCGGCGCTGGAATGCGCCGGCGAGGTGCTGAGCTACCGGGATTTGGAGAGGCGGGCCAATCAGCTGGCGCATCATCTGCGCCAGAGCGGCGTCGCTCCGGGATCGCTCGTCGGCGTGTGCCTCTGGCGAACACCCAGACTGTTCATAGCTTTGCTGGCGGTCCTCAAGGCCGGTGCCGGGTACGTTCCCATAGATCCCAGGTTCCCGCGCGAGCGTGTTCGCTACATTCTGGGCGACGCCGAGGCGAAAGTCCTGTTGACCGACGAAGCTGCCCTCGACAGCGCGCGAGATGCTGACGTCGGCCGCGTGATCTGCCTTGATCGGGAGGCTGAAGGAATCGCGGCTCAGCCTGCCATCCGACCGTTTCAGGGGAGCGCTGCCCCCTCCACCCACGACCTCTGCTACGTCATCTACACCTCGGGAACCACCGGCCATCCCAAGGGGGTCATGATCGAGCACCGGAGCGCGACCAACTTCGTGCACGCGATCCGGCAGGTCTATCGGGTCAACCACACCGACCGTGTCTATCAGGGCTTCTCCTGTGCTTTCGATGCTTCGGTCGAGGAGATGTGGGCGGCGTGGAGTGCAGGAGCGACCCTCGTCGCGGGCACCGAGGACATCGTTCGCTCGCCTGCTGACCTGTCGAGATTCCTGGAGAGCAACCGGGTCACGTTCTTCTCCACGGTCCCGACGCTGCTGGCCATGATCGACTCCGAGCTGCCGTCTGTGCGTCTGCTGATCGTGGGCGGCGAGCCATGCCCCGCAGAGCTTGTCCTCCGCTGGGCGCGGAATGGTCGCCGCATGCTCAACACCTACGGCCCGACCGAGACCACGGTGGTCGCCACCTGCGGGGAATGCGTCCCAGGCATGCCCGTCACGATCGGCAAGCCCATCCCGGGCTATTCGGCGTACGTGCTCGATGAGGATATGCGCCCGGTGAGGCCCGGTGAGACAGGCGAGCTGTTTATCGGCGGGGATTGCCTCGCCCGCGGTTACGTGAACCTGCCGAAGAGAACGGCTGAGAGCTTTCTGCCTAATCCCCTGCGCTGCCCGGGTGGCGAAAGCGCGCGCGTCTATCGCACGCACGATCAGGTGCGCCTGATGGAGGATGGGACGCTGCAATATATCGGCCGCCTCGACGGCCAGGTGAAGATTCGCGGCTTCCGCATCGAGCTGTCCGAGATCGAGGCGGTTCTTCTCGAGCACCGCGCGGTGCTGGCGGCTGCCGTCAAGCTCTACCAGCGCGGCGAGGAGAAGGAGCTCGCGGCATTCATCGTGCCAAGCGATCCTGCCCGGCAGATAGATCGCGACTCCATCGCTGAGCTCCTGCGCGCCCGTCTGCCGAGCTACATGCTGCCGAAGTATCTCGATGTGGTGGCGGTGCTTCCGACCTCGCAAAGCGGCAAGGTCGACAGGGCGGCGCTGCCTGCGCCCACCACCCTGCTGAGGGGCGGCGATCGCATCATGATCGAGCCGCGAGACGCCGTGGAGCGCCGACTGGCTCGCATCTGGAGCGACTTTTTCGCCGGTCAGCGCATTTCGATCGACGACGACTTCTTTCTTGACCTCGGCGGGCATTCACTGCTTGCCGCGCAATTGGTTTCGACCTTGCGCAAGGAGCTCGGAACTACAGGCGTCTCTGTGCACGACCTCTACGAGCATCCCACCGTGCGGCGGCTGCGCAAATTCCTGGGACATCTTCAAGCTGGCGCAGAGGCCGATGGACACGGTGGAGCGGTCCGGGCGGGCGCCCGCTCGAGTCGGGCGGTGTTCGACAGCGTCGCGCCTTGGAAACGCTGGACCTGCGTCGTGCTGCAGGCCCTCTCTCTGTATGTGTACTGTGCGTTGCTCTCTCTCCCGTTCCTGATGCTGTTTCAGCTTGCGAGGGGCGTGCAACGGGGGGAGCTGGCCTGGGAAGCTGCGGCGCAGAGTACCACGTTGATCGGTTTTGCCGCCTGGCCCGGCATGTTTGCGGTCAGTGTTGCCGTCAAGTGGCTGGTGATTGGACGCTACAAGCCCGGGCGCTATCCCGTCTGGGGCTTCTATTACTTCCGGTGGTGGCTGGTGAACCTGTTCCAGGGACTTAGCTGGTCGGGCATGTTCGTCGGTACGCCGCTGATGAGCCTCTACCTGAGGCTGATGGGCGCGCGCGTCGGCCGGAACTGCACCATCGACACGCCCTACTGCTCGATCTTCGATCTCGTCGATATTGGAAACGAGAGCAGCGTCGGCGCGGAAACGCATATCCTTGGCTATCGCATTGAGGACGGCGAGCTGATCATCGGCAAGATCGAGATCGGAGCCGGATGCTTCATCGGCACGCAATGCGCGCTTGGCATCGGTGTGCGCATGGGCGACGGCGCCAAGCTCGATGATCTCTCGCTGCTCGGCGACGGAGCGGTGATGAAGGCGGCGGAGTCGCGATCGGGTTCCCCGGCGACGGGAGCTACGATCCGGTTGGCCGAGCCCACGCGGAAGGACAGGCAGCGCAGACGGTCTTGGCTGTTCGGGCTCATTCACCTCGGCCTCATCTATCTGATGGGGTATTTCCTGATGCTCGCTGCCGCTCCGGCTGCGGCACTCGTTCTCGCCGCTTTCTGGTATGGAGGGGCGATGTGGGCCGTGGCAGCGGCATTCGCCGCGGTGCCGCTGACCATTCTATGGTTCTGCACGCTGCTCGTCGCCGTGAAGCGGCTCATCGGCGAGATTCGCCCAGGTGTCTATGCGCTCGAGAGCGGGGCCTATCTACGCAAGTGGTTCTCGGACTTTCTCCTCACCAATACGCGCGAGCTTCTGCTGCCGCTTTTTGCCACCCTCTATCTGCCGCCGCTGCTTCGGTTGCTCGGAGCGAAGATTGGTGCCCGCGCGGAGATATCGACAGTCGTGCAGGTTTCTCCGGATCTTCTCTCCGTCGGCGACGAAAGTTTTCTGGCCGACGGGGCGATCATAGGCGCGCGGCGGATCCACGGCGGTCTCGTCGAGATTCGTGAGAACCGCATTGGCCGGCGCACCTTTGTCGGCAATGGAGCTTTGGTTCCGCCGGGCGTCGATCTCGGCGAGGACTGCCTCCTGGGCGTCACGTCGGTGCCACCTCGCGATCAGCGGTGCATGCCGGACGGCACACGATGGCTCGGATCTCCCCCATTTGTGCTGCCACGGACACAGCAGGATGCCAGCTTCGATAGCGATACGACCTATCTGCCGCCGAGGGTGCTGGTCGTCCAGCGCCTGCTCGTCGATGCAGTTCGAATATTGCTGCCGGGGTTCATCAGCGCCGCGGCCCTTGTCATTCTGGTCTATGGTTTGCTGTCAGCCGCGGCGTCTCTGGCTTCATCGCTCTTCTATGTGGTCGCGCCGCTGCTTGTTCTGGCCGCGGGAATTGGCCTGCTCTTGGCAGTCGCCGGCGTCAAATGGCTGCTTCTCGGGCGCTTTCGGCCGACCGTCCAGCCGCTATGGTCGATGTACGTTTGGCTCAACGAGGTGATCAACGGTGCCTACGAATCCATCGCCACACCACTGTTGGAACCTCTCGCGGGCACACCCTTCCTGCCGGCCTACCTGCGGTTGCTCGGCTGCAAGGTCGGCAGGTGGACCTACATCGAGACCACGCTCTTCTCCGAGTTCGATCTGGTCGAGATCGGCGATTACGCGGCATTGAACACCGGTGCGACGATTCAGACCCATCTGTTCGAGGATCGGATCATGAAATCATCGGTGCTGCGCATCGGCGACGAATGCAGCGTCGGGAACATGGCGGTGATCCTCTACGACACTGAGATGAAGAGAGGCGCCAGGGTTGGACCACTCTCGCTCCTGATGAAGGGGGAGACGTTGCCTCCGTTCACGTATTGGCACGGCGTTCCAACGCGGCCCGGGCAGGCGCCCGTTGCTTCCAGCGCGACGGATTCGGCAAGGGGCCGCCTGTTCTTCACGCGCTACAATCACATCCGTGGACACGAGGGGCGGTCATCGGCATCTTCCTCTCCAGCCTCGGTTGTGCAGGGGAGCGAGCCGAACCGCGGTCGCGCGGCCATGTCCTCGTCGTAGCGTACGTCATCGCCCGCGAGCCGGCAGGAGGCCGGGAAGAAGGGGTGTCTCGCTACCAAGGCTCACGCCTTCCAGTGCCAGCAGCCGCTCCTTGGTGATGACGCCGCCAAAGGCGGAGAAGCCACCAGGCCGGCCCCCACTCGCGAGAATGCGGTGGCAAGGGACGATTATCGCGATTGGATTGCGCCCAAGGGCTTGTCCGACCGCACGAGCCGCGTGCGGGGAACCGACCATGCGTGCCAGCTCTCCGTACGTTGCCGTTCTTCCCCAGCCGATGCAGCGGGCCGCAGCATAGATCGCATGATAGAACGGGCCGACTCCCGTCAGGTCCAAAGTGACCGCGGAGAAATCGATCCGTTCGCCCGCAAAGTAACTCTGCAGGTTTTCAATCAATGATCCGAGGCGCGAGGCCGGAGGTTGCAGCCCTGCGCTGCCCGACCACGCCTGCAGCCGTCGTTCCGTCGCGCTGCGATCGGCCTCAGGCAACTGCAGTCGTCTCACCCCACCATCGCTCCAGGCGATGCCACAGACGCCAATGGCCGTATCGAACAAGCAGTGGCGCACGCTGGCTGGCTGTCGAACCGGTTTACGCATGGTGCCAGTGTAGCGCATGCCGCGCGACCATCAGCGCTAATCCTTCCGGTCCGATGTGCCATCCAGGGTCCGTTTCATGACGCTTATGCTCTGCTGCATCATGTCGCCGGCCGTTTCGGCAAGATCGTTCGGCAGAAGATCAGCGGTCCATACCACCCGCGTTTGGTTCTCGCCGTCCGGGATGACCTGCATCGCCCCATTGTGATGCTTGATGCGGCCACCGACCGCTGCCCAGACTAGGCGCCGCGCGGCGTCATCGATGTCGACGATTAACTCGCGCAGCACGGCACCATTCGCGAACGTGACGATGCGGGCATCTGCTTCGAGGCGCGTGTCGACCACAACGCCGGGGGCGAGGCGTGTGTGCACGGCGCCCACATCGCGCACTACGGCCCATACGTCTTCAGGGCGCGCGGCGATCAGTATTTCCTTGCGGATGGAAGCCATGGATTGATCTCCTCTTGCATCGCGCGGTCGTGGTCTCTTCAATCCCCGCCCATGCGACGGGCCAGGAACTCGACGTTGAGGCGCCACGTTGCACCATCGTCGGCAGAGATCTCACCCCGCCACTGGAAGAAATTGGCGGTGATCTCTGAGAAGCTCCACCGGATCAGGCTGCCTTCCGCATTCTTGCCGAGCTGCACAATATCGTCGCCGTCCTTGCGGCCGATCATTGCGCAGTAGGTTTGCGTCACCGGATCGGTCCACTGGACATGCCACGCGTCGATCTTCGGGTCGTAGACCCGCAGCGTAGTTCCATAGGAATTTGCATTGGCCACGGCGTCGCCTTCGCGACCCGAGCCTCGCGGGGGCACGATCCACACGTCCTGGATGGCGCGGCCCTCCAGCACCCACCCGAAATGCCACTCGCCGGGTCGCCGCCGCCGTCTGCCGTCCTCAAGAAAGCCGGTGACGTCGAGATCCCAGGAGCCGATGAGCCGGCCGTAGAGGTCCATATTGCCTGCCCGGTCAGCCGACGCACCGCAGGCATTGAGGGCGTCGAGGAATGCGTTCGCAGCCACAGCTCGTCGCCTCATTTGTTCGCGCCGCAGTAGGCCTCGATGCGATAGCCGTCCGGATCGACGACGAAGGCCGCGTAGTAGTCGGGGCCATAGTCGCCGCGTACGCCGGGCTTACCGTTGTCGCGCCCTCCGGAACGCAAAGCCGCAGTATGAAATCCGTCGACGCTCTTGCGCGTCGGTGCGTCAAAGCAGAAATGCAGGCCGGATTTCTCGTCTGCCGGGACGGGTCGCTCGACCTCGCTTATCCAGAGTGCGACCGCGTCGCGGCCGTAGCCGAGCGATCCGGTGGACTGGCTTAGGCACTTATAGCCGAGCGGCTTAAGGACGGCGTCGTAGAACCGCTTCGTCTTGGCGATGTTGCCGACGCCGATCGAGACATGATTGAGCATGGATAGTCTCCTGTTCGTCGTGAACAGGGCCAGTGTCTCCCAGGCCGCCCGCAAAGACTTGGCGAAAGTTGCTTTGCGTCACGCGGCCGCGCGATAGCTGCGCGGGGAAACGCCATACTCGGCACGGAAGCTGCGAATGAAGTTCGACAGATCGTCGAAGCCAACGTCGAGTGCGATGCCGGTCACCGGCTCCCGGCCGGCGGCCAGCCTCTGGGCCGCCTCACGCAGGCGGGCACGCAGGAGCCACTGATGCGGCGTCACCCCCGTCACGCGCTTGAAGGTGCGAAGAAAGTGATAGGGGCTGAGGCCGGCTGTGCGTGCGAGGCTGCCGATCGTATGCGGCTCGGAGATGCACGATGCCATGGCGCGAAGGACGCGCGCTATGCAGGCATCGTGCTGCGCCGTTGTGGCCGCACGGCCTTGTCGTAGCCGCCCTGCGAGCTGCAGGACTGAGGCGGCCAGCTCGAGCGCAACTTCCTCAAGAGCGTCCCGATTTCCCATGGCCAGCCGGGCGCGCGCAGCCAGTGGTGCGAGGGCACGCAGCGGCGGCAGTCGATTGTTGTCGAATATGGCGCTTGCGGCGTCGGCGTCGTGCGCCAGGCACGAAAACAGCTCCGGCTCGTATTGGAATGACAGACAGCGGTCGCCTTCTCCGTGCTGGTGCGAGCACTCGAAGGTCTGCCCTGCGTTTCCAAGCAGGACTGAACCGGGCGACAGCAAGGCTCGTCCAGGAGCACTGTGACAAGCGAAAGTGCCTTGGAGGACGAGAGAGATGGATGCCGCGACACACAGCTCTTCAAAGGGATGGTCTCGCGGGCCGCACGTGCAGACGAAATCGAGGACGCGCCACCCTTGCCCCGACGCGATCTCGTGTCCCCGCGCCGCGCCTCGCGCATTCGTCCGAGCCTTGTGCAAGAGCGCAATGGCGAGCGGATCCGACCTGCCGGCTTCTGCCACGAGCTTCGAGTTCATGCTGTATCTAACCGCCTTGATGGTTTAAGGTTAGAATTCGTCCTGCAACTTGTCAACCAGCATACAGGTTAGAATCTGAAACGGCGAATTCGGATAAGGCAGCTCAGCGATGCTGATCAGCGGGTATCGTGACGATCTGTGTCTTGACTACGCCAATACGTTGTCGTGGCGGGGACGAGCAGAGCCGGCCGAGAAGCTGCACAGTCTCGACGACCTTCTCGATTGGGCGAGAACGTCCGGGAGCGTAGGTGCAGGGGCCGCGCGCAACGCTTCCATTTGGTCTCGCGCCCGTTCGAAGAAGGTCGAAGAGCTCTTCGCTGAGGCGATTGCGCTGCGAGAGGCAATCTTCCGTATATTCAGTGCCATGGCCGCCGGGCAGGGCGCCCGGGACCGGGACCTTGCTGTGCTGACAAGGAGCCTGGCGGAAGCACCGGCGCGCAACTGGCTCGTGCGCTCCGGCAATCGCTTCGCGTGGCGCATCGGGCAGCATCGGCCGCGCATGCCGGATCTGCTGGCGCCGGTTCTGTGGTCAGCCGGTGATCTTCTGATCGCTGGCGAGCACCGGCTTGTTCGCCAATGCGCCAACTCTGAATGCCTGTGGTTGTTCGTCGATCGGAGCAAGAACGCGACGCGGCGCTGGTGCGACATGGCTGCGTGCGGGAATAGGGCCAAGGCGCAGCGTCACTATCAGAAGATCAGACAGGATTGAGCTGTGTCTCCGTCGGCAGGGCGTGCCCGACCCTGTTTCGCCTCTGGCATACGATATGCGATGCCCAGGCCCGTGTGGCGCGTGAGCGCTGGTGCTGTTCAGGAATGGAACACTTGCATCAGGGAGAGAAGGCAATGGCAAAGACCTTGGAGCAGATACTGACGGAAAAGTTGGCTCAAAAGGAGCTCGAGATCGCAAGGCTCGTCTCGCGCAATGAGGAGCTTGCCGAGCAGCTGGAGGCGACCGACAGCGAGATCAGGGGCTTGCGCGCGAGGCAGGTGCAGGAGGCGCTCCGCATCGACGGCGAAGGCGACGAGGAGAACGGCGCAGCGTGGCGGCACTGAGCTGCCAGCCCTCTCATTCGGCTTGCGGCGCCCGTGCCGGGTGTCTGGAATGGTTTGTGTTATCAATATGTTAGAGCCAATTGGGGCACCTGAGCCATTCCGCGAAATTCTGCGATGCTCTGTGAGCCGAGGACCACGGGCTGATCATTGAGTCGCCCCCCTCGGCGTCGGCACAGTCGGCTCATCTTGCATGCGGTATGGCGGATCCGCCTCGGCGCACCCCATGAAGCACCTCCGCGGCCATGCTGGCCTTTGACAACCGTCAAAGTGGCGGCGATGGCGTCCTGCCAACGTGGGGCGATTTTCCACGCTGACAAGGGAGGCACGCCGCATGCCCTTCAAGACCATCCTGGTGCATGTCAATCGCGCGCGCAGATGCCAGGCTGTGCTGGAACCTGCGCTCGATCTCGCTCGACGCCACCTTGCGCACGTGGTTGGCATCTACGTTCGCCCCGGCATTCAAGCCACACTGGCCGCCGATACTCTGTTCAAGGCGAACGCGCTGGGTGCCGAGGTTGCCGCCGAGCAGCAGGAGGCGGAGGAGATAGCCGCAACATTCGCCCGCATGACGGCGAACCAGCCTTTCACGGCCGAATGGCGCGCGATCGAGGCACCGCATTCCGATCTGGCCGCGGCCGTGCTGGAGCATGCCTATGCGGCGGATATCGTCGTTAGCAGTCAGGGCGATCCGGATTGGGATCGCTCGCCGATATTGGATTTTCCCGAGCGGCTCATGATCGAGAGTGGAAGGCCGGTCCTCGTCGTGCCGTACGTTGGAAACTATCGGGAGATCGGCAAGAATGTCGTCATTGCGTGGAAGACCGGGCGCGAGGCCGCCCGAGCGGTCTTCGATGCTCTCCCGATCCTGGAGGCGGCGCGCGCGGTGCATATCCTCCAGATCGTGGAGGGCCGGGACGAGCTTCCCAAGGCCGAGCCGGCGATTGCAGCAGCTCTTATTCGCCACGGGTTGAAGCTCGACGTGCGGAGCTACCAGGCGATCGATATCGACGTCGGCGACGAGCTTCTGTCACGCCTCGCCGATCTGGGTGCAGACCTGCTGGTGATGGGCGCCTACGGGCACTCGCGTCTGCGTGAATACGTGTTCGGGGGAGCGACCCGCCATCTGTCACGCCACATGACGGTGCCGACCCTGTTTTCCCACTAACCGGCTAGGCGGGCGGATTCTTCGCAATCGTCGGCACCGGAGTGTCGCCAACCCTTTTCTCACTGCCACGGTGAGAAGAGGGTCGTGCTTGCCGCTTCGTCGGTGCTGCGGGGTCTCCGCGCGGCCTTCTTCGGCCGTTGCTCTCTTGGTGCGCGCTCACGTGCCTGCCTGATCGCGCGCTGTTCTGAAGACGCAACGCCTCCCTGCTCGAGACGCGAAGGAAGCGTAGGGGTTGCTTTGGGCTCCGGCGTTGCCTTTGCATCGCGCACAAGGGCCTGAGGCGGGCTCAACTCGACCATGGGTGTGGGCTGCTCTGCCTGCTGCGGTCCTTCGCTCATGATGCGCCCGGCTGTCTCGATGTTGCCCCGCCCTTCGCTTGCCAGGAGCTCCATCCTTTCATCCACGGCACGAGGTTGCGCTGGAAGGCCCAGATTCTCGGCCGCCGCTCCATTCTCAAGATCTGAAATTCCGGGCGTCCATGTCGATTGGCGACGCCCGTCTACGGCATCGCGCCCCAGCTGCCCCGTTCCGGCCGGCGCCAAGATGCCGTCGTTTGTGCCGTCATTGATTTCCCTTTCCAGGGCCTGCACGTTGAAAGGGAACGCGGGCCCGATCCTGCCCTGCTTGGAGTCACCTTCAGGCGGTGGACCTGCGGCAGCGAGCGAGAATGCCTTCTCGGTGGCCTGGTGCAGGCCACCCAGGAACCCGAAAGTGGCGAGCGCATTGGCAAGAAGGCCAAAGGCCAATGCCGACCGTCTGCCTGCGGTTTGCAGCCGTCCTGTCTGCGAGGCGGAGGTGGAGGACCGCCTGGAAGGGGAAGCCCGCCTTCGAGGGTCATAGGTCCCGAAATTCCAGATGTGACCCTCCGGGTCCCGGCAGCAATAGCCGCGTCCGCTCCCGTTCTCGCCCGCGACGTCCAGAACAATTTCCGCACCAGCGTCCTTGGCTCTCGCCAGGTGGACGTCGGCATCCTCAACGATCAGATAGCAGAGTTGGGTCTCAAGACCGCCGGCCTGGTCGGGTTGCACCATCACGCTGTCGATGGCGCTTTCCTGAATTGGCCCCAGCATGATCAGGCTGGCGCCGAAGCTCAGCTCCGCGTAGCAGACGGCACCGTCATCGCCCCTTACGACGTAGCTTGATTCGAAGCCGAACGCCCGACACAGCCACTCAAGCGCGGCATCGGGGTCGCGGTATCGCAAGGTCGGAATTATGAAACCGCCAACATTGGCTGGCATTTGGCCCACTTCCGTCGCAATAGAGCCCATCTGGCGGGCGCACAGTCGATCATGTCGGTTCCCGCTGACGCTGAGCACCCGTCGGAAACGCGTCAGTGGGGCTTCTGATTTGCCGCGCGCACCTGACTGGTGGGCAAGTGAGCTCAGCGTTCGCTATCTGCTAGAATCATGTTTCCAAGTTGTACTGTGCACTGGGAGAACATTTGGTTAACGAGGCTTAATGGGCAGCCATCAATCGCCCCGCAGCCGGTGCGGACCTGATCAGTCTCGGTAAGGGGCAGGACCCAGCACCGTCGAACTCGTACCTCTCACAAGTATGATCGTCCGCCTCGGTCGGCGCCTTGCGAGGCGAAGCGGCAGCATGGCTTCCTCGGCATCGAGAAGCAGGCTGTCGGCACGGTCGCCCGATTCATACCGGACAACGCCAAGTGAACCTCATTGATCAGTGCAGCCGGAACTGCGCCACCTTGGCTATGCAGCGCAAGCATCTCATTTCTGTCCGAATGCGCGTCGAAGATTCCTGCACGCAGTGATTCGCAGAATAGCGAACAGCCGAGGGATGATTCGCGACATGTCGAAGATGGTCCAGCTTGTCGATGAGATGGCCGCGCGGCTCAAGCAGATTGCTGAAGCCGAACAGACTCTGGTGCGCGCGCTCGGCGAAGCGCTCAATCGCGTGGACCATAAGCTCCTGGAGGATGTGCGCGGCATAGCCACGGAGCACGAGTCCCGGCGCCGCACGATCCTTCACGAGCTGCAGAGCTTGGCGAACCGCATTGGTGCGTTCCCGGTCCCGCACGAGACCGTCACCAGTGTGGACTATGCAGCCACTGTGCCGCATCTGGCGCCTGCCAATGCCAACGAGCCGTCCTTTGGTGCCGGAGACTGGCGGCAGGCCGCGAGCAACATCGAGGATGAGCTCGATCTGTTCTGCAGGAAGCGCGCGGTGTCGAATTGAGCGAAATCGGGGGGTGCTGGTGCCCAGGGGCGGAATCGAACCACCGACACCGTGATTTTCAGTCACGTGCTCTACCAACTGAGCTACCTGGGCAGCCCATGCGTGCCCACGTCAGGGCGCGCAAGGCGGCGTTGTTATAGGGGCTGGGGCTAGGCCTGTCCAGTATGCGCGCCGTGTGGCCGGAGCGGTGCCGTGCGAGGCGGGCCATGGCGCCTATCCAGGCTTCTTCGGGCGTCGTGCCCAGATGTCGGGGCGGCGCTCGCGCGTGATGCGCTCGGACTCGGCCCGCCGCCACGCCGCGATGCGTGCATGATCACCTGAGAGCAGGATTTCGGGAATCGTGCGTCCCTCCCACTCGCGCGGGCGGGTGTATTGGGGATACTCGAGCAGGCCATCCTCGAAGCTCTCCTCGTCGAGCGAGGCGATCTGCCCGATGACGCCGGGCAGAAGCCGCACCACGGCCTCGATCACGACCATCGCGGCCACTTCGCCTCCGGCAAGGACGTAGTCGCCGATCGAGATCTCGCGCAAGCCACGTGCTTCGATGACACGCTGATCGATGCCCTCGAAGCGGCCGGCCAGAAGAAGCACGCCGGGTCCGTCGGCCAGGGTCCGGGCGGTCGCCTGCGTGAGAGGCTCGCCGCGCGGCGAGAGATAGATTGCAGGCGCTTCCGGATTGCCTGCCCGCGCCGCATCGATGGCTGCGCCGAGCACATCCGGGCGCATGACCATCCCGGCGCCGCCGCCGGCCGGCGTATCGTCTACCGTCCTGTGTCGGCCGATGCCGAAGTCGCGAATGAACACCGTCTCGAGCGACCACAGGCCGGCCCTGAGCGCGTCTCCGGCAAGGGAAGCGCTGAGCGGGCCTGGAAACAGCTCCGGAAACAGGGTGAGCACGGTCGCGCGCCACGGTGCCCGCGCGGGCGGAGGAGCCGGAAATTGGTCAGGGGCAGGCATGCTGCGGCTCGGACGGGTGTTGGGACTCCACCCTCTGTCCCACGGCCGGGCGGCGCCGGCAAGCTGCGCCGTCGTTGACAGCCGTCGCGACAGAGCCGGCCCGCGCGGGCGCCTATGCGCTGCCCTCCACCACCACGATATCTATCACGCCTGCACCCTGCCGCAGTGCCCGTGCGGCAGCGTATTCCGGCGAATGGGCGTAGGCCCGTGCGGCATCGAAGCTGGCGAATTCGATCACGACGTTGCGGGCTCGGCCCTCGCCTTCCGTGACCTCGGTGCGGCCGCCGCGGACGATGGGCATGCCGCCGTACTTCTTCATGGCCTCGCCGGCCTTGGCGGCATACTCGCTCCAGGCCATCGGGTTGGTCACTATGGCGCGGGCGATCACGTAGCCTTTGGGCATCAAGTCCTCCTCGTCATGGCTGTGGCAATCGATTGCACGAACGTCTCGGCCGCCAGCACCGGATCATTGGCTCCGGTTATGGGTCGTCCGACGACCAGATAGTCCGCCCCGGCTGCAATCGCGCTGTCGGGCGTCGCCACCCGGGCCTGGTCGCCCGCGGCGCTGCCGGGAAGGCGAATGCCAGGCGTGACGATCGTCATGGCCGGTCCGACGGCTGCACGCACGCGCTGTGCCTCCTGGCCCGAGGTCACGACGCCATCGCAACCGGCTTCGCGGGCGAGCCTGGCGCGCCGCAGCACGAGATCCTCCGGCGTCGCTGCAATGCCTTGCTCGGCCAGGTCGCCTGCATCGAGGTTGGTCAACACGGTCACGGCAAGAATCTTCAGGCCAGTGCCGGCCTTGCCCGCAGCAGCAGCCCGCAAAGTCTTGAGGTCGTGTCCGTGCACCGTCAGGAACATTGCGCCGGTCTCCGCCGCGCTGCGCGTCGCGCGCTCCACCGTGTTGCCGATGTCGAGAAGCTTCATGTCGAGGAAGACCTGCTTGCCGCTTCGGGCAAGCTCGCGAGCCAGATCGAGGCCGCCGTTCATGACGAGCTCGAGACCGACCTTGTAGAAGTTGACCGCGCCGCCGAGCCGCTCGATGAGCTCCCGTGCAGCCGGCGCTGTAGGACAGTCGAGAGCGACGATCAGGCGGTCACGCGGCGAGATTGCAGGCAAGGCGCCTCCTCTTCCAGCTCAATCGGATTGCCCCGAGCGGCGGATGCTGGAGGCGAGATCATAGATGTGCTGGCGCCAGCGTGCCATGTGGTTCTCGAAGCGCTCCTGAGAGGCTGGTACGGCCGCGCCAGCGCGGGCACGGCAGTCATCCAAGGCCTTCACGGTCCATGCCGCGACGGCCTCATCGTCGAGGTTCTTGACGGCAGGGTCCTCGTTGACGACGGCCTCGGCCTGCTCTTTCAGCCACTTGTCGAAGGCTCCTTCGAGGCAGACCTCGAACGGGCCCTTTTGCCCCAGGTCTATGGCCGCCGCGGAGCTTGAGCCCTCGACAGCGGCGGTTACGGCGAAGATTGCACCGGCGAGCGCAAGGCGCCGCCAGGTCAGGAACATGACGCTCATGATGAACTCAACCCCGGGTGAACTGAGAAAGGCCGCTGCTGCTGCACCGGAGATTGGGCGGGCGCGTGGCAACGTCGATGCGGCGAATGGTCGGTGATGCCGACAGATCACGAGCTGTCGCCATCTTCGGCGGGTGTGGCGGCCCAGACAAGCGGCAGACAGTGCCGTCAGTTGGGCTTGCCTTCGAAGAATTCCTTCACCTTGGCGAAGAAGCCTGAAGAGTGCGGTGACGTTTCCTTGTTGCTTTCGCGCTCGAAGCTCTCCAGGAGCTCGCGCTGGCGGGCCGTGAGATTCTTGGGTGTCTCCACCTCGACCTGGATGTACATGTCGCCCGTCACTTTCGAACGCAGCACCGGCATGCCCTTGCCCTTGAGGCGGAACTGCTTGCCGGTCTCGGTACCTTCCGGAACCCTCACGCGCGTCTTGCCGCCGTCTACAGTCGGCACGTCGATATGTCCGCCAAGTGCGGCCGTCGTCATCGAGATCGGAACGCGACAGAAGATATCGGCTCCGTCCCGCTGGAAGAATTCGTGCAGCTTCAGCGAGAGGAAGATGTACAGATCACCCGCCGGCCCCCCGCGCAGGCCGGCCTCGCCTTCGCCCGCAAGCCTGATGCGCGTGCCATCCTCAACGCCCGCCGGAATGTTGACCGACAGCGTGCGTTCCTTGACGACGCGCCCCGACCCACTGCAGATCGTACATGGATCGCTGATGGTCTCGCCGCGGCCCTGGCAAGAAGGACACGTGCGTTCGATGGTGAAGAAGCCTTGGCTTGCCCGCACCTTGCCGGCGCCACTGCACGTCGCGCAAGCGCTTGGTTGCGTTCCCGCCTTGGCGCCAGAGCCGTTGCAGCCCTCACAAACGACGCTGGTCGGAACTCGGATCTGCGCCGTCTTGCCTTCGTAGGCCTCGGGCAGCGTCACTTCCATGTTGTAGCGCAAGTCGGCGCCGCGCTCGCGGGTCGAGCGGCTGCGGCTGCCGCGCCGGCCGCCCATGAACTCGCCGAAAAGATCGTCGAAGATATCCGACATCGAGGAGGCGAAATCCGGCCCGAAGCCATGGCTGCCGCCGCGCCCGCTGCCGTCGAAGGCGGCATGGCCGAACTGATCGTACGCCGCTCGCTTCTGCGGGTCCTTCAAGGCCTCATAGGCCTCGTTCAGCTCCTTGAACTTGTGCTCGGCGCTCTTGTCGCCGGAGTTGCGATCCGGATGGCAGTCCTTGGCGAGCCGGCGGAATGCCGACTTGATGTCCTGCTCGCTTGCTCCCCTGGAAAGTCCAAGTACCTCGTAATAGTCGCGTTTGGCCATGAGCCGGACGTCCACTTTGTCATTCGCCGAGCCGCGGGGCGGCCCCAATTGGTCCCGCGGACGTAGTGAGCCCTCGCCCTACCGGGGCATCCGCGCTTTGCGTCGGTTAGCCGGTTGAACGAGGGCCTGCATCCGTGTCGTTCCTCGATCGAGAGATCAGGCTGACTTCTTCTTGTCGTCCTTCACTTCCTCAAAGTCGGCATCGACGACATTCTCGCCGGAGCCGTTGGGCTTCTGCTGGCCGCCGCCCGCGCCGGCATCACCGCCTGCACCGGCGCCGGGCTGGGAGCCGTACAGTGCCTCCCCGAGCTTCATCGCGGCCTGTGCCAGTGCGGTCGTCTTCGCCTTGATGGCGTCGATGTCGTCGGACTTCACGGCCTCCTTCAACTCGCTGATGGCCGACTCGATCTTGGTCTTGTCCGCCGCAGCTACCTTCTCGCCCAGATCCTTGATCGACTTCTCGGTCGAATGGATCATGGCGTCTGCGCCGTTCTTGGCCTCGACCAGCTCGCGCTTCTTCCTGTCCTCGTCTTTGAAGCGCTCCGCCTCATCGGTCATCTTCTTGATCTCGGCCTCGGTGAGACCGCCCGACGCCTGGATGCGGATCGACTGCTCCTTGCCGGTTGCCTTGTCCTTGGCCGACACGTGCACGATGCCGTTGGCATCGATGTCGAAAGTGACCTCGATCTGCGGCATGCCGCGCGGTGCCGGCGGGATGCCGACCAGGTCGAACTGGCCGAGCAGCTTGTTGTCGGCCGCCATCTCGCGCTCGCCCTGGGAGACGCGGATGGTCACCGCGCTCTGGCCATCCTCGGCCGTGGAGAACACCTGGCTCTTCTTGGTCGGGATAGTGGTGTTGCGGTCGATCAGCCGCGTGAACACACCGCCCAACGTCTCGATGCCGAGCGACAGCGGGGTTACATCGAGCAGCAGCACGTCCTTGACGTCGCCCTTGAGCACGCCTGCCTGAATGGCGGCGCCGACGGCAACCACCTCATCGGGGTTGACGCCCTTGTGCGGCTCCTTGCCGAATAGCTCCTTGACGATCTGCTGCACCTTGGGCATGCGCGTCATGCCGCCGACGAGCACGACCTCGTCGATGTCGGCAGCCTTGAGGCCGGCATCCTTGATGGCCTGCTGGCAGGGACCCTTGGTCTTCTCGATCAGATCGTCGACGAGGCTCTCCAGCTTGGCGCGGGTGAGCTTCATCGTCAGATGCAGCGGCGATTGCGTCTGCGGGTTCATGCTGATGAACGGCAGATTGATCTCCGTCTGCTGCGAGGACGACAGCTCAATCTTGGCCTTCTCGGACGCCTCCTTCAGGCGCTGCAGCGCGAGCTTGTCGTTCTTGAGATCGATGCCGTTCTCCTTCTTGAACTCGCTGGCGAGGTACTCGACGAGGCGCATGTCGAAATCCTCGCCGCCGAGGAACGTGTCGCCGTTGGTCGACTTGACCTCGAACACGCCGTCGCCGATCTCGAGCACGGAGATGTCGAACGTGCCGCCGCCGAGGTCGTACACCGCAATGGTGCTGTTCTGCTTCTTCTTGTCGAGGCCATAGGCGAGCGCGGCTGCGGTCGGCTCGTTGATGATGCGCAGCACCTCGAGGCCCGCAATCTTGCCGGCGTCTTTGGTGGCCTGGCGCTGAGCGTCGTTGAAGTAAGCGGGAACGGTGATGACGGCCTGCGTGACCGGCTCGCCGAGCTTGGCCTCGGCCGTCTCCTTCATCTTTTGCAGGACGTAGGCAGAAATCTGCGCCGGCGAGTACTGCTTGCCGTGCGATTCGACCCAGGCGTCGCCGTTTGGGCCCTTGATGATCTTGTAAGGGACGAGCTTCTTGTCCTTCTCCACCATTGGGTCGTCATAGCGCCGGCCGATCAGGCGCTTGATGGCGAAGAAGGTGTTGGCTGGATTGGTGACGCCCTGCCTCTTGGCAGGGAGGCCGATGAGGCGTTCGCCGTCCTCGGTGAATGCGACGATGGATGGGGTGGTGTTGGCACCTTCGGCGTTCTCCAGCACCTTCGGTTTCGTGCCCTCCATCACGGCGACGCACGAGTTCGTGGTGCCGAGGTCGATGCCGATGACTTTAGCCATTCCTAAGTCCTCTTCTTTTGCGGCAGACCGTCCGGACCCAGTTGAACCCGGCGTCCGACATTCCTGAGGCCGGAAAACGGCCTACGGAAGACGGTCCCCTAGAGCTGCCATGGTTGTGGGAGGTATATAGTGGGGCGTTTTCGGGGCTGCAACGGGCGCAGACCATCTCTTGGCGCCTGCCGCCACCGAAGTTGTTAATCGATGTGCAACGGCCACGGGAGGGTGCTGGCGAGGTGACGGACGCAGCCGGATTGCGGCACCTGCCCGGCTATCTCAACGCGCGTGAGCAAACCCTGGTTCTGCAACGTGTACGGGCGGTTATCAGCGACGCACCGCCGTTTGTCCCGCGCATGCCGCGCACCGGCAGGCCATTTTCCGTGCGCATGACCAATTGCGGGCCGCTGGGGTGGGTTTCCGACCAGGCGGGCGGCTATCGCTATCAGGCAACTCACCCGGAGACCGGGCGTCCCTGGCCCGCCATGCCGCCAATGCTGATCGATCTGTGGCGTGCTCTGACGGCCTACCCGGCCCAGCCGGAAGCTTGTTTGATCAACTTTTACGCAGCGGGCGCCCGCATGGGCGCGCACCGCGATGCGGACGAGGAGGACAAGGCCGCGCCGGTCGTCTCGATCTCGCTCGGCGACGACGCCATCTTCCATGTCGGTGGCGCTCGGCGCAACGATCCCAAGCAGCGCATCCGCCTCAGGTCGGGAGATGTGGTTGTGCTCGGCGGCGCGGCGCGCATGGCCTATCACGGCATCGACCGCATCCTGCCTGCCACCTCGCGCCTTCTCGCGGAGAGCGGGCGGATCAACCTGACGCTGCGCAGGGTCAATAAAGCTTAGCTGGCGCTTGCGCTTGGCGGGGCGTCGTCATTGGCCGGGCGTGGCGGCATCTGCTCGCTGCCCTGGTTCGCCTTGGGGCCGCCCTTGGCCACGCCCACCATGGCCGGCCGCAGCACCCGATCCTCGATCATGAAGCCCGCCTGGAAGACCTGCACGATCGTGCCCGCCGGCACGTCCGTGCGCTGGATTTCCATGACCGCCTGATGCAAGTGCGGGTTGAAAGGCTCGTCCTTGGGGTCGACGCGCTTTATGCCGTAGCGCTCGAGCGCATTGAGCAGCTCGCGCTCGGTCATGGTCACGCCTTCCAGGAAGCTCTTCAACGCCGAATCCTGCTCCGCCGCACCGGCTGGAACTGCATCGATCGCGCGCTGGAAGTTGTCGCCTACGGTGACGATATCGCGTGCCAGCCGCGTTATGGCGTACTTGGCCGTCTCTTCCCGCTCACGCTCCGCTCGTTTGCGGATGTTTTCCACCTCCGCGTGGGCGCGCAGCAGCTTGTCTTTGAGATCAGCCACCTCGGCGCGCAGGCCCGCGATGATGTCGTCGTGATGCCTGGGGGCCTGCTCGGCTGGAGTTCCGATCTGGTCCGGAGGGGGGGATTTGTCAGGCGCGGAAGCCTCCGCGCCTTGTGGTGCCTTTTCGTGCTCGGGTCCGTCTTGAGGTGTATTGGCCATGGTCATCTCTCGCGATCTGGCCCGCGATATCGATCTTCGCGCCCGCCGTTGGCTCTGCAAAACGCGACCGGAAATCCAGCAGCCGGCCAGGGTCTTAAGAGCCCCGCCCGATATCATGCAGCAAGGGGGAAAAATCAAGTCAACATGCGACCGATGAGCTTGGCCGTATAGTCAACCATGGGGATGATACGTGCATAATTGAGGCGCGTCGGCCCGATCACGCCGAGCACACCCACGATTTTGCTCCGTTTGTCCTCAAACGGAGCAACGATCAGGGACGAGCCGGACAGCGAGAACAGCTTGTTCTCAGAGCCGATAAAAATGTGCACGCCGTCGCCCCGTTCGGCGAGTCCCAGAAGCTGTACCAGGTCGCGTTTGGATTCCAGATCCTCGAACAGCCGGCGGATGCGCTCCAGGTTCTCCAGCCCATCCACGTCGATGAGCAGGTTGGCCTGCCCCCGCACGATCAGGCTCTTCTGATCTCCTGCCGCCCCCGACCAGGTGGCAAGCCCGGCCTCGATTACCTTCTGGGTTAGCTGATCGAGCTCGGCCTTGGCGCTGGCGAGCTCGTTCTCGATCTGCGCCTTGGCTTCGTCGAGGGTCAGCCCGCGTATGCGCGCGTTGAGATAGTTGGCCGCCTCGACCAGGCTCGACGGCGTGAGACCTGCCGGGAGAGAGATGACGCGGTTCTCGACGTGTTGATTGTCGCCGACGAGAACAACCAGTGCCTTGCCTGGCTCGAGCTGCACGAATTCGATGTGCTTGAGCCTGCTCACCTGCTTGTCGGTCAGCACCACGCCGGCGCAGTGTGACAGGCCCGAGATCATCTCCCCGGCTTCGGTCAGCACCTGCTCCATCGATTTCTCGCGCATGATGCCGATCTGGGCCTCGATCTGGCGCCGCTCCTCGTCGGTCAGGTCGCCAAGCTCCAGGAGGCCGTCGACGAACAGCCGGAGGCCCGTTTCGGTCGGCAGACGCCCGGCCGAGGTGTGGGGTGCGTAGATGAAGCCCAGATGCTCGAGATCCGACATGACGTTGCGGATCGAGGCCGGAGACAGCGCCATCGGCAGGTGCCGCGACAAGTTGCGCGAGCCGACGGGTTCGCCGGTGGCGAGATAGGTCTCCACGATGTGGCGAAAGATGGTGCGCGAGCGCTCGTTGAGCTTTTGCAGCTCGGACAGGCTCTCGATCGAGCTGGGGCGACTGAACGGCTTGTCTCTGTTCATGCGGGTTGTAGAATCGGGTTTCTGTCCATGGGCTTAACACTGAATCTAGGGTGAAGCCTCCGCTGCCGTCAAACTCTGCACCTGCCCCGGCGCTTTTCGCGGTTGAAGCCAGGCATGGGCTCGCCTAGGGTGCGCCCGCATTCAACTCAACGCGAGCATCGACCATCGCCATGCGTCCCTCCAAGCGCAAGCCCGACGAGCTTCGCCGCGTCAGCATCGAGCGAGCGGTGTCTATGCACGCTGAAGGCTCCTGCCTGATCAAGTTCGGCAATACCCATGTGCTGTGCACGGCAAGCCTGGAGGAGCGCATTCCGCCGTGGCTGAAAGGGCAGGGTCGCGGCTGGGTGACGGCAGAGTACGGCATGCTGCCCCGTGCCACCACCGAGCGCACCCGCCGCGAGGCGACCGTTGGTCATCCCTCCGGGCGGACACAGGAGATCCAGCGCCTGATCGGCCGCGCGCTGCGCGCCGTCGTCGATTTGCCGAAGCTCGGCGAGCGCCAGATCTCCGTCGACTGCGATGTGATCCAGGCCGATGGCGGTACGCGCACGGCGTCGATTACCGGCGCCTGGGTGGCGCTGCACGACTGCCTCAAGTGGATGCAAACCCGTGATATGATTCGGGACGGCGTGCTGCGCGACCACGTCGCTGCGGTATCCTGCGGGCTCTACAAAGGCACCGCCGTTCTCGACCTGGACTATCCGGAGGATTCCTCTGCCGATGCCGATGCCAACTTCGTCATGACCGGCTCGGGCGGCATCGTCGAAGTTCAAGGCACGGCCGAGACTGTGCCCTTCACGCAGGAGGGCTTCGATCAGCTGATGGCTCTTGCCCGCAAGGGCATTGCCGAGCTCATCTCGCTGCAGAAGCTGACGGTGGCATGACACCCTCGGGTGTGCTGGAAACGGTGCTCTACGCCAAGGATCTCGATGCGGCCGAGGCCTTCTACCGCGATGTTCTGGGCCTTGAGCCTTTCGCCAAGTCGGACGGCCGGCATCTCTTCTACCGCTGCGGCGAACAAGTGCTCCTGATCTTCAATCCCGACGCAACCAAGATACCGCCGGGACCGGGCTCGTTGCCCGTGCCGCCGCACGGTGCCACTGGTGAGGGTCATGTCTGCTTTCGCGCTTCAGCGGCCGAGCTCGATGACTGGCGTCGGCTCCTGGAGCACAAAGGCATTGTGATCGAGGCCGACTTCGAGTGGCCCAAAGGCGGCCGGTCGATCTACTTCCGCGATCCGGCCGGAAACTGCCTGGAGTTCGCCGAGCCGCGCATTTGGGGCCTCGCCTGATGCGCCGTCTCATCCGCGGCACGCGTCTTGTCGTGGCCAGTCACAATGTCGGCAAGGTGCGTGAGATCCGGGATCTCGTCGCCCCGCATGGCCTCGATGTCGTGTCGGCCGGCGATCTCGGTCTGCCCGAACCAGAGGAGACGGGGGCAACATTCGCGGCCAATGCCACGCTGAAGGCGCTCGCCGCGGCAAGAGGCTCCCTGCTCCCGGCGCTGGCAGACGATTCAGGGCTGGAAGTCGACGAGCTGGGCGGTGCGCCCGGCATCCACTCCGCCCGCTGGGCCGGCCCTTCCAAGGATTTCCGCATGGCCATGCAGCGCGTGGCCGACGAGCTGCGCGCCCGGAGCGGGTGGGTGTCGCCCGGCCCCCGCGCCAATTTTGTCTGCGTGCTCTGCCTTGCCTGGCCAGATGGGGAAACCCGGCTATTCGAAGGCAGAGTTTACGGTCGCCTCGCCTGGCCGCCACGCGGGACCAAGGGTTTCGGCTATGATCCGATATTCGTCGCCGATGGTGAGACGCTCACGTTTGGCGAGATGGAGCCCGACAGGAAGCATGCCCTCTCTCACCGCGCCCGCGCTTTCGAGCTGTTTGCCCGCTCCTGCCTCGGCGAGGGCGGATGACGGCGCAGGGTTCGGCATTTATGTGCATTGGCCGTTCTGTGCGTCCAAGTGCCCGTATTGCGACTTCAACAGCCATGTGCGCGCCGACGGAATCGACGAGGCGCGCTTTCTCCGCGCCTACCTTGCCGAGCTGCAACATTGGGCGCACCTCGTGCCGGGTCGAGCCGTCGGCAGCATCTTCTTCGGCGGCGGCACGCCTTCCTTGATGTCGCCCGGCGCAGTTGGCGCCATCCTCGACGAGATCGGTCGCCTGTGGGCTGTCGATGCAGACGCCGAGGTGACGCTTGAGGCCAATCCGTCGAGCGTGGAGGCTGAGCGTTTTCGCGGCTACCGAGGAGCCGGCGTGAACCGTGTCTCGCTCGGCGTGCAGTCGTTCAATGATGCCGACCTGCGCGCCCTGGGTCGCTTGCATTCGGTAGACGAGGCGCGTGCTGCGATCGCCGTGGCGGCGCGCATCTTTGAGCGCTTCTCCTTCGATCTCATCTACGCCCGCCCCGGTCAGACGCCGGACTCATGGTGCAGCGAGCTGGCCCAGGCCCTTGACCTCGGCAGCCGGCACCTGTCCCTCTATCAGCTGACCATCGAGCCGGAGACGCCATTTGCGGCCCTGCACATGCGTGGCAGGCTGGCCGTGCCGGAAGCGGACCTGGCCCACGCCTTCTACGAGATCACGCAGGAAGCGACGGAGCGCGCGGGCTTGCCGGCCTACGAGGTCTCCAATCACGCGGCGCCGGGTGAGGAATGCCGGCACAATCTGCTCTATTGGCGCTACGGAGAGTACGTCGGCATCGGCGCCGGCGCACACGGCAGGCTCGTGATCGGTGGTGTGCGCCACGCGACGATGACGGAGCGGAAGCCGGAGCGGTGGGCCGCACTGGTAGAGGGCGAGGGCCACGGCGCCATCGAATACACGGCGTTGAGCCGGGCCGAACAGGCGGATGAGGCCCTGCTCATGGGTTTGCGCCTTTCCGAAGGCCTCGATCTGTCCCGCCTTGCCGCCGTCAGCGGTGTCGTCCCGCGCGAGCAGGCTGTCACCGAGCTGGTGGGCCTGGGCTTGCTGGAGCCGTGCGGGGCCAACCGGCTGCGCGCGGCCAGGCCCGGCCGGTTGGTGCTCAACGAGCTGGTATTGCGGCTGGCCTCATCGCTCGAGCCGGCTTCAGCGGCCTGACAGGCGCTCAGTTCGGATTGAAGTTGAAGAAGGCGCGCGGGAAGCTCGATGTTGCGCCCGTAACTGAGGCTGGCGGCCCTGGTTGCGGGCTTGCCGGTGCATCCACGACCCCGGCGCCGAATTTCTGCACCTCGAGGATCGCCAGCGACCGGTCGGTGGTGCCGTCCGGCAGTAAGCGGAATGCACCGTCCGCTCCGGTGAAGCCCGTCGCCCGTGTCAGCGCGCTTGGCGCATAGCGCTGGCCGTCCGCCCCTGTCGACAGCGCGATCGCCAGGCTCATGGCATCGAAGGCGAGGCTGGCGATGCGCGGCGGCGCCTGGCCATAGCTCTTGGCAAACCTCTGCGAGAAATCGTTCCAGCCGCGCGGGTCAGGAGCGGGGTACCAGGCGCCGACAAGGCGGGCATCCCGCCCGGCGTTTGCGTAGTCCATGCCGCCTGTGCCGAGCACCCTGACCTTTGCCGTGTCGATCTCCGCTTGCGGCAGCAGGCGACCGATCATCTCCAGGTTCTCCTGGGCGCCCGGCAGGAACAGAGCATCGATCGGGGTGCCATCCGCCTCTGCCGTGCGGATGGCCGCGCTGACCCGGCGCATTGGCTCCAGCATGCCGTTGGCGGACGGCGGATAGGTCTCGAGCGCGACGATGGTGCCCTTGGCGTGGCTCACCGCGTCTTTGAAGGCGGCTTCGGCAATCTTTCCGAACACATCCTCCGGGATCAGCGCGGCGAAGCGGCGTTTGCCTTGCTCGGCAGCGTAGGTCACGATGCGGCGAACCTCGGGCGCCGGCTGGAAGCTCAGGAGAAAGACGCCGTTGCCGGCGACCTGACGGTCGTTGGAGAAGGCGATGACCGGGACGTTCGCCTGGCGTGCAACGGGCGCAACGGCTGTGACGGATTTGGCGAACAGTGGTCCGAGGATCAGCGTTGCCCCGCCCTTTACCGCCTCCTCAGCAGCGGCCCGCGCGCCATCCGGCGTGCCCTTGTCGTCCTTGACGATCAACTGCAGGTTGGGGTTGTCGCGCTCAAACAGCGCCAGCTCGGCGGCCTGCTTCAGGCTCTTGCCGATCAGGCCGGGGTGACCCGCCGCGGACAGAGGTACGATCAGCGCGACCTTGATCGCGGGACCCTTCTTGTCCTTGACCGGGGCCTCCGACTGCACCGGTGCCTGCTCTGGCAGGCTGCCCGGACCGCTGGCGGTACAGGCAGGGAGCAGTCCGCACACCAGAGCCGCGAGACCCGCACCCGCTCTGCGCATGATCGAACGCCTAGTCTCAAGCCTGGTGTGTGGGGCCGTCATCGGCGCCCAAACCCGTCCATGCGATTTCTCCCGCGAATCGTCAAAGTTGGTAACCCGGGTAGCAAGGCAGGACCAGGGCAAAACCGCAACTCGTGGTGAATTTCGGCTGGCGCCTGTCACTGCCCGCGCCCATAACCATAGCGCAATCTGACAGAGACGGTTGATGGCCTGATGGCATCGGATGCGGAACATGGATCGGCGCGCCGTGCCGTTGAAGTGCTGGCGAAACTCCTCGCCGAGCCGCTTCCGGCGGGGCTCTACCTCGTCGCCACGCCGATCGGCAACCTGGCTGATATCACGCTGCGCGCCCTTTCTGTTCTGGAGCGGGCCGGCATCGTCTATTGCGAGGATACGCGGCATAGCCGAACGCTGCTGGCTCACTACGGTATCGCCCAGCAGCTTCGCCCCTATCACGAGCACAACGGCGAGCGTGAGCGCCCGCACATCCTCGCCGCACTGGCTGCCGGCAAATCCGTGGCGGTCATAAGTGATGCCGGCACGCCGCTCATCTCGGACCCGGGATACAAGCTGGTGCGGGAGGCGATTGCAGCGGGGCACGCCGTGACCAGCCTGCCGGGGCCTTCAGCGGTGCTGACGGCACTGGCCGTGGCCGGTATCGCCACGGATGCATTCCTGTTCGCGGGCTTTCTGCCCCCGCGCCAGGGTGCGCGCCGCACGCGCCTTGCCGAGCTCAGGGCGGTGCCGGCGACCCTTGTGCTGTTCGAGGCACCCTCGCGCCTCGCCGGGAGCCTTGACGATATCGCTGCCGTGCTCGGGGATCGGGAGGCGGCGGTGGCGCGTGAGTTGACGAAACTGCACGAGGATGTGAGGCGCGGCACTCCGGCAGAGCTATCGCAATGGGCAGCCGAAAGCGCGCCGCGCGGCGAGATGGTCATTCTCGTCGGCCCGCCTGTCATGGTCGATGTGCCGGATGAGACGATCACCGCGCGCCTCGAACGGATGCTTTCCGAGTTGAGCCTGCGCGATGCGGCCAAGGCGGTTGCCGATGAGCTTGGCGTACCCAAGGGGCGCGTCTACGATCTGGGGCTTGCCTTGAAACGCAGCCAAGCCGGTTAGCCCATGGCCACGACCGACGAGCATGCCCAGCGCGTCGCCCGCTATCGTCGCGGCCGGTGGTCGGAATGGATCGCGGCCGCCGCCCTGATGGCGCGGGGATACCGAGTGCTTGTCCGCCGCTGCCGGACGCCCTACGGCGAGATCGATCTGATCGCCGTGCGTGGCCGCCGTCTCGCGTTCGTCGAGGTCAAGCGACGCACGACGCGGGCGGAGGGTCAAGCGGCAATCACGCCGCGGCAGGCCCAGCGCATCGCCCGGGCTGCCGAGTTCTGGATCAGCCGCCATCCCGCCCTTCGGGACTATGAGCGGGGTCTCGATGCCATGCTGGTGACACCGGGTCGGCTGCCTCAGTACCTGCCGGATGCGTTGCACATGGCGCCTTCCGGGCCCCGCAATTGGCGTTGACACCTCCGGTGCGAAGCCGTTTGCATGGCGCCAGCAGCCGCGTGCATTGATCCGGTGGCAGCGTTAGAGATTTGAGCCCGAGACAGAATTCCAAGGAGCTTGCACGGCGCATGTCGCTCAAGGTCGCCTGCCAGATGGACCCGATCGACCGCATCGATATACGCGGCGATTCGACCTTTGCCCTCCTGCTCGAAGCGCAGCGGCGCGGACATGCGCTGTTCTACTACACGCCGCCGAACCTCTCGCTGCTCGGCGGGCGGCTGATTGCGCACGGGGAGACGTTGACCGTCGAGGACAAGATCGGCAGCCATTACAAGTTGTCGGATGAGCGCACGGTCGATCTGGCCGATTGCGACGTGGTGCTGCTGCGCCAGGACCCTCCGTTCGACATGGCCTACATCACCACCACGCACCTGCTGGAGCGCATCCACCCGAAGACCCTGGTCGTCAACGATCCCGCCAGCGTCCGCAACGCTCCGGAGAAGGTCTTCGTGCTCGACTTCCTCGATCTGATGCCGCCGACGCTGGTGACGCGCAACCCCGAGGACGTCAAGCGCTTCCGCGCCGAGCACAAGGATATCATCCTGAAGCCGCTGTACGGGAACGGCGGTGCTTCTGTTTTCCGCATCACCCCGAGCGACACCAACTTGAACTCGCTGATCGAGCTGTTTCAAACCGTGTTTCGCGAACCTTTCATGGTGCAACAGTATCGCCCCGAGGTGAGGGCCGGAGACAAGCGCATCATCCTGGTCGATGGCGAACTCGTCGGCGCCATCAATCGCGTGCCCGCCGCCGACGAGACGCGCTCCAACATGCATGTGGGCGGTGTCGCTCAGCCGGTCGAGCTGACGGCGCGCGATCGCGAGATCTGCTCAAGGCTTGGGCCGGAGCTCAAGAAGCGCGGGCTGCTTTTCACCGGCATCGATGTGATCGGCAATTATCTTACTGAGATCAACGTTACCTCCCCCACCGGAATCCGGCAGGTGAAGGCGTTCGGCGGCCCCGACATTGCCGCGCTCATCTGGGATGCAATTGAAATGAAAGTGAAGCGCTAGCGTCAGGAACTTCGGCCGGTGTGGGCACACGCTGTCCAAGAGACCGGTGGATCGGAGCTTTCACGATGGCAAACATCAAGATTCTCGGCATCGCAGGCAGCCTGCGCAAGGCGTCTTACAATCGGGCCGCGCTCAGGGCGGCGCAAAGTCTGGTGCCGGCAGGTGCGACACTCGACATCGCAGAAATCGACAGCCTGCCCGGCTTCAGCCAGGACGACGAGAAATCGCCGCCGGCGAAGGTGGTGGAACTGAAGGCCAAGATCCGTGCTGCAGACGCCATCCTGTTCGTGACGCCCGAGTACAACTATTCGATCCCGGGCGTTCTCAAGAACGCCATCGACTGGGCCTCCCGGCCCTACGGCGACAGCGCCTGGACGGGCAAGCCGGCGGCCGTGATGGGTGCCTCGGTCGGCGCTCTTGGCACGGCGCGGGCACAATATCACTTGCGCCAGTGCTTCGTGTTCCTCGATATGCCGGTCGTCAACCAGCCGGAGGTCATGATTGCCCGCGCTGCCGACAAGTTTGATGCCGACGGCAACCTAACGGACGATATGGCCAAGAAGCTGATCAGCCAGTTGCTCGTCAATCTGTGCGAGCTGACGCGCAAGGCCCGCGCTTAAGTGGAGTGGGCAGGCAATTCCCGCCGCACTCCATTGGACAAGGGCGAGCACGCGGCCTAAAGGTCTGCCGCCAACGATGAGCACCAAGGTCAAAATCTGCGGGCTGAGGACGGAGGTCGGGCTCGATGCCGCGCTGGAGGGCGGGGCCGACTTCGTCGGCTTCGTATTCTTCCCACCAAGCCCGCGGAATCTGGCGCCTGAGGCTGCGGCGCCGCTCGCCGCCAAGGCACGCGGCCGAGCGGTCATTGTCGCATTGCTGGTTGATCCCGATGACGCGCTGGTCGAAGCCGTTGTTGTTTTGGTGGCGCCCGACATGCTGCAGCTTCACGGCGAGGAGAGCCCAGAGCGCGTGCGCGAGATCCGCCGGCGTTGGGGTCGGCCGGTGATGAAGGCCATCAAGGTTCGGACGGCGGACGATGCAGAGGCAGCCCTGCGTTATCCGGAAGCCGATCTCATTCTGTTCGACGCGCGGCCTCCGGCCGGCGCGACCCGTCCGGGTGGGCACGGGGCGGCCTTCGACTGGCGTGTCCTGGACGGGGTCAAGGACCAAGTGCCGTACATGCTGTCCGGCGGGCTCACCCCGGAGAATGTCGCCGAGGCGGTTCGCAGCACGGGCGCCCCGGCGGTCGACGTCTCCTCGGGCGTTGAGAGCAGGCCCGGCGAAAAGGACCCCGACCTGATCCGGCGCTTCCTTCGCGCGGCAAAGGGGGCTAAGCAGTAGCCCCCGCCTTCTGCGTCGGATCGAGGCGGCGGAGATCTCGAGGTCGAATTTCCATGGCGTCAAAGAGGAAGAAGAGCGCAAGCGCGACGCTCAATACCTTCCGCGCGGGGCCCAACGAGCAGGGCTTCTTCGGCATGTTCGGCGGCCGCTTCGTGGCCGAGACGCTGATGCCGCTGATCCTCGACCTGGAGCGCGCCTACGACGAGGCCAAGGCCGATCCTACGTTCCACAAGGAACTGGCCGAGCTCAACACTCACTATTCGGGTCGGCCGAGCCCCCTTTACTTCGCAGAGCGCCTCACCGAGCACCTCGGCGGCGCCAAGATCTACTTCAAGCGCGACGAGCTCAACCACACCGGCAGCCACAAGATCAACAATTGCCTGGGCCAGATCCAGCTCGCGCGCCGCATGGGCAAGACCCGCATCATCGCCGAGACCGGTGCCGGCCAGCACGGCGTTGCGGTCGCCACAGTCTGCGCCCGCTTTGGTTTGCCGTGCGAGATCTTCATGGGCGCCGTCGACGTCGAGCGGCAGAAGCCCAACGTCTTCCGCATGAAGCTCCTGGGCGCAAAGGTCAACGCCGTGACTTCCGGTGCGCGCACCCTGAAGGACGCCATGAACGAGGCGCTGCGCGACTGGGTCACGAACGTTCACAACACTTACTACATCATCGGCACAGCGGCAGGCCCGCATCCCTATCCGGCGATGGTGCGCGACTTCCAGTGCGTGATCGGCAACGAGGTGCGCGAGCAGATGATGGAGCGCGAGGGCCGCCTGCCCGACACGCTGGTGGCCTGCATCGGCGGCGGCTCCAACGCCATCGGCCTCTTCCATCCGTTCCTCGACGACAAGGGTGTCGCCATCTACGGCGTCGAGGCTGCCGGGCACGGTCTCGACGTGCCCAACGGACATTCGGCGTCGATCAATGGTGGCCGTCCGGGTGTGCTGCATGGCAACCGCACCTACCTGCTGCAGGACAGCGACGGGCAAATTCTCGAGGGGCATTCCATCTCCGCCGGTCTCGATTACCCCGGCATCGGCCCCGAGCACTCCTGGCTCAAGGACAGCGGCCGCGTCACGTATGTTGCGGCAACCGACAAGGAGGCGCTCGACGCGTTCCAGATGTGCACGCACATCGAGGGTATCATCCCTGCGCTCGAGCCTGCGCACGCGCTGGCTCACGTGAAGAAGCTCGCGCCCACCCTGCCCAAGGACAACCTGCTGGTGATGAACCTGTGCGGGCGCGGCGACAAGGACATCTTCGCCGTCGCCGATCATCTTGGCATGAAGATGTGAGGCCGGCGCGATGAGCAAGACGACTCGCATCGACCGGCGCTTTGCTGCGCTGAAGAAGGAAGACCGTGCCGCGCTCGTGACCTTCGTCACTGCCGGCGACCCCGACTATGCGACGGCGGAAAAGATCCTGCTCGGCCTGCCCGGCGCCGGCGCCGACATCATCGAGCTCGGCATGCCGTTCTCCGATCCCATGGCCGACGGACCGGCGATCCAAGCCTCCTCCGTACGCGCCCTGAAAGCCGGGCAGAACATGCACAAGACGCTCGATCTCGTGCGTACGTTCCGCAAGCGCGACAAGGAAACGCCGATCATCCTGATGGGCTACTACAATCCGATCTATGTCTATCCGCGCGAGCGCTTTCTCGACGACGCGATGGCCGCCGGTGTCGACGGCCTCATCATCGTCGATGTGCCGCCTGAGGCCGACGACGAGTTGTGCCTGCCGGCGGTGGAGCGGGGGCTCAACTTCATTCGTCTCGCCACGCCCACGACGGACGCCAAGCGGCTGCCGGCCGTGCTCGCCAATACCTCCGGGTTCCTCTACTACGTGTCGATTACCGGCATCACCGGTGCGGCGGCGCCCGATGTGAAGGCTGTTCATTCACAGGTCGCACGCATCAAGAAGTCGACACGCCTCCCGATTGCGGTGGGCTTTGGCGTCAGGACGCCCGAGCAGGCTAAGGCCATCGCGGCCGGCGCCGACGGTGTGGTCGTTGGTTCGGCGTTGGTTAATGCTATACGGGAAAGCCTTGGGTCCAAGGGCGAAGCGACTGGTAAAACGGTCGCCAAAGTCCTAGATCTGGTGAAAAGCTTGGCGCAGGCATTGCGCACGGCCTGAGGCGCCGGGCAAATCCGCCTTTGCGGCGGGATACTTAAGCCTTGCTGACGGCAAGAAGGACCGGCCGCCCACGGTCGGGGAGTGCTGAAGGAGCACCACACGCGTGAACTGGATCAACAATGTTGTGCGTCCGAAGATCCGCAGCCTGCTCACCACCAAGCGGGAAGTGCCGGAGAATCTTTGGGTGAAATGCCCGGACACGGGGCAGATGGTCTTCTACAAGGATCTGGAGGCCAACCAGTTCGTCATTCCCGGCTCTGACTATCACATGCGCATGGGGGCGCAGCAGCGCCTGCAGCACCTGTTCGACAGCGGAGACTACGTCAAAGTGCCCGTGCGCGAGGTCGCCCAGGACCCGCTCAAATTCCGCGATGGCAAGCGCTACAGCGACCGCCTGAAGGCTTCCAAGAGCGAGACCCAGCTCGATGATGCCGTTCTCGTCGGCGAGGGCGCGCTGGAGGGGCAGGACGTTGTGGCGGCGGCGCAAGACTTCCGCTTCATGGCGGGCTCGCTGGGCATGGCTGCCGGCGAGGCAGTCATCACCGGCATGATTCGAGCCGTGGAGAAGAATACACCGTTCATCCTGTTTGCGGCTTCCGGCGGCGCGCGCATGCAGGAGGGCATTCTCTCGCTCATGCAGATGCCGCGCACGACCATTGCCGTGCAGCGTCTGCGCGAGGCGCGCCTGCCCTACATCGTCGTATTGACCGATCCGACGACCGGCGGCGTTACGGCCTCCTACGCGATGCTGGGCGATATTCACATCGCCGAGCCCGGCGCGCTCATCTGCTTTGCCGGCCCGCGCGTCATCCAGCAGACCATCCGCGAGCAGCTCCCCGAGGGATTCCAGAAGGCGGAGTATCTGTTGGCGCACGGCATGATCGACATGGTCGTGCACCGCCACAAGTTGCGCGAGACGCTGGCGCGTCTGTGCCGGTTGATGACGGCGCATACGTCCGTGACCAAAGTGGCCAAGCCGATCACTGCCAAGGCGCTGGAGCGCGGGTACCTCAACGGCAGCGCTGTCGACGGCAAGACCATCGAGACGCTGGCCCGGTCGTCGGACGTGATGGAGCCTGAGCCCGTGGACGACGATGATCGCTTCGAGGCGCGCGAGAATACCGAGGGCAAGGCCAAGACGCGACCCGGCTCTGGCATCCGCAGTTGATCCGCATCTCCTGAGAGCATGGCAGTGACACCACGACTGCAGGGCGCGGCGCGCTTGCGGGCGTGGTAGTCTCTCCGCTTTCAAACTTCGCACCGGGGCGTCATGCCGACGAGCGACGAACTGCTGGCCGAGTTGAAGACGCTGCACCCGCGTCTGATCGACCTTTCGCTCGGCCGCATCGAGGGGCTGCTGGTCAAGCTCGGCCATCCGGAGCGCCGCCTGCCGCCCGTCATCCACGTGGCCGGCACAAACGGCAAAGGCTCAGTGACGGCCTTCCTCAAGGCGATGCTGCAGGCCGCGGGTACACGCGTGCACGTCTACACCTCACCGCACCTGGTGCGCTTTCACGAGCGCATCGAGCTCGCCGGAGCTGAGGGCAAGGCGCGGCCAATATCGGAGACGGAGCTGGTCGAGCGCCTGCTGCATGCCCAGCGCACAAACGCCGGCGATCCCATGACATTCTTCGAGATCACGACGGCGGCAGCCTTCGCCGCCTTCGCCGATCATCCGGCCGATGCGGTGATTCTGGAGGTCGGTCTCGGCGGTCGTCTCGATGCGACCAATGTCGTTGCGCGCCCGGCTCTAAGTGTCATTACGCCGATCGCCATGGACCACGCCGACAAGCTTGGCGAAACGTTGGAGAAGATTGCCGGCGAGAAGGCCGGCATTCTGAAGGCAGGCGTGACGGCCGTCATCTCGCAACAGCCCAGGGAGGCGTTGGACGTCATTCGCTCGCGGGCTGATGCGCTGAGGACGCCACTCGTCGTCTGGGGCGAGGACTATGAGGCGTTCGAGCAGCGCGGCCGCCTCGTCTACCAGAACGCCGAGCGTCTGATGGATCTTCCATTGCCAGGGCTGATGGGGCGCCATCAGATCGCCAACGCCGGCGCGGCGATTGCGGCTGCGCTGCAGTTGAAGCCGCTCGGTCTCGTCGACGCTGCCGCCATCGATCGCGGACTGACGGAGGTGCGCTGGCCGGCGCGCATGCAGCGACTGACCAATGGCGTGCTTTCGGAGCTTCTGCCGCCGGGCTCGGAGTTGTGGCTCGACGGGGGCCACAACCCGGCCGGCGGTGCGGTGATCGCCCAAACCATCGCCGAACTGGAGGAGCGGGCGCCGAAGCCAACCGGCCTCGTGCTCGGCATGATGGGCCAGAAGGATGCGTTGGGCTTCCTGAAGCACTTCGACGGTCTCGTACGGCGCATCGTCACCGTGCCGATCCCCGGTGCGCACGAGGCGGTCCACGATCCGGCGGCGCTGGCCGCCGTAGCTACCGCCGCAGGCTTCACAGCCGAGAGTGCGAAAGACGTGCCCTCGGCAATTCGACGCTTGCAGAGGGCTGAGAGCGGACCGTTGCGCATCCTGATCTGCGGTTCGCTCTACCTTGCCGGCCATGTGCTGGCGCTGCAGGAAGGCGTGCAGGCACAAGCGAATTGACGCCTCAGAAAGAAGCGAAGCCGTCGGTCTGGCGGAGCGCCTCGCCGAGCACCATGGCGGCAGCCACCGCTATGTTCAGGGAGCGCAGGCCGGCCAGCAGGGGGATGCGCACGCGGGCATCCGCACCTGTATGCACGCTTTCGGGTACACCCGCGCTCTCGCGGCCGAGCAGCAGGGTATCACCCGGCTCGAAGGCAAAGGCCGTGTAGGGTGTGTCCCCGTGCGTGGTCAGAAGAACGAGCCGCGAGCCGCATGACCTCCGCACCGTCTCGAAGGCCGAAAAGCTCTCGTGCCGCTCAAGCTCGACATGGGTGAGATAGTCGAGGGCCGCACGCCTTAAGGCCCGCTCTGTCATGTCGAAGCCGGTCGGGCCGATGATGTCGACGGGTATCCCCAGGCAGGCGGCCAGCCGCAGGATGGTTCCGGCGTTCTGGGGAATATCAGGCTGATAGAGGGCGACGCGCATCTGGCCATCCTAATCCTGCCGCAGCGGCTTTCTTCAAGGGGGCAAGGCATGTGCGCCAAATTGCCCTCGCGCACGGTGGGCGACAGCCTTGTGTACAGCCTAGAAGAATGCAAAAAGAACGCGCGTCAAAACGTCCTGTTGGGGGTGGCGGGGGCGGTCATCGACAATTCCCCGGGGAGCTGAGAAGCTGAACCCTGGGCGCGTCGACCGTCTTGCCATGACGGTTCGAACCGTTAATTCTCCGCAACTGTCCAAACCGCGACGACGCACGTTTTCTGCCGTGTGCCGGCAGGAGTCGAGACTGGCAAATTTCACGAGGGAGGCTGCCTTGGCGTCTCATACCGAGGATGGGTCCAACCGGCGCGATTTCATCGTAGTCGCTGCACAAGCGTTCGCCGGCGTTGGTACCGCCATCGCGCTTTGGCCCTTCATTCATCAGATGAACCCGGACGCGTCGACACAGGCCGCGGCCTCGCTCGAGGTCGATCTTGCTCCCGTCAAGGACGGGCAGGCCATCACCGTTATGTGGCGCGGCAAGCCCGTGTTCATCCGCAATCGCAGCAAGGAAGAGGTCAAGCAGGCCCTCGACGTCAAGCTTGCCGATCTGGTCGACATCAGTGCGCGCAATGATGCGCTACCCGAGAAGACGCCCGCGCTTGACGCCAACCGCACCAAGAAGGGCAAGGAGAACTGGCTGGTCATGGTGGGCATCTGCACGCACTTGGGCTGCATTCCCAAGGGGCAGTCGATGTCCGACGCCAAGGGCGACTACGGCGGCTGGTTCTGCCCCTGCCACGGCTCGCACTACGACACGTCAGGGCGCATCCGCAAGGGCCCGGCACCGCGCAATCTGGAAGTGCCCCCCTATGAATTCGTGTCCGACACCAAGATCAAGATCGGCTGAGGAACCGCAAGATGGCCAGTCACGAATCGAGCTACCGGCCGACGAATCGTCTCAGCAAATGGCTGGACGCGCGGCTGCCGATACAGCGCATGATGCATGCGCAGTTCATCGATTTTCCGACGCCGCGCAACATCAACTATCTGTGGACCACCGGCGGTCTGCTCAGCTTCTTCCTCGGCGTGCAGCTCCTGACCGGCATCGTGCTGGCGATGCACTACGCACCGACCGCGGCGGATGCCTTCAATAGCGTCGAGCACATCCGGCGTGACGTGAACTACGGCTGGCTCATGCGCAACATGCACGCAGTGGGCGCATCGATGTTCTTCCTGGCCGTCTACATCCACATCGGTCGCGGCCTGTACTATGGATCCTACAAGGCCCCACGCGAGGTGCTGTGGATCATCGGCGTCGTCATATTCCTGCTCATGATGGCGACCGCCTTCATGGGCTACTCGCTGCCATGGGGCCAGATGAGCTTCTGGGCGGTGACCGTCATCACCAACCTGTTCTCATCGATCGACTCGATCATTCCCGGTCTCGGCACGCGCATCGTGCAGTGGTTGTGGGGCGGCTACTCGGTGTCGGGAACGACGCTCACCCGTTTCTTCAGCCTGCACTACCTGTTGCCATTCGTGATCGCCGGTGCCGTGGTGCTGCACATCTGGGCGCTGCACGTGGTCGGCCAGAACAACCCGACCGGTCTCGAGATCAAGACCGCGTCCGACTCGGTTCCGATGTCTCCCCATGCCGTCACGAAGGATATCTTCGCACTTTCGGTCTTCGTGATGTTGTTTGCGTGGTTCGTGTTCTACCTGCCGGACTACCTGGGCCACCCCGACAACTACATCGAGGCCAATCCGCTTTCGACGCCGCCCCACATCGTGCCCGAGTGGTATTTCCTGCCCTACTACGCAATCCTGCGCGCCATTCCGAACAAGCTGCTCGGCGTGGTGGCCATGTTCGCATCGATCATCATCCTTTGCTTCACGCCGTGGCTCGACACCTCGCGCGTGCGCTCATCGAAATATCGGCCAGTCTACAAGTGGTTCTTCTGGCTGTTCGTCATTACAGTGATCGCGCTGGGGTACCTTGGCTCCAAGCCCCCGGAGGGCGCCTACGTGCTGTGGGCGCGCATCTTCACCGCGTACTACTTCATGCACTTCCTGATCGTGATGCCGATCGTCGGCGTGATGGAGACGCCGTCGAGGATGCCGCGTTCGATCACGGAAGCCGTGCTGGGCAGTAGTGGCCAGCCGGTGAATGTCGGTGCGCCGGCAGCGCCGCCAAGGCACTAGAGCGGGGAGGCACCAGATGTTCACGATACACGCCGCCAAGAAAGGCGTATCCGCTCTCCTGCTGGCGGTGGCTCTCATGGTCAGTGCCGGTATGGCCGGCGCTGCTGAGCAGGAACACCCGGTCATCGAACGTCAGACGTGGACGTTCAGCGGCCTGTTCGGGAAGTACGATGACGCTCAGCTCCAGCGCGGCTTCAGGGTCTATACGGACGTTTGCTCCAGGTGCCACGGCATCAACCGCATCTACTTCCGCAATCTGGCAGAGCCCGGCGGGCCGGCCTTCCCGGTGGCTGCCGTCAAGGCGCTGGCCGCCACATTCAAGGTCGATGACGCACCCAACGAAGAGGGCAAGGTCAAGAAGCGCCCCGCTCTGCTGACCGACCCGTTTCCATCTCCCTACAAGAACGAGCAGGAGGCCCGCTTCTCCCAGAACGGTGCGCTGCCGCCCGAT
This sequence comes from Hyphomicrobiaceae bacterium, assembly GCA_008933705.1. Classification (GTDB taxonomy): domain Bacteria; phylum Pseudomonadota; class Alphaproteobacteria; order Rhizobiales; family Hyphomicrobiaceae; genus AWTP1-13. The sequence continues at coordinate 54,242 of WBUN01000025.1, forward strand.
CTGTCGCTGATCACCAAGGCTCGATCGGCGGAAGCGGAGGCGCCGTTCTATCGTGTTCCGGACCACATGATCCGTGACATCCTGACGGGCTATCAGGAAGGCGGCGCAGACTACGTCTACGCCTACATCACTGGCTTCTCCGAACCGCCTGCAGGCGTCAAGCTGGCCGAGTTCATGAACTACAACAAGGCGTTCCCCGGCCATCAGACAGCCATGCCGAACCCGTTTGCCGGCGGCGACGGGCTGGTGGAGTACGATGACGGCACGCCCAGGACGGTCGAGAACTATGCGCGGGACGTGACGGCGTTTCTCGCCTGGGCCGGCGATCCAAAGCTCGAGGAGCGCAAGCGGCTCGGCCTTCTGGTGATCGGCTACCTGCTGATCACTGTCGTGCTGCTCGGCTTCGCCAAGCGCCGCGTCTGGCGCGACGTGCACTGAGCGGCAACCCGCCGCCTGCTCTTTCGCGCCGTGGCCGCTGTCGATCCCGGGCATGAAGCCTGGGATCAGCCGTGGCTTGGCTATTTCACTGTCGAGAACGCGGTCGGCTGCAGGATCATGTTCCTGATCGAGGCGATGATCAGCCCATCGCGCTCGCTCTCGGCACGCGCGGCGATCCAGGCGGGATCGCTCATGAAGGCGGTCCACTTCTTCTCGCGTTCGGCAAGCGACTCCCACGCCAGCATGTAATGGAGATCGTTGTTGCCCTCGCCGACCAGAACGGTCCAGAAGCCGGCCGGTCTGATGCCATGCTTCTCCCAGATCTTGAGCGTCGCGGTCTCGAAGCGTTTGAGCAGGGCGGGCAGGCGGCCGGGAATGCAGCTGTAGATGCGCAGCTCGTAGATCATGGCGTTCTCCCTTGTGCCGCGGCTTGCGACAGGAGTTTCCTGCGCCTCGGAGCGCGACACAAGGTGTGGCGAACGACGGCGCGTCGTATAAGCTGCGTGCTTGTGCTCGATCATGCATGGCGGGCTCCAGGCACCGGCGCACCAGAGTGTGAGGCAACATGACAAAGACCGTGCTCGGCATTGTCGGAGGCAGCGGGCTTTACGACATCCCGTCGCTGAAGAACGTGCGCTGGCAGGCAGTTGCCTCGCCGTGGGGCGCGCCGTCCGATGAGATACTGTTCGCCGAGCTCGACGGATTGCCCATCCGCTTCCTGCCCCGGCACGGGCGGGGCCACAAGGTGCCGCCGTCGGCCATCGATTTTCGCGCCAATATCGACGCCTTGAAGCGTGCTGGCGTCACGGACCTTGTCTCCGTGTCGGCGTGTGGATCTCTGAAGGAGGAGTTTCCGCCTGGCCACTTCGTGCTCGTCGACCAGTTCATCGACCGCACGTTTGCGCGCCAGAAGAGCTTCTTCGGGCCGGGCTGCGTGGCCCACGTCTCGATGGCCGATCCGGTCAGTCCGGCCCTCGTCGATCTCGTCGAGGAGGCGGCCAAGGCCGAAGGGGTGGCGCACAGGCGCGGGGGCACCTACCTCGTCATGGAGGGCCCGCAGTTCTCGACCCGGGCCGAGAGCAACCTCTATCGCGGCTGGGGATGCGACGTGATCGGCATGACCAACATGCCGGAGGCGAAGCTCGCCCGCGAGGCCGAGATCTGCTACGCCACCGTCGCCATGGTGACGGACTACGACTGCTGGCACGACGAGCACCAGGAGGTCGACATCGCCGCGGTCATCAAGGTGCTCAAAGCCAACGTCGACAAGGCGCACGGCCTGATCGAGCGGCTGGCGCGCGACTTTCCCCGTGAGCATCCGCCTTGCCCGATCGGCTCCGATCGCGCGCTCGACGTGGCCATCATCACACCGCCCGAGGCGCGCGATCCCGCGCTGCTGGCCAAGCTCGATGCCGTGGCCGGGCGCGTATTGAAGGCGAAGGCGTGAAAGTCGCCCGCGCAGTAGGGTCAGACCCTACCGTTAGGTCCTTTCCGCGGAATCTGATGATGCCATAGGGGCTGACCCCATCACATCACCACTCACTGCGGCATGTAGATCAGGATCTTCATCTTGAGGAGCTGCGGGAAGAAGGTCTGCAGGCCCAGTCCGAAAAGCCACAGAAGGACGGTGAGCAGCAGCAGCGCCGGAACGGCGGCGAATACGGCTCTGATGAAGAACATCATCAGCTTGAGGAACGGCACGTCGAAATCGGTGACCGTGGCAGCCGGTGCCTGAACTGCAAAGCTGTCGTCACGGTCGCGCTCAAGCGGCGTGGATGATGCGACCACTGCGCGCTCGCGGGCTTCGCGCGCCTCGCGTTCGCGCGCTTCGCGCTCGCGCCGGATGGTCCGTGGGAGATCGTCGTCGGCAGTCATTGAAAAAGAAGGTTCGGACATTCCTCCATCTCCGGTGCGGGGCGAATGCCGTAGGCAGCCAATTGCGCACAAAGCCTGATTCGGCCTTGCTTGGCCAATGGTCCCGCCGATACGCTAGCTGTCGTCTCGTGCATCCGGCCAACTCCAAGCTTGGTCGAGCAATTTGGCGGATTGAGGATGAGGCAAGCAGGCGCCATTCAGGATCAGGACAGCTGAACGGAACATGAACTCAGCCGCCGGCAGCGCGCATGCCCCCTTTGCCAAGCGGGCCCCCGCCCGCTTTTCCGACCCCGCCGGGGCCCGGGCGGCCGTCAGCACCTTCGATTTGCGGCGGCTTGGCGCGGATTTCTACGCCAACCCCTACCCCGTCTATAACGCGCTGCGCGACCACGCCCCGGTGCATCGCCAGCCCGACGGCAGCTATTTCCTTTCCCGCTATGCAGACTGCGTCGCGGTCTACAAGGACGGCGTGCTGTTCTCGTCGGACAAGAAACGCGAGTTCAAGCCGAAGTACGGCGATGGGCTGCTCTACGACCACCACACCACCAGTCTCGTCTTCAACGACCCGCCCCTGCACACGCGCGTGCGCAGGATCATTGCCGGCGCTTTCACCCCGCGTGCAATCGCGGACATGGAGCAGCCGGTCACACAGCTGGTCGACTCGCTGCTCGACCGCATGGCGGCAAAGGGCGAGGCCGACCTCATCGGCGACCTTGCGTCAGCGGTGCCGGTCGAGGTGATCGGCAATCTGCTCGCGGTGCCGCGCGAGGAGCGGGGGCCATTACGCGGCTGGTCGCTCGCCATCCTGGGCGCCCTTGAGCCCGTGCTCACGCCCGAGCAGCAGGAGCGCGGCGAGCAGGCGGTGGCGGCATTCCTCGTCTATCTCGAGCATCTGGTTGCCCACCGGCGCGCGCATCCGGGCGATCCGGACCGCGACATGCTGACGAGGCTGATCGTGGGCGAGGGCGACGGCGAGCGCTTGTCGGAGAAGGAGCTGCTGCACAACATCATCTTCATTCTCAACGCCGGGCACGAGACCACCACGAATCTGATCGGCAACGGCCTGCACACGTTGCTCGAATGGCCGCAGGAGAAGGCGCGGCTGATCGCCGAGCCCGGCCTGATCCGATCCGCGGTCGAGGAGTTCCTGCGCTTCGAGAGCTCCAACCAGCTCGGCAACCGCATGACGACGGCGGCCACCGAGGTGGGCGGCGTGGCGATGCCGGCGGGCACGTTCATCACCATTGGTATCGGCGCCGCCAATCGCGATCCCGCGGAGTTTCCGGACGCAGACCGGCTCGACATCGCGCGCGCGCCCAATCGGCACTTGGCGTTCGGCTCGGGTCCGCACGTGTGCGCGGGGCTCAATGTTGCGCGCCTGGAGGGACGCATCGCCATCGGCCGCTTCGTCGCCCGGTTTCCGAACTACCGGCGGGCCGGGGAGCCAATGCGTGGCGGACGTGCGCGGTTCCGCGGGTTCACCTCGGTGCCGGTCACGCTCGGCTGAGTGGGTGCTCCGTACGCTACCTGTCCGACCCCTCGAGATACGGGCAGGCCCGCGCTCCGGGCAGCCACGGCGCTCACCCTTCCGCCCAGTCGGCGAGGCGATCGAGGAAGCGGAGGCACTTGGCCAGCTCCTCGACCCGGATGAACTCGTTGGGCCTGTGTGCCTGGGCGATGTTGCCGGGACCGCAGACCACAGCCGGCGCGCCGCCGTCCTGGAACAGCCCGGCCTCGGTGGCAAAGGACACGGCGAATGTCTCGTTCTGTCCGGCAAGCCTCATGGCGAGCGGGATGATGCCGGAGGCTGTATCCGCGGCAAACGCCGGAACGTGATTGGTCACGGCGATTCCGATGTCCGCCTCCGGCGCAATGCGCCGCATTTCGGGCAGGCATTGCTCGGCAGCGAAGCGGCGGAAGCGTGCATCGATCGTCCTGTAGTCGAAGCCGGGCAGGGCGCGAACCTCCCAGCCGAACCAGCACGGCACGGGCACGATGTTGGACGCCGTGCCGCCCTCGATCTGGGTCACCTGCAGCGTACTCCATGGCGGATCGAAGCGCGGGTTGGGAGCAAGCGCCTTCAGCTCCTCCTCCATGCGGCCAAGCTCTCCCAGCAGGCGCGCAGCGTAGGTGATGGCGTTGATGCCGAGATGCGCCATGCTCGAATGCGCGGCTCGCCCCGTGAGCTCGACGCGCCAGCGCGTCGGCCCCTTGTGTGCATCGACGACGGACATCTCCGTCGGCTCGCCGACGAACACCATGCGTGGACGCGGCAGCGACTTGCCGAGCTCGGCGATCATCGGCCGCACGCCGACGCAGCCGATCTCCTCGTCGTAGGAAAAGACGATGTGGATGGATGTCGCAAGCCTGCGGGCGAGGAAATCCGGCACAGCGGCGAGCACGCAGGCAAGATAGCCCTTCATGTCGCTGGTGCCGCGGCCGTAGAGCCTGCCGTCGCGCTCGACCAGCGTGAAGGGGTCTGTTTCCCAGACCTGGCCCGTCACCGGCACCACGTCCGTATGCCCCGACAGGCCGATGCCGCCCGCCCCTGGCGTGCCGATGGTGGCGAACAGGCTCGCCTTCAGCCCATCGGCGGCCGGGACCCGCGTGCTGGCAACGCCGCAACCCCTAAGATAGTCCTCGATGAAGGCGATGAGCGCTATGTTGCTGTTGTGGCTCGTCGTATCGAAGGCAACGAGGCGTGCCAGCAACTCCTTGGCCTTCGCGAGCGGCTCGCTCATATGGTCCCTTCAGTTGAGACTTCGCTTGGCGTGCGGACTGTCGAGCGAGAATGCAGGGATCGCCACATTGAACAGCTCGCCGGCCTCGTTCGTCATCTGATAGCTGCCGACCATGATGCCCGACGGCGTGCCGAGCGGACAGCCCGACGTATAGCGGAACGAGCCACCGGGCTGGATGACGGGCGTCTGTCCCACCACGCCGGGGCCCCGAACCTCCTCGGTGCGGCCGTCGCCGTCGGTGATGCGCCAGTGCCGTGAGCGCAGTTGTACGGTCTCGTCGCCTTCGTTGCTGATATCGATGGTGTAGGCCCAAAGATATCGGCCTTCGTCAGGCGTGGACTCCTCGTCGAGGAACTGCGGCGTGACGCGAATGCGGATGCCGCGGGTCACGGCTTCGTACATGGCAGGGCAGGTTTCGGCAGCTTCTGTCTCAGCCGATTCTAGAGGCCGCCAGCGCCCGGTCAATGTCTGCCGCCAGATCCGTAGAGGCCTCGAGTCCGACAGACAACCTCAGCATGCCGTCGGAGATGCCGAGCTCGGCGCGCGCTTCCGGCTTCAGCCGCTGGTGCGTGGTGGTGGCCGGGTGCGTGATCAGGCTCTTGGCGTCGCCAAGATTGTTGGAAATCCTGATAAGGCTCAGGGCATTGAGGAAGCGGAACGCAGCGGCCTTACCCCCCTTCAGCTCGAAGGTGACGAGGGTACCGAAGCCCGTCATCTGCCGCCGTGCCAGCTCGGCTTGCGGGAAGTCCGGCCGTCCGCAGTAGAGCACGCGAACGTCCGGCTGTTCGGCCAGGCGGTCGGCGATGCGGGCTGCCGTCTCGCACTGCGCGCGCACGCGCAGGGGCAGCGTTTCCAGGCCCTTGAGCATGACCCAGGCGTTGAACGGGCTCATGGCGGGTCCGGTCTGGCGCAGGAAGGTGTGCAGGTTGTCCTTCAGAAACTTCTCGGAGCAAAGCACGACCCCGCCCAGGCAGCGGCCCTGGCCATCGATGTGCTTGGTCGCCGAGTAGACGACAATGTCGGCGCCATGCTGCAACGGCTTCTGCAGGAGCGGCGTGGCGAAGACGTTGTCGACGACCACGAGGGCGCCGGCGGCGTGCGCGATCCGGGAGACGGCGGCGATGTCGACGAGGTCGAGCGTGGGATTGGCGGGCGTCTCGAAGAAGAAGGCCTTCGTGTTGGGCCGAACGGCACGCTGCCAGGCGCCGGTGTCGCGCCCATCGACCAGCGTACATGTGATGCCGAAGCGCGGGCAGAGCTCCTGCGCAACATAAAGGCACGAGCCGAACATGGCGCGCGCCGCCACGATGTGATCGCCTGCCTTGAGGAAGCATAGCAGGGCGGCGGTGACCGCGGCCATGCCGGTGGCAGTGGCCCGTGCGGCCTCGGAGCCCTCCAACAGGCGCATGCGCTCCTCGAACATGGCAACCGTGGGGTTGGAGAAGCGCGAGTAGATGAAGCCCGGGTCCTCGTCCTTGAAGCGGGCCTCGGCCTGCTCGGCGGTGTCGTAGACGAACGATTGGGTGAGGAACATGGCCTCGGACGTCTCGCCGAATTGCGAGCGCAGGGTCCCGCCGTGCACGAGCAGGGTCTCGGCGCTCCAACCTTCGGGGCGGACTGATTTCGGGGGCTTGGCGGTCATCGTGCGCTCTCCATCACCGTCGATGGCAAAAAAACACCGGCCAGGGCGCCGCTATCGAGAGCCGGGCGCCCGCAAGCCGGGGTTCGCGCACGGCCTTTTAGCGACTTATTTTGCGTGGCTGCAAGCCGGCCGGCCAAATCACCACGTAGCTGAGGTGCGGGGATTACCGCGTTCCGGCGCTTGGCGTCAATGGGTGATTCAATCTAGATGGGACCGAGAAGCGAGGTTCATGATGGCCAAGGCGCAGCCGAAAATACCGCCAAGGAAAGCCCAACCCCTCAAATCCGGCATTCTGCCGGTCCAGGCGATTCGCGGACTGATCGATGCGGGGGTTGTGAAACTGGCCGTGCCGCCCGTGGCCAATCAGCTACAGCCCGCAAGCCTCGATCTGCGCCTCGGCCCACTCGCCTATCGCATTCGTGCGAGCTTCCTGCCTGGGCCCGGCAGGACAGTTGCCGACAAGCTTGCCGATCTCCGGCTGCATACCATCGATCTGAGCAAGGCGGCTGTGCTGGAGACGGGCTGCGTCTATCTCGTTCCGCTGCTGGAAGGCTTGGCACTGCCGATGCATTTGGCGGCTGCGACCAACCCCAAGAGCTCAACAGGCCGCCTCGATGTGTTCACCCGAGTGATTGCCGACGGCGTTGCCGCTTTCGACCAGATACCGGCAGGCTACGAAGGCCCGCTCTATGCCGAGATCTGTCCGCAGACGTTTCCCGTTGTGGTGCGCCAGGGCTCGCGGTTGTCACAGATCCGATTCCGGGCCGGCACCGCCGAGGACAGCGACAGGAAGCTCGCCGAGCTGCACCGGCGTGAGAAGCTCGTCTCGACCGATGAGGCCGACATCGATCGCGGCATTGCTCTTTCCGTCGACCTCACCGGAGACAAGGAAGGTCTCATCGGCTACCGCGCCAAGCGGCACACGGGGGTTGTCGATGTCGACGCGCCGGGCTCTTGCGCGGTGCTCGACTACTGGGAGCCGATCCATGCGAGGGGTGCAAGGCGACTGATCCTGGATCCCGACGAATTCTACATCCTGGCCTCGAAGGAGGCCGTGCACGTACCGCCGACGCACGCCGCCGAGATGGTGCCGTTCAATCCCCTGGTCGGGGAATTCCGTGTGCACTATGCGGGCTTCTTCGATCCGGGCTTCGGCCACGCCGCCGCGGGAGGCCAGGGCTCCAAGGCTGTCTTGGAGGTGCGCAGCCACAAGGTGCCGTTCATTCTCGACGACGGGCAGATTGTCGGGCGACTCATCTACGAGCGGGTGACGGAGGTGCCCGAGGTGCTTTACGGCCGCGATCTCGGTTCCAACTACCAGGCCCAGGGGCTCAAGCTATCCAAGCATTTCAAATAGCAACACCCGGCAGGGAAAGGGCGGTTGACGCAGGGCAGCGTCCGTCCTTTGCCTTAATCGAGGCCCGGTCGTGCGCTAAGGCCTGACGCCGCTGGCAGGCTGGTCGCTCGCGTGCGACTGTGGAGGCATGTTCAGCCTGCGATGGTTGCCCATGGGATTGCGTGCCTGATGAGCGGATGTGGAGCACCGGCGATGCTCGTGAAGCGGCTTGCGGCGCTTGCTGTTGCACTTGCCGTGATTGCGGGGCTGTCGTCGTCCCCGCGGGCGGACAGCGCTGCCGATTGCTTCAGCGAGGACATCGAGCGGCGCATTCAAGGGTGCACGGCCCTGATCGAGCAGGGTGAGGCCGGCGGTGACTTGAGCCTCGCTTATGCCATGCGCGCGCTGGCCTATTCCCTCAAGGGGCGCTACGAGCGCGCCATTCCGGACTACGACACGGCAATCCGCATGCGGCCGGACTTTGCCGTGGCCCTCAACAATCGGGCCTGGGCCTATTTCCGCTGGGGCAAGGCGGCCCAAGGCCTGCCCGACGTCGAGAGATCGCTCGAGCTCAGCCCGACCAGTGCGCATTCGTTCGACACGCGCGCCCATATCCGCCAGTCGCTGGGCGATCCGGAGGCGGCGTTGCGCGACTATGACCGCGCGATGTGGCTCGGCGGCGCGCGCATGATCAAGCTCTATCAATGCGGGCTGACGGAGCAACGGCTCTATACCGGCGAGATCGACGGCACTTGGCGGCCGGAGCTCACGAAGGCATTCGAGAAGTGCGTGCGCAACAAGGCCTGTGATCCCCTGCCGGCAGACGAGCAGTGCCGAGCCGCCACATCCTGAGGTTTGTTAACATGTTAGGTTATTGTGTAACGTTCCCACCCTGCACCGTCCGATTGCCGTATGCGGCGAGCTATGGAATCGTAGGCTGATCATCTTTGATGCCTGGGGGAACCATGCTCGGAAGCAGCTCGCGCGGAAATGCGATACTGGTGCTGGCGGTGGGCTTTGCGTTGATGGTGCTGAGCGGACCTGCGTCCGCCCTTTCGGAGGCCGACATCCTCGGCACATGGTGCGGCGCCAAGTCCAACCCGAACCTCACCAACTACACCATCACCCGCAACACCCTGACGGTCACCTACCTCCCGGCCAACACGCAGCGGGTGTTCCCCATCACGAGCTTCGACTTCTCCGGCGACGTAGTCACCATGAACTGGAAGCTGGCCGACAACGACGAGAGGTGGACCAAGTTCGGTCAGTTCAGCCCCGACGGGCGGTCGATGATGCAGCTCGCAAGCGAAGCGGGCCCGCGCTACGATTTCTACCGCTGCTCCCCAACGGCGGCATCAGCCCCGGCGGCATCGCTTTCGCATGCGGACATCCTGGGAAAGTGGTGCGGTTCGCGCAACAATCCCAACATCACCAACTACACGTTCACGCGCAACCAGCTCACCGTGCAGTTCCTGTCCAACAACACCAGGAAGGTCTTCGAGATCGAGAACTTCGAGTTCACCGACACGATCATAACTATGAATTGGAAGCTTAACGCCAACGACCGAAGGTGGACCAAGTTCGAGTTCCTCGCCAATCGCACCATCCTCGTGCAGCTCGCCAACGAGGCGGGGCCGCGCTACGAATTCACTCGGTGCTGACGCAGCGCAGGTCAGGCGAGGCCGCCTAGGCGCTCTACGAAGCTCGTCACGGCATCGACGCCTTGGCCGGTCTTGAGGTTGGTGAATACGAACGGCCGCTCACCGCGCATGCGCCGCGCGTCCTGCTCCATGACCTCAAGCGACGCCCCGACATGGGGTGCCAGATCGATCTTGTTGATGACGAGCAAATCCGAGCGGGTGATGCCGGGACCGCCCTTGCGGGGGATCTTTTCGCCCTGCGCCACGTCGATGACGTAGATGGTGAGATCGGCAAGCTCCGGACTGAAGGTGGCGGCCAGGTTGTCTCCGCCTGATTCGATCAGGATGAGGTCGAGCGCAGGATACCTGCGCCGCATCTCGGCAATGGCGGCCAGATTGATGGACGCATCCTCGCGGATCGCCGTGTGGGGGCAACCGCCTGTCTCCACGCCCATAATGCGCTCCTCGGGCAGAGCGCCCGCGCGCGTGAGGATGAGCGCATCCTCCTTCGTGTAGATATCGTTGGTAATGGCGCAGATATCGTAGCGATCGCGGAAGGCGATGCACAGCGCCCCCATCAGCGCGGTCTTGCCGGAGCCGACCGGACCGCCGATGCCGACGCGCAAGGGGCCGTGCGGGGAGCGGGTCATGGGATTGCGCTCGCGATCAGAAGAGTGAGATATCCAGCGCCGAGCAAGAGGCACAACGGCGCGTAATAGCGGCGGTCGAGGGTGGCAAACGGCTCAGCACTGTGCAGCCTGCGCCAGGCCGGAAGATAGCCTGCGACGCCGCGGGCCACAAATATCGCAACAATGCCGGTGCCGGCCAGAATGGTCAGCCATCCTGGCCATGCTTCGGGCAACAGCCCAATCGCCAACAGCGGCCAGAGCGAGACGCCCAACAGCAGCGCAGCAACCGTGAAGCAGGCAGCCGGCGGGTACATCGTGGCACCCGGTGTGCCGCCCGCGGTCCTCACCAGGACTTGCTCGCTTTCGCACGGCCAATGCGATCCGAAACCCCAGGCCGCATGCAGGACCGCGATCCCGGCGAGCACAATCCAAAGTACGATGGCCAACGCCGTCATCATGAGCGGAACAGCCGTGTGTACTGCGTTTCGTGGCGCATGGAGGCGATGTCGGCCGCCACGGCTACGCCGCCGACGTCATCGAGGCCGGCGGCCAGGGCGCCGGCAACGATGCCGGGTATCAACGGCTCAAGCTGCGCCAGCACGCGTAGGCCGTCGGTCTGGCCGAGCGGAATGAGCCGCACGCCGGCCGATACGAGATTGGCGGAGAAGGCCTGGCAGAAGGCCTGCGCTGCAGCGACGAGAGGCAAGGCGTGCGCTGCGGCGCTTGCGCCTACCGCTACAGGATAGGCCACCTCCGGCGCGCTGCCTCCCAGCAGATCGAGGGCGGGGCTTGGCCAGACGGCACGTATGGCAAGCAGGAAGGCTGCGCCCTGCGCAAGCGTCTCAAGCCGCCGCTCCGCAGAAGGGGCAAAGGCTGCCGCCAGCTCGGCCACCTCGGTCAGCGCACGTGCATCGCCGCCTGCAACTGCCCGCCAGGATTCGGCGAGGAAAACCAGGTCCGAGCGGCCTGCACCATGCCTGAGCACGTCCGCGATCCAGCCAGCGAGTGCGGCCGCGTCGCGGATCTTGCCGCTGCCGATTTCCCATTCGAGCCCGTGCGAATAGCTGTAGCCGCCGACCGGAAAGGACGGCGACAGCCAGGTCATGAGGCGCGAGAGGTCGATGGCGGTGAGGGCGACTGCGCCGGGCTCATCATTGCCGCGAGGGCGGGGACCCATTCGGCCGGCCGTACCCCCGCGGCTCGGTATCCTGGATTTCCGCCTGCGCGGGGATGACGTGGTCTTTGTATCCGCCGGCATCGCAACTAACGGTCGTCGCCGTGATGGTGATGGCTGTGGCCGTGCCTATGATGAGGATGATGCCCGTGGCCGTGGCCGCTTCCGTCATCTTGTCCATAGGCGCCGCCTTCCGGGCTGAAGGGGCGCTGGACAACACGGGTTTCGGCGCCCAGACCGCGCACCATGTCCGCAATCACATGGTCGTTGCGGATGTGGATGATGCGCGCGCTGATCTCGGCGGCAAGATGCCGGTTGCCGAGATGCCAAGCGATGCGCGCGAGCGCGCGGCCGTCGCGGCAGGCGATCTCGAGCAGTTCCTCGGGTGCCGCCTCCACGGCAACGACGCGGCCGTCCTCCAGGCGGATACCGTCGCCCGCGCGCAGGACGGGGGCATTGGCAAGATCGAGCAGGAACGCCAGCCCGCCTTTGGCGGTGAGAGAGATGCGCCGTCGGGTGCGGCGATCGTAGTCGAGCTCAACTACGTCGGCGGGCTGGCCGCTCCAGCTCCCGGCAGGGGTGATTTCGGTAGCTCTCAGCATCGATGCCACTCGGCATAAATGGCGTTCCCTCCCCCCTCGCGGGGGAGGGACAGGGAAGGGAACCGGCTGCAATGGACGCGCTTGATGACGGACGGCTCCCTAGAACAGAAAATACCGCTGCGTCATGGGCAGCGACTTCGCCGGCTCGCAGGTGAGGAGGTTGCCGTCCGCGCGCACCTCATAGGTCTCGGGGTCGACGTCGATGTTGGGCGTCGCATCATTGAGCACCATGGACTTCTTCGAAATGCCGCCGCGCGTGTTCTTAACCGGCAGAAGCTGCTTTTGCAGGCCGAGCCGCCGCCCGAGCAGGCCATCGGCGGCCGCCTGGCTGACGAACGTCACGGCAGAGGCAGCAATGGCTCGCCCGAAGGCCCCGAACATCGGCCGGTAGTGCACCGGCTGCGGCGTCGGGATCGAGGCGTTGGCATCTCCCATTGGAGCGGCCGCTATCGTGCCGCCCAAGATAACGAGGTCCGGCTTGATCCCGAAGAACGCAGGGTTCCAAAGGACGAGGTCTGCGCGCTTACCTTTTTCGACGGAACCGAGCTCGTGGGCTACGCCGTGTGCAATGGCCGGGTTGATGGTGTACTTGGCGATGTAGCGTTTGACGCGGAAATTGTCGTTGCCAAGCGCGTCTTCTTTCAATTGGCCGCGCTGCACCTTCATCTTGTGCGCAGTCTGCCAGGTGCGGATGATGACCTCGCCGACGCGGCCCATGGCCTGGCTGTCGGAGGAGAGCATCGAAAGCGCGCCAAGGTCGTGCAGGATGTCCTCAGCGGCGATGGTTTCGCGCCGGATGCGGCTCTCGGCAAACGCGATGTCCTCGGGGATGTTGGCGTCCAGGTGATGGCACACCATGAGCATGTCGAGGTGCTCCTCCAGCGTGTTCACCGTGAACGGTCGCGTCGGGTTGGTCGACGAGGGCAGGACATTCTTCAACCCTGCGACCTTGATGATGTCGGGCGCGTGCCCGCCGCCGGCGCCTTCGGTGTGGAACGCGTGGATGGTGCGGCCTTTGAAGGCGGCGATGGTGTCCTCGACGAAGCCCGACTCGTTCAGCGTGTCGGTGTGGATCATCACCTGCACGTCGTAGTCGTCCGCCACTGACAGCGCGCAATCGATGGCCGCCGGCGTGGTGCCCCAGTCCTCATGCAGCTTGAGACAAGACGCACCGCCGAGGATCTGCTCCACCAGCGCCTGAGGCTGCGAGGCGTTGCCCTTGCCGGAGAAGGCCAGGTTCATCGGGAAGGCATCGGCCGCCTCGATCATGCGCGCCAAGTGCCAAGGGCCTGGTGTGCAGGTAGTGGCGGCAGTGCCGGTGGCCGGGCCGGTGCCGCCGCCGATCATCATGGTGATGCCGGAATTGAGGGCTTCCTCGATCTGCTGGGGGCAGATGAAGTGGATATGGCTGTCGATGCCGCCGGCGGTGAGGATCTTGCCCTCTCCGGCGATCGCCTCGGTGCCGGGTCCGACGATGATGTTGACGCCCGGCTGGGTGTCCGGGTTGCCGGCCTTGCCGATGGCCGTGATGCGTCCGTCCCTGAGGCCGACGTCGGCTTTGACGATGCCGGTGTGGTCGATGATGAGCGCGTTGGTGATGACGGTGTCGACGGCGCCCTCGGCGCGGCTGGCCTGGCCCTGGCCCATGCCGTCGCGTATGACCTTGCCGCCGCCGAACTTCACCTCCTCGCCGTAGATCGTGAAGTCTTTCTCGACCTCGACCACGAGATCGGTATCCGCGAGGCGTACCTTGTCGCCGACGGTCGGCCCGAACATGTCGGCATAGGCGGCGCGGGAAAGCTTGGCGGGCATGGGCTCGTAATCCTCGATCGCGCGGACGCATTCAGGCCGTGGTGGAGGATCGTAGCCCAGCACTTGCACCGGAGACCAGCCACGGCGAGGAGGGTGCGCCAAAAAGCTGACGCCCCAACCTTGCGGCCAGGGCGTCGTCCTATTCCGTTCTGCGCATTGCGCAGGCAGCCTGCCACAAATCAATGCAGGCTGGCGATCTCCAGCTCATCACCCATGGCATGGCCTACCGCGGCCTGGCGACTGTCCGTCAACGCCAGGGGAGTGCCGTCCGCCGCGTGCAGCGCGAACAGGTTGATGCCCGCCGGCAGGCCTTCGATGGCCGGAAACATCTCCCTCGCCTCTTCGGGGGTCATGATCTTGATGTAGGCGACCTTTCCGCCGCCCAGCTTGGCAAGCTCGCTCATGCTCATCACAGGCGGCACCGGCAACGGTGCGGCTTTGCGCCGACCCTGCCTGGCAGCCTTCGCATTATTTTTGCTTTCCACGTCGGCTACTCCTCTGCTTGGCACATCATGCCCTCAGGAGGGGCTCGGCGCGTGCGGCGCCTTGCCCCATGCTCGCCAACCGGCCCCATCTTCCATTGATTCGGGGCGCGGCACTGTGGCCCGAAGGACTCAGGTTCTCGTCTCGCCGATCTCGATCTTGCGAACGAAGCGGTCCGGCTCACGTCGTACCAGGTCGATGCTGAGCAACCCGTTGTTGAGGTCTGCCGTTCGTACCTCCATCCCGTCGGCCAGCACGAACGTGCGGCTGAACTGGCGCGCGGCAATGCCGCGATGGATGTACTCGCGCGACTTGTCATCCTCCTGACGACCGCGGATCGTGAGCTGGTTGTCTTCCAAGGTGATCTCGAGCTGATCGCGTTGAAAACCAGCGACTGCCAAGGTGATGCGCAGCCTCTCGGTCGCCTCTTTCGCCCCGCTGCCGTTTGCGGATTGTGGGGCGATGCGTTCGATATTGTAGGGGGGATAACCGTCGCCGCTTTTTCCCACGCGGTCGATCAGCCTTTCCATCTCATCAAAGCCCAGCAAGAGCGGGCTCGACAGCAGCGACATGCGAGACATTGCAAAGCCCTCCTCAAAGCGGCCTTGAGCACCCGAACACGTGGCCGTTGCGGACCCGACCCCGGCTTCCGCGGCTCCAGCCCCGGCGTGGGCGCTGGTTGTGTTCATGACCAAGATATGGTGTTCAGGTGCGACACTTCAAGCTTACCTCACAGATCGGGAAATATGGGCGGGATTATCTTGGACTGGGGCACTGACTGGGGCACTCTCGCTTTCATTCTGGCTGGTGCGCTTGCGGGCGGCTTTGTCAACGGGTTGACGGGCTTCGGCACGGGCCTCACGGCGTTGCCGTTTTGGCTACAGGCCGTGGAGCCGGTGGTCGCGGCCCAGCTTGTGTCGGCTGCGTCCGTGGTCGGCCATATCACGACACTGCCCGGCATATGGGCCGCCATCGACGGGCGGCGTGTGGCGCCCATGCTGGTGGCCGGACTGATCGGCGTGCCGATCGGTACGTGGATCCTGCCGCTGATCCCGCTTGCGACGTTCAAGCTTGCCGTCGGTGCGGTGCTGATCACCTACTGCGCATTCATGCTGTTTGCCGCGGGGCGGGTGCACCTTGCCGCCGGGGGGCGCGGGGCGGATGTGGCCGTGGGGCTGGTCGGTGGTGTCCTGGGCGGTATCGCTG
>WBUN01000143.1 GCA_008933705.1 Hyphomicrobiaceae bacterium
GCCATCTGCCACGCGAAATACATCGCGGCGCCCCCTGCCGCGCTGGCGCCGCGATGTATTTCGCGTGGCAGATGGCTCGGTGGTTCCCCCCACCCTTAACCCCTCCCCACAAGGGGGAGGGGAATCCCCTCGAGGCAAGGTTGGCACCTCGCCTGGAGCGAATTCCCTCCCCCCTGGTGGGGGAGGGATAGGGAGGGGGGGAACCACGACCTCGATCATCGGCGAGGTCGCTCTCTTCGCCGATACCTTCAACGCGTACTTCGAGCCCGAGAACCTGCGCGCAGCCGTCGAGGTGCTGACCAGGCTCGGCTACCACGTCAGCGTGCTGGCGGCGCCGGGCGAGAGCCGGCCACTCTGCTGCGGGCGCACATTCCTCTCTGCCGGCCTCGTCGATCAGGCCCGCGCCGAGGCCCGGCGCGTTCTGGCTGCGGCCATGCCGCTGGTCGAGAAGGGCGGTTTCATCGTCGGCCTCGAGCCGTCATGCCTGCTCTCGCTCAGAGACGAGTTCCGCTCCATGCTGCCGGGTGCCGACGCGGAACGCCTGGCGGCCCAGGCCCTGATGTTGGAGGAATTCCTGGCCCGCGAGGCCAAGGCCGGGCGCATTCCGCAAGCGATCGGACGGTACGAGGGCAAGGTTCTGCTGCACGGCCATTGCCACCAGAAGGCCTTCGGCATCATGGCTGAAATCCAAAATGCTCTGAGGCTCGTGCAAGGGCTGAGTGTGGAGACTGTCGAGTCGAGCTGCTGCGGGATGGCTGGGGCATTTGGATATGGTGCGGATACCTACGAGGCGTCCATGGCGATGGGGGAGCTCTCCCTGCTGCCGGCGGCGCGCAAGGCTGCGGCGGATACCGTCATTGCCGCAGATGGCTTCTCCTGCCGGCACCAGATCCACGACGGCACGGGCCGTGCTGCGCTCCACGTCGCGCGCATATTGCGAGACGCGATGAGGTCCGATGGCGCAAAGCGGTGATCAGCTCTGGAATCCGGTATCCAAGACTTGCATCATTTTCATCAGCACGGCTGAGGAGAGCGCAGGCAAGGAGCTCGTCGTCGACTGGATTGTCGACCCCGGCAAGCGCCTCGTGGCTGCGGCGCACCTGCATCCGGGGCCGCAGGGTGCGGTAGCCGAGACGTTAGAAGTGCTCGCCGGCGTCGCCGGTTGCCGTATTGGCCGCGAGACGCTGAGGGGTGCGGCGGCCGCACGCGTGGGCAGTGCCCTGCAATGTTGCGCATGTGCATCCCTGGAATGAGGGGGCCGATGCCCTGCATGTGCGCCAAACCATTCGCCCGCCGGAACCGGATCCGGCACTGCTGCGCGGCGTGGAGAAATTCTTCGAGACGGTTACCGCGCTGAGCCAGCAAGGTCGAGCCGACCGGAAGGGGCAGATCCACGGGCCGTTGCCTGTGCGGCCCGGTGACCCGGGCCCCCGCCTTCGAGGGGGTGACGTCGGTGGATGGGGCCCGCGAGTGCCTCACCATCGCAGTGAAATCCGAACCGATCGTCCGACACGGACGTCATGCCCGCGTCGCACACCCCGCTCCGCCCTGAGCTCGTCGAAGGGCGGCCGCGCCGGCCGTGGTTCGACGGGCTCACCACGGAGGA
The DNA here is from genome assembly GCA_008933705.1 of Hyphomicrobiaceae bacterium. Taxonomy (GTDB): domain Bacteria; phylum Pseudomonadota; class Alphaproteobacteria; order Rhizobiales; family Hyphomicrobiaceae; genus AWTP1-13. The sequence continues at coordinate 1,607 of WBUN01000143.1, forward strand.
CCGTTCCAACCGGAAGGGGAACCTCACGTGACGTCATTCCCGCGGAGGCGGGAACCCAGGACACTTCGCAACGCGGGTGCGCGCGCCGTTGGAGTGGCGCGCGCGGTCGCGGGCGTGCTCTGCGGTGAGCATGGCCCGTGCGGCCCGGTGACCTGGGCCCCCGCCTTCGCGGGGGTGACGGTGGTGGA
>WBUN01000108.1 GCA_008933705.1 Hyphomicrobiaceae bacterium
GCGCGCGCCGAGGTGCCTTGTAGGCCAGCGTCCTTGCGCAAGCCGGCCGTCGGGCGCGCGGGCTGCTGGGGCAGTGGGCGCCCGGTGCCATAGCCGCCGGGTGCCGGTTGCGGGACAGGCCGCGCGACGTCCGGCTCGCGTCGTAGGGGCGATGTGGCCTCCGGTCGCCGCGGCTCGACGTGGCGCGGCGGCTCGGGCATGGGCGGCGGTACCGGCTCCGGCCCGAAGCTGTCGGCAAGGTAGGCCGCGGATGGGGCGAAGTCGCCGCCGGCGCCGATGTCGGAGGTGCGCCACTTCTCGACCACCTGCTCCAGGAAGCCTTCATCGCCCACCGAGCGCTGCCAGTGCTCGGTGAAGCGCGCCGTGGTCGAGCGCGGCAGGCAGTCGGCCGGCAACTCGTCGAACTTGATGCGCACCGGCAGGGCGACGCCGTCGCCGAAGGCGAGAGCCTCGCGCTGGCCGAGTGAGGGCAGGAACTCCAGGAGGCCGGAGCCGGTGTCGGTGATCGCCGAGGTGACGATCTCCTGGTCGCGGTCGTTCGACATGCGCAGCGCAAAGACGGTGTTGCACTGGGAGAGAATGGTCGGATCGACCTCGGCCGGGCGCTGCGAGACGATGCACAGCGCCACGCCGTACTTGCGCCCTTCCTTGGCGATCTTGGCGATGGCGCGCTTGCACGGCTCGAAGCCGAGGTGGTCGGCCGCCGGCACGTAGCGGTGCGCCTCCTCGCAGACGAGGGTGAGCGGCACCTTGCCCTCGCTCCAATGGGCGAAATCGAAGGTCATGCGCGCCAGCACGGAAACGACGACGTTGATGATCTCCGTCGGCAGGCCGGTCAGCTCGACGATGGTGATCGGCTTGTTGTTGACCGGCACGCGGAAGATGCGGCTCAAGACCTGCGTCATGCCGTCGTAGACGGTGAGCGAGCCGAACATGAAGGCGTAGCGGCCATCCTGCGATATGGAATCGATGCGCGTGCGCAGCTGCCGGTAGGGCGAAAGGTCCTTCTTGTTCTCGAGCTTGCCCATGCGCTCGTCGATAAGCCCGGTAAGGTCGGAGATGCGGTAGGGTACGGGCGTGTCGACGGTGAAGCGCGCCTGCTCGGGCATGACGGCGCGCCGCATCGCCTGGTTGTCGCGCGCGCGCCCCGCGCTGTAGCGCGCCTTGGCGATGGGGATCAGCTCCTGCAGGATCTCGATCTCGGCCTTGCGCGTGGGATCGGAGATCAAGACCTCGACCACTTCCTCGAAGTTGAGGAGCCAGAAGGGGAGCTGCATGTTGCGTGGGCTGATGACCTCGGCCCATTCGCTGAAGGCGGTGGCGTACTCGTTGTGCGGATCGAGGAGCACGATGTGCGCGGCCGGATTGCGCTCCAGGATCGAGCGCAGGATAAGCGCGGTAGTGCAGGACTTGCCGGTGCCGGTGGTGCCGAGGATGGCAACGTGCTTGCCGAGCAGCTCGTCGACGCGGATCATGGCCGGGATGGTGCTGTCCTGGCGGATGCACCCGACGCGCACCGAGCGGCTGGGCTCGCCGCAGAAGGCGGCGCCGAGCTCCGCCTTCGAGGCGACCCGCACACGATTGCCGAGCGAGGGATAGGCGGTCACGCCGCGCGCGAAGATCGTCGCTTGACCGGTCTTGTCGCGCCACAGCTCGCCCACGAGGCCGAGCTCGGCGATCCAGATTTCCGTCTCGTCGTCGCGGTGCGCAGGCACCGGGACGCTCAAGGCCGAGACGATCGCCAGGACCACGGTCTTCGCCGTATCGATAGCGAGCAGGGTGCCCATGTCGGGTCGGTCTGCGGCACGGATCTGGCCGTCCTTCGGGCTGTCGAGCAGCACGATGGCCTTCGAGCCGGTGACCGACACGATGCGGCCGATCGATCGGTCCGTCGCAGCGGGCGCGTGCGCGGCTCCGGCTACGGTGAGCTGCATGTCCGCGGCCTCGCTCACTTTGTAGTCTCCTGATGCGAAGCGCCGGGGTCAGTGATGGGAATCATCACCTCCACCGACGTTCCCGCACCCTTCTGGCTGTTGATCTTCAGCTCGCCGCCGTGCAGTTGCACGAGGGCGCGGGCGATCGGCAGCCCAAGGCCGGTTCCTTCGCGCCAGCGCGTATGGCTGCTGTCGACCTGGCCGAAAGGCGTCAGCGCCACGGCGATCTCGTCCGCGGTCATGCCGACGCCGGTATCGCAGACGCTGACAACGACGCCGGCGGGCCGCGCTTCGGCCATGATCCTCACCGTGCCGCCGGTGCACGTGAACTTGAGTGCGTTGGAGATGAGATTGGTGAACACCTGCCGCAGGCGCACGCTGTCGCCGCTGATCGGTGGCAGGCTTCGATCGACGCGCTCCTCGAGCAGCACGCCCGCGTTCTGCGCCATCAGGCGGAACGAGGAGGCCGATGCGCTCAGGACCTCGCCGAGATTGACCTCGCGCGCCTCCATGACGCACTTGCCACTCTGGATCTTCGAGATGTCGAGGATGTTGTTGATGACGGCGAGCAGGTGCCCGGCGGCGTCGTGGATGAGGTTGGCATAGTCGGCGACTTCGGCTGGCGCCAGCCGACGCTGATCCTGCTCGGACAGCAGCTTGGAGAAGCCGATGATGGCGTTGAGCGGCGTGCGCAGCTCATGGCTCATGTTGGCAATGAATTCGGATTTGACCTTGCTGGCAAGCTCCGCCTCGACGCGTGCCGAGTGCTCGGCCACGCGCGCGCGATGACGCAGGATCGCGTCGCCCAAGAGCGATGCGTACTCGTTCATCAGGGACGCTGTCTTCTGGTGGGCGAGGGGGCCGCTGAACATTCGCAAATTTTGATTGTGGTCCTGGCGGCGACCCTAGCCAGCAGACGATAATGGTCGGTTAACCGGCGTCTGTTCCTGGAACGAACAAAGCGTTTAGCCGCGTGCCGGAGCGGCACGCCGAGCCACAAGCATGGCCATCGTCAGCGGGTGACGAAGCGGAAGGGCACCTGCACTTCCAGCGGTCCGCGGGCGATTTCCTGCGGCAGGGGCGGGAAGGGAGCCGCGCGGTCGAGCGCCGCCATCGCGGCATCGTCCAGGATCTTGGAGCCCGAGCTCTGCTGGATGGTGCGCGACAGGAGCTCCCCCTTGGGTCCGACCGTGAAGCGGACGAGCACGGTTCCCGAGTGCTGCGAACGCGGATTGACCTTGCTGCGCTCCAGCGTCTTGCGCACCTGGCCGAGATAGGCGAGCCGCTTGGTGGTATCGCCGCCTTCCTGTGCCTGCCCAGAGCTCTTCTCGATGAGGGTGGCGACCTGCGGTGCCTGCTCCTGGACCGGCACCTCCATCGGCTTTTCCTCTTCGATCGGCTTGGGCTCCTCCGCCGTCACCTGCTCCTCGTGTGGGCTTTCCGTCGAGGTGATGGCATTGGTCAGCTCAGGCTCGATCTCCTTGACCTCCTCCGGTACTTCGGCTGCCTGCACCGGCGGGATGTCGATGGTCTCGATCATCTCCTCGGCCTCGCCGAGCTTGGCGACGCCCTCCACCGCGATGCCCTGCTCGACGAGGAACTGATCATCGCCCGTGCCGGCGTCCAGCGCCTGTCCGCCGCTGATCCCGATGAGCGGAATGAGCAGCGCGGCGTGCAGCCCGAGCGAGAGAATTATGGTCGCGAAGCGAAGCATCGGCGTTCAATCGTCCGGCAAACTAGGGCGCGGCTTTGCTCGAGGGTGACGGCTGCGACAGCAGGGAGACACGCTGATAGCCCGTTTCACCGACACGGCCCAGTATTTCCATGACCTCGCCGTAGGGAATCTTCCGGTCGGCGCGCACGTACACGACCGTGTCACCCTCCTGCGAGCGCAGCGCGATGAGGCGGTTGACGAGGTTGCTGCGGTCGACCGGCTCGTCGCGAATGTAGAGCACGCCGTCGGGTGCCAGCGTGACGACCATCGGCTTGCGCACCTTCTCGAGCTTGGTCGCCGAAGTCTTCGGCAGGTCCACCGGCACGCCCTGCACCATGAGCGGGGCTGCGACCATGAATACGATGAGCAGCACGAGCATCACGTCGACGAAGGGCGTGACGTTGATCTCGGCGAGCGGTTTGTACTCTTCGCTCTCGTCGTCGCCGGTGGCGTCGCCGGAGCGCATAGCCATGGCCATCTAGCCCACTCCCTCGAGACGAACGACGCCTTCGCTTTGGTGGCGCGCCATGGATTTGGCAAGCGCAGCGATGCTCGTGCCGGCGCGCTCTGCCGACTTGCCGAGCGAGACGGTGATCTGGTTGTAGGCAACGACCGCGGGGATGGCGGCGGCGAGGCCGAGCGCGGTGGCAAACAGCGCCTCGGCGATGCCCGGAGCGACGACGGCGAGGCTCGTGTCTTTGGCCTGCGCGATGGCGGTGAAGCTGTGCATGATGCCCCAGACGGTGCCGAGCAGGCCGATGAACGGCGACGCCGATCCGACGGTGGCGAGGAACGGCAATCCCCCCTCGACGCGCCGCAGCTGGCCCTTCATCGCGGCGCGCATGGCGCGCTCGAGACGCGCCCGCAGCTCGTTGCGGGTCTCCCCGCGCGCGATCCCATCCGACCACTCGCTCTGCGCCGCGTGCTGCACAGCGCCGACGATGCCGCGCCCGCGATCGGGCGAAAGATGGCCGGTCGCCGCCTGCTGGGCGAGCTGGCGAACCTGCCGCTTCAGCAGCATGAGGCGGATGAACTTCTCGAAGATGAGCGCCCAGCAGATCACCGAGGCGACGGCGAGCAGGAGCATGATCGCCTGCACGAACGGGTCGGCATGCGAGATGAGACCGATAATCGAGAAGTCGCGGCCTTCGACGGGGAGAATGGTTTCCAAGGAAGTACCCTTACTATTTCGAAATTTCTACCTTGGTCAGCGATTTGACCTTGAGGTTTGCGAGACAGTCGGAAGCCGGACCGGCCGAGGTCCGGCAATCGAGCACGTCGTTGATCAAGAAGCTGCCGATGTCCTCGCACTTGGCGCCTTCGAGGTCGAACAGCTTCACCGCCCGCTTATCGGGGCGCACCGGCGACAGGTCGAGCGCCAGCCGTCGCCCGATGACGCCATCCGTCTGGAACAATACGAGGTCGAGCTTGAACGCGTCGTAAGCGGTCTTGGTCGGATTGGTGACGACCACGTAGGCGCGGCAGCCCTTCTCCGATTTCTCCAGCTTGTTGAGCTCGAGGATGACGCCATCACCGCCACTGTCGGGCTGCGCCGGCGTCGCGGCGTCTTGGGCGTGCGCAAGGGCACCGAGGAGACAGCATGCCGCGGCCGCGGCAGAGAGCGATTTCGATTTCATGGTACTCACAGGTCGTAACCAGGTCATTAGCTTGCTCGGCAACTGCTTGTAGCGATCGTCGAATTGCCCACGACCATCAAAGCCTTGGCGGGGAGCGCTCGTGTAAAAAGCAGTTTCGCAGTCGTCGACACTGACATCGGCTGGCTACGGTGCATGCGGTTTGCGCATGTTCTTCTCCTCCCTCGGCTGGGCCTTGCGCGTGTGTGCGCCAGCCAGCTCCGTTGCTTTTCTTGGGCGCGCGACCCGCAGCTCGCCTGCGACGTTCAGTCAATGCGTCCTGCTCTGAAGTAACACTGCGCAGACGAGCCCTGTCAAACACGGAAAAACAAACCGTCGTGACCGGGAAGAATTCACTCAAGCATCGGGAAAAATTCCCGAATTCGATGCGCGAGAGACACACCGCGATGAAGCTATAGTGTAGCGCGTCGGACGAACCTTGACCGCAATGTGGCGGCGCCTTTTCTTGGCAGTTAATTACGAGCCGCTTCCAAAAATATTCCGACGAGGGGGAAAATTCGGAAGTAGCTCGATGGCCGCATTGAAGCCGTGAGCCTTGGCAGCTCGCCAGAAGCTTCAAGCGGATTGAGGTCGGGTGAGTTCGTCACCCCGCGTACACTGGGGGAGTAAGTCGATGCGTTTGGCGTGCGCGTTTGCGTCCGTATTCTGCCTTGTTTGTCTCACGTGCGCGCCGACGATAGCGCAGGAATCGGGCGGCACCGCCGCCCCGCCGACCCCGGCCCCGCCAGCGGCTGCCGCGGCTGGGGTCGAAGAACTCCCCGCCGTCGAGGTCGTGCAGGAGACGCCGGCTCAAAAGGCCGCGCGCGCCAAGAAAAAGGCTGTCGCCGTATCGCCGCTGACCAGCGTTGCCGGTGCGCCGGCAGGCGCTGCGGCGCAGAGCGCAGGCCAAACGGCGCCGACGGCGGCGCCGGTCGCGGCGCCAGTGACGGTGCCGAGCGCGGTCACGAACGTTACGGATAGCGACATCGAGCATGAAGGCACGGGCTCGATCCAGCAGACGCTGCAACAGAAGGTGCCGGGCATCATCATCTCCGACGCCGCCGGCAACGCGTTGCGCTCGGAGTTGTCCTACCGCGGCTTCGATGCCTCGCCCGTTAGCGGACGCGCGCAGGGCGTCGCCGTCTACCAGAACGGCGTGCGCATCAACGAGGCCTTTGGCGACGTGGTCAATTGGGACGTGCTCCCGAGCAATGCCATCGCCTCCATGTCGGTCGTCAGCAACAACCCATCGTTCGGCTTGAACGCACTGGGCGGCGCGGTGAGCATCCTAATGAAGGACGGCTTCAGCTATCAGGGCGGCGAGGTCGACGTCATGGGCGGCTCGTTCGGACGCCGCCAGGTCGGCGTTCAGGCGGGCGGATCGAGCGGCAACGCCGGGGTCTATGTTGCTGGCGAGTGGTTCGAGGACGATGGCTACCGCGATTTCTCCGAAAGCGAGGTGCGGCGCTTCTACGGCGACATCGGCCTCAAGGGCACCTTTGCCGAGATGCATTTCAGCCTGACGGCAGCCGATAACCATTTCGGCGCCACGTCGGCGGCGCCCGTCGAGCTGCTCGATCGCAGCTGGAGCAACACCTTCACCTCGCCGCAGACCACCGATCTCGAAGTCTACATGCCGACGATCTCGGCCTCGGTGAAAGCGACCGATACGCTGACGGTCTCCGGCGTCGGCTATTACCGCCGCTACAAGAACCGCGTCGTGGACGGCAACGTCTCCGAAGCAGAGGAATGTGATGATGCCAACCCGAATGTTCCTCCGCTCCCCGGCGGCAGTGACAACGAGGACTTTCTGTGCATCGACGACGGTGACGGCCCACCTCTTCAAAAAGCGGGTGGTGCTCTAATAGAGATTGCCGATATCACCAATGACGAAGACCTCGTCGGCTCGATCGAGCGTCTAGCAACCACAAGCGATAGTTGGGGCGGTGTGGTCGAAGGGCAGGAGAAGGCCAAACTGTTCGGCCTCCCCAACCTATTCATCGCCGGCGTGTCGTACGACCATGGCCGGACGAACTACAAGACGTCGAGCGAGCTCGGCGAGATCCAGCCGAAGTACGTCGTGGAAGGCAAGGGTGAATTCGTTGACCTGCCGCTCGAGCTTGCACCGCGCAATCTCAACGCCGAGAACACCTATTGGGGCGTCTATTTCTCCAATGCGCTCGACGTCACGGATCAGCTCACGGTGACGGTGGGCGGGCGCTACAATCGCGCCACCATCAAGCTGGAAGACAACACAACTCGTTTCCCCGAGCTCAACACCACGAACACGTATGAGCGCTTCAATCCGATGGCAGGCGCCAACTACAAGCTGCTGCCGGGCATCTCGCTCTACGGCGGCTACTCGGAATCGAACCGCGCGCCGACGCCCGCTGAGCTCGGCTGCGCCGATCCCGTCAATCCCTGCCTCATCGAGAGCTTCCTGACCGACGACCCGCCGCTGGAGCAGGTGGTCGGGCGCACGGCCGAGATCGGCCTGCGCGGCCAGGGCACCGACTTTGGCGGCCGCTATACTTGGTCGGCGGGTTTGTTCCGCACGCTCGCCTCCGATGACATCCTACCCGTCTCGACCGGCACGCGCCTCTACTTCGTCAATGGCGGTGATACGCTGCGCCAGGGCGTCGAGCTGTCGGCGACATACGAGACGCGCAAATGGAATGCGTATGCGTCCTACGCCTTGGTCGACGCCACACTCGACAAATGTAACGACCCCACCGGCGTATGCGCCTTCCTCGTGGAGGGAGATCGCTTGCCGGGTATTCCGCGTCACCGCTTCAAGGCCGGCATCGAGTACTCTGTGACGTCCAAGTGGAAGGTCGGCACCGACCTCGTCGCGGCCAGCGACCAGCCGTTCTTCCCCAACGAAGCCGGCCAGGGCGATAAACTCGCTGGCTACGCGCGCGTCGATCTGAACACGTCCTACGACGTCACCCAGAATGTTCAGGTCTATGGGCTGGTGAAGAACCTCTTCAACTCGAAGTACGGCCTCTACGGCACGTACTTCGAGGCTGACGAGGTGCCCGACCTGGACGGTCCACCCGGAGCCACCTTTAACGATCCGCGCACCATCTCGCCGTCAATGCCGTTCGCGGCCTACGGCGGGGTGCGCGTCAGATACTGAGGGCGTTTGCCGCACACAGAGATCAGGCGACATGCGGAGCATGTCACCTGATTGCGCCCTGTGCGCTCGCGTGTTGGCGCATGCTGCACCGGGAATATTTCCCGCTAGAGCAGGCATTAGTTCCCGAATGTGTTCCGCATCGAAATGCATCCAAGGACAATTGCCCGAACGCGGCATCATCCCCATGTACGCTGCTCGATTTCAGCAGAGAGAGGAGGATGCCATGAAGCGATCGATCATCGCGGCCATCGCCGTTGCCCTGGCCAGCTCGCTCGCCGTCGCGGACGAGAAGCCCACGCAGGATGAAGCCAGCAAGATCAAGGAAGTGGTCGCGGCCTGGGGCTGTGAAGGCGGGACGTTCGAAAAGGAAAGCGAGGGCACGGGTGTCTTCGAAGCCGAGGACGTGAAGTGTAGGGGCGCCAACTACGATTTCCGCCTCACCAAGGACTTCAAGGTATTTGCGATCACGATGGACTAACGCTGGACCGGTCTCCGGCGCGTTGGCCCTCCTCGCGCTCGTGAGGAGGGCCTTTTGTTGGCAAGGTGTGCGCGTCGTGTGCGTGGCGTGCGCGCAACTTTTGGGCAGCGATACACAGTTACATCCCCCTCGCGCGCTTGACGCGGTCGGTGGCACGTCACCCAATTCTTGGAGCGCAGCAATGTGAGTCGCGGTGCAAAGCACGGGAAAATCGGGAAAAAATCCCGAAAACCCATAACCGGTTTTCCCTGTCGAGAGTGAGTTGAGTTTTGCGGGGAGTAAAGGCGGAAAAAGCAACCGAGCTCTGAGGGGGGCGACATGGCAGGCGGTGATCTCTTGCGGCTGACGCGAGCGGCCGGGATGACCGTCTTGCTTCTGCTTCCGGCCAGCGCCCAGGACACTGCACCCGCTCAGACGCAGCAGCAGCCGACGCCGCCTGCCGGCGGCGCAGCGCCACCCGCGCCGACAACGCCCGCCCCAGGCACCACGACGCCCGGGACGCCTGCGCCCGGTGCCGCCGCGCCGACGACGCAGAATGGAGCGGC
>WBUN01000109.1 GCA_008933705.1 Hyphomicrobiaceae bacterium
CCCGCCCGCGCATACCCCCGAACAGATCGGAGAATATGTCGCCGAAGCCAAACTCCTCGCCGGGCCTCGTGCCGGCGCCGCGCCCGCCGAACGGGCCGCCCGCGTGCGCACGCTGATAGGTGCGCCGCGGCTCGCCGCTGGCGTCGATCTCGCCCCGGTCGTACTGCTTGCGCTTCTCCGGGTCGCCGATGATGTCGTAGGCGGCCGATACCTTCTTGAAGCGCTCCTCGGCGGATGCCCGGTCCGCCGGATTGAGGTCGGGATGCAGCTCCTTGGCGAGCTTGCGATAGGCCTTGCGGATTTCCTCGTCCGGGGCATCGCGGGCGACGCCCAGAACCTTGTAAGGGTCTTCGGCCATATGTGCAGCTCAGCTCATCCCAACCCGGCCAACCCGGTTGATCCGACCCCTAAGGTAAGATCGTGGCGCCCGTACGCCAATCGGCATTGTTCGCCCGTCAGGGCAAACTTGGGGTGATATTAGCCGACTCGCACCTCCGGCACCCGCTCCATGAGATCTGCGAGAGCCGCGAACCGCCGGCGCAGACGCTCACCGTCGAGCGCCGCATGGGCCTTGGGGATGGAGAGGACGAGCTTGTTGCCCTCGTAGGAAAGGGGCGCCTCGTCGATGATGCCGGGCCTGCCGATGGACAGCATGTGGGCGGCCCGGATGGCTGCCCCGACGATGCGGGCCCGGCGCAGGAGGCGTTTCGGCAGGATCTCCTTGAGCCGGTCCGACATCTCGTCCTGGCGCTCGGTCTCCGCACTCGTGCCGAGATGGCGGAAATAGATCGTGAATGCCAGGAACATCCGCCCGGGATGATCGATGCCGCCAAGCGCGGCATGGGCGATCATGATCAGGCTCTGCTCGCCGCGGTAATCGGGATGCGCCCGCCAGCCGCTGTCCGAAAGCAGGCAGGCGGCGTGGCGCAGACGCCGCTCCTCCTCCGTCTCCTTGGGGCCCGGCCCTTCGAACAGCGCGTCGGTCCAGGCGCACAGCTCGACGGCATGCTCGGCCGACCGGGACCGCAGGCGCGCATGGTCGATGCAGAATGCGAGCAGGGGGTCCTTGCGCCTTTCGGCCTCCGACAGGAGGCTGTAGAGCAACCCCTCGCGGATGCCGAAGACCGAAAAATAGACCGCGCTCGGCTCGAGCTTCTTCAGCAGGCGCTCCAGGACAAGGGCGCCGAAGGGCAGCACCTCACGGCGCGCCTTGGCGATCTCGTCGATGCCGATCATCGTGGAAAGCTTCTTGGCCCGGCGAATCTCCTCGCAGAAGGCGATCACCTCCTTGGTGGGTATGGAATAGCTGTGCATGATGCGGAGCGGATAGTTGGTCTGCTCCATGTGCAGCTTGGCGATGGCGCGCCAGGTTCCGCCGACGGCATAGAAGGTCCGGTTGCGGCCCCTTTCCAGCCAGGGCACGCGCGCGATCTGCTCGTCCGCGATGTCGATGGCCTTGTCGATGCGCCCGCCAGAGGTGTCGATCAGCCGCAGGCCGCCGAGCGGCAGCGTCACAGCCTGTCGCGGGGTGCCGCCGACGTCGACGATCTCGAGGCTGCCGCCGCCGAGATCGGTGGCAAGACCATCGGGGGACCGGAAGCCCATCATGATGCCGTTCGCCGCCAGCTCCGCCTCCTGCTGGCCGGAGAGAACCTGAATCCTGGTGCCGAGCGCCTTTTCGCCGCGCTGTATGAAGTCGGGCCCGTCGGCGGCCTCGCGGCAGGCTGCGGTCGCGATGGCCCGCACATTCTTGACGCGCAGGATCTTGGCGACGGCGCGAAAGCGGGTCAGCGCCGCAAGCGCCCGCTCTACGCTCTCGCGCCCGAGATGGCCGGTCGACGCCAGCTGCCGCCCGAGGCCGCACAGCACCTTCTCGTTGAAGATCGGCGTCGGGCTCCTGACCGCCCCCTCGTAGATGACGAGGCGGACGGAATTCGAGCCGATATCGACGACACCCATCGGCTCGAGCTCGCCGTTGCCGTCGAACCCGAAGCTATACCGCGTCACCCTTCGCCCTTTCGTGGCTTATTCCTGCTGAGCCAGGCTGAACCGTCGCGGGAAGCTGTCCTTCAATGACTGGCCCCGGCCGGAGAGGCTCGGATTGGTCATGAAATACTCGTGCGCATTGAACGGCTCCTCGCCCTCCGCCGGGTGGATACGCTGCGAAGAGCCATCTGCCAATATGCGCCAGCTTTGCTGGTTGTCCTTGAGATTCGCAACCATGATCTGGTCGAGAATCTGCTCATGCACCGTCGAGTTGGTAATCGGCACCATGACCTCAACGCGCCGATCGAGGTTGCGCGGCATCATATCGGCAGAGCTGATATAGACGAGCGCTTTGGGAGCCGGCAAGCCGTGGCCGGCGCCGAAACAGTAGATGCGGCCATGCTCCAGGAAGCGGCCGATGATGCTCTTGACGCGGATGTTCTCGGACAAGCCCGGTATGGCCGGCCGCAGGCAGCAGATGCCGCGCACGATCAGATCGATCTCCACGCCGGCCTGGCTCGCCTCGTAGAGGGCATCGATGATCTGGGCATCGACGAGCGAGTTCATCTTCATCCAGATGGCGCCCTTGCGCCCGGCCTTGGCATGGGCGATCTCGTCGCGGACGTGCGAGATGATACGTGTGCGGATTCCCTGCGGGCTTGCCGCCATCGCCTCGATCTCAGCGGGCTCGGCGTAGCCGGTGATGAAATTGAAGATGCGCGTCACGTCGCGGCCGATCACCGGGTCGGCGCTGAAGAACGACAGGTCGGTATAGACCTTTGCGGTGACGGGGTGGTAGTTGCCCGTGCCGATGTGGCAGTAGGTGGCAAGGTCTGCACCTTCGCGGCGCACGATCAGCCCGAGCTTGGCGTGCGTCTTGAGCTCGATGAAGCCGTAGACCACATGCACGCCCGCACTTTCCAGGTCTCGCGCCCAGCGAATGTTGGCGGCCTCGTCGAAGCGCGCCTTGAGCTCAACGACCGCGGTCACCGACTTGCCGAGATCTGCTGCATCCATGAGGGCGCGCACGATCGGGCTGTCGTTGGAGGTGCGGTAGAGCGTCCACTTGATCGCCAGGACGTTAGGATCGGCGACCGCCTGCCGCAGGACCTGCACCACCACATCGAAGGACTCGTAAGGGTGGTGCACCACGATGTCCTTCTTGCGGATGGCCGCGAAGCAGTCGCCGCTGAACTCGCGGATGCGCTCAGGGAAGCGGATGTTGAACGGCTTGAAGACGAGGTCGGTGCGCTCGGGCACGATGAGCTGCGACGTGTCGGCGAGGCCGAGCAGGCCCTCCTTGATGAACACCGCGTCCTCGCGAATATCGAGCTCCTGCACGACAAAGCGCTGCAGGCGCGACGGCATCTGCCCGTCGATCTCGAGCCGGATGACATGGCCCCGGCGGCGTCGCTTCAAGGCCGTCTCATACTGCGCGACCAGATCCTCGGCCTCCTCCTGCACCTCGATGTCGCTGTCGCGCAGCACGCGGAATGCACCTTGGCTGCGCGCGAGGAAGCCCGGAAACAGCCGCGACAGGAACATGCCGATCACCGACTCGATGCGGATGAAGCGGATCGGCACAGGACTGCCTTCGCCGACGCTCTCCTGCGCCGGCAGGCGGATGAAGCGGGCAAGCTGGCTCGGGATCGGCATCAGCGCGTGCATGGTGGTGCCGTCGCGCTCGCGCCGCAGCTCCACGCCGACGGTCATGCCCGCATTCTGGATGAAGGGGAACGGGTGCGCAGGATCGACCGCGATCGGCGTGAGGATCGGCAGGTAGTGAGCGATGAACTGCCGTTCGAGCCATTCGCGCTCGACCGGCAACAGCTCCCTCGGTTCCACGAGATGGATGCCGGCCTGGGCCATCTCCGCCCGCAGCGCATTCCAGCACGCCTGCTGGTCGCTGACGAGGCCGGCCGCGAAGCGGTTGATCTCGGTGAGCTGCTGGGCAGGCGTCAGACCATCCTGGCTGACATGCACCACGCCGGCCGCGACCTGGCCGTAGAGGCCGGCCGCGCGCACCATGTAGAACTCGTCGAGGTTGGAGGCGGAGATCGACAGGAAGCGCAGCCGCTCGAGCAGGGGATGGCGCGTGTTCAGCGCCTCCTCGAGAACGCGCCGGTTGAACTGCAGCCACGACAGCTCCCGATTGTAAAAGCGCGCCGGCCCGGTCGGCGGCGCAGGCTTTGCGGGGACCGCGGCGGCGTCCTTCTCTCTCTGCTTGGTTTTCGGGGAGCTCATAAAAGCCTTCAATTTCAGCGAATTAGGTGCGCAAGCGTACCGCACCAAGCTGCCATTTTGCACCTCCAAGATGAAGGTTTGGTGGCGGGTCCGCCAGTCAGCTCCGGTGAGCCTGCCGCGCCAGCGCCTCCGCCGCAAGCGCCCGCGTCACCTTGCGATGCGCGGTCATGGCCATGCGATCGATCTCGGCAACCACGCTGGCCGCCGCCGCCATGGACTGCTCCATATGCAACGCAATGTAGCTGACCACGTGCGGCTCCACGGCGAGTTGCCGATCGGAGAAATGCTTGACCAGCACGCCCTTGAGGAGGGTCTCGTCGGGGGCGGCGATGGCGACCAGCGGCAAAGCTCTCAGGCGCGACCGCAGATCGGGCAGGCGCACGCTCAGCTCCCCCGGCGCAATGCGCGAGGTCAGCAGCATCGACAGCTTGTGCTCGCGCACCAGATTGAGAAGATGGAAGAGCACGCGCTCGTCGGCGATGCCGGCGTGCAGGTCCTCCACCAGCAGCGCGCCGCTCACGCTCGCCGCGTCCGCCTCGCGCAGAGCGTTCGCCTGCAGGCGCGCAGCACCCGACTTCAAGCGCCAGACGTTGGCCAGATGCGTCTTGCCCGCACGCGCCGGCGCCACCACCATCACCGAGGCGTGCGGCCAGTCGGGCCAGCGGTCGATGACCTCGGCCGCAGCCTGGTTGGAGCGGCTGACCAGGAAATCCTCCGCACCGAGCGCGGGGCGCTGGGCCAAATCCAGGATGAGCTGACCGGGCGAGGCCGTCATGGCTTGTCCGTAACGGTAGGCGCGGCATTGGCGGCGTGCGAGCCCATGCCGCCCTTGTACACCGTGCTCTGCAGATAGACGCCGACGGCGAAACGAACCAGCACGCCCATGGCCGCCGCCAACGGTACGGCCACGAGCGTGCCGACCAGGCCGAACAGATAGCTGAACACGAACAGGGCAAAAATCAGCCACACAGGGTGCAGGCCGATCTTCTGCCCGACGAAGCGCGGAGACAGAAACGCCGTGTCGATGGCAATGCCGCCGATCAGAACGGCCGCGACCTTGGCCAGCGGGGCGAGGCTCGGCCAGAACTGCACAAGCGCGAGCCCGGCGGCACACAGGAAGCCCAGCACCCAGCCGACGATGGGTATGAAGGCAAGAAGGCCCGTGGTGAGACCAACCAGCAGGCCATAGTCGATGCCGGCCCAGCTCAGACCGATGGCGTAGTAGATGCCGAGCATGAGGCATATGGCGCCCTGCCCGCGGATGAAAGCCGCCACCGCGTCGTTGATCTCGCCGGCAAGGCGGCGAATGGTCGGCGCATGATCGCGCGGCAGCGCCTCGTCGAGCTTGGCCAGCATCGGGTGCCAATCGACCAGCAGGTAGAAGACGACCACCGGCGTGATGAGCAGCAGCGACACGAAGTTCACCAGCGCCAAGCCGCGGCTCCACACCGACGTCATGATGGCGGCAGCCGCTGCGGCCCAATTCTCCGATGCCTCGCCGACGGCGCGATCGAGGCCCGCCTTGAAGGAAGGGAAATTGGGCCCGAGCCAGCTGCGCGCAAACGCCTCGATGGTGGCCTTGAGGCGCTCCGTCTCGGCCGGCGCGGCTGCTACGAGCTGGCGCACCTGGTCGACGAGCACGGGCACAAGCAGCACGAAGGCCAGCGCCAACAGGACGGCAGCGACGCCGACAATCAGGACCGCCGACAAGGCCCGCGGCACCCCGACCGCCTGCAGACGGTCCGCCAGGGGGTTGAGGAAGTAGGCGATCACCATCGCGGCGACGAAGGGAAGCAGGATGTCCTTCAGAAGGGCGATGGCGAGGACCACGCCGATGAGCGCCGCGAGCCAGAATGCAAGCTGTCTCTCAATGCGCATGACCCCTCACCCCTGTCCGCACGGCCTCGACCGCGGCCCATGGGCGCGGCAACGTCAGCCCGGCATATCATGGCCGGATTCATAGCCGGTCATGTGCATAAACCAAGCCTTCAAGTAGGCGGCGAGCGAAAGAAAAGTGAGTGTGCCCGTAATCCACACCAGGGCGAGGCGCGTGTTCTCCAGCCCGAAGCCGAACCCGTCGTCGGCCAGAACGACCGCGGCCAGCACGATCTGGGAGACGGTGTTGAT
Organism: Hyphomicrobiaceae bacterium; assembly: GCA_008933705.1. Lineage (GTDB taxonomy): Bacteria > Pseudomonadota > Alphaproteobacteria > Rhizobiales > Hyphomicrobiaceae > AWTP1-13. The sequence goes on from WBUN01000109.1 coordinate 6,358, forward strand.
CTTGCTGACGACCAGCGGCTTGATGCGGACCGGCTGATCCATGAGCCAGGACAGCAGCACGGCCAGAACGATGAGGATGTCGCGGCTGACCACCGCAATGACCAGCCACAGCGGAAGCTCGTTGCGGACGCCCAGCGCAATATAGATGCTGACGATCAGCAGCTTGTCGGCGAGCGGGTCGAGATAGGCGCCAAGCTCGGTGCGCCAGTTGAAGCGCTTGGCCAGATAACCGTCGATAGCATCGCTGATGCCCGCGCAAACGAACACGATGAACGCAAACTTGCTCTGGCCGGACAGCAGGAGCCAGAAAATCACCGGAACGGACATGACGCGCCCGAGCGTGATGAAATTCGGTATGTTGATATTCACGGGCGATCCGGTGTCCTGGCGGCGCGGAGGCTGTGTGCCGGAGCGCCGCATGTCGAGAAGGCTCGCGGCGCACCTGGGCATTGCCTTTGGGTCGGTCGGCCGCCGCGGCAGTCCCGTCCCGCTATTGCGCGCCGAGGACCCAACTGTCCCCCGCATTGCGCAAGGTGAGACCCTGCCGCGCCAGCGCGTCTGCCAGACGTTGCGCGCCTTCGGAATAGCGCAATGTGACGCGCGCGCCGCGTGCTGACAATCCCGCAACCTCCAGCTCTTCCACACCCGGTGTGGCGGCGAGCTTGCGGCTGATATCCTGCCATTCGCTCATGCCGCGAAATTCCACTGCTATCAGAAAATCCGTGTCCCCTGCCGCCGCGACGCCGCCGCGCGCCTTGATGGCCTTCCAGCGCCCCTCCAGGATGCCGAGGGCGACGACGGCAGCCAGCTCGCTGGTATAGCCCGGATCAGCCGCGTCCAGCCGATAGGCCCGCTTGAGCGTGAACGCGCCGACCGCATCGCGGCCCGACAGCGTCACATTGAGTCGCCGCGCCGCCGGATCGGGCTCTGCCAGAACGAGCATCACCAGCTCGCTACGGTAGGCGCCGACCAGCGCACGCATGGCACTGCCGTCGCCGCCGGCAAGCGCATTGATGGTCTCGGGCTTGACCTCGCCCCTGAGCGCCTGCAGCTTCACGGGCGTCAGCGCATGCTCCAGGTCCAGGCCCTTCCAGACGTTGGTCCACGCCGGCTCGTCCTTCGGCGGCGCACCCGCCGCCGCACGCCACACGGGAACGAGGGTCAGCGCTGGCGCCTGCTCGTCCGTGAAGGGAATGCCTTCCTTCCGCAACAGATCGCGCACGGCCTTGGCCTGGAAGGAGAAATCGAAGCTCGCAATATACTCGGTGGAGGAATTCCGCTCCGAGCGGACCTTGACGCCTTCAACCAGGTCTGCGGCCTTGATCGACGTCAGCCGGCGCAAACGCGCGTGGGCGGTAACCGGGGCAAGGCGTTTCAGCAGCGATCGCAAGGCCGCCTGCTGGCCGTCGGCCAACGCCCGCTCCTTGGCTGCCACGGCGTTGTCGGCGCGCGCCTCGACGGGGTAGTTGGCGACGGTGAAGACGGCGTCGGCGGGGGCAGCCTGGGCCGGAGCGGCAACGGCGAGCAGCAGAGCCGCCGCGAGCGCCGGCATTACCCGGCCGCGGGCCTCGGCCAGCCAGCCCCGGCAGCGATCGCTCCTGTTGACACTCTCGGTCATGCTCTGGCCTTCCCCCGGTCGGCGGCATAGGTTGCCGCAAGGGCTCAGACCCTCCGGCATTTGCTGACTGTCGCTGCGGTCTGCTATGCCCGCATACTCCTGCAAGCAATGGGGCAAAAGTTGGGAGCGTCTGCCCGTCAGCACAGCCGTCGCCAGGAATAGCGCCGGCCGACGAACCCGAGACCCTCAAGACACGATGCCAAACCGCCGGCAACACAGCGCAAAGAAACGCAGCCCAGTCTCCTACCGCGATTCAGGGGTGGATATAGACGCCGGCAACGCGCTGGTTCAAGCGATCAAGCCGCTGGCGGCGGCGACGCGGCGGCCTGGTGCCGACGCCGATCTCGGCGGCTTCGGCGCGTTGTTCGACCTCAAGCGCGCCGGCTTCAAGGATCCGATCTTGGTGGCGTCGAACGACGGGGTCGGCACCAAGCTCAAGATCGCCATCGACACCGGCCTCAACGGCACGATCGGCATCGATCTCGTCGCCATGTGCGTCAACGACCTGCTGGCACAGGGTGCCGAGCCTTTGTTTTTCCTGGATTATTTCGCCTGCGGGCAGCTCGACGTGGCCACCGCGCGCACTGTCGTGGCGGGCATCGCCGAGGGCTGCCGGCAGGCCGGATGCGCCCTGATCGGCGGGGAGACCGCCGAGATGCCGGGCATGTATGCGTCCAAGGACTACGATCTGGCGGGATTTGCCGTCGGCGCCGTGGAGCGAGGCGCGCTGCTGCCGCGGCCTGACGTTGCCGCCGGCGACATGCTGATCGGCCTGCCGTCGTCCGGCGTGCACTCGAACGGCTACTCGCTGGTGCGGCGGCTGGCGGCAGAGGAAAAGCTCGGCTGGAATGCGCCGGCGCCGTTCGACGCCACGCGCTCCCTTGCCGAGGCGCTGCTCGTGCCGACGCGCATCTACGTGAGGCCGGTGCTGAGCGCGATCCGTCAGACCGGCGGCGTCAAGGCGCTCGCCCACATCACGGGCGGTGGACTGTCCGAGAACCTGCCGCGCGTGCTGCCGGCTGGCCTCGCCGCGCACCTCGATCTCAAGCGCTGGAAGGCCCCGCCTGTGTTCGCCTGGCTGCAGCGCGCCGGCCGTCTCGACGATGCGGAGATGCTGCGCACCTTCAACTGCGGCATCGGCCTGGTGCTCGTCACGCCGAAGGCGGAGACCGGCAAGGTCGTGGCTGCGCTCGCGGCCGCCGGCGAATCACCGCTGTCGATCGGCGAGATCGAGCCGGGCCGCGGCGTGAAGTCCTCGGCCAAGGGCAAGGGCGAGGCCGAGGCCGTGCGCTACTCGGGACGGCTGGAGTTCGATGCGTGAGGCTCGAACCATGAAACTTGCTGCGCCCGGATTCCCCTCCCCCTTGTGGGGAGG
>WBUN01000110.1 GCA_008933705.1 Hyphomicrobiaceae bacterium
CGGCCGCATGGACCACATCCGCCGCAGATCACGACCGCAGCCGCGCGCGCCATCTCAGCGGCACGCACACCTGCGCTTTTCGGTTGGAACGGTCCTCCGTGGTGAGCCTGTCGAACCACGGCCGGCGTGGCCGCCCTTCGACGGGCTCAGGGCGGAGCGGGGTGTGCGACGCGGGCATGACGTCCGTGTTGGATGATCGGCTTGGATTTCACTGCGATGGCAAGGCACTCGCGAGCCCCACTCACCACCGTCACCCCCGCGTCGCGTCGAAGACGCGCCTGCATCATGCGTCGAAGACGCGCCTCCGGCACGAAGGCGGGGGCCCAGGCCACCGGGCCGCACGGGCCACGTTCCCCGCAGATCACCCCGCGGCCGAGTGGGGCTCCGCGATAACGCCTACAGCGCGGCCAGCGACGTGTTGCGCTTATCGGTGATCAGCATCGCACCCGGCTTGTGCGTGATGCAGATGCGCGGGCGCGCCGACTCGACCGCCACCTGCGGCGTCACCCCGCAGCCCCAGAACACCGGCAGCTGCCCGGGCTTCATCTCGGGCGCATCGCCGAAGTCGGGCCGCATGATGTCGCGGATGCCTATCGCCTCCGGCAGGCCGATGTGCACGGGGGCGCCGTGCACGGCGGGAAAGCGCGAGGTGATCTGGATCGCGCGGATCGCATCGGCCGGTGCCAGCGGCCGCATCGACACGACCATCTTGCCCCTGAAGGGACCCGCCGGCACGCAATCGATGCTGGTGCGATACATCGGCACCGTGGTGTTGCGGTCGACGTGCTGCAGGCGGATGCCTTCCTGCAGCATCGGCGCCTCGAACGAGAACGAGCAGCCGATGACGAAGGTGACGAGATCGTCGGACCAGTACTTGCGGATGTCGGCGGGCTCGTCCGTCAGCTTGCCGTCCTTGAACACGCGGTAGCGCGGCACGTCGGTGCGGATGTCGATGTCGCCGAGGTCGGGCAGCGCCGGATCGCCCGGCGCGCCCATGCCGATCACGGGGCACGGCTTGGGGTTGCGCTGGCAGAACGCCGCGAAATCCGTGGCCAGCTCGCGCGGCAGGATGCACAGATTGCCCTGCACGTATTCGGGCGCGATGCCCGCGGTGTGTCCGTCGTATTCCCCGCCGCGGATGATCCGCCGCGCCTCGCGCGGATCGTCGATCGACATCATGCGATTGGTGGTGGGGCGGGACGCGACCTTGGCCACGAGGCTCTCCCTCTCGGCTGTTGCGGAAGTCACGACGCTAGCACGCGTGCAGAACCCGAGCCAGCGCGCCACCGAATATCACGCATTCCCGATCAGCAGGCCGGCGCCCAGCACGATGAGGCCGCCCACCACCACCTCGAAGGCGGCGCGCAGGAATTTCGTGTCCATGTAGCGCGAGCGGATCCAGGCGATCGCCCACAGCTCAACCAGGACGACCGCGATGGCAATGGCTGTCGCCATCCAGAAATCCTTGATGAGGTAGGGCAGCGTGTGGCCGAGCCCGCCGAGCGTCGTCATCAGGCCGGTGATCGTGCCGCGCAGCCACGGGTGACCGCGACCGGTCAGCTCCCCGTCGTCGGACAGCGCCTCGGCAAAGCCCATCGAGATGCCGGCGCCCACCGACGCTGCCATGCCGACGAGGAACGTCTCCCACGTGCTGTGCGTGGCGAACGCCGCCGCGAACAGCGGCGCCAGCGTCGACACCGAGCCGTCCATCAGGCCGGCCAGTCCCGGCTGCACGATCTGCAGCACGAACATGCGCCGGCGCGTCTCGTCCTCGGCCGCCTTGACGCTGGGCGTCAGGTGCTCGGCACCCAAACGCTGCGCCAGACTGATGTGGGAGCGCTCCGCGGCCGCCAGATCGCCGAGCAGCTTGCGCACGCCGGCGTCGGTGGCGCGCTCCAAGGCGCGCTCGTAGAAGCGCCGCGCCTCGAACTCCATGATCTCGGCGTGCTTGCGCACCCTGTCGAGGCCGAGCGGCCGCACCATCCAGATCGGCTCATGCCGCGCAAACCCCCGCACGTCGTGGCGGCGGATCAGCGGGATGTGCTCGCCGAACTTCCGGCGATAGAGCTCGATGAGCCAGCGGCGATGCTCGTTCTCCTCCTCCGCCATGTCCGCAAAGACCTTGGCGGATGCCGGGAATTTCTCTTTCAGGCCGTCGGCATAGTCGGCGTAGATGCGCGCGTCCTCCTCCTCGGCGGAGATGGCCAGCGCCAGGATTTCCTGCTCGGTCAGATCGGCGAATGCCTTCACGGGGTCGGCCTTCGATGGCATAGTTTAGAATTATTCTAAACTGATGCGGGCTGGAGAGCAACCGGCCGAGCCTTGCACAGAGGGCGCGGCCTGGCCTCCCGCCAACGCGGTTCGCTCCCGGCACCTGCAGCAGACTTCAGCGAACCCCGGGGTCGGGACGCTAGTTGGCCGGCGTGATGGAGCGCATCATCGCCGGCGCCAGCACGGCAGGCGTGAGGTCGCGAGCGATCTCGGCCGCCACGCAGTTGGCGCGGTTGATGTACGAGGCGGCCAGCGTTGCGTGGCTTTCCAGCGAGCGCTCGAGCTGGGTCTCGTCGCATTTCTCCGGGTGGCCCTTGAACAGGTCGATGTAGCCGCGCGAGACGCTGGAGAGCTGCCAGCCGAGCGGCAGCGGCATGTAGTTGTAGTAGACGCCGGCCTCCATGATCTTGAAGCCGGGCTTGGGATCGGCGGCCAGATCATACTGCGTGGTGAAGCCGCGGCCCTGCCAGGCTGCGAGCGCGGCCACGAACGGCGACAGGAATTCGCTCTGCGCCTTGTCGTTGGGCTCGTCCATCCAGAACCGCTCGAAGGGGATCCACGCCGCCGAGATCATGAGCAGCTTGATCTCGACGTTCATGGCGCCGGGCTCCTTGCCGAGAATCTCAGCCAGCGACTGGGCGAGCTTGGCTGCCGTCGACACGCCGGAATTGTCGACATAGCCGCCGTCGACGAAACTCATGCGCCGTCTGCGCTGCTTGTCGCCGCCGCCCCTCTCGTTGGGGTCGGTGAAGGTGTACCAGCCCGAAGGCGAGATCCACGGGAACCGGGCGCTCAAGCCCACCGCCGTGCTGAGCGGCATGTCGACGGGATCGACGCCGGTGGAGAAGAAATCGAACACCTTCGCCGATCCTGTCCAGGGCGGACCGATGGACGTGAAGTCGAGCTGGCTCAGCACCATCTGCATCCCCGTCTCGACATTGGTGACGTTGAAGGCGAGCGCCGGCGTCACCCCCGACGAGCAGGCCGGCGTGTCCTGTCCGCACAGGTTGAACAGCGTGTCCCGCAGCGGATTGGGCGCGCCCATGGCACCGTGGAACCACGCCTCCTCGAAGGCCAGTTCGAGGGCCCGCGCACGGTCGAACAGCGGGATGGGGCGCGGAATGAAGCGCTGCAGGAAATCCGGGAAGAGGCCACCCCACACGACCGGAGAGAGCAGATCGCGCGAGAGAATCCTGTCCGCGCGCTTCTCGAACTCACCGGCGGTCGTCAGCTTCTCGAGACACGGCCTGGCCTCGGCATTGGCGGCGAAGGAGCGCGTGAGGCCGGCAAACACCGCCGCGCCGAGGCTGCCGCCCGATACGGAGCTGACCGAGAACACGTGCTGCGCGAAGTTCGGGCAGATATCCTGCATGCGGGAGAGGAACTTGGCCGTCTGATACGCCGCGTACAGGCCGCCGCCTTCGGCAGCCACGATATAGACCGGATAGGGCTTGTTGGCGCTGCGATAGGCCGCTGCATCCTTGCGCGAGGCCAGCCACGAGCGGAACGCGGCTTCCACGGTCGGCCGCTGCACATTCGTGCTCGTGTGCCGGAACTGGTGATTGTCCGTCAGCCCGAGCACCTCGAAACAAACGAGGAGGATGAGCAGGGCGCCGAGGACCGGCACACCGAAATAGCGATAGTACCTCGAGAACAGCCCCACCAGGACGGCGAGATTGACCATCCAGAGCGCGAAGATCGGGATCGACCCTACCGACTGCGGCAGGTGCACCGGATCGCGGATCAGCAGCACGATCGAGGCAAGCACCACCACCGGAAACAGCAGCCAGTTGTTGAAGAGGGCAACCCTGCGCGCCCGCCCGCTGCCCACCGGCGCCAGCCTGCCCTCGAACACGGACGCGACGATGAAGACGATGGCCGCCAGCGCAACGCAGATGCCCGCGCCGATGACGAAGTGCGCCCTCAACTGCACGATCACCTTCAAGGCCTCGACCAGCGACGGAGGCGCATCGGCAGTATCGATGTACGGCAGCCGGCTCAGCCAAATGCCGAGCGCCGCCCCGAGCAGGGGCATGGTCGCCACCAGCCGCGGGCCCCATCGCAGCACCCAACCATAGAGGGCGTGCGAGGCAGCGCCTTCACCCGGCGTGTCCTCGACCGCATCCTCGGCGTGCTGGCGGGCCATCTGCCATAGCACAAGCGAGAGGGCGATCAGCGAGGCAACGGCCAGCAGCCAGTGCACGTGCCAGGGGTTGGCGGCGCGCTCCTGCGTCAGCACCCGGTGCACCTCGCGCACCTGATCGAGCACCGTCAAGGCCAGGATCGTCAGCAGGCCCATCGCAATGGGAACGCGAATGACGTAGATGCCTCGCAGCAGGGCGTCGAGCCAGCGCTCGGGCCGCGCCTCGTGAGATTGCGGCTGGTCCGTCATCTTTCACCCCCGATGACCGAAGAACACGAAAATGCCCGTCCGGCTGCGGCAGCGGCGTCCGAGACGGCCGCATGCCGCAGGTCCGTTCTATCGCACGGATCGGTTGCCGCAGCGCAGTTGCAGGTTGCGCAGCTGACTGCTGAAGACCTGGCGCGCGGCCGGCGCGCTGCAGGCATCGACGCACAGCTTCACGCAATCGACCTCGCACGACGGCGGGCAGGCCCTGCGCCCGCAGCAGACGTACGAGCACGCCTGGCGCTTGTCCTGCGCAGAGCACGGATCGCCCTGCGCCGCACTCCCGGATGCCGAAGCCGTCAGCGCCGCACCCGCAAGCACGGCGACCTGCAGCAGTCTCGAGCCGATCGACATGGCGATCCTCCCAATGCGCCTCCGGCGCAGCTCCTGCGTCCAGCCCACAGACTACCGGCTCCTTGCCGGTGATGCGAGTCTGACAGGCGCACTTGAATGCAACCTGAACGGTGCGGTCTCGATCGCCGCCCCGGGTCCATCAGGCGCGTGCTCTGCAGCGGTTGTGCTGGACGAGGCCCACCGCCTGGCACGCGTCACGTTGCCGGCTTTGCCCTGACGGAGCATCTCGCGCCGCACAGGTCCAGCGCGGGTGCAACCGCGCTGGATCGTGCCGACCGGCAAAGGCGGATTTTGGACCGTGCCTGCCCGACCCTGAGCGGGCTGCGCGACCTGGACTTTCGCTCACTTCGGGAAGCGAACGCCCGGCACCAGATTGTGCGGGTAATAGTCCCAGAAGATGTAGAACGCGACGAAGATGATGACCGTGATGATCGCGCCGACGAACGCGTTGCGCGTCAGGGAGTGGCCGATCAACGAGGCCACGAATGTGAGCGCGGCCAGCAGGCCGAGCGGAACCCAAAGAATCTCCGACCAGACGATAGGCATGACGATGCTCCTGTCAGTTGCTTCACCGGTTCGGTGCCCCACTGGAGAGATCAGGCGCGAACCACGCCTTTGCGTCAAGCGGTTCCGTTTGCAGGCCTGCCGGCGTGAATACGGCCAAGCATGCGCCGTCGATGCCAAACAGCCAGCATGCCCAAGCGCTTAGGCGGAAAAGCAGCGCTGCGAAAGGCCGGAAGCCGCGACGAAATCGTGCAGATCGAATCCCTCAAGGCGTGGCTCGGCTGCCTCTGGAATTGCAGCTTGACACGCGGCCCGCGGATCTGGCGGGCACATATCCTGTGCCTGGAATTGGAGCGGCATCGGCATCATCCTTGTGCGGCAAAGCTGCGTTGCGCGCCGCTTCGCGGCCGTGGATATTGGCGCGCCTTTCGAGCTGCGCCCGTCCCCTGCCGTTCCTGTCCGAGCAAGGCGATACCCAAAGCATGGATGCCTTCGTCTTTCTCGCCGTCCTTGCCGCCGCGGCCTTCCACGCCGGCTGGAACGCGCTGCTGAAGCTGAGGCTCGAGCCGATCGTCGCCACGGCCCTCGTTGCCATTGCCTCCGGCGTGGTGGTCATTCCGTGGACGGTCGCCACAGGACCGCCGGACAGCGCGGCGTGGCCCTATCTGTTGGGCTCCGTGGCGGTGCACATCGTCTACTATCTCACGCTTGCGGAGGCCTACCGCTCGGGCGATCTCGGCCAGATCTATCCGATCGCGCGCGGCACGGCGCCGCTGATGACCGCCGCGCTCGCCACCGTCTGGCTGCACGAGACGCCGGGTATCTACGGCTGGGCCGGCATCATCGTGCTGGCGGCTGGCATCCTGCTGCTGGCTTTCAAGGGAGGCCGCACGCTTGAGGCGTTCGATGCGCGGTCAGTGGGCTTCGCGCTGCTGACCTCGCTCACCATCACCTGCTACACGCTGGTCGACGGCCTGGGCGCGCGCACGGCGGGCTCGCCCGCGGCCTACACCGCCTGGCTGTTCCTGCTCAGCGGCGGCGCCATGGCCGTCTACGCGATCGTGCGCGTCGGCCCCGGCATCGGCTCGGCGTTCCTGGCCAACTGGAAGATGGCGATGGCAGGCGCTGCACTCTCCACCGCCGCGTACGCCATCGCCATCTGGGCCATGACGGTGGCGCCGATAGCGCTGGTCGCGGCCCTGCGCGAGACGAGCGTGCTGTTCGCCGCCCTGTTCGGCACGCTGCTGCTGCGCGAGCCACTGCTGCTCGTGCGCGTGCTCGCCGCCTTCCTGGTGCTGGCAGGCGCGCTGCTCGTGCGTATGCGCTGAGCGCTCCCTACTTGGCCGGCTCGGCCGGCGCCGGCACGATCGACCCGGTCGTCATCGGGCTGGTTCCCGCAGGAGCGGCCTGTTGCCTGGCCGGGAACGGCATGTCCGGCACCCGGGCGATGCCGCGCCAGTCGACGCCGAACCATTTGTCCTGCGGCAGCAGGCGATGGTGCAGCTCGCTCCACATCGAGCGCGACGACATGTTCTCCAGGAACATCTTGGTCGGCGGCGTGACGAGAAAGGCCAGCACGGTCGCCACCGCCATCGCCGCCGAATGGCCGGGATGGCCGCCGTCGATGAACTTCAGCGCGGTTCCGAACGAGGCCTTGATGCGGGTGTCCATGACATCGACCGAATAGATCTCGTCGAGAATGAGGTGCGTGAGATAGCCGATCATGAGGAATCCGGCGGCCAGCCACGCCACGCCTTCGTTGCGCCCGAGCACGGCATAGTAGACCCAGGCGGTGATGAACCCGCAAAAGACCGCCGCCAGCAGCGAATGCCATATGCCGCGATGATAGCTGAGCCGCAGGAAGACGGCGCGCGCGACATAGCGCACGAACACCAGCGTTCCGAGCCACAGGATCATCATCTCGGCGATCGAGTACTTCTTCTCAAGGCTGAACAGCACCGCGAACGAGAAGAACACGGCAAGGCCCGAGAACATCGCCCGGTTGGGCCGCGAATCCTTGAGGTCGATGTCGGGAAGCACCGACCCCAGCACGCCCGCCAGCGTCACCGCCACCAGGTTCTCGGGCGCCACCGCGTCCGCTGCCAGCGTGACCGTTGCCAGCGCTCCGCTCACGATGGTTCCGACGGCGATGTGGGTCGGAAAATTGGCCATGGATCAGCCCCTCCTTCGGCGGCGGCACGACCGGGCACCTGAAGACAACGGCTGCAGCGCCGGGCAAACGCCCTCTTGCACATGATTCGCGGATGTGGCGGTAGCCCGGCCGCGTCGAAACATGTGGTTTACTGCGCACGTGCATTGGCCCTGCCCGATGGGGCTGGTCTTTGTCCGCGTGTCGTGCCATGTGCAGACCGTTCGCCGGTATGAGCCAATGTCAGGACAGGCCCCGCACATCTCCGACAGACTGAGATTGGCCGCAGTCGGCTCGATCGCGGTGGCAGCGCTCGTGATGGGCCTCAAGTACCTGGCCTATTGGCTCACCGGCAGCGTCGCGCTCTACTCCGACGCGCTCGAGAGCATCGTCAATCTGACGACGGCGCTCGTCGCCCTCTATGCCATCCACATCTCGAGCCAGCCCGCCGACCGGCGCCACCAGTTCGGCCACCACAAGGCCGAGTATTTCTCTGCCGTGGTCGAGGGCGTTCTCATCGTCGTCGCCTCGCTGCTCATCTTCCGCGAGGCCTATGATGCGTTCATCAGCCCGCGTACGCTGACCGAGCCGGTGCTGGGCCTGGCCGTCAACGGGCTTGCCACCGTGCTCAACGCCGGCTGGTCGTATTTCCTCATCACGTGGGGCCGGCGGCAGCGCTCGCCCGCGCTGGTGGCCGACGGCTGGCACCTCTTTACCGATGTCGCCACGTCGGTCGGCGTTCTGGCGGGCCTCGCGCTCGCGGCGCTGACGGGCTGGCAGATCCTCGATCCCGCGCTCGCCGCGCTCGTCGCCGTCAACATCCTGTGGGCCGGCTGGAAGCTGGTGCGCGAGTCGGTCAGCGGCCTGATGGACGAGGCCGTTACGGCCGAGGTCGCGCGCCATATCCGCCAGATCATCTCCTCCAACGCGGAGGGCGCCATCGAGGCCCACGACGTCAAGACGCGCACTGCCGGCCGCGCGACGTTCATCGAGTTCCATCTGGTGGTGCCGGGCACCATGACGGTCGCCGCCTCGCACGACATCTGCGACCGCATCGAGGATGCGCTCAAGAGGAGCGTGCACGGCGCCGAGGTCCTCATCCACGTCGAGCCGGAGGCCGAGGCCAAGAACCCGGGCGGCGTGCCGGTGGTGTGAGCACGGGCACAACGGGAGCACACCACCGCCGGGATCTTCTACCCTCTCTCCGCCCTGAGCCCGTCGAAGGGCGGCCCCAGGGCGGCCCGCGCCACGGCCGTGGTTCGACACGCTCACCACGGAGGAGCGTTGCGCGTTTCCGCTCGGTCCCACACCCTCTCTCCGCCCTGAGCCTGTCGAAGGGCGGCCCGAGGGCGGCCCGCGTCACGGCCGTGGTTCGACAGGCTCACCACGGAGGAGCGTTGCGTTCGGCTCTAGAGCAGATTCAGCTTGACCGTACATAGCCTGAATGGCGGAGGTAGTTTGCGCATTCACCGGGCTCAAACGTGCTCGTGAGCTGGCCGATGGCGGTCCACAGGGCCTCGACGGAGCGAGCGGC
>WBUN01000144.1 GCA_008933705.1 Hyphomicrobiaceae bacterium
GCGCGCGGGCGCCCCGAGGGTGCCCCATAGAATACCCCCGCAGGCACTCTTGAGGCGCCCGCGCACCCCGTCATGCCGCCTCCCCGGGTCTCATGGCCGCGGGGCCGGAGGTCTGGGCGGAGCATGCGTTCTTGCGTCCTGCGGACTAACCCTGTCTTCCCGGACCGGCGAGACCAAAGGGCGAGCCGTGATCACCGATCCAGGAGAAGCCAGTGCGAAGCACGCCGCAATAGCATCACAACAACGCGCAAATGCCGGTGTTGAGAGCTGCCACCTTGCCGCCCCGATATCGAATGCCGGCGCCCGGATCCGTCATGCCATGCTCCGCACTCATCGAAATGCTATGCCGGCGGAGCATGGGCGTAGCGTCGAGGGCTCATGGCGGCGACACACGCCCGGGTTTGCTCCCCCTGTGGCGTGTGCTAGTCGAAGCCGGTCGGCGGCAAGTGAAGCACACGCATACGGCTGCTTTGCCGCGCAATGAGAAGGAGCCAGACGCAGTGAGCGAACGGGAGAAGACGCGCCTCGTGCATGCCTCGCGGGGCAAGATCATAGGCGAGGTCGGCACTGTCAACCCGCCGGTCGTGCGCTGCTCGACGGTGCTTTACAAGGACCTGGCGACCCGGCAGGCGGTGAGGGACAGGCGCGCGGCCGGCGAGCGCTGCTTCTCCTACGGCGCGCTAGGCACGCCCACGACCTATGCGCTCGAGGACGCCATCAACGAGATCGAGGGCGGCAGCCGTACCATGCTGTTCCCGACCGGGCTCGCGGCCGTCGCGCACCCGTTCCTGTCGCTGCTGCTGCCGGGCGACCATGTGCTGCTCGCCGAGACGGTCTATGGGCCGGCGCGGGCGGTCGCCGTCAACTACCTGACGAAGCGCAACATCAACTGCGAGTTCTACGCCGGTGGGCACGAGGAGGTGAAGAAGCGCTTGAAGCCCAATACGCGCATGGTCTACCTCGATAACCCCGGCTCCATCATCTACGACGTGCAGGACCTGCCGGCGCTCGCCGCGCTCCTCAAGGGCCGCGAGACTTTCCTCGTCGTCGACAACACCTGGGGCTCCCCCGGGATGTACAAGCCCCTCGCGCTCGGCGCCGACGTCTCGATCATCGCCCTCACCAAGTACGTCGGCGGCCACTCCGACCTCGTCTTGGGATCGGTGTCGGGCGGACCGCGCACCGCCGACCGGCTGTGGAAGGACGCCAACACTCTTGGCCAGTCGGTCTCTCCCGACGACGCCTACAGCGCCTTGAAAGGGCTGCGCACGGCCGCCGCCCGCCTCGCCATGCACCGCCAGCACACGGCCGAGGTGATCGCCTGGCTCGAGCGCCAGCCGCAGGTCAAGCGCATCCTCTATCCGGCCCACCCGAAGGACCCTGGCCACGCGCTCTGGAAGCGCGACTTCAAGGGCGCCAACGGCCTGTTCTCGATCGAGCTTGCCGACAGGTACAAGCAGGCCGATGCCGACCGCGTGGTCGACGCGCTGCGGCTGTTCGGCATCGGCGCCTCGTGGGGCGGCTACGAGAGCCTCGCGCTCACTTATCCTATCGTGCACGGCTGGAAGGGCGGCGCGCTGATCCGCTTCCACATCGGCCTCGAGGACCCCGCCGACATGATCGAGGACTTGGCGAAGGGGCTTGCCGTGCTCTAAGCGAGGCAACGCCCGGCACTGGCCGGCAGCCTCGGCTCAACGCTTTTCACCCGCCAGTCGAGCCCAGTGAACGCCATCACGATGTCGAGCTCGGGCTCGC
>WBUN01000026.1 GCA_008933705.1 Hyphomicrobiaceae bacterium
CACACCTCTGCTGATCTGTGATCTGGGTTCCCGCCTGCGCGGGAATGACGTCACGTTAGGTTCCCTTTCCGGCTCGAACGCTCCTCCGTGGTGAGCCCGTCGAACCACGGCCGGGACGCGGGCCGCCCTTCGACAGGCTCAGGGCGGAGCGGGGTGTGCGATGCGGGCATGACGTCAGTGTTGGCTGATCGGCTTGGATTTCACTGCGATGGTGAGGCGCTCGCGCGCATCCCTCTCCACAAACGTCACCCCCGCATCGCGTCGAAGACGCGCCTCCGGCACGATGGCGGGGGCCCAGGTCACCGGGCCGCACGGGTCATACTCACCGCAGAGCACGCCCGCGGCCGCGCGCGCCACTCCAACGGCGCGCACACCTCTGCTGATCTGTGATCTGGGTTCCCGCCTGCGCGGGAATGACGTCACGTTAGGTTCCCTTTCCGGCTCGAACGCTCCTCCGTGGTGAGCCCGTCGAACCACGGCCGGGACGCGGGCCGCCCTTCGACAGGCTCAGGGCGGAGCGGGGGGTGTGATGCGGGCATGACGTCAGTGTTGGATGATCGGCTTGGATTTCACTGCGATGGTGAGGCGCTCGCGCGCATCCCTCTCCACAAACGTCACCCCCGCATCGCGTCGAAGACGCGCCTCCGGCACGAAGGCGGGGGCCCAGGTCACCGGGCCGCACGGGCCACGTTCCCCGCAGATCACGCCTGCGGCCGCGCGCGCCACTCCAACGGCGCGCACACCTCTGCTGATCTGTGATCTGGGTTCCCGCCTGCGCGGGAATGACGTCACGTGAGGTTCCCTTTCCGGCTCGAACGCTCCTCCGTGGGGAGCTCGTCGAACCACGCGGCCGCCGGGCGGAGCGTTCGGGCAGCCCCGCCATGGCCGCCGACGCCTACTCGGCGGCCATCCGGCCGGGCGCCAGGGTTTCGCGGATGGCGGCGATGGTCTGCGCCAGCGTTTCGCCCTCGGGGTCCTTGGTCGCGGCAAGACGCGCCTGCAACACCGCGTCGGCGAAGTGCAGGCGCGCCAGCCGTCCCTGCAACGCAGGCTCGATCACGCCGTCGACGATCTTCGACCAGTTGGAAAGGCCGCGCTTGTAGGTGTCGGCATAGCCCCGCACCAGCGCCGCGGTCGCGACCACCTCGCGTGCGGCCCCGGGATCGACCGCAAGCGTCCGCTCGATCAGGTCGAGCCAACGCGCGATCCATGCCCCTTCCTGCGCGAACTTGTGCGTGCGGGGCCGCCACCGCTTGAGCCCGGCCAGCATCTTCAGGCGCAGGAAGCCCGACAGGCGCGTGGTCTTGATCTTCAGCGGCCACGACTTGCTCTCCCAGCCTCGCGCCGACACACGCGCGATCGCCCAGCGCCCGAGCCACGGCGGCAGCAGGCCCAGCACCTCTTCCGGCCCCGGCTTCATGTATTCCGTCACGTCGACGATGTCGTGCACGCCGGCCCTCGTCTCGCGGGCCACACGGGCAAGGCGCGTATCGCGCAACTTGAGCTGGGCAACGCGGATGACGTCCTCGACGCTCATGCGCACCGCAAGGTGACGCGCGAGTTCGCGCATGAAGGAGGCGTCGACGCCCGGTCTGGCCGTGAAGCGGGCGAGACGCGCAAGATAGCTCTGCGCGTAGGCCTCGTCCTGGTAGTCGGCGAGCCGGGCGAAGCCGCTGGCGATGAGCGCATGTGCTTCGGCCGGGAAGGCGTCGAGCCTGAGAGAAGGGGGCAGACCCCCTGGCTGCCGCTCCGCCGTGGCATGGGTCGTCGCCTTGGGGTCTGACCCTAGGGCAATCGCCGACCCCGCCTCGAAGCCGCGGAGATTGGCCTCCACCGCCTTGCCCTCGGAGCGGATGGCGGCGCGGAACGCGTCGGCGGGAACCGGCAGCACGCCGGTCGCGGCGATGGCGCCGAGAAGCACGGAATTGATCGGCGCCTTCGCCGCCGCTGCCGCTGCGGCAAAGTCGGCGACGACGGCCCGGCGCGAGAAGCGGTGCGCCGCTTCCAGCATGCGGGCCTGATCGAGCCGGCCGTCGCCCATCACCGCCTTCTCGTCGATGGTGAAGACGCGCGCGCTGGAGGCGATCAGCAAGGTGCGGTCGGGCGTGACGAACCCGGCCTGGATGGCGCGCGCCGCCTCCAGCAGCTCGCTCGCCACCACCAGGTCGACCTCGCCGGGCGCGGCGTTCAGCGCCAGCACCGGCCGGGTTCCTCTGGCGCGGTGACGATCCCCTGCGCCTGGCACGACCTCGAGGTAGTAGGTGGTCGCTCCGGTGCGCTGCGCGACGCCGGGTATGAACGTGCCCTGCACGAAATGCCCGCTGGCGACCGTCGCGGCATGGATCCACGACGACAGGACGCCGCCGCCCTCGCCGCCGAGCGCCGCAAACAGGACCTTGATGGGTGTCATCTCCGCCATGTCGCCTCACTCCGCCGGTGCGAGCGAAGGGGCCGGCGCCCTTGCGGTGTCTCGCGGCGCGCCGAGCAGCCGCATGAGTGCGGCCGACATCCGCCGGCGCAGGCGATCCCAGCCGGTCGGGTTGCGAATGACGTCGATCTGCGCGAACGACGGGCAGAGCTGCGCTGCGTGCGCAACCTCGCCGCACATCCCGCAGCCGACGCAGTCGTTGTTGACGTGCGCGATCGGGTCCGGCCGCAGCGGATCCTCGCTCGGCTTGATGGTGAGCGATGGGCAGCCGGACAGCCTGATGCAGGAGTGATCTCCCGTGCACACCTCCGGATCGACCCAGAAGCGCGTGCGCACCACCCGCTCTCCCGCCGCCGCCTTGCGCTCCATTTCCGGCCTGATGCGCCGCTGGCGCGCGAGCTGGCATTCGCCGTCGGCGATGATGACCTTGAGCCCCTTCACGCTCGAGCGCATGGCCTCGCGCAGCGTGGCGACCACGCCGGCCACGCCGTAGGTGCGCACGTGTCGGATCCACGGTACGCCGAGGCTCTTCAGCACCGCCTCGATGTCGAGGCTCTTTCCGCGTCCGTCCTGCGCCTCCTTGGTGGAGAGGATGTCCTGCTGGCCCGTGGCGCTCGAATAGCCGTTGTTCATGACGACCAGCACCGAATCGTCCTTGTTGAACACCGCGCCGGCCACGCCGGTGATGAGGCCGTTGTGCCAGAAGCCGCCGTCGCCCATCACGCTGACCGTGCGCTTCTCGACCGTACCGGACACTGCCGCGGCGGACGCAAGCGACATGCCGTAGCCGAGAATGGTGTTGCCCTGGCTGAACGGCGCGAAGGTCGCAAAGGAATGGCAGCCGATGTCGGCCGCCACGTGCACGGGCCCCATCTCCTGGCGCAACAGCTTCATGGCCGAGAACACGGGCCGCTCCGGGCAGCCGGTGCAGAACGTCGGCGGTCGCGGCGGCAGTGGCGCATCCAGCGTCTTGTCGACCTCGGCGCGCGTGGCGGCAACGTCGGCGATCCACCGGTCGAGCGGGGCGGCCGCGCGTCCATGCCGGCCGAGGAAGGCCGCAAGGCCCTTGCCGACGACAAGGGGCGTGTATTCGCCGGCCATCGGCAGCAGGTCCTTGCCGTGCAGCCTGGTCTGCAGGTCGGCCCTGCGCAGGATTTGCCCTATCCCCTGCTCGATGAAATCGGGGGCACCCTCCTCGACGACGAGCACGGCCTTCTTGCCGGCGCAGAACGCTGTGATCTCGTCCGGCACCAGCGGGTGCACGACGTTGAGCACCAGGGTCGGTATCTGCACCGCGCCCTCGGCATCGCTGAGCCCGGCCAGCGTCAGCCGGCCGTTCAGCACATTGAACAGCCCGCCCTGCACGATGATGCCGATGTCGCCGCCGTCCGGCCCGAGCTGCTCGTTGAGCTTGTTGTCGGCGATGAACCTCTGCGCCGCCGGCAGGCGCCGCTCCGCCTTGTCGGCCTCATGGCGAAAGGTGGCAGGTGGATGACTGAGGCGGTCATAGAGGAAGCGCGCGGGCGCTATCCTGTTCCTGGTCGAATGCGGGGCTGCCCGGTTGTCCTTGGCGGGGAAGCTGCCGAACATGTGGCAGGCGCGGATGCGCAGCTCCAGGATGACCGGCGTGTTCGACGCCTCCGACAGCTCGAAGCCCTTCTCCACCGCGTGCACCAGCGTGGGCACGTCCGGCCGCGGGTCGATCAGCCACAGGGAGGATTTGGCGGCGAACGCGTGCGTGCGCTCCTGGATGACGCTGGCGCCCTCGCCGTAGTCCTCGCCGACGATGATGAGCGCGCCGCCCATCACACCGGGCGAGGCGAGATTGGAGAGCGCATCGGCGGCGACGTTGGTGCCAACGATCGATTTCCACGTGACGGCCCCGCGCAAGGGATAGCTGATCGAGGCTCCCAGCATGGCGGCGGCCGCCGCCTCGTTGGTGCAGGTCTCCAGATGAATGCCGAGGTCCGCAAGCAGGCTCTCGGACTGCACCAGCACGTCGAGCAGGTGGCTCACAGGTGCGCCCTGGTAGCCGCCGACGTAGGCGACGCCGGACTGCAGCAGCGCCTTGGTCACCGCCAGGATGCCCTCGCCGTAGAAGGTGTCGCCGTCGCCGAGACGAAGGCTTTCGATCTCCTTGTGGAACGAAACCTCGGCCATCCTTCAACCCGATCCTCGTTGCAATGCGCCCGACCCGGCGCTCGTCACCCGACTTGGAAGGCGATCTTGGCCAGTATGCGCAGAAAGCGTGCCTTCTCACGCGCTCCGATGATGCGCTCCAGCTTGCGCTCATGACGTACCGCGCATTCCGTCAGCCGTTTCAGCATGGCCCTGCCGGCGGGCGTCAGCGTCAAGTGATAGCTGCGCCGGTCGCGCGCCAGACGCACGCGGGCAATGAGCCCGCGCCGCTTCAGATCGTTCAGCGCCGGCGTGAGCGTGGACTTGTCGCGACCGTAGGCCTTGCTGAGCGCCGTCTGGCTGATGCCGGGGTTGCGGTCGATCAGCGTCAGAAGGGCAAAGCGGCCGGGATTGAGGTCCACTTCCTGGCTCTCTTTGGCGAACGCGTGGAATGAGGCGATCTGCGCCATGCGCAGGTGGAAGCCGGCCCAGTGTGCAAGCGGCCCGTAGTCGACGCCATCGTTGCCGAACCGCACGGTATCGGGGATCACCTCGGCCTCGTCCGGCGCGCGCGCCTCGGCATCCAGCCCCACCATCATGTTTCGTCTCCCGGTGGCCGCATGACTGCACTGCCGTTGCCCGGGTCTCGGGCCATCTGGCGGCGCTCGGCAGGCCCGAATAGTTTTATCTCCGACTATTTCCCTTTACAACCGGGCATCGCCTCGGCCGCTGCGGCATTCTGGATCGCACCCCTCCTGCGGCGTGCCGCCCATCGCAGATATATTGCGCTTGATCCGGCTCATCGCCTTCCCGATGATTGCGCCGTGGCTGCCGGCAAGGATGCGATTCGGCCCTTGCCACGGGAGGTAGGCTGGATTTGGAAGGTGCCGCCGGCTGCGGCGCCGGCGAAAGGCTCAAGGGGCATGAAGAGATCGCGTGCGGCGCTGAAGCGCAGGCCTGCCGGTGAGGCGGCGGAGCGGGAGATCGATTTCGACGAGCTGCCGGGCTATGTCGGCTACCAGGTCCGGCGCACGCAGGCGAAGATCTTCGGCGAGTTCGAAGCCATGCTGGGCGACTTCGAGTTCACACCCGGCTCCTTTGGCGTGTTGATGCTGATCCGGGCCAATCCCGGCATCACGCAAGTGGCGTTGGCATCCGCATTCGGTGTCGACAAGTCCACCATGAGTCCGGTCATCTACCGTCTGGAGACGCGCGGCCTCATCCGGCGCGAGGTTCTGCCGTCCGACCGGCGCTGCCACGCCTTGTTCTTCGAGCCGAAGGCCGAGCCCGTGTTCGTGGCGGCGCGCGAGAAGTTCCGCGCCGTCGAGGCCGGCGTCGCGGCCAGGCTCTCCAAAACCGAGCAGCGGGAGCTCGCGCGCCTGCTCGCCAAACTGCAGGGTGCGCAAGCCTAGGGTCTTTCCGATTTGGGTTGAACCGGAAATCCGCACGCCACGCCTGTCGTCCCGGCCGAAGCGAAGCGGAGCGCCGGGACCCAGACGCTGAAGGAGAACCCCCGTCCTGAGCCCGTCGAAGGCGGCAGTGAGGCGCCGTTGCGACCGCGTGGTTCGACAGGCTCACCACGGGGGATACCGGTATGCACTCAGCCGCTGGGTGCCGGATGTTTCGCTGGCGCGAAATTCCGGGATGACGACGGAAGGACCGGCTAATCCATCCCAATCGGACGGTCTCTGCTACGGGAAGCGCTTGCGGCTTTCCTCGACGACGTCCTCGAACGTGCGCAGTCCGGTGCGCGGCGCGTTCACCAGCACGGCCATGTTGCCCGGCTTGTGCTCGTTCTTCCACATGCGCATGTGTGCCTTGGGAATCTGCTCCCAGGGGAAGACCTCGGACATGCAAGGGTCGATGCGCCGTTCCAGCACCAGCTTGTTGGCCTGCGCCGCCTGCAGCAGGTTGGCGAAATGCGAGCCCTGCACGCGCTTCTGGTGCATCCACAGATAGCGTGCATCCATGGTGAGATTGTAGCCCGTGGTGCCGGCGCAGATCACCACCATGCCCCCGCGCTTCACGACCAGGACCGACACAGGGAACGTGGCCGCGCCCGGGTGCTCGAAGACGAAGTCGACGTTGTTGCCCTTGCCGGTGATCTCCCAGATGGCGGCACCGAACTTGCGTGCCTCCTTGAACCACACATCGTACTCGGGCGTGCCGACCTTGGGCAGCTCGCCCCAGCAATTGAACTTCTTGCGGTTGATGACGCCGCGTCCGCCGAGCTGCATGACGAAATCGCGCTTGTCGTCGTCCGAGACCACACCGATCGCGTTGGCGCCCGACGTGGCGATGAGCTGCACGGCCATGGACCCGAGGCCGCCCGAAGCGCCCCAGACGAGGACGTTGTGCCCAGGCCGCAGCACGTGCGGACGATGGCCGAACAGCATGCGGTAGGCCGTTGCCAGCACCAGCGTGTAGCAGGCGCTTTCCTCCCAGGTCAGATGCTTGGGCCGCTCCATGAGCTGGCGGTCCTGCACGCGGCAAAACTGGGCGAAGGAGCCATCAGGCGTTTCGTAGCCCCAGATGCGCTGGCTTGGCGAGAACATCGGGTCGCCGCCGTTGCATTCCTCATCGTCACCGTCATCCTGATTGCAGTGGACGACGACCTCGTCGCCGACCTTCCAGCGCTTCACTTTGGAGCCCACGGCGTAGACGATGCCCGCCGCATCGGAGCCGGCAACGTGATAGGGGTTCTTGTGCACGTCGATCGTCGAGATCGGCTTGCCGAGCGCGGCCCATACGCCGTTGTAGTTCACGCCGGCAGCCATCACGAGGACGAGAACGTCGTGGCTGTCGAGCTCCCACGTCGGCAGCACCTCGATCTGCATGGCGGTGTCGGGCGGGCCGTGCCGATCCTTGCGGATGGCCCAGGCGTACATCTGCTTGGGCACGTGGCCCAGCGGGGGGATTTCGCCGACCTCGTAGAGATCCTTGGCGCGCGCACTGGCGGCGACGGCCGGGGCGGCCACCCCCTCTCCGGCAACGGAGACGATCTTCGGACCTGCCTTGTCGGGCTGGCTCTCCCGCACTCTTGGAGGCTTGACGCCTGATTCCACCTTCGACCGCGCTACCATTGAGTGCACTCCCCGTAATGCTCTGTCGCTGTTGGATGCCTGGCCTCAACCCGCAAGGCCGAGGAATGTTGCAGCGCCGAAGAGTCCGACAGATCACGGCCGCGCTCAAGCGAATTCTGCATCGGCGGGTCGCCTGCCGCTAATCCCGCCTTAACAGCTCCCGCGTAAGCTTGCGCTTGCAACGACGCAGGAGTCGGCATCGCGCCGGCGGACGGGAGGGAGCGATGAGCGCCCTGGTTACACACCTGGAGAACATCTTTGCGATCGATTGGGCATCGCTCGGTGTTATCGCCGGATTTTGCGCGATAGCGGCATGGTTCATCAAAGAATACCTGGCCCACCCCCCGCTGATCATATTCGTATATCCGTTCATGGTATTCTTCGGCATGGTCGCCCACTACTTGTTCATATTCTCCGAAGCCTATCCGACCAAGCAGATCGACCAGTGGCTCATGTGGACCATCATGGCATCGATTTGTGGAACCATACTGGGCATCCTTTTCATGGGCTGCCTTGCCGCAGCTCGCGAAAGCCTGGGCACTCGGCCTCCAAGATCAGTCCGCTGAGCAAAGCTTCATTTTGCACTGCACCTCGGCCAGAGTACGCTGAGAGGATCTCGCGTGTGCGAATTGAGGAGCGGATGCCATGAGCCGGCCGAAGCGTGCAACCCCGGGCGCATCACAGCCCGAGTGTGACAAGCCGTGGCTGATCCGCACCTACTCCGGCCACTCGACGGCGGCAAAGTCCAACGAGCTCTACCGGAAAAACCTGTCCAAGGGGCAGACGGGCCTCTCCATCGCATTCGATCTGCCAACGCAGACGGGATACGACTCCGATCACGAGCTGGCGCGCGGGGAAGTCGGCAAGGTCGGAGTTCCCATCTCGCATCTGGGCGACATGCGCACGCTCCTCGCCGGAATTCCGCTCGGCGAGATGAACACCTCGATGACGATCAATGCCACGGCGGCCTGGCTGCTCGCGCTCTATGTGGCGATGGCCGACGAACAGGGCGCCGATCGCAAGACGCTCACCGGCACCATCCAGAACGACATCATCAAGGAATACCTCTCCCGCGGCACCTACGTGTTTCCGCCGGAGCCGTCGCTGCGCCTGATCAAGGACACCATCATCTTCACCTGCGGCGCGATGCCGAAGTGGAACCCGACCAACGTGTGCTCCTACCACCTGCAGGAAGCGGGCGCCACGCCCGTGCAGGAGCTGGCCTTCGCGCTTGCTACGGCGCAGGCGGTGCTCGACAGCGTGAAGGCCTCCGGCGAGGTGGCGCCTGCCGAGTTCGGGCCGGTCGTCGGACGCATCTCGTTCTTCGTCAACGCAGGTTTGAGATTCGTCACCGAAGTCTGCAAGATGCGCGCCTTCGGCGAGCTGTGGGACGAGATCACCGCCACGCGTTACGGCGTCAGCGATCCCAAGCATCGCCTGTTCCGCTACGGCGTGCAGGTCAACTCGCTGGGCCTCACCGAGCCGCAGGCCGAGAACAACGTCTATCGCATTCTGTTGGAGATGCTGGCGGTCACGCTGTCCAGGGACGCGCGCGCCCGTGCCGTGCAGCTCCCCGCCTGGAACGAGGCGCTGGGCCTGCCGCGGCCATGGGATCAGCAATGGTCTATCCGCATGCAGCAGATTCTCGCCTATGAGACCGACCTGCTGGAATATCCGGACATCTTCCATGGCTCCACGGTGATCCGCCGCAAGGTCGACGAGTTGAAGGCTGCGGCAAAGGAGGAGCTCGATCGCATCGACGACATGGGTGGAGCGGTCGCGGCCATCGACTACATGAAGCGTGCGCTGGTCGAGAGCAATACGGAGCGGTTGAGGAGGATCGAGACCGGCGAGCAGATCGTCGTCGGCGTCAACCGCTGGACCGAGACGGAACCCTCGCCGCTCGGCACGGGCGAGGGCGCCATCGAGGCCGTCGACCCCGCATTGGAGAGGGAGCAGGTCGAGCGGCTCAACGCCTGGCGCGCTTCACGCGATGCAACGGCCGTCAAGAAGGCGCTGGCCGCGCTCGAAGCCGCGGCCAAGGAGGGCCGCAACATCATGGAGCCCTCGATCGCGTGCGCCAAGGCGGGTGCAACCACCGGCGAATGGGGCGGCGCGCTGCGCGGCGTCTTCGGAGAATACCGGGCACCAACGGGCGTTTCGCGCGCGGCGGCAGCAAGCAGCGATGAGAGCCTGGAGGATGTTCGTGCCGAGGTGGAGCGCGTTTCGGCCGCACTTGGCCGGCGCATAAAGCTGCTGGTCGGCAAGCCAGGGCTCGACGGCCATTCCAACGGCGCCGAGCAGATCGCCGTGCGCGCACGCGACTGCGGCATGGAGGTGGTCTACGAGGGCATCCGCCTGACCCCCGCGCAGATCGTGCGCGCCGCACTGGACGAGGCCGTGCACGTGGTCGGCCTTTCCATACTCTCAGGCAGCCACGTCTCGCTGGTGGCCGAGGTGATGCAGCGCATGCGCAAGGAAGGCCTTGAGGATGTGCCCGTGATCGTCGGCGGCATCATCCCTCCCGAGGATGCGACCACCCTCAAGGGCTTCGGCGTTGCCGCCGTCTACACGCCGAAGAATTTCCAGCTCAACGCCATCATGCGCGACATTGCGCAACTGGTGGCCGGCGTGGCCAAGGCAGCGTGATAGCCGCGCTCCCTGTGCGGTGAGCGCGTCACGGCGCAGGAACGGCTGCCGACTTGCCCTTGGCGATGACAGCGAGCAGCGCGGCAAAGGCTTGCGCTTCCGACTTGTCGCTGGTGTTCACCTCGGCCGCGGCCTTGGCGTAAAGCGGGGTGCGGCTCGCCAGGATGGCCTTGAGGTCGTCCATGGCCTGCGGACCTTCGGCCATGGGGCGCAGGTCCCCTTGCGCGATCACCCGGCTCATATGCTGGTCGGGCGTCGTGCTCAGCCAGATGACGAAACACGTCGACAGCAGAAGGTCGTAGGTCGCCGGCTCCGTCACGAGGCTGCCGCCCGTCGCGATGACGACGCGATCGAAGCGCTCGATGATGGTCTCCAGGCACTGGCGCTCGAGCTGGCGGAACATCGCCTGCCCGTGCACCGCGAAGATCTCGGACAGCTCCATGCCGCTCGCCCGCTCCACCTCGCGGTCGAGCTCAACGAAGGGCACGCCCAGGGCCTCGGCAGCCAGCTGGCCGAGCGTCGTCTTGCCGGCGCCACGCAATCCGACCAGGGCTATTCGGCCGTGCGCCGCAACGCCAGCCGCGCCGAACCGCTGCGCGAGCAGGCGCCGCGCCTCGGCCAGCTCGGCTGGCGCGAGGCGCTCGAGCTGGTGGATGGCAAGCGTGAGGTCAACGGGCCGCTCAGGCTGGTCGCTGATGAGATCGGCGGCCTCGATGCTGAGGGCGTCGGCGATCTGACGCAGCACCAGCAGAGACGCATTGCCCGCCCCCCGCTCCAGCTCGGCCAGATACCGCTCCGAAACGCCCGAGGCCTTGGAAAGAATCTTTCGCGACATGCCTCGGCGCGCCCGCCCGAGGCGGACGCGCTCTCCGACCCGCTTGAGATAGACCTCGTCTGCAGGTGCCGTTCCGCGCCGGCTTTCAGGTGTCGTTTCGGAGGGAGGGCACATGCGCGCTCGGCTCGGTGGTCCACGCAGAAGGCAATATGCAACATAATACATCGTCGAGGCCAAATGCACACTGGGCCGCTGGTTCGGCTTGGTGTCGCACCATAAATTTGGCAGATAACTTGCCAGCCGACTTGCAGTATGATGCCAGTTACCCATGGCCGGCTTCCGTATCCGGCCATCGCGATAGGCGACAAGACGAACAGGCCGCAGCGAGACGGCCGCCGGGGAGGAGAGATGACCTATCCACGCATCTATAACGCTGCGGCCGACATGGTCGACCGCAATGTCGGCCAAGGGCGCGCGGCCAAGCCGGCATTCATCGATCCAAGCGAGACGCTGACCTACGGCGCGCTTCAAGCCCGCTGCAACCAGATGGCAAACTTGCTGGAGACCTATGCGCTCCCACGCGAATCGCGCATTGCGCTGATGCTCCTCGACACGGTGGATTTTCCGGTCGCGTTCTGGGGAGCCATCAAGGCCGGCGTGGTGCCGGTCGCGCTCAACACGCTGCTGACCACCGAGCAGTACGCCTATATTCTGGCGGACAGCCGGGCCAAAGCGTTGTTCATCTCTGCGCCGCTTCTGCCGGTGGTGCAGCCGATCCTCGGCCAGCTCCCCTTCCTCACGCACGTGTTCGTCTCCGGCGGCGAGCCGCCGCCGTTCGCCCTGTCCTTCCGCTCCGAGCTCGGCTTCCAGTCGGAAGATTGCAAGGCGGCCGAGACCTGCTGCGACGAGACGGCGTTCTGGCTCTATTCGTCGGGCTCCACGGGCATGCCGAAGGGTGTGCGCCACGTGCACTCGAGCCCCATGGAGACCGCGCGGTTGTGCGGCCAGCAATGCATCGGCGTACGCCAGGACGACGTGGTCTTTTCCGCAGCCAAGCTGTTCTTCGCCTATGGCCTCGGCAACGGCATGTCGTTTCCGATGTCGGTCGGCGCCACGACCATTCTTCTGCCCGAGCGGCCCACACCCGAATCCGTGTTCCGCACGCTCAAGGAGCACCAGCCGACCGTTTTCTTCGGCGTTCCGACGCTGTACTCGGCGATGCTGGCGTATCCGCAAGGCACGCGCGAGAACGGCTCTCAGCGCTTGCGGCTGTGCGTGTCCGCCGGCGAGGCGCTGCCGGAAGAGGTCGGCAAGGCGTTCCGCGCCAAGTTCGGCGTCGACATCCTCGACGGCGTCGGCTCGACCGAGATGCTGCACCAGTATGTCTGCAACAGCCCGGGCGACGTCAGGTACGGCACGTCGGGCAAGCCTGTGCCCGGCTACGAGATCCGCCTGGTGGACGAGCACGGCCAGGACGTTGCCGACGGCGAGGTCGGCGAGATGCTGGTGAAGGGGCCGAGCGCGGCGGAAGGCTATTGGAACCAGCGCGAGAAGAGCCGCGCTACGTTCGAGGGCGGATGGACGCATTCCGGCGACAA
This sequence comes from Hyphomicrobiaceae bacterium, assembly GCA_008933705.1. Taxonomy (GTDB): domain Bacteria; phylum Pseudomonadota; class Alphaproteobacteria; order Rhizobiales; family Hyphomicrobiaceae; genus AWTP1-13. Next base: position 12,652 of record WBUN01000026.1, read on the forward strand.
GTACACGCGCGACCCCGACGGCTATTACGTCTATCAGGGCCGCACAGACGACATGTTCAAGGTGTCCGGCATCTGGGTATCCCCGTTCGAGGTCGAGAGCGCGCTGATCGGCCACGAGGCGGTACTGGAGGCGGCCGTGGTCCCGAAGGAGGATGCCGACGGCCTGCTGAAGCCCAAGGCGTTCATCGTCCTCAAGCCTGGTAAGGCCGCCGCCAACGAGCTTCCCGAAGCCCTCAAGGAGTACGTGAAGGCGAAGGCAGGCCCCTGGAAATACCCACGATGGATCGAGTTCGTCGATGGTCTGCCCAAGACGGCAACGGGGAAGATCCAGCGCTACAAGCTGCGCGAGGAGGGAGCAGCACGCCGCTGAGCAAGCCGACTGTCCCCGGCTGGCACCGTTCGCGGCGCATCAGAGGCTGCCGCGGGCACCATCAGTAGACCCGCCGATTTCATTCCTGCGGCGGCGAGGGCGGAGCTGTGGTACGCCTGAAGTGCGGCAACGCACGCTTCAGCCAAGCGTCACGCATGCGCAGGACCACTCCCATGCCGACCGGCAGTCACGAGCACCGCTTCAACGACGATCTGCTCGCCAATGACGGCGATCAGGAGCGCGCGCAAAAGCTCTACCCGGACGTGGCGCACGTGCTCGACCACCCCGAGTTGCGCGCGATGTTCAAGACCTACAACGATGCAGCCGACGCCGCCAAGCGCCGAAGCCGGACTTTCGGCTACACGGCCATCGGGCTCGCCACCGCGGCGCTGCTCACCGCCGCCCTCACGCCCCTGTTCCACGACGCCCCGCTCGGCGTGCTGCGCGTCGTCGGGTTCCTGGCATCCGTTGCCGGCATTGCCGGCATCGCGTTCGCTCTCAACGGCGTTCTGTTCCAGAAGGCCAAGGCCGAGTGGCTCGACAACCGCCTCATGACGGAGCGGCTGCGGCAATTCCACTTCCAAACCCTCGCGCGCCGGTGGCCGGACATCCTTGCCTCGCTGAGCGACGACAAGACCCGCGCAGCTTACGCACAGAAGCGCGATACCTGGTTCACCCAGTTCAGGGCGCGGTTCGAGGGCAAGCTCGGCGCCGAGCTGCACAACGCGCTCTCGGAAGAAGGAAACGGCCAGGGCTGGCTGCATCCCGAGCCTGCCGGCGCGCCGCCCCCGGAGGCCTGGGCCAAGCTGCAGCCGCTGTTCGACGCCTACCGCGAGCTGCGCATCATGCACCAGCTCGGTTATGCCAGCTTCAAGCTGCACGACGCGGGCGGCATCGGCCTGTCGACGGCGCCGGCGCAGGCGGCGCTGTTCTCGAACACGGCCCTGATCTGCATTGCCGTCGTCGTCGGCGTCCACCTCGTGCTCGCCGTCGGCATGCTCTTCGGCTACACCGCGCTGATCAAGGCCGACTGGCTGCACGTGATGGCCATCGTCTTCGCCATCGTCGTGCTTGCCGTGCGCGCGCTCGAGGAAGGGCTGCAGCCCAAGCGCGAGATCGAGCGCTACCGCCAGTACGCCTCCGCCATCCGCGCGATGCGCGACCACTTCGACGCCGCGACCACTCCCGACGCCAAGCTTGTGGTCATGCACAACATGGAGCGTCTGGTGGTCGACGAGATGCGCAATTTCCTGCGCACCAACGACGAAGCCAAGTTCGTGATGTAGCCCTTATCGCGGCGCGCTGCTTGTGCCCTGCGCGTCCCGCCGCAGCGCGTCCACTTCGGCAATGAACTCCCGCCGGTCGGCGTTCCAGCTTTCCTTCAGTACCTCGCTGTAGCCGAGCGGCAGCCACGGCGCCGATGCCCGCAGCTCGGCCAAGCTCTTGTCCAGGCCGCTCTTGCGCCCCGCGATGGCGGCGGCCGTCTCGTCACGCCCCCACAGCATGAGATAGTTGGAGACGCGATAGGGGATGATGCCGTTGAGCTTGTGCGTCAGCCGCACCGTGTAGGCCCACACCAGGGTGTCGAGCCGGCGCACGGTCACCTGCCCCTTGCCGGCATAGCAGACCCAGCGGCGCCCCACGTGCACGGTTCTGGCTGCGAACGGCTTGCTGGCGAAGTCGTCGTCGATGTCGCGGGTCGCCGCAACGGGATCGCCGAAGGGCGCGAGCTCGAGGTCGAGCGGATGGCCGGCCGGCGTGCGCTTGTGCTGGGCGCTGCGCACGACGTACGCGAGGCCGGCGAGACCCGCGATGAGAATGCCCACACCCCACAGCTTGTTGCCCTGCGCCGATCGGTCTGGCGTGACCAGCAAGTAGATGCCCCACACCACGCCCAGGAGCGCGAGCGCCCCCCACTTGGCGGCCCACCAAAGCACACCCAGGCCGGCCTGCGTGCGCATCTGAGCAACGAATCCGTTCGGCGCTGTCATGCTGGAATTCCTCCCGGGCTGCCCAACCGCCGTACCTGATCAAGGAAAGGGGCGAGCCCCGCCGCCGGATTGGGGCGGATCAGAAGCGGCACCGGCCGTCCTTCGGCATCGAACATGAACGCATCGCACGGCGGACACTGGCCCGGCAGCGGATGTGTCAGCACCGGCTCAGTCAGCAGGCGGATGCGCCGGTAGCCGAGCGGGCGCACGGCCGGATTGGGCACGAGCATCAGGATCCTGCGCGGGTCCACATGGTGCATGGCATACTCGAGCTCCCAGCACGTGCCGGGCGTCATCTCGGGCTGCAGCACCAGGGCCGCCGCACGCTCCGCGATGCGGGCGATCTCCTCCTGCCAGGAGGCATGGCTCATGTAGATGCGTGCCGCGCCGAACGGCGCCAGCCGCTCGCCGGGTACGCCCACGGCCACGAACGGGCCGATGCCCTTGAGCGGATCGCCGATCTTGAGCTCGGGCGAGGCGCTCTCGCGCATGGCCGGCTCGGGCAGATCGGCGCCGACGCGCTTGCCCTGCGGGCTATCGTAGATCGAACGCTTGTCCTCGAAGAACGGCCGCAGGTACAGCACGGGCGGCCGCGGGTCGATGCGCATCAGCTCGCGTCCGTCGAGCGTGCGCAGGCGCCCGCCGACGTCGTAGATCATGCCGCCCACCACGAACATGGCGACAGCCAGGATGACCATCCAGGCGAAGTTGGTCACAATCTGGAACCACAGGGCTGCGACAAAGATCGCCGCCGCCAGCAGCGGTCCCGCGATCATCAGCGCCAAGCCGCCGAGCGGCGAGCGCATCGGCTTCGGCACGACCGGTATGGCGGCATCGCCGCTCGGACGCGACTGTGAGGACGGCATCGCCTGCTTCCCTGGTGCGGCCCCTCGGACAGGGCTCAGAATACATCGGGGATCAGGGCGTCAGGCAAGGGCCAACACCAAGCGACCTTTCCACTCACTTCACCGCGGCCGCCGCGGCGCGTCCGGCCGTGCGCCCCGAGAGGATGCAGCCGCCGAGGAACGTGCCCTCCAGCGCGCGGTAGCCGTGCATGCCGCCACCGCCGAAGCCCGCAACCTCGCCCGCCGCGTAGACATTGCCGAGCGGCTCTCCATCGGCCTTGAGCACGCGCGCCGCCAGATCGGTCTGCAAGCCGCCGAGCGTCTTGCGCGTCAGCGTCCACAGGCGCACGGCGATCAGCGGGCCCGCGGCCGGATCCAGGATGCGGTGCGGCCTGGCCACGCGGATGAGCTTGTCGCCCAGGTAGTTGCGGGCACCGCGGATGGCGGTGATCTGCGCGTCTTTGGTGTAGGCATTGTCGATCTCGCGGTCGCGCGCGGCAATCACGCGCTCGATGGCGGCGGCATCGAGCAGGTTGTCACCGGTGAGCACATTCATGCGCTTGACGAGATCCTGCAAGTTGCGGTCGACGATGAAGTCCGCCCCCTTCTCCATGAAGGCACGAACCGGCGCCGGCGCCCCGCCCGACCGGCGCGCGCGGATGACCTTGAGCCAGCTCTTGCTTGTCAGATCGGGATTCTGCTCCGAGCCGGAAAGCGCGAACTCGCGCTCGATGATCTTCTGGGTGAGGATGAACCAGGAGTAATCGTAGCCCGTCTTCATGATGTGCTCGAGCGTGCCGAGCGAATCAAAGCCCGGGAACAGCGGCACGGGCAGCCGCTGGCCGCGCGCATCGAGCCAGACCGACGAGGGGCCCGGCAGGATGCGGATGGCGTGATTGGTCCAGATGGGGCTCCAGTTCTGGATGCCCTCCGTGTAATGCCACATGCGGTCGCGATTGATGATGTTGCCGCCGGCAGCCTCGGTGATCGCGAGCATGCGTCCGTCGACGTGATCGGGCACGCCACAGATCATGCGCTTGGGCGGTGTGCCGAAACGCGCGGGCCAGTTCTGCCGCACCAGGTCCATGTTGGCGCCGATGCCGCCGGAGGTGACGATGACGGCCTGTGCCTTCAAGGCAAAATCACCGACCACCGCGCGGGAGCTCGGTTGACCGCGCAGGACCTCGCTCGCCTCCAGCACCTCGCCGCGCACACCGTCGACGACCCCGCCGGTCACGGTCAGCTCGTTGACGCGATGGCGGAAGCGCAGTGAAACAAGCCCCTTGCCGGCGCCTTCGCGCACCCTCCGCACGAACGGCTCGATGATGCCGGGTCCCGTTCCCCACGTGATGTGAAAGCGCGGCACGGAATTGCCGTGCTCGGTAGCGGTGTAGCCGCCGCGCTCGGCCCAGCCCACGATCGGGAACCAGCGCAGCCCTTGTGCCTGGAGCCATGAGCGCTTCTCACCCGCGGCAAAGGCGACGTAGGCCTCGGCCCAGCGCTTGGGCCAGTGATCCTCGTCGCGATCGAAGCCGGCGGAGCCGAGCCAGTCCTGCAGCGCGAGATCGTGAGAGTCGCGGATGCGCAGGCGGCGCTGCTCGGGAGAGTCGACGAAGAACAGCCCGCCGAGCGACCAGAACGCCTGTCCACCCAAGGATTGCTCGGGCTCCTGATCGAGCAGGATCACCTTGCGGCCCGCGTCGACGAGCTCGGCCGTGGCGACAAGGCCGGCCAATCCTCCGCCCACGACGATCGCATCCGCATCCATGGTCGCTTCCTTCCCGCTGTTTCCCCGTACTTGCTTGTACCGCCGCTGCTCAGGCCGTGATCTGATCCGGTTGCAGCCCGGGTGACCCGTCTCCTTCCGTTTCGGCTTGCTTCACCAGCTGGGCGATGCGCTGCGTGAGCGACGCCGACATCGCCGTCTTGGCGGCGAGCGCAAGAATGGCGCCCTGGAAATGGTCTATCTCCGTGGGCCTGTGCCTTTGCAGATCCTCCCACATCGACGAGCGCGCTTGGGGATCAATGGCCAGCATGCGCCGCGCCAAGACACGGAAAAGAAAGTCGGGCAGGCGCAGGATGGCAGGGATCATGCCTGGCGCCACGCCTTCGATGCGGGTCGGTCTGATGCCTGCAGCCTTGAGGACGCCGAGCGCCTCCTCGATCTGCGCTGCCAGCACCAGGCGCCAGCGGCGATCGGCGATCTGCGTCGCCAGCGGTGAACCTGACAGAGCGTTGAGAGCATTGTTGAGGTTGAGGATGAGCTTGCCCCAGAGCACGCCCGTCATGTCGCGATGTTCCGCAACCGGCGCGCCGGTTGCATTCAGAAGATCGCGCAAGCCGGGCTCGCCGGCGGCAATCCTGATCGTTCCGCTGGTGGCGCGATGAAAGCGTGGCGCCCGGCCCTGCACGTGCGTCTGCACGACGTTGAACGGCACCATGCCGGCAACCAATCGGTGCGTTGCGCCAAGACGCGCGCGCAGGACGTCCATGTTGCCGACCCCGTTCTGCAGGCTGACCACAACGGCTTGGGGCCTGGCATGGCGGGCGATGACATCAGCCATCTCCGCGGTGGCCCCGCTCTTGACCGTGACAAGGATCACGTCTGCTGGCGCGAGCGCAGCGTCCGGCGCGCTGGAGAGCGCCAATCGGGCTGGTGCAACCAGCCGGTCGTTGCCGGCGAGATCGGTGATGCGCAATCCATGCGCCGCGATCGCATCGCCAAGCGCCGGCCGCAGCAGCAAGGCGACATTGCGCCCCGCCAGCGCCAGGCAACCGCCGACATAGCAGCCGATGCTTCCCGCCCCGGCGACGGCGACGCGAGACGCTGCCCCGACCCCGATCCTGGACTCGCTTGCCATGGATGATGCATCCGCCTTGCCCGCCCACGTTATACACGCGGGCAGGCGGCCAACGTATAAGATGCAGCATGCCAGCCGATGTCTCGCTTCCGGCCGAACGTTACGTGCCAGGCCATGGGCGCGCGCCCGACCACGCGTTCTTCGCGGCGATCAAGGCGAAATGCCCGCCCCGCGTCTCCGACATCAATTGGCGCAGCGCGCCGCCCTATCTCTTCGGCTTCGACCTCTACGCCGCAGGATTTTTCTGGGAGGCCCACGAGGTGTGGGAGCCGGTCTGGACGGCGTGTGCACCCAACAGCAGGGAGCGGGCGCTGATGGCGGGCTTAATCCAGCTCGCCAATGGCTGCCTCAAGCTCGTCATGCACCGGCCCAAGGCGGCCTTGCGCCTGCTCGGCGAGGCAAGCGGGCAGGTTGGGGAGGCTGGCTGGCCCGCAGGCAGGGTCATGGGCCTGTCGCCCATCGCCCTCCAGCAGGAAATTGCGGCCTTCGCGGGCGTCGTGCGGGAAGCGGCTGTCGAGCATCATGAGGCGCTGGAAGGCCTGTCGGACCGCCGGCCGGGACTGGATCTCGTGAAGTGACTTGCAATATTATGCATCATTGGCTATCAAACTAGAATAATAATGCATAATCCCCAATAGGGGACCTGCTACCATCCGTCGCCGGGAGGACTTTGCGAATGGCAGAGCGCATCGACTTTCAGACCGAGCCCGCCCGCTATCGCCATTGGAAGCTCAAATTCGACGGCGAGGTGGCCGAGCTCGTCATGGATGTCGACGAGAACGCCGGGTTGTTCGACGGCTACCAGCTGAAACTCAATTCGTATGATCTGGGCGTCGACATCGAGCTCAATGACGCCATTCAGCGCCTGCGCTTCGAGCACCCCGAGGTGAAGGTGGTGGTGCTCAAGTCCGGCAAGGATCGTGTGTTCTGCGCCGGCGCCAACATCCGCATGCTGGCGGGCTCCACCCACACCCACAAGGTCAACTTCTGCAAGTTCACCAATGAGACGCGCAACTCGATGGAGGACGCGAGCCGGCACTCTGGCCAGAAGTACATCTGTGCCGTGCGCGGCACCGCTGCCGGCGGCGGCTACGAGCTGGCGCTCGCCACCGATCACATCATCCTCGCCGACGACGGCAATTCGACCGTCGCGTTGCCCGAGCTGCCGCTGCTCGCCGTGCTGCCGGGAACCGGCGGCCTTACGCGAGTTACCGACAAGCGCAAGGTGCGTCGCGATCTGGCCGACGCGTTCTGCACCATCGAGGAGGGCGTAAAGGGCGCGCGCGCCGTCAAGTGGCGGCTCGTCGATCAGGTGGTGGCGAACTCCAAGTTCGAGCAAACCGTTAAGGACACCGCCAAGAAGCTCGCCGCGCAGTCGGACCGGCCGAGCGGCGCCGCCGGCATCCGGCTGACCCCCATCGAGCGCAAGCTCGACGACAAGTCCGTCAGCTATTCGTGCGTGAGGATCGACATCGAACGCGACGCGCGCCGCGCGACGATCACCATCCAAGGGCCTGCGGCCGCACCGCCCGCGTCCGCTGAGGCGATGGTGGCCGAAGGCGCTGCATTCTGGCCGCTGCGGCTGGCGCGCGAGCTGGACGACGCGATCCTGCACCTGCGCCTCAACGAGCCCGAGATCGGCGTGCTGATCTTCAAGAGTCAGGGCGAGCCGGCGCAAGTGCTGGCGTTCGATGCCTTTCTGGAAGCCAACAAGACCCATTGGCTGGCGCGCGAGGTGCTGCACTATTGGAAGCGCGCCTTGAAGCGTATCGATCTCACCTCGCGCTCCCTGGTGGCGTTGATCGAGCCGGGAAGCTGCTTTGCCGGCACGCTGGCCGAGATCATCTTCGCCTGCGACCGCTCCTTCATGCTGATCGGCAGCTTCCAGGGCGACAACCGGGTACCGGCGACGATCACCCTCTCGCCCGCCAATTTCGGCACCTACACGATGAGCAACGATCTCTCGCGGCTGGCAACGCGCTTCCTGGGCGAGCCCGAGAGCCTCGAAAAAGCAAAGGCAGGGATCGGCAAGCCGCTCGAGGCGGAGGCCAGCGAGGAACTCGGTCTTGTCACCACGGCGCTCGACTACATCGACTGGGATGACGAGGTGCGCATCTTCCTCGAGGAACGCGCGAGCTTCTCCGCCGACGGCCTCACCGGCATGGAAGCCAACCTGCGCTTCGCCGGCCCTGAGACGATGGAGACCAAGATTTTCGGACGCCTGACCGCCTGGCAGAACTGGATCTTCCAGCGACCGAACGCAGCGGGCGCCGAAGGTGCGCTAAAGCGCTACGGCACCGGGGTGAAGGCGAACTTCAATCCGGAGAGAGTTTGAGGGGTGCGCAAGGGGGTCAGCCCCCTGATGGCGCCCGAAGTCCAACGCAGACCCTGGCTTGGGGGCCTGACCCCATAGCCCCACAAGAGGAAACGAACGGATGCCCGAGACAACAAACGTCGACTATTCGACCAAGATCCCCAACAACGTCGGCCTGACCGACGACCAGCGCGTGCTCAAGGCGCTGGAGCAATGGCACCCCGGCTATATCGACTGGTGGATGACCATGGGGCCCGAGGGCTTCCAGACGTCGGACGTTTACCTGCGCACCGCCGTCAGCATCGATCCCAAGGGCTGGGCCAAGTTCGACTACGTGAAGATGCCCGAGTATCGCTGGGGCATCCTGCTCGCCCCGCGCCAGGAGGACCGCCAGGTCAACTTCGGCGTGCACAAGGGCGAGAAGGCCTGGCAGGAGGTGCCCGGCGAATACCGCGCCATGCTGCGCCGCCTGATCGTCATCCAGGGCGATACCGAGCCGGCTTCCGTCGAGCAGCAGCGTCACCTGGGCAAGACCGCGCCGTCTCTCTACGACATGCGCAATCTCTTCCAGGTCAACGTGGAGGAGGGCCGCCACCTCTGGGCCATGGTCTATCTGCTGCAGAAATACTTCGGCAAGGACGGCCGCGAGGAGGCGGAGGGCCTGCTCCAACGCCGCTCCGGCGATGCCGACAAGCCGCGCATGCTCGGCGCCTTCAACGAGGCGACGCCCGATTGGCTCTCCTTCTTCATGTTCACGTTCTTCACCGATCGTGACGGCAAGATGCAGCTCGAGAGCCTCGCGCAATCGGGCTTCGACCCGTTGTCACGCACCTGCCGCTTCATGCTGACCGAAGAGGCGCACCACATGTTCGTCGGCGAGACCGGCGTGGGGCGCACCATCGAGCGCACGTGCCAGGCCATGAAGGAAGCCGGCATCGAGGATCCCTACGACATCGCGGCCGTGCGCAAGCTCGGCGTCATCGATCTGCCGACCATCCAGAAGAAGGCCAACCTGCACTTCTCGCTGTCGCTCGACCTGTTCGGCTCCGAGGTGTCGACCAACGCAGCCAACTACTACAACTCGGGCCTCAAGGGCCGCTTCCAGGAAACCAGGATCGAGGACGATCACGAGCTCACCAAGGCGTCCTATCCCGTAAGCAAGCTGGTCGACGGCCAGGTCAAGATGATCGACGAGCCGGCGTTGACGGCGATCAACATGCGCCTGCGCGACGACTACGTCGCCGACTGCGCCAAGGGCGTCGATCGCTGGAACAAGGTCATCGAGAAGGCCGGAGTGAACTTCCGGCTCAAGCTGCCCCATGTCGCCTTCCACCGGCACATCGGCGAATTCCAGAACGCAAAGGCCACGCCCGAAGGCCAGATCTTGAGCGATGCCGAATGGAGCAAGAAGAAGGATCAGTGGATCCCCTCCACGAGTGATGGCGATTTCATCGCCAGCCTGATGACGCCGTGCTGGGAGAGAGGCAAGTTCGCCCCTTGGATCTCCGCCCCGAAGGTCGGCATCGACAACAAGGCCGGCGATTTCGAGTACGTGAAGATCCACCAGGCGTGAACGGGCGCCCGCGGGCTGACGGGCGTCGAGCGACGGTATAGTGTAGTACAGTATGGTTGGCTCACGGCTTAACGGGGTGCACGTGTCAGGGAGAACATCCCATGGCAACGCGTTCACGCGACCTCATTGCCGTCAAGGCGCGCCAGGGAGAGACCGGGCACGGCGTGCGCTACGTCCTGGGCCTCGGCGTGGCTCTCGCCGTGCTGGCTCTGACCTTGGCATATGCCCTCGCGCTCTAACGTACAGAAGCCGGGGCTGAGCCATGAATGCCCTGGTTCGCCCGTCCGAGCTCAAGAAGCAGCATCTCATCGACCCCGAGATCTGCATTCGCTGCGGCACATGCGAGGCGACCTGCCCGGTCGGCGCCGTCTCGCACGACGACGTCAACTACGTCGTCGACGCCGACAAGTGCGAATACTGCATGGACTGCATCGCGCCCTGCCCAACCGGCTCGATCGACAACTGGCGCATCGTCAAGGTCGCCTATTCGCTTGCCGACCAGCTTGGCTGGGCGGAGCTTCCCAGGCAGGAAGACTTCGGCGAAGCGGCCGCCGCCGCGGTGGAAGCCATCGAGGGCGAGGTCGGCGCCCTGCTCGAGAGAGCGCACTCGGGCACGGGCGGCAAGCCCGTCGCGCCTGTGACTGCATCCAAGCCCACCGTCAACATCTTCACGCGCACACGTCCGGCCACCGCCACCGTTCAGGGCAACTACCGCATCACGGCACAGAACGGCTCGAGCGATGTGCGCCACATCGTGCTTTCCTTCGGCGAGACCTTGTTTCCAGTGCTGGAGGGGCAGTCGATCGGCATCGTTCCGCCAGGCATGCGCGCAGACGGCAGGCCGCACGATGTGCGGCTCTACTCGGTGGCGTCGGCCCGGGATGGCGAGAAGCGCAACGCCAACAACCTGAGCCTGACGGTCAAGCGCAGCGAAGGGGGGGTCGCCTCGAACTATATCTGCGACCTCAAGATCGGCGAAAAAGTGCAGGTGACCGGACCCTTCGGCGCGACCTTCCTGATGCCGAACGACCCGTCGACGAACATCATCATGATCTGCACGGGCACCGGCTCGGCGCCGTTCAGGGCCTTCACCGAGCGCCGCCGCCGTGCCGCGCCGGGAGCGCCCGGCAAGATGATCATGTTCTTCGGTGCACGCGCACCCGAGGAACTGCCCTATTTCGGGCCTCTGCAGAAGGTGCCGGAAAGCCTGCTCGAGAAGCATCTCGTCTATTCGCGCCTTCCGGGCCGGCCCAAGGAGTACGTGCAGGACCGCATACGCTCCAGGGCGGGCCGGCTTGCCGACCTCCTGGGCAGCGAGCAAACACATATCTTCATCTGCGGGTTGAAGGGGATGGAGGCGGGCGTCGACGAGGCCCTCGCCGACGTCTGCCGTGGCTACAGCCTGGACTGGAGCAGGCTCAAGCCGCAGATGCGGGCAACAGGCCGGTATCACGTCGAAACCTACTAGGGAGGTCGGAAGAACCGTTGCAATTGCCCTCTTGTCATGCGAGCCAATGCATGGGGAAGGGCATGATCGGCCGGTGGTGCCGGCCGGCATCAGAGGGACTGGCAGCTCAAGGTGTGCGGCAAAGCTTGAAAACCCACAGGGAGGGGAAAATGTCCGATATCACCAAAAGTGGCTTCTCGCGCAGGAGCATTCTGAAAAGTGGCGCAGCCGTCGCGGCGGCGTCGACGATCCCGACCGGCTGGGCGATCGCCCAGGCCAAGCCGGTCAAGATCGGGTTGATGCTTCCCTATTCGGGAACCTTCGCCAAGCTCGGCGAGAACATCACCTTCGCCATCGAGCTGCTGATCGCCGAGAAGGGCGGCAAGCTCGGCGGACGCGAGATCCAGATTGTCAAGCTGGACGATGAGTCCAAGCCTGAGAATGCCCCGCAGAACGCCGATCGCCTCGTCAAGCGCGACCAGGTCGACGTGCTGATCGGCACCGTCCATTCGGGCGTGCAGATGGGTATCCACAAGGTCGTCAAAGAGAGCGGCACTCTGACCATCGTTCCCAATGCCGGAAACGACGTCATCACCCGCGCGGAGTGCGCCAAGAACGTCTTCCGCACATCCTTCACGAACTGGCAGTCGGCCTACGGCATGGGCCTCGCGCTCGGCAAGAAGGGCGTGAAGAAGGTGGCGTGGGTGACGTGGGACTATGCAGCCGGCAACGACATGGGCGCGGGCTTCAAGGAGGGACTCCAGAAGAGCGGCGGCCAAGTCGTCCAGGAGCTCAAGCTGCCGTTTCCGCAGACGACGTTCCAGCCTCTGCTGGCGCAGATACCCGGTCTCAATGTCGATGCCGTCGGAGCCTTCTTTGCGGGCGGCGCCGCCGTTCAGTTCGTCAAGGAGTACGCCGCTGCCGCCATCAAGGCGCCGTTGTGCGGTCCGGGCTTCCTGACCGAGGGCACGCTCGCCGCCCAGGGTGCCTCCGCCGAGGGCATCGAGACGGCGCTCCACTATGGCGACGGTCTCGACAATCCCAAGAACACGGCATTCCGCAAGGCTTTCAATGCAAAGGCCGGCCGCGATGCCGACGTCTACGCCGTGCAGGGTTACGATGCGGCGCAACTTCTGGCCGTGGGCCTGGAGGCCGTAAAGGGCAAGATCGAGGACGAAGCGGGGCTCTACAAGGCCATGCGAGCCGCCAAGATCGACAGCCCGCGCGGACCCATCTCGATCTCGCCGTCGCAGAACGTGGTGCACAATATCTATCTCCGCAAGGCGACTGGCGGACAGAACAAGGTGATCGGCATCGCCGCCGAAAACCTGGCCGACCCGGGCACCGGCTGCAAACTGACCTGACGTCCCTACCCGGACCGGCCCGTTCCTCGACGGGCCGGTTCTCTATTCGCGAGCGACCGCGCCAATGGACTTTCCGGGATTGCTTGCGCAGCTCCTCAACGGATTCCAGCACGGCCTGCTGCTGTTCCTGATCGCCAGCGGGCTGACGCTCATATTCGGCGTGATGGGCATCATCAACCTCGCGCACGGCTCGCTGTTCATGATCGGTGCCTACGTGGCGTTTCTCGTCACGCGGCAGTGGGGCTCGCTGTGGCTGGCGCTGCCCATGGCGATGATTGGCGGCATCCTGCTCGGCTCGGTGCTGGAGCGCGGCTTGTTCCGCTACTTCTATGCCCGCGACCACCTCGATCAGGTGCTGCTCACATTCGCGCTCATTCTGCTCTTCGAGGAGGGGCGCTCGCTGCTGGTCGGCAACGAGTTCTATTCCGTGCCGATCCCGCCTTTGCTGGATTTCTCGGTGCCGGTCACGTCCGGTTTCAGCTACTCGGCCTACCGCTTCACCGTCATTGGCATATGCCTCGCGCTTGCCGCGCTGCTCTTCTATTGGATCGAGCGCACCAAGACGGGCGCCGTCATCCGGGCCGCAGCCGAAAAGCCCGAAATGGTGGATGTGCTGGGCATCGACGCGCGGCGCGTGCACATGACGGTGTTCGCCGTCGGCACGACCCTGGCGCTGATCGCGGGCGCTCTGGCCGCGCCGCTCTACTCCGTCTATCCCAACATGGGCGACGGCTTTCTCATCATCTCCTTCGTCGTGGTCGTCATCGGTGGGCTTGGCTCGGTGTCGGGGGCGCTCTGGTCTGCCCTGATCATCGGCCTTGTGGACACGCTCGGCAAAGCTTATGCGCCAAAGGTCGCAGGCCTTGCCGTCTACGTGCTGATGGCGGCCGTCCTCATCTGGCGGCCGTCCGGCTTGTTCGGCCAGCGGACATGATTGCGGGAACCGAGACCTGATGCTGCCTCGAAGCACGGCCGGGCGTGTCCTACTGGGTGCCGGAGCACTGCTGCTCGGCGCAATGCCTGTTTTCGCGCAGCCGTACTACGTCGAGCTCGGCACCTACGCACTGATCTCCGCCATGCTGGCGCTGAGCCTCCAGCTCCTGGTCGGCTGCACGGGTCTCGTCAGCCTCGGCCACGCCGCCTTCTACGGACTTGCCGCCTACACGGTGTATCTCATCACCCCCGCCAACAATGGCGTGTCGATCCTCATTACCCTGCCGGCCGCCGTCGCCGCGGCCGGGCTTGCCGCGCTGATCGTCGGCGCCTTGTCTTTGCGGACACGTGGATTCTTCTTCCTGATGGTGACGCTGGCGTTCGGGCAGATGGTGTTCTTCATTTTCCATGACACCAAGCTCGGCGGCGGAACGGATGGCGCGTTTCTGTCGCGGCCGCTGCTCTCCATCCTCGATTGGGAGCTTCCGCTCACCCGGCGGCAGCGGCCGATCGCGACCTACTACCTGAGCCTCGGCTTGCTGATCGCCATGTATCTCAGCCTGGTGCTCATCCTGCGCTCGCTGTTCGGCCGCGTGCTCGAGGGTATCCGCGTCAACGAGCATCGCATGCAGGCGCTGGGCTTCAACACCTACCGCTACAAGCTGGCCGCCTTCGTCATCGCCGGACTGCTGGCGGGGGTGGCAGGGCATATGTGGGCGATGCACCGCGGCTTCGTGAACCCGGAGCTCATCGGATGGCATCGCTCGGCCGAAGCCCTGCTGATGATCCTGATGGGCGGGCTCACGACGCTGCACGGCCCCATCATCGGCGCCTTGGCGTTCACGGGCCTCGGCGAGTTCGCGCAACTCATTACCGAGCGCAAGCTGCTCGTCGAAGGCCTGGTCATCCTGTTCGTGGTGCTGGCTCTGCCGAAGGGCTTGAGCGGCATCGGCATGCCCCGCTGGATGCGGCGCAGTCCGACCACGGACGGTTCGGCACGGGCCGCTGCCGAGGCGCGAACCCATGGCTGAGGCGCGCGCTGCCAGTGCTCCCGTCCTGACGACGCACGAGCTTACGCGAAGGTTCGGCGGTCTTATCGCCGTGAGCAATGTCTCCCTGTCTCTGCATCAGGGCGAGCTGCATGCGGTCATCGGCCCGAATGGGGCAGGCAAGACAACCCTCGTCAACATGCTGTCGGGTCAGATCAGGCCTACGGCCGGGCGCATCGCGCTGGAAGGCCGGGAGGTGGCGGGCGAGCCGGTCTGGCGCATGACCCGGCTCGGAGTCGGCCGTTCGTTCCAGCGCACGAACATCTTTCCATCGCTGTCGGTGGAGGAAAATGTGCGCCTGGCCGCGCAGGCCGTGTGCAAGCTCAGGCGCAATCCCTTCAAGCCGGCCCGGCGGGAGGCCGACCTGATCGAGAAGGCGCACAACGCGCTGCAACGGGTCGGCCTGGGCGGCGTGACAACGCGGCTGGCTGGCACGCTCTCGCACGGTGAGCAGCGCCAGCTCGAGATCGCCATGACGCTCGCCGGCGATCCCAAGGTTCTGCTGCTCGATGAGCCGCTGGCCGGCATGGGCCCGGAGGAATCGCAGCGCCTGACCTCCCTGCTGAAGGGACTGGCGCGCGAGCATGCCGTCCTGCTCATCGAGCACGACATGGACTTCGTTTTCGCGGTCGCCGACTGGATGACGGTAATGGCCGAAGGCGCGGTGCTGGCCGAAGGCACACCGGCCGCCATCCGCGCCAATGCCGTCGTGCAGGAAGCCTACCTCGGAGGGCATGCATAATGCCCGCCGCACCCGGCTCTGCTCCTCTGCTGGAAGGCATCGGCCTCAACACCTACTACGGCCAGAGCCACATCCTGCGTGACGTCTCGATCGCCATTCATGCGGGCGAGACCATCGGACTGATGGGCCGCAACGGCATGGGCAAGACCACGCTGATCCGCACCCTCCTCGGGCTGACGCGGCCGCGCCGCGGCCGCGTCCTGGTCGACGGCAAGGAAGCGACGCGAACGCCCACGTTCGCCATCGCGCAGCGTGGGATTGCCTACGTGCCCGAGGGGCGCGGCATCTTCTCTAACCTGAGCGTTGCCGAGAACCTGGCGATTGCCGAACGAAGCGGCGCGCGGGCCGTCGCCACCCGCTGGACCTACGACCGGGTGCTCGAGCTGTTTCCGCGGCTGGCGCAACGCCAGAGCAATCGGGGCGACCACTTGTCGGGCGGCGAGCAGCAGATGCTGGCGATCGGACGTGCGCTCCTGACCAATCCCAGGCTCCTCATTCTCGACGAGGCGACCGAAGGCCTCGCCCCGATCATCCGCGACGAGATCTGGAAGACGATCCGCCTCATCCGCGCCACCGGCATGGCAACGGTGGTCGTCGACAAGACGGTGGCGGCCGTGACGGAGATTGCCGACCGCATCGTCATCCTGGTGAAAGGCGAAATCGTGTTCGAGGGCAGTCCCGCGGAGCTCAAGGCGCAGCCCGAGCTGATGCACCGGCACCTGGGAGTCTAGCACGATGCCGTTTGCGGACGTCGACGGCCGGCAGATCGAGTACCGAATGATTCCGGGCGATGCGCTCGAGCAGCCGACGCTCGTATTCCTCCACGAAGGCCTCGGCTCCGTCGCGCTGTGGCGCGACTTTCCGGACAAGGTCGCAGCCCGGCTGGGGGCGCGGGCGCTGGTCTACTCCCGCTTCGGCTACGGCCAGTCCGGCGGCCTGCTCGCCAAGCGGACCCCTGAGTTCATGCACACGGAAGCTCTGGAGGTCCTGCCCCGCCTGCTCGACCGACTAGGCATCGAGCGTCCGCTGATCATCGGCCATTCGGACGGCGCCTCGATCGCCATCATCTATGCCGGCTCCTCCGGCCACCCGGTGCACGGCCTGGTGCTGATGGCGCCGCACGTGAACATCGAGCCTTTCAATATCGAGAGCATTGCGCGGGTCCGCGAGAGCTACGCGACGACCGACCTCAAGCAGCGGCTTGCGAAGTACCACGCGCGGGTCGATGACGCGTTCCTGGGCTGGGCCGACATCTGGCTCGATCCGGCATTCCGCACCTGGTCGATCGAGGCCTACGTCGACCGGATTGCAGCGCCCATGCTTCTCATCCAGGGTTTGGACGACGAATATGGTACGCTGGCTCAGCTCGATTGCATCGAGGAGCGCGCCCGTGCATCCACCACGCGGCTCGTTCTGAATAACTGCCGCCATTCCCCGCATCGCGACCAGGAGGCGGCCGTCGTCGATGCCATAGCGGCCTTTGCCGGCGGGCTCGGCCTCGAGCGCACGGCAACGCCTCGTCCCCACAAGGGAGATCACTGAGATGTCGAAGAACTTTGCCTCCACGGGCGATTTGGCGGAAAAGAACATCACCTTCGCGGAGATCGGCCGCGATCTCTACGCCTTCACGGCGGAGGGAGACCCGAATACGGGCGTCATCATCGGCGACGACGGCGTCATCGTCATCGATACGCAGGCAACGCCCGTGATGGCGAACCTCGTCATCGAGCGGGTGCGCAAAGTCACCGACAAGCCGATCAAGTACGTGGTGCTGTCGCACTACCACGCCGTGCGCGTGCTCGGCGCCTCGGCCTACAAGGCGCAGGAGGTGCTGGCCTCCGAGGCCTGCCGCGCCATGATCGCCGAGCGCGGTAAGGAGGACTGGGATTCCGAATATGGCCGCTTTCCCCGGCTGTTCCGCGCCGCCGACACGATCCCCGGCCTCACCTGGCCGACGGTGACGTTCAAGGAGCGCATGACGCTCTTTCTCGGCAAGCGTCGTGTCGATCTCATGCACATCGGGCGCGCCCACACCGCCGGCGACATCATCGCCTACGTGCCCGACGCGAACGTCGTCTTCTCCGGCGACATCGTCGAGTACAAGTCGGCCTGCTACTGCGGCGATGCGCATTTCACAGATTGGCCCGACACCCTCTCCCGTCTCGACGCCTTCAAGGCGGAGGCGCTGGTGCCCGGCCGCGGCGACGCTCTCGTGGGGGCCAAGACGGTCGCCGAAGGCATCGCGCTCACGCGCGACTTCCTGCGCGACACCTACGAGCCGGTGAAGCGCAGGGCCTCCCGCGGCGCCTCGCTCAAGGAGT
The DNA here is from genome assembly GCA_008933705.1 of Hyphomicrobiaceae bacterium. Lineage (GTDB taxonomy): Bacteria > Pseudomonadota > Alphaproteobacteria > Rhizobiales > Hyphomicrobiaceae > AWTP1-13. The sequence continues at coordinate 30,462 of WBUN01000026.1, forward strand.
GCTTCGACGAGGCAACGGCCGCCATGCGCCCGAAGTACGGGAGCTGGCCCATCTTCGAGCACTGCCAGCCGTTCAACATCTCGCGCGCCTACGACGAGGCGCAGGGCATCGACACGCCGCGCATCTGGACGGCGGAGCGCGACCGCGCCATGTGGGCCGCCCTGCAGGGGTGACCGCGATGGCCCATGCCAAGGACAGGGTCTTTCCGCATCGCCGCTCGGCCGACCACGGGCAACCGGGGCCGGCGCATCATCCCATCGTCATCGTCGGAGCAGGCCCGGTCGGGCTCGTCGCCGCGCTCGATCTCGCCAGCAAGGGCCACCGCACGGTGGTCATCGACAAGAAGAGCAACCTGTCCGACGGCTCGCGTGCGATCTGCTGGGCCAAGCGCTCGCTGGAGATCATGGACCGTCTCGGCGCGGGGCAGGCCCTTCTCGACAAGGGCATCACCTGGAAGACGGGCAAGGTGTTCTTCGATACGCGCCAGGTCTACGAGTTCGATCTGCTGCCCGAGGCCGGGCATCGCATGCCGGCATTCATCAATCTCCAGCAGTATTACTTCGAGCACTATGGCGTGGAGGCCGCGCAGCAGACCGGCCTGATCGACCTGCGCTGGCAGGAGGAGGTGAGCGGCCTCACCATGACCGGCGACGGCGTGCTTCTCGACATTGCCACGCCTGAGGGCCCCTACCGCCTGCTGGCCGACTGGGTGATCGCTGCCGACGGCGCACGGTCGACGCTGCGCCGCCTGATGGGCCTCGAGTTCGAAGGCCGGGTGTTCCAGGACCAGTTCCTGATCTGCGACATCAAGATGAAGATGGATCGGCCGGTCGAGCGCTGGTTCTGGTTCGACCCGCCGTTCAACCGCGGCCGCTCGGCGCTGCTGCACAAGCAGGCCGACGATGTCTGGCGGCTCGATTTCCAGGTCGGCAACGAGGCCGACCGGGACGAGGAGGTCAGGCCCGAGAACGCAGCCAGGCGCGTGCGATCCATGCTCGGCGAGGATATCGACTTCACCTTCGAGTGGATCAGCCTCTATCGCTTCCAGTCCCGCCGGCTGCAGCGCTTCCGGCACGGCCGCGTGCTGTTTGCAGGCGACGCGGCGCATCAGGTATCTCCCTTCGGCGCGCGGGGCGGCAACAGCGGCGTGCAGGACGCGGACAACCTCGTGTGGAAGCTCGACCTCGTCATAAAGGGCCAGGCGCCGGATGGCCTGCTCGACAGCTACGACGCCGAGCGCGCCTACGCTGCCGACGAGAACCTGCTGCACACCACGCGGTCCACCGATTTCATCGCGCCCAAGAGCGCAGCAAGCCGCATGTTCAGGGACGGCGTGCTGGCGCTCGCCGAGACGGAGCCGTTCGCCCGGCGCCTCGTCAATTCGGGGCGCCTTTCCGTGGCGACGTCCTACGACCAGTCGCCCCTCAACGGGATGGACGGCTTTGCCCGCGGCGAGGCGGGCGCCGTGCGGCCGGGTGCAGCGGCATTGGATGCCCCGCTCGACGGCGGCTGGCTGCTCCAGCAGATCGGAGGCGGCTTTGCCGGCGTCTGGTTCAGCCGCGAGAGACACGTGCCGGAGGAGGTGGCGCGCGGCCAGGCGGGGCTCGCCCAGCGCGAGGTCCCCGTCAAGGCGCTGGTTGTTTCACAAGAAACGGCGTGCGCGCGCTATGGGGCGGCGGGGGCCCCTGCCTACTACCTGTTCCGCCCCGATCAGCACGTGGCCGCCCGCTGGCACGGTTTCGATCAAGGTGCCGTCGAGGCGGCGCTCGACCGTGCGATCGCCAAGTCCTGACGCCTTCGGGAGGTGCAGCATGCCTCTTCAGTACGACCTCAACCTGAAAGACCCCGACGGCACCTACGCCGCCATCATCGACGCCCACGGGGACCTCACCGACGCGGAAAGTGCGGCCTTGAACGCGCGGCTGGTGCTGCTGCTTGCCAATCACATCGGCGATGCCGAGGTGCTCAGGAAGGCGATCGAAGTGGCCCGCACCTCGCTCGGCAAGGCAAGATAGCCATTGGCCCGACAGGCGCCGGCCACCTCGGGGTGAGGCGACCTGTCAGGTCTCGCTTTTCCAAGCCCGCCTGACGACGAGCACGCAGCCAAGGCTCATCAGCCCCACGATCGCAAAGAGGACGGACAGGCTCACGCCAGCACCCTGCAGCACCGCAACGATGCCGCCGGCTCCCACCATGTAGGCCGCGTTGAGCACATTGACCGCGGCAATGACGCGCGCGCGCCGATCAGGGGGCGCCCAGGCCTGAACGGCGGCAAACGACGGCACGATGAAGAGCCCTCCTGCTGCCGCGAGGCCACCGAGTGCCGCGAGCAGCGCCGAGCCTTGTGCGGAGAGCAGCACCTCTCTCGGCCCGATCTGCCCAGCCCCCGGCGAGGCCGCCTCCGCCAGCCAGGCTATGGCGAGGGCAAAGGCGCCCATCAGTATCGCCCCCAGCGGCACGACGGCGAGGTTCGGCCGCCCCTGGCTCGCACCCGCAGCCAGCGCAGAGCCGACGGCAATGCCGACCGTGAATGTGGCCAGGCACAGTGTCACGACGCCTTCGCTGCCGCCGATCGCGTCCCTGACGAGGGCCGGAAGCAGGGAAAGCGCCACAAACCCGACCAGCCAGAACCATGACACGATATGCGCGCCGACCCACAGGCGCCGCTCGCTCCTGATCTCTCTCAGCAGCGCGACCGTGGAGGTCCAGGGATTGCGCGTAAGCGAGATGCCGGGTGCGGCCGCTCCGGACGCTGGTATGGCACGGGCAAACCGCCACGACGCTATCGCAAGTGCGGCAATGACGACGACGACGATCCCGGCGCTCTGGGCCTCGGCAACGGCTATGCCGCCTCCGATCGTGCCCGCCAGGATGGCGAGGAAGGTCGCCCCCTCGACCAAGGCATTGCCCGCAGAGAGCTCCGCGGTCTCAAGCTTCTCCGGCAATATGCCGTATTTGATCGGACCGAAAAGCGCCGCGATGATGCCGAAAAGGCCGAGCGTCACGAGAAGAATGGGCACCGAATGCAGGAAGAAGCCGACGGCGGCGAGCCCGGCGACGGGGATCTCGGCCAGCTTGATGCGCTCTGCCATCCGCCCCTTGTCGAAGCGATCGGCGAGTTCTCCCCCGAGCGCCGACAGGATGAAGAACGGGGCAATGAAGATGATGCCGGAAAGGGTGATCAGCATCGCGGCATTGCCGCCGCTGACCCGCCCCGAGCCGGCAAGGCCGAACAGGATCAGCATCCCAAGCGCATTCTTCAGGAAGTTGTCGTTCAGCGCCGAGCAGAACTGGCAGAAGAACAGCGGTGCAAACCGCCGCGACGTCATCAGCTTCTTGAACATGAACCCTCAGAACCGGCGGATGCGGGACCGGGCCCCGCACCTTCAACCTATTTCGCATACGCACCCGAAGAATGGCCACATCATGAACATCGTTCAATGACGAGCAATGGCGGCACCCGGCAAATCCATCGCTATGCGTGAAGCGCGGCGAGAAAAAGTGCATGGGTGGGGCGCGAGAGCGAAAAGGCTTGAATCGCCCGGCATGGCGGCGCAGATAACCGGCGATCCCTGGGCACAGAGACGACGCATGCAACTTGCATCCGCAAAGCGGACAAGCATCCAGATCAACGGCGAGCGCATGGAGACGACGGCCGCCACGCTGGCCGAGCTGGTCGCGCATCTCGGCCATGCCGACAATGCGGTTGCCACCGCGCTCAATGGCGAGTTCATTCCCAGGGCTGCGCGCGCAGCCACAACGCTCGCCCAAGACGACCAAGTCGAGATCGTGGCTCCGCGGCAGGGTGGCTGAGAGAATCTGCGGCAATGAATGCACGAGAGCCGACCCCCATCGCGGCGAAGCCGCTTACCCTATACGGCGTGGAGATCGCCTCGCGCCTGCTGCTCGGGACGGCGCGGTATCCCTCGCCGCAGATCATGGGCAACGCCGTCAAGGCGTCCCGCGCCTCCATCGTCACGGTATCCGTGCGCAGGGAGGCCGCCAGGGCCAATACGGGCCAGCGCTTCTTCGAGCTCATCAAGGCCCTCGGCGTGCGGGTGATGCCCAATACCGCCGGCTGCAGAAGTGCCAAGGAGGCCGTCACCACCGCGCAGATGGCGCGCGAGCTGTTCGGCACCGACTGGATCAAGCTCGAGGTGATCGGCAACGACGATACGCTGCAGCCCGACGTCTACGGCCTCGTCGAAGCCGCCGGCGCGCTCACCAAGGACGGCTTCAAGGTGTTTCCCTACACCACCGAGGATCTCGTCGTGGCGGAGCGCCTGGTTGCCGCGGGATGCGAGGTGCTGATGCCCTGGGGAGCACCGATCGGAACCGGCCGCGGCCTTGCCAACCGGTATGCCCTGAAGTCCCTGCGCAAGTACTTCGCGGGCATGCCGCTGATCATCGACGCAGGCATCGGCGCGCCATCGCATGCGGCCGAGGCGCTCGAAATGGGCTTCGACGCGGTGCTTTTGAATACGGCCGTGGCTTCCGCTGCCGACCCGGCGCGCATGGCACAGGCCTTTGCCATGGCGATCGAAGCTGGCCGCGCCGCCTACGAAGCCGGGCTGATGGAGATGCGCGACATGGCCGCCCCGTCGACGCCGGTCGCAGGGACGCCATTCTTCGATCTGGACCGCTCGTCATGACGCAAAGGCCGGACGGGCTCGACACCTTCTATCCGATCGTGCCCGACCTCGCATGGCTGCATCGGATCGCCCCGCTCGGCGTGAGAACCATTCAATTGCGCCTCAAGGACGCCTCACCCGAGCGAATTCGTCACGAGATCGGCGAAAGCCTCGACCTGTGCGTACGCTACGAATGCCAGCTCATCGTCAACGACTACTGGCGGGAGGCTCTGGAGCTCGGCGCAGACTATGTCCATCTCGGCCAGGAGGATCTGGCCGGCGCGGATGTCGCGGCCATCAAGGCGCAGGGTGTGCGGCTCGGGATCAGCACGCATAGCCCCGACGAGCTGGCAACGGCGCTTGCGGCAAGGCCGGATTACGTTGCGCTGGGCCCTATCTACGAGACGCGCCTGAAGGCCATGAAGTGGGCCCCGCAGGGGCTCGGCCGTATCGCGGAGTGGAGATCCCGCATCGGCTCGCTTCCGCTGGTCGCCATCGGCGGCATCACGCCCGAGCGGGCGGACGGCGTTGTCGGCGCCGGGGCGGACAGCGTTGCCGTCATCACCGACTTCTTCACCCACGCCGACCCCGAGGCGCGCGTTCGCGAATGGGTGGCCTGGGCACGCAGGATCGCGCCCTGAGGCCTGCGTTCGGCGGCCCAATCCGTGCGAAAGATGCGTCGCCCGCAGCGGCAATTCCGTCGCAGCTAACCCTTCTGAAACGGCCGTCGCGTTAGGCATAGGGGCCTTTCATGCCTGCCGAGCTCGATCTCATGCCGGTGCCGCGCCGTGTGCTCCTGACCGCAACGCTGGTCGCCTGTGTGACCGCTGCGCCTGTGCTCGTGCACAACTATCTGCCGGCAGGCTGGCCGCTCGACGTCACGCAGCATGCCGTTGGCCGCGATTTCATCAACATCTGGGCAGCGGGCAGGCTCCTGCTGGAGGGCAGTGCCGCAACCCTCTTCGATGTCGAAGGCTACGTTTCGGCGCTGCATCGTCTCTTCGACCCGGCGCTGCAGCGGCACTTCTGGTCATACCCGCCGACGAGCTTCCTGCTGGCTTTGCCGTTCGGGGCAATGCCGTACGGCGCGGCGCTGGCGTTGTGGACCATCGCGGGACTGGCGATGTTCATCGCCGCCGCGCGCATCGCTCTCGAGCCGGCGGCCGCTCGCAGCGTTCTGCCGCTGCTGATCATCGCACCAGCAACCATAATAAACATCATTTGCGGGCAGAACGGATTCCTGACCGCTGCACTTCTGGCAGCCGGATTTCTGCTCCTGGAGCGCAGGCCCGTTCTTGCCGGCGTCTTCCTCGGACTGCTCAGCTACAAGCCGCATCTCGGAATTGTCGTCGCCCCGGCACTCGTCGCGCTCGGCGCGTGGAGGGCAATTGCGGCGGCGACGGCGGCCGCCCTTGCGCTGGCCCTCGCCTCCGTTATCGCATTCGGCCTCGAGCCGTGGCGCCTGTTCTTGACCGTGACGGTGCCCAATCAGGCGGTCGTGCTTGCCGCATTCGAGGATGGCTTTCGCTTGATGCTTGTCTCGCCGTACGGCTGGTTTCGCCAGCTCGGCCTGCCGCACGGACTCGCCGCCGGCCTGCAGGGCGCGGCCGCCCTGGTCACCGTCACCGCCGTCGTCTGGCTGGTCCGAAGCACAAAGGACAGCGACATCGCCCTGGGCTTGGTCGGCCTCGGCGCATTCATCGCCAGCCCCTATGCCCTCACCTACGACCTTCCCATCGTCGCCCTCGTCATCGCCCGGCTTGCGGTGCGCAACAACGGATGGACGAGCGGAGAAGACTGGCTGCTCGGGGCTGCTTGGGCTGCGCCGATGCTGGCGATCCCCTTCGTCCTGGCCGGGCTGCCGGTCGCCGCGCCCGTCCTGGCGCTGGCGTTTGCAGCACTGTGCCGGCGGGTGATATGCGCGGACACGGCACAGAAGCACCCGATTGGACCGTTCATCGCCCTGTGGAGGCGAAGCTAACCCCGCAGGGGGTGGTGACCACCGCAGGGTGAGCGCTATATCTTGTCCTACGCGGCGACGCCACCCGTATGGTGGCTGCGGCGCGACATTGCGTCACCGCGTCGGTCTTCGGGAAGAGCATGACAGGGTGCACAGCTACACCTACACACTGAACACGCAACACCGACGGCGCCATTTGGCAATCGCATGAGCGTATGTGCTGACTTATGACGTATCGGTTCAAGTTGCAGGAGCCCGTTGGGGCCGGGGTGCGGCGTATCGCACTCGAGCAAATCGAGATTGCAGACGAAAAGCTTGCCAGCCAGCGGGATATTGCGACCTGCATCCATGATGCGCGGCGCTGCCTGAAGCGGCTGAAGGCGCTGATGCGCCTGGTGCGCCCGGCGCTTGATGATGATGTGTACCGTCGCGAGGCGGCGCGGCTGTCCGGCGTCGGACGGCTCCTGTCGAGCGAGCGCGACCAGCATGTCATTCGCCAGACCGTAACGAAGCTCGAGAACCGGTTTGGCGCCTTGCCGAATGGTGCCAGCCAGCGGTTGAAGGAGCTGCTGCAGGTCCAGGCGGCGTCGCTCCTCGGCAGCGAGATGGCGGAGTCCAGGCGGCAGGCCCTGTCCCGCTTGAAGCAGACCAGGAGGTTCTTTTCCGGCGCCGGCATAGCCGGCGTGAGGTTCGATCACCTTGCCGACGGCCTGGAGCGCTCATACCGCAAGGCCCGCCGCGCGTTCCGCACGGCATACGATGAGCCTGCCGACGAGGCCTTCCATGCCTGGCGCAAGTCGGTGCAGTTGCACTGGCGGCATATGCAGCTTCTGTCGCGAGGCTGGCCCGAAATGCTCACGGCGCGCGCAGGCGAAGCCAAGGAGCTGTCGCGGCTGCTCGGCGACGATCATGATTTTGCAGTGCTGCTGACCTATGTGACCAACCACGCCGGAGAGGACTTCTCGCCGGACGATCAGGCGGTGCTCTCGTCCCTGTGCAGGTCCTGCCAGGCCGAGCTGCGGGCCTCGGCCAAGCCGCGCGGCAAAAGGCTGCTTGCGGAATCCGCAACAAGTCTCAGGGACAAGATCGAGCTCTACTGGGAGGCGGCCTGCCGCCTGTCGGCCCTCGCCGCTGCCAAGGAGCAGGAGGAAAAGCCTGAGCCGAAGGCCGACCTGAAGAGGGTCAGGCGCGGCAGTCGCTGAAGGCGCATTCAGCCCGCTGCCCGCTCATGCAGCGTCCAGCCGAGCACTGCCACCACAGCCGTGAAGCCGATGGCGGCGATGAACCAAGGCGCCCACAGGCTGAAGCTGGACCCTGCCATCACCGCGCAGCTCGTAAAGGCCGCGTACAGGTAGGGCTGCGCACGTTCATCGGCGGCCGCAAGCGACCTCCACAACAAGATCCCGACCCCCAGGAGAAGGAGAGCGCCAACGGCTCCCGTCTCGTACCAGGTCTGCAGATAGCCGTTGTGGGTGTGCAGTGCGGACGTACGGAACGTTGTCCCGGGCTCGTATTTCGGCTGGGGATCATGGGGATCGTGCAAAGCGCGCCCGGATGCAATGCCGATACCGAGGATAGGCGCTTCGCCGATCTGCGCGCTGGCATGCCCCCAGATCACGACGCGGTGGCGCGCGCTCGCGGGCAGCCATTCAGCCAGGTGAAGGCCCTTCGAATAGGCGAAGGACGCGGCAGGCACTACGAGAAAGATGGCAGCGATCCATCCAGCGATGACGGCACGCCTGCCGAGGAGGGGTGAAATCCAGAACAAGGCATAGACGGCCGCGCCGGCGATGAACGCCATCTTGGACGTGGCATGCGAGGAGCGAAAGATCGCCACCAACACCGGCAATAGCCCCGCGAGCAGCAGCCCCTTCTGCCGTCGGGAAGCGGAGACCAGCTTGATCAGCAAGACGGCCGGCCAGAACAGAAGCGCAAGCGCCGTGATGCTGCGGTTGAGAAGATAGGACGGGAACAGAATGACCGCACCATTGACGGTCTCCGTGCGATTGAGGTCGGCGGCCAGCCCATGCACGTAGGGCGCCAGCATCGCACGTGTCCACTGGCCGTTGAGCACTTCGAAACACACAGCGGCGGAACCAACGATAAAGCCTGCGCAGGCAGCCAAGCCCACCGTGCGAAGGAGCGCGTTCTCCGAGTCCTGGAGAGCAGACGACGTGATATGCGCCGCGGCGATCGATGTGAAAAGCATGGCCACGCTGGAATAGGCCGCCGCCGGGCTGAGCGACCACGTCGCATTGAGCAGCAGATAGAGGGCGGCCAGCATGAGGCCGAGAATTGCGGCAGATGGCCTTTGCAGGCGCAGTCGGCCCTGACGTGCCCACGCCCATGTCACCGGAGCAGCGACGGACAGCGGCAGCAGGGCCACCGCAGTCATCGGAGCAATGGCGAAGACCAGGATGCCGCACGCGGTCCAGGCGGCCGTCGCAAGCAGCATGCGCTCATGACTGTCGGCGAAAGTGGCTGGCGCTTCATTCATCGCGGCAGGCGACCGAAATCCAAAGATTGAAATGCGAGTTGCACCGCCAAACGCGGTGCTGAATTTCTCCCAGGCCCGCGCTCGGCCTCAACCGACGAGCCTGGCGGGCACATCTTCAGCGGCAGCCTCTGCGCGCGTCTTCGGCGACAGATGCCGGACCTCCGGCCGATAGCCTTCGACGGCACGCAGCAATACAGCATGGATCGTCTCCACGTCATTTGTTTCCATTGCCGCGCGCAAGGAGGCAAGGACTTCCGCCAGGTCATTCGCTGACAGGCGAGGTTCGTGGTTCTTCAGAATGCGAGGGTGCTCGGTGCGCGACGTGTTCTCGCCCAGCAACAACTCCTCATGCAGCTTTTCCCCGTCGCGCAAGCCGATGTATTCGATGGCGATGTCGCCATCGGGATGCTGCGCATCGCGCACTTCCAGCCCCATCAGGCGGATCATCGATCTGGCCAGATCATCGATCTTCACGGGCTCGCCCATCTCGAGGACGAATACGTCGCCTCCCGTGGCCATGGCGCCCGCCTGGATGACGAGCGAGGCGGCCTCGGGAATCGACATGAAATAGCGGATCACCTCGCGGTGCGTGACGGTGACCGGGCCGCCGGCCTCGATCTGCCGCCGGAACCTGCGCACGACCGAACCGGAGCTGTCGAGGACATTGCCGAAGCGCACCATCGTGAAGACGGTGCCTCCGTTAAACTCCGCGGCGCGCGCCTGCAAGACCATCTCGGCCAACCGCTTGCTGGCGCCCATGATGCTGGTGGGACGGACCGCCTTGTCCGTGGAGATGAGCACGAAGCGCTCCACACCACACTCTTGCGCCGCTTCGGCCACGCAGAGCGTGCCGAACGTGTTGTTGCGCAGCCCCGCAACAGCATTGTGCTCGACGATAGGCACGTGCTTGAAGGCGGCCGCGTGAAAGATGGTTTGAACGGAATTGGCCTGCAGCGTCCTGCGAACGAGCGCGCCGTCCAGCACCGAGCCGAGGACAGCAACGATCTCGGGAGGGGCCGCAGCGCCCTGTTCCTTCGCGATGGCCCTCGCTTTCAGAAGCTCGTGAGCTTCGAGCTCGATCTCGTAAAGCTGGGCTTCGCCCGCCTCGAGCAGGACCAGGCGCCTGGGATCATTGCGCAGGATCTGGCGCACCAGCTCCGACCCGATCGAGCCGCCGGCGCCCGTCACCAGCACCGACTTGTTCTTGATGTTGCGCGCAAGAAGATCCGGATTGGGGGGCACGGGATCGCGCCCGAGCAGATCCTCGGCGTCGACGGGGCGCAGATCGCTGACCGTCACGCGGCCAGCGGCGAGGTCTTCGATGGCGGGAAGCGTCCTCACCCCTACCATCAAGGTCTCGAGCTGCCTGATGGCCATCTGCCGCTCGCGCCGGTTGGCCTTGGGCATGGCCAGAAGAACTTCCTTCACATCCTTCTGCTCGATGAGCGCCGCCATCCGCTCCGGCCGGAATACCTTGACGCCCGCGATGTACTGGCCCCACAGCGTGGGGCTCGTGTCGACAAAGCCGATGGTCCTGTACTGGCCCGCGCGCCGCAAAGCCTCAAGGAGCTGCACGCCGGTCGTTCCGGCCCCATAGATCAGCACGTTCTTCGCTTTCTCGCGCGACCTCCCCGGCAGCTCAACGCCCGTGCTCATGAGCAGCCAGGCGGCCACCTGCCGGCTTCCCCACACCAGGGCCGAGCCGATGATCGGGTAGAGGATGACGACGGAGCGGGGGATGCCGGGAACGCCGGAAAGCAGCACGACCAGGGCCCAGAACAATGCGGACAACCCGACCGCGATGACGATGAGCGGGGCGCCCTGAGCGCCGATGTAGCGCGTCACCAACCGGTAGAGGCCGAATCGAAAAAAGGTCGCAACGCCGATCACGGGCGCCGCACAAAACAGCAGGAAGAGGGGCCAGGTGGGCGCCACGTAGAACTCGCCCAGCCTGAGGGACATGGCCAGCCAAAGCGCAAAGGTGAGGATGGCAAGGTCGCAGACGGCCAGGATTGTCCGCTTCGGATAGCGCCCAAGGCCGATCAGGGCCAGGAACACCCTGCGCACGGGGCCTTCGAGCGCCGACAAGACCTCGACCTTGATCACGCCACATCCATCGCAATTGTTTAAGGGCTGATCCGCCCCCGGATGCCCGAGAACGGCCGGCCAAAATGCCGGTCGTCAATGTGCCCAGCCACTTTCCACCCACTCACAGTAACCATATCCTTCATTATGAACGCTGTGAACCGACCAAGATGGCCCCTGCCCATTCCTTCCCGCCGAGAGCGGGTGGCAATGGTGGTACGCGCGAATTGTGACACCTGCAGGGTTCCACTGGTTGCTGCGTGTATCGGCAACGGCATTCGTCCACAATGACGCACAAGGGTGACGGTGGCGGCGGCCAAGCCTATGAAGGACTGAACGCAGGAATGGAAGCGGCCGTGGGAAGACGCAAATGCGCGTAGCAATCATCGGTTGCGGCTACGTCGGCCTGGTCTCCGGCGCCTGCATGGCCGACTTCGGCCATGTCGTGACCTGCGTCGACAAGGACGCCGCCAAGATCGCGGCCCTCCAGCGCGGAGAGATGCCGATATTCGAGCCCGGCCTTGGCGACCTCGTGGCCAAGAACGTGCGCGAACGGCGATTGCTCTTCACCCCCGATCTGGTCGAGCCCGCCAAGACGGCCGACGTCATCTTCATCGCCGTGGGAACACCCTCCCGCCCGGCCGACGGATTGGCGGATCTGACCTACGTGTATCAGGCCGCGCGCGAGATTGCCGACGCCATGGTCGGCTACAAGGTCATCGTCAACAAGTCGACCGTTCCGGTCGGCACGGGCGACGAGATCACGAGGATCATCTGCGAAGCCCGGCCAGGGGCGGCTTTCGCCGTCGTCTCCAATCCGGAATTCCTGCGCGAAGGGGCCGCCATTGCCGACTTCATGCAGCCCGATCGCATCGTCATCGGCACCAGCGACGAGCGCGCCCGCAGGATCATGAGCGAGCTCTATCGCCCCCTCGTCGCAGCCAATGCGCCGATCCTGTTCACCGAGCGCAGGGGAGCCGAGCTCATCAAGTATGCGGCGAACGCCTTTCTCGCCACCAAGATCACGTTCATCAACGAGATTGCCGACCTGTGCGAGAAGGCAGGAGCAAACGTTCAGGAGGTGGCGCGCGGAATCGGGCTCGACGACAGGATCGGACCGAAATTCCTCAACGCGGGACCGGGTTACGGCGGCTCCTGCTTCCCAAAAGACCTGCAGGCGCTCATGCGGACGGGACTGGACTTCGGTGCACCTATCCGCTCGATCGAGACCATCATAGCCATCAACGACCAGCGCAAGCGCGCCATGGCCCGCAAGATCATTGCCGCATGCGGCGGCAACGTCAGGGGCAGCACGCTCGCAATCCTCGGCCTGACCTTCAAGCCCAACACCGACGACATGCGCGAGGCACCCTCGGTGCCTATCATCACCGCGCTGCAGGATGGCGGCGCCAACATCCGCGCCTACGACCCCGAAGGCATGAAGCATGCCCAGGCCGTGCTGCAGGGTGTGGAGTATGCCGACGACCCGTACGCCTGCATCAAGGGAGCCGATGCCCTCGTCATCATGACGGAGTGGGACGTGTTCCGGAAACTCGACCTCGTGCGCGCCAAGTCCCTGCTCCGGCAGCCGATTGCCATCGACCTGCGCAACATCTATCAACCCGACGAGATGCAGCGCCTGGGCTTCACCTACGTCAGCGTCGGCCGCTCGCCGGTCGCGCAGCCGGCGCTTGCTGCCGCGAAGTGAGCATTGGCCCATGAACGCACCACCCGGCCCGGCCCAGCCCGGACCTCGTCCGCCCGGCCATCCGGCGGCGCGCAGCGGCCGCATCGGCGTGCTGCTGCTCAACCTCGGCACGCCCGATGGCACGGGCTATTGGCCCATGCGGCGCTACCTGAAGGAGTTCCTCTCCGACCGGCGCGTGGTCGAAGAGCCGCGCTGGAAGTGGTGGCCGATCCTGAACCTGATCATCCTCACCGTGCGCCCCGGCAAGAGGGGCAGGGACTACGACAAGATCTGGAACCGGGAACGCAACGAGGGGCCGCTGAAGACCATCACCCGCTCCCAGGCCGAGAAGCTCGCTGCTGTGCTTGGCGGCGCACGCATCGAGGTCGACTGGGCGATGCGCTACGCCAACCCGACCACGACCGAGCGTATTGTAAGCCTTCAAGCCAGAGGATGCGACCGCCTGCTCCTTGTCCCGCTGTACCCGCAGTACGCCGCAGCAACCACCGCCACGGCGTGCGATCAGGCCTTCCGCGCTCTGATGCAGATGCGTTGGCAGCCCGCGGTGCGCGTCGCTCCCCCCTACTATGACGATCCGGTCTACGTCGAAGCAGTGGCCTCATCGATGCGCGCGCACCTCGCCACGCTCGGTTTCGAGCCGGAGGCATTGATCGCCTCGTTCCATGGCATGCCGCAGAAATACCTGGAGCTGGGCGACCCCTACCACTGCCAGTGCCAAAAGACGTCGCGCCTCGTGCGCGAGGCGCTCGGCTGGCCCGCGGACCGCTGGCACACGACGTTCCAGTCACGCTTCGGCACTGCCCCGTGGCTGCAGCCCTATACGATCGACACGGTCGAGCGGCTGGCCAAGTCCGGCGTCAAGCGGCTGGCGGTCGTGGCGCCGGGATTTTCGGCTGATTGCCTGGAAACCCTCGAGGAGCTCGACATGGAGAACCGGGCGGTATTCGAGGCGCACGGCGGAGAGAGGTTCGCCTACATACCCTGCCTCAACGACAGCGCGCCTGGACTGAGGGTGATCGAGGCCGTGGTGCGCCGGGAGCTGATGGGCTGGGTGTAGGCCCGGTGCCTTAGTTCGGCTCGAAAAGTTGCATAGGATTTCTACTTGGCGTTGTTTCTGAATTCATCCTTCATCCACCTGTCCTTTACCAGTAATTCGCACTCGTGCCTTAAAACTCGCCTACTCTAGTTGCTGTATCCTGGGGCGGGCTGCAGGTTAAATCGGGTGACGCAATGGGCAATCTATTTGGTGGCTTCGAAATCTTCGGCTTGCTGCTGATCGCGCTCGCCGCCGCCGCGCTGTGGTCCACGGTCAAGATGGTGCCGCAGGGCTACAACTACACGGTCGAAAACTTCGGCCGCTACACGCGCACGCTCAGTCCCGGCCTTCACATCCTCATCCCGGTCATGGAGCGCGTCGGCGCCAAGATGAACATGAAGGAGCAGGTGATCGACATCCCCTCGCAGGACATCATCACTCGCGACAACGCCATGGTCACCGTGGACGGCGTCAACTTCTACCAGGTGCTGAACGCTGCCAAGGCCGCCTATGAGGTGGATCGGCTTGAAGCCGCGATCGTCAATTTGACGATGACCAACATCCGCACTGTGATGGGCTCGATGGATCTCGACGAGCTTCTTTCCAATCGCGACACCATCAACGCCAAGCTACTGCAGGTGGTCGATGCGGCCACGGAATCCTGGGGCGTGAAGGTCACCCGCATCGAGATCAAGGACATCGCGCCCCCACGTGATCTCGTAGACAGCATGGCGCGGCAGATGAAAGCCGAGCGCGACAAACGTGCGCAGATCCTCGAATCTGAGGGATTGCGCCAGGCCGCAATCCTCAAGGCCGAAGGTGAAAAGCAGGCGGTGATGCTGGCAGCAGAGGGCCGCAAAGAGGCGGCGTTCCGCGACGCCGAGGCACGCGAGCGTTTTGCCCAAGCGGAAGCCAAGGCGACAGAAATGGTAAGCGAGGCCATTTCCAAGGGCAACGTTCAGGCGATCAACTACTTCGTCGCCAATAACTATGTGAAAGCCCTGGAGGCGATTGCCAAATCGCCCAACCAAAAGGTTCTGATGATGCCGCTCGAGGCCTCTTCGGTTATCGCCTCCCTGGCCGGCCTTGCGGAAATCACCAGCGAAGCCTTCGGCAAGAACGGCGCCGGTGGGGCACAACCCACGCAGAGCACGCGGCGCTCGGGCGCGGTGCCACAGGTCTGACGTCGCAAAGGACATCAGTGTCGGGGAGCTTACATGCAATCCTTCTTTCCTCTGCTCGGCAGCCTCGGATTGTGGAGCTGGCTGATCCTCGCGTTGCTGCTCTTCATCCTGGAGACCATGGTCCCAGGGGTCCACTTCCTGTGGTTCGGCATCGCAGCGCTGGTCGTCGGCGTGGTCGCCTGGGCCACCGGCATGACCTGGCCATGGCAACTCATCGCCTTCGGCGTCATTTCGGTGCTGACCGTGTTCTGGGTCCGCCGCTTCTACCGGGCAGAGGCGGCGCAGAGCGATCTGCCCGATCTCAATGTGCGCGGTCAGCAGTATGTCGGCCGCTCCCTTGTGGTCGAGCAGGCGATACAGAACGGCCGCGGCAAGGTCCGCGTCGGCGACACCTTGTGGCAGGCTGAAGGCCCGGACGCACCGGCCGGCACGCGCGTCACCGTGACGGCCGCAAGGGGAACCGTTCTGGTGGTGGAGCGTGCATCGGCATGACCAGGATCCAAGCGCCGCAGCGTGGCTGATCGCGCTGGTCAGCTTGGCACTGCCGTGGATCGGCATCGGCCTCGGCATCGTCGGCGTGTGGACTGCTGGGCGCGGCGATGCGACGGGATGGTGGATGATTGGCGCCGGATGCGCCGTCCTCATCGCCGATGTCGTCATCGACTTCGTCTGGGCTCATCCTTCGATTTCCAGGAGCGATCAGCCGGATCTCAATCGCCGGACAGCCCAATTCGTCGGCCGCGTCCTCGTGCTGGAGGAGGCCATCGAGGGCGGGCGCGGCAAGGTGCGCGTCGGCGACACCCTCTGGTCGGCCGAGGGGCCCGACACGCCGGCCGGCAGCCGCGTCAGAGTGACCGCGGTCCGAGGCCACCTGCTGGTCGTCGAGGAGATGCACTGATCGCGCCGCGCGCACGGGCTGATGGATTGGTGGCCGCCCTTCGACAAAGCCCGGTATGGCTCGGCCGGGTCAGACGCCAGACAGGGTGCTTTCCGCGTGGTCAGCGCCTGCCGGGGGCTGCCCCCACGGCTGGCGCGGCAAACGTGCGGAACCACGCGGCCGTCAGTAGAAGAGGCTCGAGACGCTCTCTTCTCGCGCCGTGCGCGCAATCGCCTCGGCAAGCAGCGGCGCAATCGACAGAACGCGGATGTTGCGCGCCGACTTCACCACCTCGGTCGGCTGCAGGGAGTCGGTGATGACAAGCGTCTTCAGGCTCGAACGCGTGATTTTCTCGACCGCACCGCCCGAAAGCACCCCGTGCGTGATGTAGGCCATCACCTCCGTCGCGCCTTCAGCGAGCAACGCGTTGGCCGCATTCACCAGCGTGCCGCCCGAGTCGACGATGTCGTCGATCAGGATGCAGCACTTGCCGCTGACGTCACCGATGACGTTCATGACCTCCGACTCACCGGCCCGCTCGCGGCGCTTGTCGCAGATGGCGATCGGAACATTGATGCGCTTGGCCAGACCGCGCGCGCGCACGACACCGCCCACGTCCGGCGATACGACCACGAGATTGTCGGTGCCGTAGCGCTCCTGGATGTCGCGCACCATCACCGGGGCGGCGAACAGGTTGTCGGTCGGGATGTCGAAGAAGCCCTGGATCTGGCCGGCATGCAGATCGACGGTCATCACCCGGTCGACGCCGGCGCGCTCGATCAGGTTGGCCACCAGCTTGGCCGAGATCGGCGTGCGCGGACCCGGCCTGCGGTCCTGCCGTGCGTAGCCGAAGTACGGCATGACCGCCGTGATGCGCCGCGCCATGGAGCGCTTGAGCGCGTCGACCAGGATCAGCAGCTCCATGAGGTTGTCGTTGGCGGGGAACGAGGTCGACTGCAGAACGTAGACGTCCTCGCCGCGCATATTCTCCTGCACCTCGACGAACACTTCCATGTCGGCGAAGCGCTTGACCACGCTTTTCGTCAGGGAAATGTTGAGGGCTGCAGAGATGGCATCGGCCAGCGGGCGATTGCTGTTGCCCGCAACGAGCTTTATGCGCAGCGCCCCCCGGCTCCGGTTCGCGTCACGCGTATCGAAGGGCATCGGCGGCACTCCGTTCACACGAGGCGCTTCTAGCAAGCGCCCCCGCAGTTTGTAAACGGTTCAAGACAACCGCTCCAATTATCATGAAAAACCGCCGCTTTCCGGCGAGGAAGCGGCGGTCGGCGGGGCTAGTTGATGGCTCTGGGCTGCGGCAGCAATTTCAGGATGCCCTGAGCTGCCGCTCCGGCAGCCTGCTCGGCCGTCTTGCCCCAGGCTCCATTGAGCGACCCTTCGGGGATCTCGTTCTTCTGGGACACCGTGCCGAGCTTCTTGCCCTGCGGATCCCGCACCAGCCACTCGATCTGGATGGGCTGCTTGCCGTCGCGGGCCTCGCCCAGCGTCACCATGCCCTCAACCCGATAGGCGGCAGGCGTGGGGCCGGCAGCGAGGGCTATGCCCTTGCTCTTCAGCTCCTCCTGGATGGCCGCCGTCAACGACTTGCTTCCGTCCCCTGGCGCTCCCGTCACGGCCGGCACCACTGCCGTCACCGGTCCGCTCCGCGCTATGCTGCCTGTGGTCTGGCTTGCAGCCGGAGGCGGTGCCGCCGCCGTCGCCGTGTTCGGGCTCTGCTTCGCGGCAGGCCGCGGCGGCCGTGTCGTTGCGCGCTCCGCGGCATCCGGCGCTCCGATGCCGGCGGGCTGCACCGCCGCCGTATTCGACGCGACCGCAGCCTGGGCGTTCTGGCTCGGCAGCCACGCCGCAAAGGAGTTGGCGGCCTTGATCGCAATGGCCTGTGCGACAGCCGGCGTCACGGCGGCCCAGGGATCCTTCGACGAGCTGCCCGTCACGACCTCTTCGCCGGTGATCCGATTGACGCGCTTGCCAGTGGGGTCGGTCACATCCCAGATATAGGAAACTTTCGTCCCGCTCTTGTCCTTGGCGGCAACGATGTAGCCCCGCAACGTGTAGTCGACGCGCTCGTCCTTCGAGGTCGACACGCTCACGCGCTGCTTCTCGATGGCGCTCGTGAACTCCTGCTGGATCTGCTTGGCGATCGCGTCGGGCGCGCCGATGACGGGCGCCACCGCCACCTTGGCCAGCGCCGGCTGAGGCGCCGGCGCCGTAGCCGGAGGCTCCTGGTTCGCGACGTTGGTTGATCCCCCGAAGATCGAGCCGATCGAACTGCTGGTCTCACAGCCGGCAAGGCCAAGGCCTGCAATTGCCATCAAAACGGCGAGCGCCACCCTAGGGTGCAGGCGCCGCGCCGCAGCAGCGTCCATGATCGTCACAGTGACGTCCCCCCTTTTCGACAAAAACCCCGCTGTCCCGGCTGCCGACGTACTAACCCTGCGGCGGGTGATTCCACGGCCGGTATCCCATTAGATTCCCTAGCCGGTGGCAATCTAGGCGTCCAGATTCAAGCGGGGGAAAACTTCGCGCTTTCCTTGTAGAGGTCTGTTTGCGAGTTCCCAAAGTTGTGGAAAACCGACGCTAAGTCAAGACGATGGCAGAGATTTGGCGCCCGTAATCGGCTTCCCTGCAGGCTTGCGAGCGCCGGAAACTGAAGAAATCCCGCCTGCCCGCAAAAGTGCAGGCTCCAATTGTGCCAATTTGGCTCAATCCCGCCCGCGACAGCCGGTTAACCACGTACCCCGCCAGATCGAAATGCGGCCTGCCGCCAAGCTCAGGCTCGACAAAGAATCCAAGGCTGGCGGGATCCTGCTCGAGAAACTGCTGCTTGAAGTCGAAGCCGACCTCGTAGGCGGACGGGCCGATGCAGGGGCCGACCACCGCCCGCGTGTGCGTGCGAAGCGCACCCAGGCCCTCCATCGCCGACACCGTGGCCTCCAGCACGCCGCCGATGGCACCCCGCCACCCGGCATGTGCGGCGCCGATCACCTTGGCGCGGGCATCCGCGAACAGCACCGGCGCGCAGTCGGCCGCCAGAACGCCGACGGCGATGCCGGGCGTCGCCGTAACGATGGCGTCGGCGCGAGGGCGATCGGCCTCGGCCAAGGCGTCCTGCACGACGACCGCGCTCGCGCTGTGGATCTGGTGCGCCGTGATGAGCGCGCGTGCGCCGAGGCGGGCAGCAACGCGGGCACGATTTTCGCGCACGGCGGCCGCGTCATCGTTGGAGCCGAGCCCGCAATTGAGAGAGGCGTAGAGGCCCTGTGAAACGCCGCCATGGCGCGTGAAGAACCCGTGCGACACACCGGTCAGGCATTCGGCAGTGATGGGCTGCGGCATTGCGATCTTCTAGCTGAAGGGCGGCAGTGGAGGAAGGCCGGGCGAGTGCACCGCCATCACCTTGAACAGCTGTCCCATGCCGGTGGGTGCCATCAGCCGCTGCACGCCGGCCTCGATCTCGCCGGCTCGGTCGGGGTTGGCCGCCATGAGCCGCGCCGCGCGCTCGGCGACGCCGAGCCGGCCCAGGAACTCGGCTTGCGTCATGGGGCCTGCAGCGGCGAGGCCTGCTTCGCGCGCCTTCTGCGCAAAACCGGCAAGTTGCACGTGGGCCGTCAGATCCGCGCTGCCGGGCTCGGCCAGCGGGTCGACATAGGCGTGCCGGCGGACGGCTTGCAGCGTATCGCCGAGCGCGGGATCTGCCGGACCGTAGTCGACGAACAGCGCGATGACGGGCGGCTGGCGCGCAGAGAGCGCCGCCAGGAGGCGGTCCTCGCCGGGCCGCAGCTCGACGATCGCACCAGGATGCGCGACGATGCCGGCGTCGTGGTGCACGGGGCTCCCTGCCACGAAGCAGAGCTGCCCGTCGGCGCCGAGGCCGACCATGCGCTCGCGCCAGACACCATCGCTGGAGAGGATGAGCTGGCGGATCGGCAGTGCATCGAGGAATTCGTTGGCGATGATGATCGCGGGGCCGGTCGGCACGCTGTCGAGCACATCGTGCCAGGTCACGACATGTCCGGCCAACGCCGACTTCTGAAGCACGCGCAAGGGTGCGCTGATCTCGACGAGGTGAAGCGAAGCCGCGTCCACAAACCCCGGCACGGCCCTCGCCGCCCGCAAAGCGTCCTGCATCAGGGTGCCGCGACCGGGCCCCAGCTCGACAAGGCGAACCGGCGACGGCTGCCCGAGGCTGTGCCAGGCAACGGCGCACCACAAGCCGATCAGCTCGCCGAAGACCTGGCTGATCTCCGGCGCCGTAATGAAATCGCCCGCCGCGCCGATCGCACCGGCCTTGCTCCAATAGCCGTGCTGGGGGTCGGCAACACAGGTCGTCATGTATTGATCGATGGCGATCGGCCCGTCGCGCTGGATGCGCTGGCGCAGGCTCTCGAGCAGCGCGCTGGACGCTTCGGCGGAATTACTGGCGGACATCGGCCGCGGCGGGCGTTCGCCTGCCGGCCGCGCGGACAACGAGAATTCCGGCCAGGATCATCGGCAGCGAATACAGGATTCCGGCGGTGAACGGCCCGATGGTCAGCACGTGACCGGGATCAGGCTCTCGGAACAGCTCGCAGAAAGAGCGCGCCAGGCCGTAGCCCGCGAGGAACGTGCCGGCGATCACCCCGGGCCGGCGCAACCCATGCCGATAGTGCGTGAGCCAGTACAGCACCGCAAAAAGCACGAGACCCTCGAAGAACGCCTCATAGAGCTGGCTCGGATGCCGCGAGACCGGCCCGGCGCCGGGAAAGACCATCGACCACGGCACGGTGCTGGGCCGGCCCCAGAGCTCGGCATTGATGAAGTTGGCGAGCCGTCCAAAGAACAGGCCCATGGGCGTGGCCGCCGCGCACACGTCCATCACGCTCCAGGGCTCCGCACCGGCCCGGCGCGCAAACAGCACCATGGCGATGATCGAGCCGATGAGAGCCCCATGAAACGACATGCCGCCGTTCCAGACGGCCGGAATCTCCAGTGGATTGCTCAGGAAGAAGCGCGGCTCGTAGAAGAGAACGTAACCGAGCCGTCCGCCCAGCAGCACGCCGACCGTCATCACAAGCAGCAGGTCGTCTGCCCGCTCGGGGCTGAACGGGCGCTTGCTTGCCGGCCACAGCCGGTCCTGCGTCAAGAGGTACTTGATATACAGCCAGCCGAGCAGCAGGCCTGCCATGTAGGCAAGACCGTACCATTTGACCGACAGCGGCCCGAGATGAAAGGCCACGGGGTCTATGGCGGGGAACGGGATGGCCAGCAACCGCATGGGCCGGACCTTCTGGCAGTCGCAGCGGCGCTGTCAAGGACTGAAGACATCCGCATGCCGAGGCGCGTCAATCGGACCGCCCTGCGGCCGTGTGCGCGTCGCGGGGCGTCGCTGCGATCGCACGCGGCGGCAGACTTGAACAGGCTGCCGCCGGGCACCATAGTAGTTGCAGGCCGGGCGGCGCTGTGCGCCGGCTTTCGAGGTGTTCCTCCATGACCCAGACCAGCAACCGCTTTCTCGACGAGTTCGCCAAGCTCATGACGGATGCCGCCGGTGCCGCGCAGGGTATGCGCCGCGAGGTCGAGACCATCATGAAGGCCCAGAGCGAGCGCATGTTGCGCAGCATGGACGTGGTGCAGCGCGAGGAGTTCGAGGCCGTGAAGGAGATGGCGGCCAAGGCGCGCGACGAGAACGAGCAACTCAATGCCCGGGTGAGCGCACTCGAAGCCGAGCTCGCAGCGCTGCGCGGCAAGGTGTGAGCCGGCTGCGCCCGTCTCCCGACATTTCCACAAGTCGTTAACGCACTGTCCCCAACATTCGCCTTTTGTCCGCATCGCGCCCTGTCGCCACCATATTGGCCGTGGACAAAGGGACGGTCGGCTTGCAACGCTGCAGCGGCTCAGTTTAGTGCCTGACGAAGCGGGGGCGTCAGGCAACAACGGTAACCGCCGCTGGGCAATGCACCCGGCGCGCAGCTTGTGTGCTGTGTGCCGGCAAAAATCCGAGGGACGGAATGGCAACTGCCGAATTCAGCCACAGCCGCGTGAACAACCCGATCGATCTCGTCGAGCAGATTGCGATCCGCAACGACTGGGCCTGCGACCGTGCGAGCGACGATGAGCTGACGCTGATCGTCGCCGGTCAATGGTCGGACTACAACGTCTCCCTGAACTGGCGCGGCGACCTGGAAACGCTGCACATTGCGAGCGCCTTCGACGCCAAGATTCCGGAAAACCGCCTTAATGAGGTCTATCGTCTCGTGGCCCAGATCAACGAGCAGCTCTGGCTCGGCCACTTCGATGTGTGGATCCAGGAGGGCCTCATCATGTTCCGGCAGGGCCTGATGCTGAACGGCGCGCTCGCCACCGCCAGCCAATGCGAAGCCTTGCTGAGAGCCGCATTGGAGGCCTGCGAGCGGTATTACCAGGCCTTTCAGTTCGTGGTCTGGGCCGGCAAGGAAAGCCGCGACGCGCTCGCCTCAACCATGTTCGAGACCGAGGGCCGGGCCTGAAACCCTTTTTTGTGAGTTTGCGCCTCCCCATCTCGACCCAGTGATCCTAGGATCGCAGCGTTTTGCTTATGGAGAGCCGCGCACGGCGCGGCTCAACGTGCGAGGGCGCGCAAATGGCTCTTCAGCTGGACGGAACGTTGCTTCTCGCCGGGGCAGGCAACATGGGATATGCCCTGCTCTCCGGCTGGCTGGAACGAGGGCTCGACCCGGCCCGCATCGTCGTTCAAGACCCTGCGCCGCCGCCCCGTGCCAAGGAGCTCATCCTCGCCCACGGCATCGAACTCAGATCGTTGGTTTCCTCGCTGTGGGAGCCGCCGGCGGTCATCGTCGTGGCTGTGAAGCCGCAGGCCATGGACCGGGTATTCCCGCCGCTTGCGCAACTGGCACGCAGCGGCAAGACCCTCGTCCTCTCGGTCGCTGCCGGCCGTCCGATCGATGCCTTCGAGCAGCACCTGCCGAAGGATACGGCCGTGATACGGTGCATGCCCAATACGCCGGCGTCGGTCGGACGCGGCATTACCGTTGCAACCGGAAACCGGCATGTCACGCCGGCGCAGCGCGCGGCCTGCGAGGCTCTGCTGCGTGCCGTGGGCGAGTTCGCCTGGGTGGGGGAGGAAGGCCTGCTCGACGCCGTCACCGCCGTGTCGGGCTCTGGTCCTGCCTACGTGTTCTACCTCACCGAATGCCTGGCCGATGCCGGCATCAAGGCCGGGCTCGAGCCCGCCCTGGCACAGAAGCTGGCCCGCTGGACCGTGGCCGGGGCCGGGGAGCTGCTCCATCGCTCCGACCTCGGGCCGGACCTGCTGCGCCAGAACGTCACCTCCCCCAACGGGACGACCTTTGCCGCCCTGCAGGTGCTGATGGCCGAGAACGGGCTCGCCAAGCTCATGCACGAGGCGGTCGCGGCGGCTGCGCGCCGTTCGCGTGAGCTTGCCAGGTAAGCCTTTCGGCGGCTTGCCCAGAGGACTGCTGGTCAATCGCCAAGCGAGCGCCTATTTTGGCGCCCGTTTTGCGGGCCTGTGCCTCGCATCGAGACGAAGAGACAGCAATGGCCAACGACGCGCCCAAACCGCAACCGGGAATCCTGGACATCAGCCCGTACGTGCCGGGCGAAAGCAGCATTCCCGGCGGCGTGGAGCCGATCAAGCTCTCCTCCAACGAGACGCCGCTCGGCCCGAGCCCAAGAGCGATCGCCGCCTACAAGGCCGAGGCCGACCATCTGGAGCGCTATCCGGACGGCGCGGCCACCACCCTGCGCACGGCCATCGGCCGGCATTACGGGCTGAACCCCGATCGCATCGTGTGCGGCTGCGGGTCGGACGAGCTCATCAACCTTCTCGCGCATGCCTACATCGGTCCGGGAGACGAGTCGCTCTACACCGAGCACGGCTTCCTCATGTACAAGATCGCCACGCTGTCGAGCGGCGGCACGCCGGTTGCCGCGCCCGAGAAGGGCTATCGCGCCGATGTCGATGCGCTGCTGGCTCGCGTGAGCGACAAGACCAAGATCGTCTTCCTCGCCAACCCGAACAATCCGACCGGGACCTACATCCCGCACGAGGAGGTGCGGCGGCTGCACAAGGGCCTGCCGAAGCATACCTTGCTCGTTCTCGACGCGGCCTATTGCGAATACGTGCGGCGCAACGATTACGAGGCAGGCCTCGAGCTGGTCGCCACCACCGAGAACACGGTGATGACGCGCACATTCTCCAAGATCTTCGGACTCGCCGGCCTGCGCCTCGGCTGGGCCTATTGCCCGCAGGCCGTCGCCGACGTGCTCAACCGCGTGCGTGGGCCGTTCAACGTGACGGCGCCGTCGCTGGCTGCCGGCGCGGCGGCGATCGAAGACCGTGCGCATATCGAGAGCGCCGTTCGCCACAACGAGACGTGGCTGCCGTGGGTGTCGAGCGAACTCGAGAAGCTCGGGCTCGAGGTGACGCCCAGCGTCGCCAACTTCGTGCTCATCCACTTCCCCAGCGAGAGGGGCAAGGATGCAGCCTCGGCCGACGAGCACCTGAAATCGCGCGGCATCATCCTGCGTCGCGTGGCAGCCTACGGCTTGCCCAACGCGCTGCGGATGACGATCGGCACTGAGGAAGACAACCGCGCCGTCGTGGCGGCGCTTGCCAGTTTCATGGGCCAGGCATGAGCGCGCCAGCATTCGAGCGCGTTGCCCTCATCGGCATCGGCCTGATCGGCTCATCGCTCAGTCACGCCATGCGCCGGCGCGGCCTGGCGCGCACGATCGTCGGGCACGCGCAGACCCAGAAGACGCGCGACGCGGCGCTGCGCCTCGGGCTCGTGGATCAAGCCTGCGCCACCGCCCGGGAGGCCGCGAGCGGCGCCGACTTGGTAATACTGTGCGCGCCGATCGGCGTGTGCGGCAACATCGCCGAGGAGATCGCGCCCGTCCTGCGCCGGGGCAGCATCCTGACCGACGTCGGCTCGGTCAAGGGCGCGATCGTCCGCGACGTCGGCCGCTTCGTGCCCGAGGGCGTGCATTTCATCCCCGGTCATCCGATCTCCGGCACCGAGCATTCGGGACCGGAGTCCGGCTTTGCCGAGCTTTTCGATGGCCGCTGGTGCGTGCTGACGCCGCCGCCCGGAACGGACCAGGCAGCCATCGACAGGCTTTCCGCCTTCTGGCAGGCGTGCGGCTCGCAGGTCGAGATCATGACGGCCGAGCATCATGACCTGGTGCTTGCGATCACCAGCCACGTGCCGCACCTCATCGCCTACAACATCGTCAACACCGCCCGGCATCTGGAGCGGGTCACGGACAGCGAGGTGATTAAGTTCTCGGCCGGCGGCTTCCGCGACTTCACACGTATCGCCGCGTCCGATCCCGTCATGTGGCGCGATGTGTTCCTCAACAACAAGGAGGCGGTGCTGGAGATGCTTGGCCGCTTCAGCGAGGATCTCACCGCCCTGCAACGCGCCATCCGCTTCGGCGAGGCCGACACGCTCTACAAGCTGTTCGTGGAGGCGCGCGCGACGCGGCGCGGCATCATCCAGGCCGGGCAGGACACCGCCGCTCCGGATTTCGGCCGGCATGCTCCGGCAGGCCTGGCCGGCGGATCCAAGCCCTCCAAGCCATGAGAGTGGCCGATCACGAGCTTTGGGTGTTCGCCTACGGCTCGCTGATGTGGCGGCCGGGCTTTGCCTACGAGGAAGAACAGCACGCGCGCCTGACCGGCTATCGGCGCTGCTTCTGCATCTATTCCATGCATCATCGCGGCACCGCCGAGCGGCCGGGAATGGTGCTGGGGCTCGACCGCGGCGGCGCGTGCGAGGGCATCGCCTATCGCATCTCCGCGGCCAACGCCGCCGCGACCCTCCGCTACCTCAGGGAGCGGGAGCAGATCAGCGGCGTCTACCAGGAAAAGCTCGTGCCCGTCGACCTGATCAAGGGGGCGGCACGCGAGGTGCTCGCACTCGCCTACATCGTCGAACGTGCGCATCCGAGCTACGCCGGCCAACTGCCCCTCGCCCTGCAGGCGCGGCTCATTCGCAGTGCGCAGGGCATATCGGGTGCCAACCTCGACTACCTGATCAGCACGCTGCGCCATCTGGCCGAGCTCGGCATCCGCGAACGCGACCTGGAGCGCCTGCTGGCCGCCATCGGCCCGCACACGGCGCGATGCGCACCATCACGGCACGGCAATCCCTGCGCCAACGGATTGCTGAAGGCCACGCGATCGCAGCCGGTGCCGGTACGCGGCCTCAAGCTCGACCAGCGTCGCAGATTTCTCTATCGGCTCCATCTCGAGAGCTGAGCTTGGAGCGTGAAGAGGTTGTCACAGAGCTGGATGGATTACGCCGTCGCTGCGTGCGTTGCCCGTGAAGGCTCGGCACCGAGTTCGCCGTACTGGCCCGCCCGCAGGTCGCAGGCAACGAGCTGACGCTGCTCATCGGCGTTTGCCAGGAAATGCACGTGGACCTCGTTGGCACCGAGAAAAGCGCCGCGCTGGCGGATGTAGGCGAGGTTGAGCGTCGGTGCGTCACTCTGGCTGCAGCCGATATGCAGGGCGTGGTGGTGGCCTTGCTCATCGCGGCGCGCCAGCACGAAGCACGCTTTCGGCAGCGGCGGGCACTCGATCAGGCTGTAAACGCTGTGTATATAGCGCCGGCCGGATGCA
This sequence comes from Hyphomicrobiaceae bacterium, assembly GCA_008933705.1. Taxonomy (GTDB): domain Bacteria; phylum Pseudomonadota; class Alphaproteobacteria; order Rhizobiales; family Hyphomicrobiaceae; genus AWTP1-13. Next base: position 57,082 of record WBUN01000026.1, read on the forward strand.
CCGCGCCAGAAATGGAACGAGACATCGGGCTCGCAGGCCGGTCCGGCGCAGGCCGCCGCCGGATTCGGCCGTCTCTCGGGAACGCGAGCGAGGCTGAGAATGCGAGCGGCCATGAGCTACACCGGTACTGGGAACGGAAAACTGGGGGTATGCCCACCTACCTAAGGGCGGTTTCCAGCCGAAATATGGCCGGAGCCGAGTGATTTCAAGGCATTGCTGCCGGCCCCTGGCAGGGCGTTCAGCCGCACCGGGAATATCCGCAGTTGTCGCAGACCCAGCACCCCTCGGAACGGTAAAGAGACTGGGAGCTGCACCGCGGGCAGATCCGGCCACGCTGCCGCTCGATGCCGGCAGCAAGCGTCTTGCGCTCGGCCTCGGCACCCCCCTCCCCGGCGATCCGCGGCGGAACGAGAAAGCCCGTGCGGATCATGTGGGTCTCGATCACGCCTCCGATGGCAGCGAGCAGGCTCGGCACGTAGCGCCCCGCCATCCACTGGCCGCCCTGGGGATCGAACACCGCTTTCAGCTCCTCCACGACGAAGGAGACGTCGCCGCCGCGCCGGAAGATGGCGCTGATCATGCGGGTCAGCGCCACCGTCCAGGCATAGTGCTCGAGGTTCTTCGAGTTGATGAAGATCTCGAACGGCCGGCGCCGGCCGTCGCGCTCGATGTCGTTGATGGTGATGTACATGGCGTGGTCGCTGCCCGGCCAGACCAGCTTGTAGGTGAAGCCGGCAAGCACGCCCTCGCGCTCCAGCGGCTGCGCCATGTAGACGATCTCGCCCGGCCGATCCGGAAGCCCCAACCCGGGAAGGAGGGGTGTCTCTGCGGCCGATGCGCCGGGTGGCCTTGCGACAATCGCCTGGCCCGAAGACGCTTCCGCGGGCTTCGCCGCCGCCCGGCTCAGGACGGCCCCTGTGACCACGTTCGGCCTGTAGGTGGTGCAGCCCTTGAGACCCAGCCCGTAGGCCTCGAGATAGACGTCCTTGAAGGCATCGAAGCTTATGTCGGGTGGACAATTGATGGTCTTGGAGATCGAGCTGTCGACATGGCGCTGCAGGGCCGCCTGCATCTCCATGTGCGCCCGGGGCGGCAGCTCGTCGGTCGTCACGAAGGCCTTGGTCAGCGGCGCCGAAGCACCGAACTGCGCGCGATAGAGCGCATGCGCATAATCTTCGACGGCCTCCGTATGCGTCGAGCCGTCGCGCGCCAGCACCCGGCGTTCGTAGCGGAAGCCGAACACAGGCTCGATGCCGCTCGACACGTTACCCGCCAGCAGCGATATGGTGCCGGTCGGCGCAACCGATGTCAGAAGCCCGTTGCGGATGCCGTGACGCGCGATCTCGGCGCGCGCCGGCTCCGGCAAGCGCTGCACGTTCGGCGTGGCAAGGAATCGCTCGGCGTCATAGAGCGCAAACGCGCCCTTCTCCCGTGCAAGCCCGGCGCTGGCGAGATAGGCCACCTTCTGGATGGCCGCCATCCAGCGCTCGGCGAGCACGATCGCCTCGGGACTTCCGTAGCGCACGCCGGACAGGATCAGCGCATCGGCAAGACCGGTGACGCCGAGGCCGATGCGGCGCTTGGCCTTGGCCTCCTTCTTCTGCGCGGGCAGCGGATAGTTCGAGATGTCGATCACGTCATCGAGGAAGCGCACGGCAGTCGTCGTCAGGCTCTCGAGCTTCGCCTCGTCAAGGCGCGCGCTCGTCGTGAACGGCTTGTCGATCAGGCGTGCAAGATTGATGGAACCCAGCAGGCAGGCGCCATAGGGCGGCAAGGGCTGCTCGCCGCAAGGGTTCGTGGAGCTGATCTCCTCGCAGTAGGCGAGGTTGTTCTCGGCATTGATGCGATCGATGAAGACGACGCCCGGCTCGGCATATTCATAGGTCGCCCGCATCATGCGGTCCCACAGCGCACGCGCCCGGATGGTGCGATATACCTTGCCGTCGAACACCAGCTGCCACGGCTCGTCCTTGCGCACCGCGCTCACGAACGCGTCGGTCACCAGGACGGAGAGATTGAAATTGCGCAGGCGCGTTGCGTCCGACTTGGCATCGATGAAGGCCTCTATGTCGGGGTGGTCGCATCTGAGCGTCGCCATCATGGCGCCGCGCCGGGCGCCCGCCGACATGATCGTGCGGCACATGGCATCCCACACGTCCATGAAGCTGACGGGACCGGATGCGTCCGCGCCGATGCTCTTCACCAGCGCGCCCTTGGGACGCAGGGTGGAAAAGTCGTGCCCTATCCCGCCCCCCTGCTGCATGGTGAGCGCGGCTTCCTTGACGTTCTCGAAGATGGAGCCGAGATCGTCCTCGATGCGCCCCATGACGAAGCAATTGAAGAGCGTAACCGCCCGCCCGGTTCCGGCGCCGGCGAGGATGCGGCCTGCGGGCAGGAACGTGAAATCCTGCATGGCTTCTGCGAAGCGCTTCTCCCAGCGCGCCCGCGCACGCTTTGGCTCGGCGGCCGCAGCAGCCTTGGCCACCCGCGCCCAGGTCTCCTCGATCGTTTGATCGAGCACGGTCCCGTCGGCCGCCTTGAGGCGGTATTTCATGTTCCAGATCTGCTCGGAGATCCTCGGCAATGAGGGCGGTCGCGGACGCATGGCAGGCCCAAACACTGGAACGACAGAAGTCCTAGAAATCTAGGCTCTCAGGCGTGAAGAGTCAATAAATGTTCCCTTTATGTTCTATTTTTGTGCCAGCCTCGCCAGCAGCCGGGATCTACGCTTGCGCCGTCCGCGCCTGCGCGCGCCCGGCCGCCGGCAAGGGCGGCGGATTGGGGGCGGCGCGCGCCTCCGCGATGAGGCGGTCGCAGGCGCTCTCGATGCGCTCCTGAATGAGCCGGCGCGCCTCGGCCCGCGGCAAGCCGGCAGGGATCGGTTCCAGGATCTCGACCACGATGGTGCCGGGGTAGCGCATGAAGCTGCGCCGCGGCCAGAACAGCCCCGAGTTGAGGGCGACCGGCACGCAAGGCAGCCCCAGCCCGTCGTAGAGCGCCACGAAGCCCGGCTTGTAATCGGGCGGCGCGCCGGGGGGCCGGCGGGTGCCTTCGGGAAATATCACGATCTCGCGGCCCTGCGCGGCCCTGCGGCGCGCATCCCGGATGAGCGCCTTCAGGGCGCTCGGACCTTTGTCGCGGCGGACGAAGATGTGCTCGAACTTGTGGCTGAACCACCCATACAGCGGAATCCAGCCGAGCTCGGCCTTCATGACCATTGCGGGATCGCGGAATACCGGGATCAGCCCGAACGTGTCCCACGCGGATTGATGCTTGGAGGCCACAAGGCAGGCGCCCTTGGGAAGCTTCTCGCGGCCCCGCAGCTCGAACGTGGTGCCGCAGATCACCTTGAGCCACCAGACGCTGGCGAGCCCGTGCAGGCGCAGCCCCTCCATGGCCCAACGCCGCGGCGCGAGCAGCAGCCAGCTGCCCAGCACCAGAAACAAGGCCGTATTTGCGTAGAATACGAGCGCGAAGACGAGCGAGCGCGCGATCGTCATCGGCCGCGTCACAGGCTCAACGCCCGCACTGCGCCGCCGTCGGCCAGAGCGCTGCCCTCCCACGACCTGAACAGGCGGGCGACCCCGAAGCGGGCGGCCGAGGGAATGAACTTCACATACTCGAAGAACAGCAGCCGGGCGGTGGCCGGGTTCCTCCACCAGCGCTCATTGCGAAAATCCTGCGTCGCGACCGGGAACGGAATGAGCATCACGTTCGGCATGGCGCGGCCAAGCTCCGCCAGGCTGCGCGGCATGTGATAGCTCGACGTGACGATGATGAGCTTCGTGAACCGCTTGTCGGCCACCCAGGCCTTGGTCTCGTCCGCATTGCCGCTCGTGTCGTGCGCGGCGTAGCCGATGTCCACGCAGCAGTCGAACATCCGGCTGTTGAGCCCGCTCTGGCGGATGAGATCCTCCCGGCTGGTGATGCGGTTGACACCGGAAATCAGCAGGCGATCGCCGCGGCCCTGCTCCAGCAGCCGCACCGCCTCGGCAAGCCGGTGCTTGCCGCCGGTCAAGACGACGATGCCATCGGCCCGCTCGATCCGCGGAGGCGTGTAATGCGCAACCCTGTTCGCGAAGATCACGAAGCCGGCGAGGAACGCAAAACAGAGTACGCCCGCGGCTCCGGCGATCCATCTGCCTGCTCGTGCCACGACACTTCTCCGAACGGTTGCCCGGCGTGGACAATGCCGTCAATCAAGCACATTAGCGGATTTCGGCACGGTTGTGACCCGCGCCGTCAAGAGCGTAAACAGCATTTCCGATGCAACTTGATCAATGCTGACTATTCAGAATTCGGTAAACGCCGATTCGCGACGTCAGCATGCACAGCGCGGCGATCACCAGAACGACGATGCCGAGCAGGAAGTATCCCGGCGGGTCGAGGGCGGCCGTGCCGATCAGGCGGCGGATCTCGGCAATCGTGACCGACCCCCCGCCGAGCAGCTCCATCACCGTCGGCATGACCAGGAACACAAACATGGCCCACACGGCCCCGACGATCCCTGCCCGTATGCCGAGCCGAAGAAAGTGCCGCTCGAACTCGCGCGCGATGAAGCGATCGGTCGCGCCCACGAAGTGCAGCACCTCGACGATATCGCGGTTCGAGGCCATGGCGCTCTTGGTGGCGGAGACGATGACGGCGGTGGTGGCGGCACCAACCAGGAGAAGAATGGCGAGCCCGCCCAGCGCGAACGAGCGGGTGATGGTGCGGATCTGCTGCTGCCAGCGGCGGTGATCATCAAGCGTGACGCCCTTGAACCGCTCGTCCAACGCTGCGCGCAGCGCTTCCAGATTGGGCGGGGTGTTGCGGTCGATCTCAATCGCAATGAGACGCGGAACGGGCAGCGCCTTGAGCGCCTCCGTCTGGCCGAGCCAGGGCTCCAGAAGCTGAGCCGAATCGGCAACGCTCAACGCCCTTACGGTGGCGATGCCGTGCTGCTGCGACAGGAACCTGGTGACGTCGGCAACGACCTTGTCCATGTCGGTGCGCTCTTTGGCCTCGATCTGCACCGTGACTTCGCTGGCGATGTCGCGCATCCAGGCCGAAGCCGACTGGTTCATGATGTACACCGCGCCGGCGGTGAGACAGGCGAGGAAGCACATGATGGTGATGACCAGCGTCAGCGATCGACCGGTGACCGAGCCCGCTGGAACGATCGGCGCATTCGTCTGTCCCTTCTCGGTGCGGCGCGAGCGAGGCGTGCGCTCCTCGCCACTCGACCGAAACCCGGTGCGCGTCTGCTGCTCGTGATGAACGCGCGCGCTCGGGAACGTCGCAGGGCCGGTGCGATCCCTGTAGGGATCGTGCTCCAGGCTCGCGTGCGAGGGCTGCAGCGTGGGCCGCCCCGTCGGTCTGTCATACGATCCGGACATGGCCCTCGTGCAATTCCAGGCGCGGCGCTTTGGTCTGCCGCATCAATTGATGGTCGTGGGTGGCGATGACGACGGAGGTCCCCAACCGGTTGAGCTCGATGAACAGGCGCAGCAGCCGGCGGGCCATCTGAGGGTCGACGTTGCCGGTCGGCTCATCGGCAAGCAGCAGCTCCGGCTTGTTGATGACCGCGCGCGCGATGGCCGCGCGCTGCTTCTCGCCGCCTGACAGCACTGAAGGAAAGGAATGCATGCGGTCCCCGAGACCGACCCATTGCAGCAGATCGGTGACATCCTCCTTGTAGTCCGAAATGCGCTTGCCGGTCACGCGCAGGGGCATGGCCACATTTTCCCACGTCGTCATGTGATCGAGCAGGCGGAAATCCTGAAACACGATGCCGATGCGGCGGCGCAGCTGCGCACGCTTTGAGGGTGTCACACGGCTGATGTCATGGCCGAGTATCTGGATCTGGCCGCGCGTCGGCTGCATCGACATGAAAAGAAGCCGCAGCAGCGACGTCTTGCCCGAGCCCGATGGCCCGGTCAGGAAGTGAAAGGAGCCCGGGCGCAAATGAAAGGTCACGTCGCGGAGCACTTCGCCGCCGCGCGGATACTTCAGGCCGATACTCTGCAATCTAATCACGTTCTGTCCCGGCCTCCGGCCCGAGGGGTTCGATGACCCTTTCCTGCGCAAAATGGGAAAAGCGATCAATCGTTCAGGATTGTGGCGGACTGATGGGCCGGTCCTCGTATACAACGCCGGGGTACGGACCCGCCATCGGATAGAATGCACGGGGATGCAAAAAGGTGTCGCATGGCCGACGCTACGGCAACGAACGAGACCGTGAAGGTCATTTTTTCCGCTGAGGCGATTGCTGCCCGGATCGACGAGATCGCCAGGCAGATCGCGGTGCAGAAGCTGGAGAAGCTGCTGGTCGTGGCCGTCCTGACCGGCAGCTTCGTATTTGCCGCCGATCTCATCCGAGCCCTGCATCGCGTCGGGCTGACGCCGGAAATCGACTTCCTGTCGCTGTCGAGCTACCGCGAGGCCATGCGATCCTCGGGCCGGGTCGAGATCCTGCGGGATATCGAGACGGATGTGCACGACCGCAACGTGCTCATCATCGACGACATCCTGGAGTCAGGGCGCACGCTGGCATTTGCGAAGGATCTGATTGCCGCGCGGGGAGCAGCACAGGTCCTGACCTGCGTTCTGCTCGACAAGCCGGCCGTGCGCGCGGCCGAAATTGCCGCCGATTTCGGCGCGTTCCAATGCCCCGACGTATTTGTGGTAGGCTACGGAATGGATCTTGCGCGCCGCTACCGCGAGCTCCCCTACGTGGGCCAGGTCGTGCGCGGGGGAGCGTGAGACAGGACAGCAACGGGGGAGGCCTAGGGCCTCGCGAGGGAGGGCTTCGATGGCACGCATCCTTCTGGCCGACGACGATGCAGCGGCTCGCGATCTTGTGCAGCGTGCGCTTGCCAGCGACGGCCACGAGGTGATCGTTACCCAGGACGGCTCGGAGGCGCTCGACCAGCTACAGGCGGCCGCGAAGCGCATCGATCTGCTCATTTCCGATGTGCAGATGCCGGGCATCGACGGCATCGAGCTGATCGAGAAGGCCCTGGCGGCCGCGCCCGGACTGCGCGTGGTCCTGATGTCGGGCTTCGCCGGCGAGCTGGATCGCGCCAAGCATCTCAAATCAAGAATCGCGCGCGAGATATCCAAGCCGTTCACGCTGGAGCAGGTGCGTGCAGCCGTGCGCGCTGCGCTGGCGTGAGCGGGGCAATGCCCGCTGCTTCATGTGGCAGCCGGCCTGGACTTCGGCTTGGCGAAAACGAGCTTCTGGTAGACGAGGCCGATGCCGATCAGCACCGCACCGAGGCAGATGAACGACAGCGCGCGCCACAGCCCTGTGATGCCGGATAGATCGTAGAGAAACACCTTCAGCACCGACAACACGACGAGGGCAGCGGAGGCGAGCCGCGCCTCCTTGGAGCCGCGCCAGATGCCGTAGGCCAGGAAGACGAGGCCGAGCCCGAGCCAGGCCGCCGAGTAGGACCACACCTCCGCAGCGCCGGTGCTGCGCCACATGGTGATCTCCTCGCCCTGGAACACGTGGCGCACCTCGAGCGTGACGTAGCCGAACAGCAGCAGCATGGCGAGGCCCGCTGCTCCGGCCACATACCAGTCAGGGCGATGGCCGCGCGAGGCACGGGCGAGCAGCGCGGCCGCGATGCCCGGGAGCAGATAGGCCAACAACAGCGAGCTGAAGATGGCGGCGCCAGCCACGCGGTCGCTGACGAACAGCGGATTCTCCAGCAGCCCCAGACCGAACACGACCTGGACCGCAGAGGCGACGCCGAAGGCAAGCGATGCGGCGCGGAAGACGGGGTTCGACCGTCCGAGATCGAGCCGCATGAGAACATAGGCAAAGCACAGGCTCGTCAGCGCGAGCAATCCCTGCTCGACATGTCCCGACACCGGCGCCAGGGGGTCGCCGCTGTTCAACGCGTGGCGGATCTCGAAGAAGAACAGCAGCGCGGCGAACAAGACGCCGAGCGCATCGCAGATGCGCACCGCCAGATCCTCGCCCTCGCGCTTGAGCAGATGTCCCGCGCCGAGGAAGGCGACGGCCGGCGCGCCGTAGCCGAGCAGCAGCCAGTTGAGGATCGGGATGCTGCCGACATCGGCGCCCATGATGCGCGGATCCCAGATCAGACGCCCCAGCACGATGAAGCCGAGGGCGGCGACGACGTACCTGAGCAGGACGATGCGGTCGACGACGGCGAAGATCGATGTCGTCAGCGCCGTGACGGCGAAGGCGACCGTCAGATATCCGCGGTCGAGCACCATGACGAACGCAAGCGTCATGGCCGCCGTGGTGGCCGCTGCAAAGCAGCCGGTGGCGAAGCGCGTCAGCGGCGACTTCGCCTCCGGCACGATGTTGTCGAAGCGGTCGGCAACCAAGTAGAACAAGGCGGCGAGCACGACAGCGAACAGGGCAAACGAGATCGAGCGGTCGAACTGCGTCACGCGCAGATAGGCGAGGATCAGCGCCAGCAGCGGCGGGGCAATCGCGGCAAGCGCATAGAGCCCGGCCGTCGGCATGGGCAGGGCGCGGCCGCGCCAGAGCCGCAGCGTCGCCGCCGCGGCGATCGACAACGTCGAGACGAATGCAAACGTCAGGAAGCTCGATACGTTGTCGGGCAGCCGCAGCACCTCGGCGACGGCCGGCGCGAGCAGGCGTGGGTCCGGCGGCGCCTTGAGGCCGGGCCAGACGGCAGCGGCGCCGAGCGCGAGCGCAGCTTGAAGTTGACCAGCTTCAGGCCATGCCGGGCGCAGGCCCGCTGCTCCAGCCAGTAGCTTCCCGATTCGTGCTCGCCGCGCAGATTGACGACGGTGCGGATGCCGCTCTCGGCAAGCCACCGGAACTGGTGCGGCGCCGGCTGGGCCGAACGCCACGCCTCGGCCGACAGGCGGTGGCGGTTGAGATAGATCAGCCGGAAGATGCCGTGATCGACCAGCACCATGTCGAGATAGGTCGCCGGCCGGCCGAAGGCGCGGCGGATCCAGGCCGGCGAATGGCGGAGAAGGTGTTGCCGCGAGGCACGGGCGACCCGCTGCCACGATCGCTTCAGGCGCAGTACGAGATCGGTCATGAAGCGTGCGGCGGTCGCCCGGGGTGAGG
>WBUN01000111.1 GCA_008933705.1 Hyphomicrobiaceae bacterium
CAAACCGACCATCCAACACGGACGTCATGCCCGCGTCGCACACCCCGCTCCGCCCTGAGCGCGTCGAAGGGCGGCCGCGCCGGCCGTGGTTCGACAGGCTCACCACGGAGGACCGTTCCAACCGGAAAGCGCAGGTGTGCGGGCCGTCGAAATGCCGCGCGTGGCTGCGGGCGTGCTCTGCGGCAGGCATGGCCCGCGCGGCCCGGTGACCTGGGCCCCCGCCTTCGCGGGGGTGACGGTGGTGAGTGGGGCTCGCGAGTGCCTCGCAACCGAAGTGATTTCCGAACCGATCGTCCGACACTGACGTCATGCCCGCGTCGCACACCCCGCCCCGCCCTGAGCTCGTCGAAGGGCGGCCACGCCGGCCGTGGTTCGACAGGCTCACCACCGAGGACCGGTCCAATCGGAAGGGGCACCTCAAGTGACGTCATTCCCGCGGAGGCGGGAAGCCAGGTCACATTGCAACGCAGGTGTGCGGGCCGCTGAAATGGCGCGCGCGGCCGCGGGAGCGATCTGCGGGGAGCGTGGCCGCGAGGGCTACGGTCGGAGCATGCGGCTGTCCCTCACCCCGGCTCTCTCTCCCCGCAAGCGGGGAGAGGGCCGCCGGCTGTACCCGCATCACGCCGCCCGCGGCCGGATCGCCTTGAGCTGGTCGCCTCGCTCGTCTTACGCCTTCGCAGCCCGCCAGACGCGATAGCGGCCGTTCTCGGCGACGACGGAAGCGCTGCCGAAATGCGTGGCGAACAGGCGGTCGAGGGGGATGCGGCGCTGCACCACGATCTGCAGGGTGCCGCCGGGCGCAAGGTGCGCCGGGGCGTCGGCGATGAGCTGCTCGAGCAGGCCGTGGTCCTCGGCGATGCCGCGATGCAGGGGCGGGTTCGACAGGATGGCGGCGTAGGGCATCGCGCCCGCGTCGGCGAGGCGCTCGCCGAGAATGAGGCGGCCGGCGGGCACATTCTCGCGCGCCCCCTCGATCGCCACGGCGTCGTTGTCGAGGAGGTCGACGGCGAGGCCGGGCTCGGCCGCCAGGGCCGCGGCCGCGATGAGGCCCGAGCCGCAGCCGTAGTCCAGCACGCGGGCGCCGGCGGCGAGCCTCGGCAGCGCGCCGATGAGCAGCGCCGTGCCTTCATCGAGGCGGCCGGCGGCGAAGATGCCGGGATAGGCGACCCAGTCGCGCGCGATGCCGCCGATTGTCAGCGGCACGACGGTGCGCCAGGCCGACAGGGGCGTGCGCAGGGCCGCAGCGCCGGCCGCCCCGGCGGCGACCACGCGGCCGTGTCCGCGCACGGCCAGCGTGCCGATGCTCCCGCACAGGGCGCCCAGCATCGCCGCGGCCGAGCGGATGCCCTCGTCGTTGCCGCCGTAGAGGATCAGCCGGCCGGCGGGCGCGAGCGCGCCGAGGACGGCGTGGACGGCCATCTCCACCTCGTCCTTGGCCTTGGGCAGACGCAGCAGCGCGGCATCGAAGGGACCGGAGGCAGGCCACGGCGTTGCGGCGCGACCCGCGGCGAGGCGCCGGTTCCACAGCGAGACGGCATGGCCGCGTGCGGCGAGCAGCGCGGGCACCTCTCCACCCTGGTTGGCTGCCAGAACGCGATGGCCGAGAGCCAGATCGTCGAGGCTGCGCCGGACCAGCTCGTCGGCGGCGCCGTCGGGGTCGTGCGTCCAGCGGCTCATCGCAGGAAGCCGCCGCTCACCCCGCCAGCGCCTTCCTGATCTTCTCGGCGTTGGCGGCCAGCACCTCGGGCTTCTCCATCTTGCCGGTGTGCGGCCCGAGCGCCACGCCCTCCCAGCGCGGCAGCACGTGGAAGTGGAGATGGAAGACGACCTGGCCGCCCGCCGGCTCGTTGAACTGCGTGAGCGTGACGCCTTGAGCGTTGAAGGCCTTCATGACGGCGGCCGATATCTTCTGCACGGTCTTCATGCAGGCCGTTAGCTGCGCGGGGCTGGCGTCGAGGATGTTGCGCGCGGGCGTCTTCGGCACGATCAGCGTGTGCCCCTGGCAGCGGGGCATGATGTCCATGAAGGCGAACGTGTCGGCGTCCTCGTAGACCCTCTCGGACGGCAGCTCGCCGCGCAGGATCTTGGCGAAGACGTTGCTGGAATCGTAGGCCATCGGCGCCTTCCTTCGCTTGCTGTCGCCCGTGTTGTTAATTGGCGCGTAACCCAATCGTCAAGTCGCGCTGGACTTTCATCGAATACGAAGGGGGTGTGCGATATCCTGCCAGGAACGAGAAAATTCAGGGTGGGCACGATGCATAACGCCGTCGCCCGCGAAGGGACGGGCAACTCGAATCTCCCTTACCGCAGGTTGCGGCGGAAGCGCGACAGCCGCCGCATCCAGCGCCGCGACCGGCTGATCGCCTCGGCGGTTCTGGTGCTGCTGATTGCGGGTTGGGCCGCCAACTTCGTCGACGCCAGGCAGCTTGCCTCGCGCCTCAACGACCTCCTGGCCGCGGGCTACGGCCGCCTGGTCTGATCCGCCGCTCAGCCCTCCCCGGCCGCAGAAGTCTTGCGGAAGGGGGCAAGCCCGGTGAGCTGCTCGCCGGCGGCTTCCACGTAAGCGCGCTCGCGCACCAAGTAGTCGGCGACGGCGCGGCGCAGCGACGCGTTGGCGATGTAGTGCGCCGAGTAGGTGGTGGTCGGCAGGTAGCCCCGCGCCAGCTTGTGCTCGCCCTGCGCGCCGGCCTCGACGCGGGCGAGCTTGTGGCGGATGGCGAACTCGATGGCCTGGTAGTAGCACACCTCGAAATGCAGGCAGGGATGATGCTCGACGGCGCCCCAGTAGCGGCCGTAGAGGCAGTCGCCGCCGATCAGGTTGAGCGCGCCGCCGATGGTCTTCCTGCCGCGCTTGACCATGATGAGCAGGCAGCGCTCGCCCATGACGTCGCCGAGCAGCGAGAAGAACTTGCGGTTGAGATAGGGCCGGCCCCATTTGCGCGAGCCCGTCTCCATGTAGAACGTGAAGAAGGCGTCCCAGTGCGCCTCGGTGATGTCGCGCCCGGTGATCCATTCGACGCCGAGCCCGCCGGCGAGCGCCTGCTCGCGTTCCTTGCGCACGGCCTTGCGCTTGCGCGAGGCGAGCGAGGCGAGGAAATCCTCGAAGCTGGCATAGCCGGCGTTGCGCCAGTGGAACTGCTGGTCGGTGCGCTGCAGGAAGCCGCGGGTGCCGAGGCGGTTCCATTCGGCCTGGGTGAGGAAGGTGATGTGGAGCCCTGACAGGCCGTTGCGCTGGACGAGCTCGGTGGCGGCTGCGACCAGCAGTGCCTCGCGATCGGCCTCCGCTGCCCCGGGGCGCACCAGCAGCCGCCGCCCCGGCACCGGCGTGAACGGCACGGCGATCTGCAGCTTGGGGTAATAGCGGCCCCCGGCATTCATGTAGGCCTCGGCCCAGGAATGATCGAAGACGTACTCGCCCTGGCTGTGCGATTTCAGGTAGCAGGGCGCGCAGGCGCCGATGCTGCCGTTCGCCTCCTTCATGACGAGATGGCGCGGCGACCAGCCCGTGCGCCCGCCGACCGTGCCGGCATCCTCGAGCGCCTTGAGAAAGGCATGCGCGATGAAGGGATTGAACAGCGTTGCGTCGGGATTGGCGCAGGCGTCCCAGTCGGCGACCGGAATGCCGGCCATCGCCGGCACGACCTCCACGCGTGATTGCTGCACTGTGCTCATCACCTGGGACAACGGGCCTGGCGCCTCGACAATCGGCGCCTGCTACGGCTAAAGGATCACAGGATGGTGGCGCGGGCAACAAGGCCATCCGGGTGGAGGAATGATGATGCGTCGCTGGGTCATTGCGGGTGCTGCAGGCTTGGCGTTGCTGGCGGCGGCGCCGGCCGTCGCGCAACGCACCGAGCAGGAGGGCGTTCAGGTCGGGCGGCCCTCGTTCGTGCGCCGCCTGGTGTCGGCGGAGAAGCTGGAGCAGGCCGCGCAACTGCAATACGGACAGCTGCGCAGCCAGGCGACGAGCCGGGGCCTCACCGCGCCGCCGGACGATCCCCAGGCCAAGCGCATCGAGCGCATCACGCGCGAGCTTCTGCCGTATGCCCAGAAATGGAACGAGCGCGCCAAGGACTGGCGCTGGGAGGTGACGCTCATCAGGTCGCGCAACATCAACGCGTTCTGCATGCCGGGCGGAAAGATCGCCGTGTTCAGCGGGCTGGTGGAGACGCTCAAGCTGACCGATGACGAGGTCGCCATGGTGATCGGCCACGAGATCGCGCACGCGTTGCGCGAGCATGCGCGCGAGCGGGCCGCCAAGGTGACGCTCACCAACGCCGGCACGGTCGTCATTGCGCTGCTGATCGGCAGCAACGCGGGCGAGCTGGCGCGCGCCGGCGGCAGCCTGATGACGCTGCAGTTCAGCCGCAGCGATGAGAAGGAGGCCGATCTCATCGGCATGGAGCTGGCCGCCCGTGCCGGCTACAACCCGGAGGCGGGGGTGACGCTGTGGCAGAAGATGAGCCGGGCCGCCAAGGGCGCGCCGCCGCAATGGCTCTCCACCCACCCCTCCGGCGAGACGCGCATCAAGCTCATCAAGGACAACTTGAGCCGCGTGATGCCGCTCTACCAACGGGCCCGTGCCGGCAAGCCGCCGTCGGCGAACTGAGCCGCCGGTCAGGCCTCGAAACCCTCGAAGATCGGCGCATCCGCAAAGCGGGCGGCGACGGCCCGATCCTTTGGCGTGCGTACCGTCCATACGAACAGGGGCAGGTCCAGCCCGCTGCGGGCGCGCCAGGCGTGTGCCAGCGGCAGCAGCCTCACGTCGACGGCGAGGAAGGCGAGCGCCTCGGGCGCCGCGCCGAGCAGGTCGGTTGCCGCCGCGACCCCCTCTTCCATGCTGTACCATGCGGCGGGGGGCAGTTGATTGCTGCCGACCACCAGTCCGCACGGGACGGCCGGTGCCAAAGCCCCGAGCGCCGAGACCAGGGCAGGGTCGAACGACATCAGCGCGATGGGTCCGGCGTAGGCGGATGCGGCGCCGGCAATGTTTTCGAGGAACCCGGCCGGTGCGGGCGCGTCGTTGCTCTTGACCTCGACCAGCAGGGGCACGCGCCCGCAGACCAGCGCCAGGAAATCGGCAAAGCGCAGGATGCGCGTGTCCTGGCCCCTGTAGCGCAGAGCGGCGAGATCGGCCGGGAGGCGGGCTGCAACCGCACCGGCGCCATCCACGAGGCGGTCCAGCGTCTCGTCGTGGAAGACCATGGGCGTGCCGTCGGCGGCCGATTGCAGGTCGCACTCGATGCCGTAACCCTTCTCGATAGCGGCAAGAAAGGCGGGGCCGGTGTTCTCGATCATCCCCTTGGCGGCATTGTGCAGGCCGCGGTGGGCAATGGGCCGCAGGAACGTGCGGCGGTCCAGCACCGCAGCCGCAGTTGCCTGATGCCCGGCCTTCGTGACCGATGGCCCTTTCGCAGTCATTGCGCTTCTCGTTCCCGCGTGCTTGTCATGGGCGCCGCCGTTTCGTCCCGGACGTTCCGGTCGAGGCCGGGGGCGCCAATGGCCTTGCAGAACAATGGCGGGCAATTAAGGATTTGCAAGGGAGAGGCCTTAGAAGCGCCCTTCTCTGTGAGAAAACAAGCACCATGAAGAACCCCCTTCCTGCACCCCGTGCGGCGGCGCACGCAGCTTCCCTGACCTTGCTGGCGCTGTGGGCGGCGGCGCCGGCCAGTGCGGCCGGACAGGGCATCGTGCTCGCTCCCCACCGCGCGGTCTACGAGATGACGCTGGCCGAGGCCCGGGGCGGCACGGGTGTGACGGCCGTCACCGGGCGCATGGTGTACGAGCTGACCGGCTCGGCGTGCGAGGGCTACACGCAGAACATGCGGTTCGTCACCAACATGGAGAACCAGAGCGGCGCGGCGGTCATCACCGACCTGCGCTCGTCGAGCTGGGAGGACGGGAAAGCCAAGCGCTTCCGCTTCAACTCGACGCAACTGCGCGACGAGAAGCCGACGGAATCCACCTCCGGCGACGCCGGCCGGGCCAGCACCTCGGATGACGTGAAGGTCGAGCTGACCAAGCCGATCAAGAAGGGGCTGTCGCTGAAGGCGGGCGTGTACTTCCCGATCCAGCATTCGATCGCGCTCATCGCCGCCGCCAAGGCGGGCAAGACCTCGTTCCGGGCCGATCTCTACGACGGGTCGGAGAAGGGCGAGAAGGTCTACGACACGGTGTCCGCGATCGGCCGCTTCATGCCGGCGGGCGGCAACAGGAAGCTGCCGGCGGTGAAGAACGCGGAACGGCTCGATCGGATCGCGGCGTGGCCGGTGTCGATCGGCTATTTCGAGGCGGGCTCCGACAAGAAGGATGCCGTGCCCGTCTACGAGCTCACCTTCCTGTTCTTCGAGAACGGCGTCAGCCGCAAGCTGTACATCGACTACGGCGAGTTCGCCATTCGCGGCGAGCTCAAGGAAATCGCGTTCCACGAGCCGACGAAATGCGAGCCGGCGCGCTGACCTGGCCGATGCCACGACGGGGATGGCCCATGATCTACCGCTCGACGTTTGCGCTGGTGCTGCTGCTGGTGCTGGCAGGCGCATGCGCCGCCGATGAGCCCAAGGCCTTCGCGTGCAGCTTCACGGAGGGGACCACGCACGCCTACGAGAAGGGCGAGTTCGCCGTCGAGCAGACGGCGCCGCTGGCGTTCGTGATCGGCGCCATCGACGCCGACGCGCAGACCGCCGACATGAAGAACGAGCGCGGCACCGGCACCCTGCGCATCGTCAGGGCCGTCAACGCCATGCATTTTCTCGAGGTGGTTACCGAGGGCTTCCTGCACATCACCACGGTCTATGACAAGGACGAGACGAGGGGGGCGCACCCCGCCGTGCATTCGCGCCATTTCGGGCTGTTCGGCCAGCCGATCGTCACCCAGTACCAGGGCTTCTGCGAGGCGCTGGGGTAGGCTGATCCTGCAACAGGGGCGATCAGGACGCGGCGTTCCCCGCCGTGGTGAGCCTGTCGAACCACGGCCTGCGTGGCCGCCCTTCGACGCGCTCAGGGCGGAGCGGGGTGTGCGACGCGGGCATGACGTCCGTGTCGGACGATCGGTTCGGATTTCACTGCGATGGCGAGGCACTCGCGAGCCCCACCCACCAGCGTCACCCCCGCGAAGGCGGGGGGCCAGTGCACCGGGCCGCGCGGGTCACATTCCCCGCAGAGCACGCCCGCGGCCGCGCGCGCCATTTCAGCGGCCCGCACACCTCTGTTGCGAAGTGCCCTGGGTGCCCGCCTACGCGGGCATGACGTCACGAGAGGTTTCCCTTCCGGTTGGAACGGTCCTCGGTGGTGAGCCTGTCGAACCACGGCCGGCGCGGCCGCCCTTCGACGCGCTCAGGGCGGAGTGGGGTGTGCGACGCGGGCATGACGTCAGTGTTGGTTGATCGGTTCGCATTTCACTGCGATGGCGAAGCACCCGCGCACCCCACCTACCGGCGTCACCCCCGCGTCGCGTCGAAGACGCGCCTCCGGCACGATGGCGGGGGCCCAGGTCCCCGGACCGCACGGGCGATGCTTGCCGCAAAGCACACCCGCTGCCGCGCGCGCCATTCCAGCGACACGCACACCTGCGTTGCAATGTGACCTGGCTGCCCGCCTCCGCGGGAATGACGTCACGTGAGGTTCCCCTTCCGGCTCGAACGCTCCTCCGTGGTGAGCCCGTCGAACCACGGCCGGCGCGGCCGCCCTTCGACGCGCTCAGGGCGGAGCGCGGTATGCGACGCGGGCATGACGTCAGTGTTGGCTGATCGGTTCGCATTTCACTGCGATGGCGAAGCACTCGCGCACCCCACCCACCAGCGTCACCCCCGCGAAGGCGGGGGCCCAGGTTACCGGCTGCATGGGCCACGTTCCCTGCAGATCACCCCTGCAGCCGCGCGCGCCATTTCAGCGGCCCGCACACCTGCGCTTTTCGGTTGGAACGGTCCTCCGTGGTGAGCCTGTCGAACCACGGCCGGCGTGGCCGCCCTTCGACGCGCTCAGGGCGGAGCGGGGTGTGCGATGCGGGAATGGCGCCCGTGTTGGACTCTCCGCTTCGCTCCGGCCGGGATGACAGCAGAGGTTGGCGTCGTTCAGCCGAGGCCGAAAGGCGAGCGATCACGCCTCCGCCACGCGCGTGGTCTTCGGCCCGGTGAGAGTGTGCAGCTTGCGTGCGCGCTTGATTACGGCGACCGGACGGGGCGTGGAAAGCCCGCGGATCGCCACGTCCTCACAGGGGAACGAATGGAGGCTCACGCCGGCGCGCTCCAGCACCTCGACGGCGGCGATGAGCTGGCATTTCTTCTCCTTGGTCAGGGCCTCAAGACGGCTCGCGGCATTCACGGTGTTGCCGATGACGGTGACGGACGCCGTGTCGCCGTGGCCGATGTGCCCGACCACCAGCGGTCCGACGTCGATGCCCATGCCGATGCGCAACGGCATGCCGAGCTCGCCCTTGATCTCGCGATTGAGGCGGTCGAGCGCCAGGTCGATGTCGCACGCCGCGCGCAAAGCCTGCCGGCATCCCTCGTCCTCGCCGTCGCGGGCGCCGAAGATCGCCATCAGCCCGTCGCCCAGGTACTTGTCGATGGCTCCGCCGTTGCGGCGAATGGCGTCGCCGGCCTCCGCGAACAGGCGGTTGAGGATGAAGACGACGTCGTAGGGCAGCCGCTTCTCGCTGATCTCGGTGAAGCCGCGCGTGTCGAGAAACAGCACGACGAGGCAGCGCTCGACACCCTGGGCGTCGCTGCCCGGCAGACGCCGCCCCGCGCCGGCGCGGGACGGAGGCGGCACGAGGCGCGTGACCGTGATCGCCTGGCGCGGGCGAATCTGGCAGGCGAGGCGCACGTGCGGCGGTGCCATGATGCTGGCCAGCGTGGCGGCCTCCGCGACGCCGGCCGGCGGCAACTGGGCAAGGCCGCGCTCCACGCCCACCCTGCAGGTCG